>WRJZ01000049.1 GCA_009778325.1 Candidatus Endomicrobium neocapritermitis | reverse complement strand
CTTTTAGATGTTCAAATCATTAAAAACGCTTTGCTCAAAGGAGTCCACTTTTAATTTTTTAATAGTCCTGTTTTAAAATTTAAATAACAATTGTAACGTCAGAGAATAGATAAAAGATAATAGTTAATAGTTAAAAATATTAAGCTGTTAGCAGTTGTCTGCCGTATCTATTCTCTACTGTTCGCCATATTGACCTTAATATTATGGCGTGGTATAATACTTTCCATCATCTTCACTCTGCCGTTAAAAAGGGGGCTCAAAATGTCGATAGTGTTAACCGCTTCGGTTTTTGTAATTGCGATAGTTTCAATATTAATGTTGGTTGCTCTTATTATATTTATTATCGGTATTTATAATTCTCTGATAAGTTTAAAGGTTAATATTGACAGGGCGAGCTCCAATATTGACGTGCTGGCAAAGCAGAGATTTGACGAAATACCTAATCTTGTCGAAATATGTAAAGCATATATGAAGCATGAAAGGGAAACTTTGCAAAAAGTCATTGAAGCAAGAACTCTTTTTTTAAGCTCTTCAAACAGCCATGAAATAGTGAAAGCTGATTTGTGTCTGGGATCGGCTTTAAAATCTTTATATGCAGTTTCAGAGCAGTACCCCGATCTGAAAGCAAATGAGCAATTTCTTAATTTACAAAGAAGAGTTACCGCGCTTGAAAATGATATTGCCGGCAGGCGTGAATTTTATAATGCGTCCGTAGCATTATTTAATACCAGAATTTACCAGATTCCTGATATTATTGTTGCCAGATATTTAAATCTTAAAGAAAGGCAGATGTTTCAAACCGAAACAAAAGAAGAGCTAAGACCAGTTAAGACTGTAATAAGGTATTAATACCGGAGATAATTGTGAGAAACGCAATTGCGATTATGCTGTTTGCCGTACTTTTTATAGCTGCGCTTTATTTAAGCTTTTTAGGGTATATTCCTAAACGGGTTGCGGATATCGTGGTTTTAGCCGCGGGAGTGTATATTTATCTTGAAAGTTTCAATAAATACAAAAAACTGAGATATATCAGGGATACGGCAACGTCAAAAATAGGTTCTTTGCCTTTGGGGTTTGTTGAGGTTTACGGGAAAGCCAGACGGTTTCCGGGTTTGTTTGACATTTATCATTATTTGTCTATAAGAGAGCTCCCGGACAAATCCGATATTTTCGGCAGCCTGATATCTTCCGGGATACCCGGCGGCATACTTGGCTATAAGACAGAAAGCTTAAGGGCAATGCCTTTTTATATTGAAGATGAAACCGGAAAAGTTTATGTTGATCCTTTTGACGCGGAAATCGTTGTGGAAACAAAAAGATGGAGAGATGCCGGTTATTCATACGTTGAATCTGAGATAAAAGATGGTGATTTTGTGTATTGTCTTGGCACGGCTACAAGGGAAAAAGTTGCTGACGTAAGAGCAGAAGTTAATAAAGCTTTAAAAGAAGCAAGGCAGGATAAAAAAATGATGCTGGAACGTTTTGATATAAACGGCGACGGTACAATAAGCCAGGAAGAGTGGGAAATTGCCAGACAAACGCTGGAAAGAGAAATAATGGATAAAATATTGACTCCTAAAGGCGAAAGTATTATTACGATAGAGAGGGGGAAAGAAACTCCTATCTTTATACTTTCAAACAAAAGCGAAAAAGAACTTAGAAGGAAATATTTTTTTCAGTCAATTTTGCTGCTCGCGGCCGGAGTTGCCGTTACGGTAATTGCCTTTTTATGCATTTTCAATGTGATACGACTGTATAATTGTTAACGGCGGAAGTTCGGAAGCTCGGAAGCTCAGCAAAGACAAAAGATTTGTCGTTGCCGTTACTGAGCTTCCGAGCTGCTGAGCTTCTGATCTTCTGCCGTTTGAGTTGGGTCTTTTTTTTTGCTAAAATCACTCATCATGAATACAAAAAATAACAAACAATCAGCCCAAATCAGAGCGGAATTTTTAAAGTTTTTTAAAGAAAAAGGAAGCACGATTGTACCTTCGGACGCGCTTGTGCCTTCCGGGGATAAAACTTTACTTTTTACGTCTGCCGGAATGGTGCAGTTTAAACAGCATTTTCTGGGGCAAAGCAAAGATACTTTCACAAAAGCTGCGAGCTGCCAGAAATGTTTTAGGACTTCCGATATAGATCAGGTCGGGATAACTACCAGACATTTGACTTTTTTTGAGATGCTCGGAAACTTTTCTTTCGGCGATTATTTTAAAAAAGAAGCGATTGAGTGGGCGTGGGAATTTTTAACGAAAAATATGGCGCTGCCTAAAGATAAGCTTTATATAACGGTTTATAAAGATGACGATGAAGCCGCAGAAATTTGGAAAAAGATTGTTCCGGCTGACAGAATAATAAAAATGGGCGATGATACGAATTTTTGGAATATGGGCGACACTGGTCCGTGTGGGCCATGCTCGGAAATACTTATTGATTTAGGCCCTGAAATGAGCTGCGGAAAACCGGATTGCAGCCCGGCGTGCAGCTGTGACAGGCATTTGGAAATCTGGAATCTTGTTTTTACGCAGTTTGACAGGCAGGCTGACGGATCATTGAAAAACCTTCCGAGAAAAAATATAGATACCGGTATGGGTCTTGAAAGGCTTGTTGCGGCGGCAAACGGAAAAAAGAGCGTGTTTGAAACTGATTTATTTGTGCCGATTATGGAAGAGGCAGCGAAAATATTAAATGTTAAATATGAAGGCAAAAACATATTAAAACTCAGGATGATTGCGGATCATTCCAGAGCCGTAACATTTTTAATATCTGACGGCGTTCTTCCGTCAAATGAAGGCCGCGGATATGTGCTAAGAAGAATTCTCAGAAGGGCGGTAAGACAGGGTAAAATGTACGGATACGACAAGCCTTTCATAAATGAGCTTGCTTCAACCGTATTTAAAATTATGGAACCCGCGTATCCCGAGCTTTCTTCAAGGCTTGCGAATATAAAAGCGATAATTAAAGTTGAAGAAGAAAAATTTTTGGAAACCTTGGAAGCCGGATCGAATCTATTATCCAATATGATAAGTTCATATAAATCAAAAGGAGTGAAAGTAATAAGCGGAGAAGATGTTTTCAAACTTTACGATACTTACGGCTTTCCTCATGATTTAACAAAAGAAATTGCTTCTGAAAATGATATGACTGTTGATGAAGAAGGTTTTAAATCGGAACAGAAAAAAGCTCAGGAAAAATCCCGTGCGGCATGGGGCGGTTCAGGGGAAAAAGATATAACTTTTTATTCCGTACTTCATAAGAAAACCGGCGACACCGACTTTGTAGGATATGACAATTATGAATTTCCCGGGAAAGCGCTTGCTTTGATTAAAGACGGAAAAGAAACCGATGGTTTAAAAGACGGCGACAGCGGAGAAATTATTCTTTCCCAGACGCCTTTTTACGCAGAGTCCGGCGGTCAAAGCGCTGACACAGGCGTGTTAACAATGCCTTCTTTTGAAGCTGTAGTGGAAGATGTTTTTAAGCCTATAGGCAGTCTTTTTGTGCATAAAGTTAAAGTTGTAAAAGGCTCTGTGAAAAAAGGGGAAGAGGTTCTAGCTTCTATTGATAAAGAGCGCAGAAAGCAGATTCAAAGGCATCATACGGCGACGCATTTGCTCCATAAAGTATTAAGAGAGTTTCTCGGCGACCATATAACCCAGGCAGGTTCTTTGGTTGCTCCTGATTATCTGCGTTTTGACTTTACTCATTTCTCGGCAATTAAGAGAGAAGATTTAAATAAAATAGAAAATAAAATAAATGCCGTTATAAGAGAAAATATGCCTGTATGTGTTGAAAATATGAGTATAGCTGATGCTAGAAATGCCGGAGCAATGGCTCTTTTTGGTGAAAAGTACGGCGATGTTGTCAGAACCGTATCAGTTAAAAATGAAAACGAAAGCAAGGCTTTTTCTATGGAACTTTGCGGCGGAACACATATTTCAAGAACCGGAGATATAGGAATTTTTAAGATTCTTTCAGAATCTTCTGTAGCTGCCGGCGTAAGAAGAATAGAAGCTGTAGCCGGCGAAGCGGCGGAAAGATATATTTCTACAGAGGAATATCAATTTTCAAAAGTTTTGGAACTGTTTAACTCTTCAAAAAGCGATTTAGCCGTAAAAGTGCAAAAACATTTTGACGACTATAAAAAACTTGAACAGGAGCTCAATACTTTAAAAAGCCGCGCTATTTCGTCGGAAATGGATTCCCTTGTCAAAGAAGCTAAAGAGATTAACGGCGTAAAATTTTTAGGATTGAATATTGAAGGAGCCGATATAAAAGCTTTAAGAGATATTTCGGATAAAGCAAAAGACAAACTCGGTTCATGCGTAGTTTTGGTTGTTTCAAAGGCTGAAGACAAAGCTTCTTTTATCGTTTCTGTTAGTGAGGATAATGTTAAAAAAGGATTTAATGCCGGAAAAATCGCCAAGGCGTTTGCGGCTGAAATTAACGGTTCTGGCGGCGGAAAACCTGATTTTGCACAGGGCGGCACAAAAGATTTTTCAAAAATTCATGAAGCTATGAAAAATGCGCAAAAATATATAGTTGCATAACGGGAGAATCCAATGGCAGGCAAATATATTTCTTTGACGGCAATAGGAAAAGACAGGCCGGGTTTGGTCAGCGCTATTGCAAAAGTTCTGTATGAATACAAGTGCAATATTGAAGATTCAACTATGACCATTCTTCACGGCCAGTTTGCGATGATACTTATACTGAGCCTTCCAAAAGATGTAAATCCTAAGGAGCTCTACTTAAAACTCCAAAAATCATCCCGTTCCTTAAGTATGTCTTTTTCATATTCGGAGCTTACGTCTTTTGCTCCCAAAAGAAAAAAACTTGTAAATCCGTATATAATATCAGTTTATGGCGCTGATAAACCCGGAATTGTTTACGGTATAAGCTCTTTTCTTGCAGGTTATAAAATAAATATAACCGATGTCCAAACAGCTGTCTCAAAGAGTAAAGGCAAAAAAACTTATATCATGATTATTGAAGCTGAATTTCCAAAAAAAATAGCAATATCAAAAATTCAGCAAGAGCTTTTGAATTTGGCAAAATCCATGAATGTTGCGGTTTCGGTTAATCAGGCCGAATCGGCAGATATATAAGCGGTTGTATTTATGAGCGTGCTTCCAATTATTACAATCCCAGATCCTTTGCTTAAGCAGACATCGCTTCCAATCAATGAAGTAAATGACAGCGTGCGTACTCTTGCTGAAAATATGCGTCAGACAATCTGCGCTTTAGACAGATGTGTAGGCATTGCGGCGGTGCAGGTTGAAGTTTTGTCAAGAATGATAGTGGTTGACGTGTCTTTAAATCCGAAACCGCATCATAATAACGGATTATTGATAATGATAAATCCGGTAATTACTTACTCTTCGGGAAAAACAAGTTCCAGAGAGGGATGCTTGAGCGTTCCGGATTTTACGGGATATGTTACAAGAAAAAAGAAAATCGAAGTTGAATATACAGACCTGCAAGGAACAAAAAGAAGTTTAAAAACAGAAGGCTTTGAAGCGATTGTTATTCAGCACGAGATAGACCACTTAGACGGCAAAGTATTTTTAGACAGAGTAACGTCCTTGAAAACAGATGTGTTTAGAAGAACGTAATAACGGCAGAGTGAAGAGTTAAAAGTATAGAGTAAAAATACTGCAAAAAATTTTTTGTTGTCGTAGCTGTTACCCTCGCCCCTTGCGGGAGAGGTGTCAGCGAAGCTGACGGAGAGGGGTTGCCTTTGTCGTTATTCTCATCTACAGTCTCAGTGATGCGCGAGAATTAAAGTCCGGATATTTTTATTGCGCCTATAGCTCAACTGGATAGAGCGTCAGCCTCCGGAGCTGAATGTTCCGGTTCAAATCCGGATAGGCGCGGTTGACCGGAATCATAGTATCTTTATATATCTAAAAGTTTATTTTGACTTTAACGCACTGGTTGTGATTTGTATAATAGTTTTGTAATTCATTTTGTTGTTATTCTTAGGAGTTTGTTTTAAAATGAAGCGTCGGGAGACGCTTAAATAAAACTTAATATGACTTTTTTGGCTGAAGGTAAAACCTTCATCTGTTTGTAGAAATACAAATAAGGTTGGATAGCCAAGGAAGTCGCTATGTTTGGGGAAAAGTCTATCTTCGGATAGGCTAATCCCCTACGGCGACTTTGCTCTTGTGGATATCCAACCTCATAAAGCAAGGTCGCCTTTTTATTTGTCTAAAAAAATTAAAATCTTGGAGGTATTATGAAAAATGAAAAACAACTAAAACATAAATTCAACGACATACAAAAAAAGGATATTAACGGATTCAAAGATTTTAATGATTTTAAAGAATGGTATAAACAACAATATGAAAAACAAGAAAAGAAATGCCATTATTGCGAAATGCAGGAAACCGATATTGAAACAATTGTTATGGAAGGAATGTTGAAATCAAAAAGATTTCCTCAAAACGGAAAAATCTCGCAAGGGCACTCAAGAGGCGTTAATCTTGAGATAGATAGAAAAAAATCAAATAAAAATTATTCAAAAGAAAATTGCGTGCTTGCGTGTTATTTTTGCAATAACGATAAAAGCGATGTTTTTGACGAAGAAAAATATAAAGATTTCGTGAAAGACAGAAAAGGATTTTTGGAAAAATTATTGTTTCAAAGTAAAAAACAACATTATTGATTTGCTGTCTTAAAAGATACAGGCAATGTTTGAAAATTTGAGTCAATAAAAGTGAATTGTATAATGCAGTTAAAATAATATTGAAGAGGTGTTATATGAAAAAAATTATATTTGCAGCAAGTTGTTGTTTGATATTGTTTATAGGGTGTGTTACGGTAAATCAAAATAATTCGGGAACAAATGCAGCAGAACCATTTTTTGAAGATTGGTCTTCTAAAATAATACCAACGCCTGTTAGTCCAACTGAACCCAAAAATAGTTATGTGATAGATTCAAAAACGTTACCCAAAGATATAGAATACACTGTTATAACTTTAGCCGGAGCAGCTATAATAGATAGAAGCATAAATCTTGATTCTGCTCTAATTCAGATAGATGATCATTCAGGCACACAAAAATCTGAATTTGGTACATTTTTACAAGGAAATGTACCTGAATACATATATAAACAGTTTTTACAAAATAGAACCTTCCAAATAAATACCCCTAAAGACGGGTATTGTTTAGCGCGGATGAATGACATATCTGTTGTTGGAATCGATGGATATGGGAAAAACATTTGGGGGCATTTATATGGGTTGTATAAAGCAAAAATAAAAGAGCCGCCACAAAAAGAGTTAGATAAATATAATAAGGAATTAAATGAGTACCATAATTTATTAGATAAAAGAGAAAAACAAATAGCAAGGTTTACTTTAGAAGAACAACAATACTTGCAAGCATATTTGGAGTATTGTAAAAAAGTTAAGAAGCAGGATAATTGCGCAATAAGCGGAGTTACATATCATAAAAAAACGCAACAGTTGTTATATAAAGACAATTTGTGGAATAACAGAGATGTAAAGTATAAAATAGGATCACGAAAATTACCTTATAATTATAATCAAAATTTGTTCGGCTCAAATAGCGAACCTATATACGCATATCCAATAAATTTAGATAATTATTATAAGTCTATAATTCTGACGAGGAAGGGTATACAGATGTAAAGTATGCAAGTTTTTGGAGAGCAATCCAAAAACTTTGCAATTTCGATAAGTTTTTGGATTATAGTTATTGTAAGATCTACAGTTATTCAATCTCATTCCCTGCGAACCCTTTTACAATTTCACCGTTTTTTATTGTTAACACTATACCCAGCAGCTTGCTGCTGGGAACCGCTTGGTTGTCAATTCCCGCGAAAGCGGGAATCCAAGTTTAAAAATGGATGCCCGTTTTCACGGGCATGACAACTGATACCGCACAGCTTGCTGTGCGGAGTGGCTCATTTCAGTTTTCTTGCATTTTTGGTATAATACTTGAAACAAGAGATAGGATAGAGCGTCGACATCCGAAGCTGAATGTCCCGGTTCAAATCCGGATAGACGCGAGTTACTCGATGCGCAAAAAAGGAATTTATGACAATCATTTCTGATAAAAACAAACAGTTTTCAGAAGTAGTAAGTCTAATCAAAAAATCTCGTTATAATGCCATAAAAAGTGTTAATACTGAGTTGATTGATTTATATTGGAATATAGGAAAATATATAAATGAAAAAATTCAAGATTCTCAATGGGGTCAGGGAGTTGTAGAGGAATTAGCAGAATATATATCAAAGATGGAACCGGAGTTGAAAGGTTTCTCAGACAAAAACCTCTGGCGCATGAAGCAGTTTTATGAAATATATAAAGATTTCCCAAAACTCTCACCACTGGTGAGAGAATTAAGCTGGACACATAATCTTATAATTTTTTCTAGAAGTCAAAGTATTGAAGAGATAGAGTTTTATCTAAAAACTTCAATAAAAGAGGCTTACAGTAAAAGAGAGCTTGAGCGTCAAATTTCAACAGGAATATACGAAAGAACTATGCTTGGCAATAAGTCTTTGCCCGCGTCTGTTAAGAATAAATTTCCAAACGCTTTAAACAATTTTAAAGACAGTTATTCTTTTGAATTTTTGAAGCTTAGTGATGAACATAGCGAGAACGATTTGCAAAAAGGGCTTCTAAGGCAACTAAAAGATTTTATACTTGAACTTGGCAAAGATTTTCTTTTTATAGGAGAGGAATATAAAGTTCAGGTAGGTAATTCGGATTTCTTTATAGATTTGCTCTTTTATCACAGAGGTTTGCAGTGCTTGGTTGCTTTTGAACTAAAAGCTGACAAATTTAAGCCTGAGCACTTAGGGCAGTTAAATTTTTATTTGGAAGCATTAGACAGAGATGTTAAGAAGCCGAATGAAAACCCAAGCATTGGTATCCTGCTCTGTAAAGATAAAGACAGTGAAGTTGTAGAATACGCTTTAAGCAGAACATTGCAGCCGACTATGATAGCAGAATATAAAATTCAATTGCCGGATAAAAAACTGTTGAAACAAAAACTGCGCGAATTGTTTGCAGATGAAAAAAATTAACGGTTATAATATTAAATGAATACCTAAATCAGTACTGATAAAAAAATGAAAACAGTTATTCAAAGAGTTAAAAAAGCTTCGGTTGCTATAGACGGTAAAGAAAAAAGAGAAATCTCTAAAGGGCTTGTCGTATTGGCTGCATTTGGAAAAAATGATACGCCTGAAGAATGTTATAAGATTTTTGAAAAAATAAAAAATTTAAGAATATTTTCCAACGAAGCCGGTAAGTTTGATTACTCTGTTGAAGATATAAAAGGGGAAATTCTGATTATTTCGCAGTTTACTCTTTACGGAGACTGCGGCAGAGGAAAGCGGCCTGATTTTACGTCTGCGGCTCCTTATGCGTTAGGTAAGCAGCTTTATGAAGAGTTTTTAAATATTGCGTTAAAATCAGGACTGAAAGTTGAAAGCGGGGAGTTCGGCGCAGATATGCTTGTTGAAATACATAATGACGGCCCTGTAACGATAATTCTTGATTAGGCGGTGGGTATGAATATTATCAGTTTACTGGACAATAAATTAATTAAATCCGTAGAAAAAAGAGAAAAAATAGCCGAATCCATACGAAAAAAATTAATTACAATTAAAGAAATTAAAAAATTAGAAGATGTGCTTGACCATAAAAAGATGGCTTTGGTTTTTGAAGCGATGGAAGCTGTTTCATCTGAAAAGCCTGAAATATCAAATAAAGACTGGCTGAAATTTACCAAAGGATTTGTTGAATCAAAGTCAAACTCAATAAAGAGAGAGGCTTCAAGAATAGTCGGGAACATCGCGCATCTATTTCCAAGCGAATTAGATGCCATAATACAAAGTCTAATGAAAAACACAAAGGATGAAGGTACGGTAATTCGTTGGAGCAGTGCGTACGCACTTGCGAGAATTATTCAAATTCCTAAATATGCAAACAGTAAGCTTTTTGATGTTCTAACAGACTTATGCGGCAAGGAAAAAGAAAACGGTGTAAAGAATCAATTACTTAACGGCTTAAAAAAAGCGAAAAAGTTAAGGGGCAGGTAGTGAGCAGTAAAGTTATTGAAGCAAATATTGAAAAGCTTTATAAAATGATGGATAAATGTGAAATTTGTCCGAGAAAGTGCGGCGTCAACAGAAATAAAGGTCAGGTTGGTCTTTGCAGAACCGGAAACAAAATATTAGTTTCGAGCTGTAATGTTCATATGGGCGAGGAACCGCCCATTACCGGGGAAAAAGGTTCCGGAACTATATTTTTTGCAAATTGTACGCTAAAATGCGTTTTTTGCCAAAATTATCCGATAAGCCAGCTTGGAAACGGTAAAGAAGTTTCAATTGAAGAGCTTGCCTATATAATGCTGGGTTTACAAAAGAAAGGTGTACACAATATAAATTTTGTCACGCCTACGCATTACAGCGCTGAAGTCGCGAAGTCGGTTTATCTGGCGCGGAAAAAAGGGCTCCAAATTCCGATAGTGTTCAATTGCAGCGGGTATGAAAGAGTTGAAGTTTTAAAACTTTTGGAAGATACGATTGATATTTATCTGCCAGACATAAAATATGCCGATAGTGAAACTGCATTTAAATATTCTGGCATAAAAGACTATGTTGAAGTAAACTGCGCGGCGTTAAAAGAGATGGCGCGGCAAAAAGGAATTTTAAAAATTAATGAAGACGGTATAGCCGAGAAAGGCGTTTTGATAAGACATATGGTTTTGCCGGGAAATGTAGAAAATACTAAAAAATCTTTGGACTTTATCGCACGGGAACTGTCAAAAGAAACTTTTTTAAGCCTTATGGCGCAATATCATCCTGCGCATAAATCGTCGGAATTCAAAGAATTATCAGGAAATTTGACGATTGAAGAATATGAAGAAGCTTATAATCATCTTGAAAGCCTTAACTTAGAAAACGGATGGCAACAGGAACTTGAATGAAAAGAACAATGCGTTTTAAAAACTGGTATCCGAATAATGCCGAAGAAATAGAAAATTATATTCCTGATGTGCAAAAGAAAAAACATGCCATAGGCATTGTCAGCCCGCATGCGGGATGGATATATTCCGGTATGACTGCCGGGACAACATACGCGTCTTCTCAAATTTGTGATACCTATGTTATTCTTTGCCCAAGCCATACTGGTCTTGGCCCTGAAATATCAATATATCCTGCGGGTTCATGGGAAACACCCATAGGCGATTTAGAAATTGATTATGAGTTTGCAAAGCTTATTGCTTTAAATTCAAAGTTTGCAGAATTTGACGATACCGCGCATATAATGGAACATTCCTTAGAAGTCCAGCTTCCGTTTATAAAAAAAATAAATCCTTCCGCAAAAATTGTTTCTATTTGCATGAAGACTTATGAATATAAAAAGTGTATGGATTTGGCCGAAGCGATCTATAAGGCTTCAAACGAGTATCTTAGCAAGAAAATATGCGTTGTCGCCTCCACTGATATGAGCCACTATTCAAATGCGGCGATAGCTAAAATATGCGATGATCTGGCTATAAAAGAGATTATGCAGCTTGACGGTAAAGGCTTGCTTGAAGTTGTTGAAGAAAGAAATATAAGCATGTGCGGCGCTTCGCCTGTTGCCGCAATGCTTTTTTATTCAAAGCTTGCAGGAGCTAAGAAAGCTGAACTTTTGAGATATTCAAATTCCGGAGAAGTAAGCGGGGATTTCAGCGAAGTTGTCGGGTATGCGGGGATGATAATATATTAAAATAAAACGGCGATGCAGAGATGCGATGATGCAGGGATGCGGAGTAACGGATAAACGGCAATTATGAATGACGAATTACGAATCAACGGCAATAAGAAAGTTTTTCATAAAACTTTGGCTTCAGGGCGCTGGGAGCAGTTTTCTTTTGCCAGACAGATGGCAAATATAGGCAGTGAAGTTGAACGCGCTATGAAATGGAAAGAAAAGAACGATATGAGTAAATTCGAAAATGCTTTTGCGAGAATGCTGGAGTTGATATATTTAACCATCGCGGATAAAAAGAATGTTAAAAGGCTTAAAGAAGTTACGCGCATGAAAGAAGCGCTTATAGATTATTTATATGACGATAATTATTATAACTCAACCGGAGATTTTTTCAGAAAATATTTTTTACAGTTTGCTTACTATGCCGGAAGAGAACGTCAAGAAAAATTTTAAACATATAAAGGAAAAGAAATGTTTTGGAAATACGGCGTTGTGATATTGGTAAATACGTTTTTGGGGCCCGGAGTGGGGCAGCTGGTTTTAAAGCAGTTTAAAAAGGGATTTATAATACTCGGTATCGGCGTTATTATATTGATTTTGATGTCTGCCGTTATTGTTTCATCGGTTGAACCGTCGGCTGTGCCTCAGGATTTTGGAGCGATGAAAGAGTTTGCCAAAAACTTGTTGGAACAAAATGCGGATAAATTGAAGATACTTAATTATGCTTTGCTGATATTATGGGCATATTCTTATGCAGACATAGTAATGAGCGCTGTTGCGGAACGTAAAAAGAATGAAACGGAAAAAGACGGAAATTGAAAAGTTTGTTTCAGTCCTGCAGATGAGAGAAATTGACGCGATAACGTCCTGTAAATACGGAATCGCTTCAATAATTCTTATGGAAAATGCCGGAAAAGCCGTTGCTGATGAAAGCGAAAAGGCGTTAAGAAAGTTGAAAAATAAGAATGTGGCCGTAGTTTGCGGTTCGGGAAATAATGCCGGCGACGGGTTTGTTGCCGCCAGATATTTAAACAATAAAGGTTTTAACGTAAGCGTATTACTGACTAAACAGGAAAATTTTTTTAAAGGCGACTGTAAAATTAATTTTGAAATTCTCAAAACGCTCGGAATAAATATTTTATCGGATTTGTGCTTAATTGATAAATACGGGATTATTATTGACGCTGTTTTAGGCACGGGCATAAGCGGTCTTGTAAAAAAACAAACAGCTGAAACGATAAATAAAATAAATCATGTTAAAGCTTATAAAATATCCGTTGATATACCTTCCGGAATGAACGGGGATACCGGCGAGATTATGGGATATGCGGTTAAGGCTGACAAAACAGTGACTTTTGCGTTTAAAAAGAATGCTTTTAAAAATAAAGCTTTAAAAAAATATACAGGTAAAATTATTACGGCGGATATAGGAATTCCTGAAAAAGCCGCAGAGGATATAATTAAAAATGAAAAAAATTAAATTAGAAATACTGTTGATGACAGCATTGTGCTTTGTGTTTGCATGTGGCTGTGCCTCATCAAAAGGAGCGAAACGGGTGAAATATGATAACGGACTTACATCCATATTCAGAAATGATAAGAACAGTATGGCCGCTTCGGTTGCGGTTTATGTGAGAGTCGGAGCTGTTGACGAAAAGCCGGAACAGGCGGGACTTTCGCATTTTCTTGAACATTTAATGTTTAAAGGCAGTAAAAATTATCCGGGTGACGAACTCAGCCGCAGGGTAGAAAATATGGGCGGATATATTAACGCCGCTACGTCCAGCGAATATACCATGTATTATATTGACGTTCAAAGAGACGGTGTTGAAGAAGCCGTAAAAATGCTTGCCGATACCATGCAAAATCCTCTCTTTCCTGCTGATGACGTTGACAGGGAAAGGAAGGTAGTAATTGAAGAGATTCAAAGATATTTCGATAACCCTCACGCGGTTCTAGGAGAAATTTTCAGCGCAAATTTATACAGGCAAAGCGCTTTAAGAAACAGTGTTATAGGCAATGAAAAGGTTATATCCTCAATACCAAGAGATGAGATTTATAACTATTTCAGAACTCATTATATTCCGCAAAAAATGACAGTAGTTGTCAGCGGCAATTTTGATAAATCAGCGATTGAAAAACTCGTAGCCAAAACTTTCGGAAATTTTGAAGTAAGACCTTCCCCGCAAGAGCCTCTGCTTTTTGAAGAAGCGCAGCCGGGCGAAGCAATAGTAAAAAAAGGGAAAGTTGAAGTAGGTTATATGTTTTTCGGATTTTTAGGCCCGGACGCAAGTTCTGACGATATTTTCGCGGCTGACCTTGCCATGCACGCTTTAGGCGGCGGTAAATCTTCAAGGCTTTACAGGGTTCTTAAAGAAGAAAAACAGCTTGTTTACTCGATAGGTTCTTCGTTCCAAACGATGAAAGGAACGGGCGCGGTTTTTATCAGTGCGGTTTTTGACCCTGCGAATTATGAAAAAGTTAAAGATGAGATAAACGTCCAGATACAAAATATGCTTGATAACGGAATAAGCGAAGAAGAGCTTGAAAGAGCGAATGTTTCAATGAGAACCGCGTGGAGTTTTTCTTTTGAGAAGCCTTTTAATATAGGATACGCTTACGGCATATGGCAGTTAATGGGCAGACCTGAAATCGCGGAGCAATATCTTTCAAAAATGAACGCTTTAAAAATTATTGACGCGCAAAACTTTCTAAAAAAATATTACAGCAGAGAGAATGTGGTAAGCGCGGCTTTGCTGCCGGAAGAGAAATAATATGAAAAAAATTTTATTTGTTTTATCATTTATTTTGATATACCAAACCGCTTTTGGAGGCAGAATGGAAGATTTTACGCTGAAAAATAATATAAAAGTAATTTTTAACAGAACCGACGGTATTGAAGTTGTTTCCATGAAAGTGTTTACGCCTGCTTCCGTTTTAGGCGAGACAAATTCAAATGCAGGAATATCGCTGATGACGGCAAATCTTATGACTAAATCGACTAAAAACCGTTCAAGCGAAGTTTTGGCAAAAGATGTCGATAATATAGGCGCTGACCTTTCCGCGAATGTCGATCATGATATGTCATTCATAAATATGAGCTTTTTATCCGAATTTTTTGACAGAGCTTGCGAAATACTTTCCGATGTCATAAAAAATCCGGCTTTTAATCAAAATGAAATTGATATGGAAAAGAAAAATAATATAGCCGGATTAAACGCCAGAAAGGACAGGATTTTTAATACGGCAATGGACAATTTCATAAAGAAATTTTATGAAGGCACTCCGTATGCGCTGACTGTTTTGGGAAGCGAAGAAAGCATTAACTCCATAACCGCGGAGCAGCTTGCCGAATGGCATAAAAATTCATTTAACGCTTCAAATATTCTTATATCAATTTCCGGAAATGTCGATATGCAAACCGTAAAAAACAGTCTTGGGAAATACTTTGCGGATATCGAGGCAGGAAAGAAGTTTGAAAAACCGGAATTTAATTTTGAGATGAAAGAATCTTCTACTTTGGATATAAAAAGCAAGTTTAATCAGGCTTACATAATAAAAGGCTTTCCGGCTCCGGAACTCAAAAGCGAAGATTTTGTTACCTTAAAAGTAATAAGCGCTATTTTGGGCGGGAGAATGACCAGCAGGCTTTTTACCGAGCTTAGAGAAAAACTCGGGCTTGCATACGAAGTCAACGCAATGTATCCTTCAAGAGTGCGCGACAGCTATTTTCTCATATATATAGGATTGGACAAGAAAAATATTGATTTGACGCTGAACAGAATCAGAGAAATATTGAAAGATATGCGCGAGAATGAAGTCGGGCAGCAGGAGCTCAGCGATACCAAGACATTTATGAGAGGCATACATATACTGGACAGGCAGACCGTATGGAAAAGATCTTATTATTACGGATGGCGGGAAGTTGTCGGCCAGGGATATCAATACGACGATAAGTTTCTTGAAGACGTAGATAAAGTTACAAGCAAAGATATTATTGAAGCCGCCAATAGAATATTTAGCCGGGATTCGCTTTCCGTTATTGTAAGGCCGGATACGACAAGTAATAAATAACAATTAAAAATTAACAATTGAAAAGATATTTCATTTTTTTGTCATGTTGAGCGAAGGTGCCTAAGGCACCGTAGTCGAAACAGCTGCCGTAAAAATTACAAAAAACCATGAAAAATTATTATATTTACATAATGGCAAGTAAGAAATACGGCGTTATATACATTGGTATTACAAATAATATAGCAAAAAGAGCATATGAACATAGAGAGGGACTTATTGCGGGATTTACTAAAAAATATAAAGTTAATAAACTTGTATATGTTGAAGTATTCAATGACGTAAACGAGGCAATAGAAAGAGAAAAACAGCTAAAGGGTTGGAGCAGAGAAAAGAAAATTTTCCTTATAGAAACAAACAATAAAAATTGGAATGATTTGTATAAAAGTGTTATATAAATTTATTTTTAACGGCAGATCCTTCGACTACAGCGCTTGAGGCGCTTCCGCTCAGGATGACAGCAAAAAATGCAGATCCTTCGGCTATGGCGCCTGGCGCCTTCGCTCAGGATAACAGCCAAAACAAGTTGAGAAAACATGAAAGTGAAAAATAAAACTCTGAAATCAAAAAATAATAATTGTTATTTGTTAATTGTTATTTGTTCATTATTTTTATTTTCCTGTTCGTCAAAAGAATTCCAACAGCAAGAAATAGTTTCTGATAATTCCTCTCCGGTTTACGGAGACGCTTTCATCACTGCCATAGGCAGTGATGTTTCTTTTATGAATCCTATACTGGCAAGCGATTCGCCGTCCGGTTCGGTTAACGCTATGATTTTTAACGGACTTATTAAGTATGATGAAAATTTTAATTTAACATGTGATTTGGCTGAAAGTTTTGACGTTTCCGATGACGGACTTATTATAACTTTCAATCTCAGAAAAAATGTTAAATGGCATGACGGCGAGCCGTTTACCGCAAAAGATGTAAAATTTACCTATGATGTTTTGGTTGACACGAATACAAAAACTCCTTATTCTTCAAGTTTTATGCTTGTTAAAGAGCTGAAAATAATTGACGATTATACAATAAAAGTTTATTATGACCGTCCTTTTGCACCGAATCTTGAAAGCTGGGGAATGTCGATAGTTCCCGAACATGTTTTCAGAGGACATGATTTTAACGATGCTCCGGCAAACAGAAGACCCGTCGGCACCGGGCCATATAAGTTCGAATCATGGCAGACCGACCAAAAAATCGTGCTTGCCGCAAATCCTGATTATTTTGAAGGAAAGCCTTTTATAAGCAAATACATTATACGCGTAATTCCCGATTCGTCAGTCCAATTTTTAGAACTAAGAAATGAATCTTTAGACAGTATAACCCTCACTCCCGACCAGTGGCACGCGTACGAAAGTTTTTTTAAGCATTATGATAAATACAGACACCCTACTTTTACATTTACTTTTTTAGGATTTAACCGCCTCCGTAAGCCTTTTGACAATAATGAGTTTCAAAAAGCAATTGAACTTGCCATAAACAAAAAAGATGTTATTGACGGAGTTCTTCTCGGCACGGGCATAGAAATAAACGGTATTTATCCTCCGCAAAGCTGGGCATATAAAGAACTGCCGAATTCGGAATATAATCCTGAAAAAGCCATAGAGATACTTTTATCTTTAGGTTTTAAGGATATCAACAATGACGGTTATTTGGAATATAACGGAAAGCCTTTTGAGTTTACGATAACTACAAATCAGGGCAGCAAGCAGAGAGAGCTTTCAGCCCAAATAATACAGCAGCATTTGAAAAAAATCGGTATTAAAGTAAATGTCAGGATAATTGAGTTCAGCACTTTTATAAACCAATATATAGCAAAAAGAGATTTTGACGCGGTAATTATCGGCTGGAGCACGACTTTTGATCCTGACCAGTACTCTTTGTGGCATTCGCAGCAAACGGCTCCCAGGCAGTATAATTTTCTTTCGTATAATAACCCTAAAGTCGACAAGCTTTTTGAAGACGCCAGAACGACTTTTGACATAGAAAAAAGAAAAAAAATGTACCATGAGATACAGGATATAATGTACGAAGATCCTCCGTGTATATTTTTATACTGTCCGGACAGTCTGACCGCGTTACACAAAAGATTCAGAGGCGTAAAAGACGCGCCTATCGGCGTGGGATATAACTTTATCGAGTGGTGGACGCCGAGAAGCGAAATCAAGTATTCGTTTTAACGGGAATAATGAATGTTTAACTATTTAATTAAAAGATTAATTTATTCTATACCGATTTTAATCGGTATAACCGTAATAACTTTCTCCGTGATGTATTTTACTCCCGGAAAGCCTACCGATATGATTGCGGATTTTAACATAAAGGTTACTTCCGAAGCAAAAGAAAGGCTTGTTGCGCTTTACGGGCTTGATAAGCCTGTGCACGTGCAGTATTGGAACTGGCTTAGACGCGTTGTTGTGCTTGATTTCGGTAGTTCGTTTAAAGACGGTAGGCCTGCCTCGCAAAAAATTCTTGAAAGGCTGCCGGCAACAGTTTTATTGAATGTTTTGTCAATTTTGTTAATGCTTATTATTGCCGTGCCTGTCGGCATATACTCGGCCGTCAGGCGATACTCTTTATTGGACAGAATTTTAACGGTTATAGTTTTTATATGTTTTTCCGTTCCTGCTTTTTGGGTTGCTTTACTGCTTATGATAGTCGTAGGTTTATGGCTCGGGTGGCTGCCGATTTCGGGGCTCACCTCATTTAATTTTGAAAATCTTTCGCTTTTCGGAAAAGTTTTGGATTTGGCTAAACATCTTATACTTCCGCTCATAGTTTCAACGCTTGGGTCTTTTGCCGTGCTTTCGCGGTATATCCGTTCAGGAATGCTTGACGTGCTAAAACAGGATTATATCAAGACTGCTTATGCCAAAGGGCTGAGCAAAAAACAAGTCATTTTTAACCATGCTTTGAAAAATGCTTTATTGCCGCTGATAACTATAGTCGGGTTGTCTATTCCCGGGCTGATAGGCGGAAGTTTTATAATTGAGACTATATTTTCATATCCGGGTATGGGACGGCTTGGCTATGACGCCATTATGGCAAGGGATTATCCGGTCATTATGGGTATCGGAGTTATATCGGCGTTTTTAACGCTTTTGGGTAATATTATTGCGGATGTGCTGTATTCGACGGCTGATCCTAGGATAAGATACAAATAACGGCAGTGAGTAGTTAGTAATGAGTAGTGAGTAATTGATGGCTTTTGTCGTCATTGCGAGGAGTGAAATGACGAAGCAATCTAGACAACAAAACTCTGGATTGCCACACCGCCTTTGGCGGTTCGCAATGACAAACGAAAAGTAAAGAATAAAACTATGAAAAGAATATTTCAAAATAAAATGGCATTATGGGCTTTGACATTAATTTTGTTCATTATTGTTATTGCGGTTTTTGCGCCGTTTATAGCGAAATATGATCCTGCGGCGCAGGATTTATCACAAAGGCTTAAAGCTCCTTCTTTAACTCATATTTTAGGCACCGATGATTTAGGCAGAGATGTTTTTTCAAGAATGGTTTACGGAGCGAGAGTATCAATTTCAGTAGGTTTTTTCGCGGTAAGCATAACATTATTTATAGGAATAATATTCGGAATGGTTTCCGGGTATTTCGGAGGATGGGTTGATTCCGTAATAATGCGGTTTACCGATATTATACTTTGTTTTCCGACGTTCTTTTTGATACTTATCGTAATAGCTTTTTTCGAGCCGAGCATCATAAACGTTATGGTTGTGATAGGAATAACTTCCTGGCCGGGCCTTGCAAGAATAGTGCGCGCGGAAGTTTTATCAATAAGGGAAAGAGAGTTTGTTCTTGCGTCAAAAATGCTTGCCGTCAGCAGGTTGCGCATGTTTTTTGCGCATATTCTGCCGAACGTGATTTCGCCGATAATAGTTTACGCCGCTATAGGAATAGGAGGGGCGATTCTTACCGAATCAGGGCTTTCATTTTTAGGGCTTGGCGTTCAGCCGCCGATGTCTTCCTGGGGACAGATTCTTATGCAGGGGAAAGATTATATTTATGTTGCATGGTGGCTTTCTCTGTTTCCCGGGCTTGTGATTTTAATAACGGTTTTATCTTTTAATATGATAGGCGAAGCATTGAGGGATATTTTAGACCCGAAGGATAATAAAATTTAATGGCAATTTTATCGGTAAAAAATTTGAGCATAGATTACAGAGCTTCTTTCGGAACGGTTGAAGCCGTTAAAAACGTAAGCTTTGATATTAAAAAAGGCGAAGCCTTTGTGATTGTGGGGCGCTCCGGCAGTGGAAAAAGCACGGTTGCGTCCGCCATAATGGATTTAACGGAAATAGACGGCGGCCGTATAAAATCAGGCAGCATTATTTACGGCGGAAAAGATATTTTGAAGATGTCTTTTGATGAAAAAAGGCAAATAAGAGGCAAAAAAATATCGATGATTTTTCAAGATCCCCAGTCATATTTAAATCCGGTTATAAGAATCAAAAAACAGCTTTTTGAGGCTTATGAAGTGCATAATCCGAATGCTTCATATAACGAAACATATGCGAAGGTTGCGGAAGTTTTAAATAAAGTGCAGCTGGATGATACTGACAGAATTTTGAAATCTTATCCTCACCAACTCTCAGGCGGGCAGAAGCAGAGAATTCTGATAGCAATGGCAATAATCAATAATCCTGAAATTTTAATAGCCGACGAGCCTACCACAGGTCTGGACGCGGCGATACAAAAACAGGTTTTAGAGCTTATAGCAGGCCTCAAAAAAAGTCTGGGTATAACGCTTATTATGATTACGCACAATATGCGTATAGCTAAAAAATATTCAGATATTGTCGCTGTTATGCATAACGGCGAAATTGTAGAGATGTCGGCTGTTGACGAAATTTTTAAAAATCCGAAGCATGAATATACTAAACTTTTGATAGGCTCTTAAAAGGCAATGATATGTTTTTAGAAGTTACAAATTTATCAAAAATTTATAATACGAAAGAATTTTTCAGCGAGAAAAAATTTCTTGCTTTGGATAATGTTAACTTTTCTATAAAGG
This sequence comes from Candidatus Endomicrobium neocapritermitis, assembly GCA_009778325.1. Taxonomy (GTDB): domain Bacteria; phylum Elusimicrobiota; class Endomicrobiia; order Endomicrobiales; family Endomicrobiaceae; genus Endomicrobium_B; species Endomicrobium_B neocapritermitis. The sequence continues at coordinate 84,741 of WRJZ01000049.1, read as the reverse complement.
AAGGGGAATATCTTTCGATTATCGGAAGTTCCGGGTCAGGCAAAACAACGCTCGGCAGGGTAATAGCGAATCTTTTGGAATACGACGAAGGAAGTATTAAATATTTCGGTAAAAATTTAAAAGATTATTCTGTTTTGGAACTTTCTTCAATTGTTCAGATGATATTTCAGAATCCGTATGCTTCATTAAATCCTAAATTGAAGATAAGATCTTCCCTTTTGGAAGCCCTTCCGGGAATTAATAAAACAGAAGCCGATGTAATCATTGAAAAAGCTTTATCTAATGTCGGACTGGACGCAAAAATTCTAAATAATTATCCTCATCAGTTCTCAGGCGGACAAAGGCAAAGGATTGCCGTCGCAAGGGTATTGCTGAAAAGTCCGAAACTTATCATAGCCGACGAGCCTTTTGCGTCACTTGATGTATATTCACAAAACCAGATAATGGATATCTTTAAAAATATAAAAAAGACTTCAGACATTTCCGTGATTTTAATTACGCACGATATTTCGGCAGCTTCAAAATTTGCTGAAAGAATGATTATTATGGAAAGAGGGAAAATAGTTAAAGACGATTCTTTTGACAATATATTTAAAGTAAAAGAAAATAAGTATATTGTGGATTTAATATCGTCAATGGAATTATAAAAGCAATTACGAATCAACGACAACTATGGAAAATAAAATGCAAAAGCTGATTAAAATTATTATTGCTTGTTCAAAAGGTTATGAGGTTTACGCCGTTGGCGGATTTGTACGTGATTTGCTTTTAAAGCGTGTTTGTAATGATATGGATTTATCCGTAAATAAAGACGTGGAAAAATTTGCTAAGAAAGTTGCCAAAACTCTGAATGCAAAAATCGTTATTCTTGATGATACAAGCAAAATATACAGAATAATTTTAAAAGCCGGCGATGTGAAAAATATAGATATATCGTTATTTGACGGCAAAAGCATAGAAGAAGACTTGAGAAACAGGGATTTTACCGTAAATGCTATGGCTTTTAAAGTAGGTGATTTTGGCGACTTTAGGAATAATATAGTTTTTGCAGATAATAAATGTATGCAGGATTTAAAAAGTAAAACAATAAATATATTTTCAAAAAATGTTTTTAAAAAAGATTCCTTGAGAATGTTAAGAGCTTTTCGGTTTGCATCGGAATTGAATTTCAAAATATCGGATGAAACTTTAAAACAAATAAAAACAGATTCGGATTTGATAAATAAATCAGCTGCTGAAAGAGTAAAGAATGAATTTTTCAGGATTCTTTCATCCCGCGAATCATCGAAATATTTAAGAATAATGGACGACTGCGGACTGCTCGCAGCAATGTTCCCTGAAGTTTCTAAAATGAAAAAAGCTTCTAAAAAATATTATTATCATCCTCAAGGGTTGTTTCAGCACTCATTTGAAACAATGGAAGCCGTTGAAAATATATTAAATAATTTAAAAAAGTATTTTCCGGATAATTATAAAGAGCTTGAGGCTCACTTTTCAAATGGTGAAAATTATTCGGAATACATTACAAAAGGAAATCTCTTAAAGTTTGCCGCATTATTTCATGACAGCGCCAAGCCGGAAACAGCAAAAAAAGAAGGCGGCAAAGTGCGTTTTTTCGGGCATGAAGAGCAGGGCGCAAGAAAAATTGAAGAAATCGCGCAATCTCTTAAAATGAGCAAAAAAGACGTGGCTAACGCTAAATTTCTTATTGAAAACCATATGCGTCCTTCAACGCTTACAAAAAATAATATTGTCACAAATAAAGCCGCTTTAAAGTTTTTCAGGGACATAGGAGACAATACTCCGGACTTGCTCATTCTTTCAATGGCAGACTGGCATTCTTATAAAAAACTAAAAATTTTTTCTCATAAAGAGTTGAAAGCACAGGAAAATTCCGTACGCGGTCTTATATCGCAGTATTACGAAATTAAAAATGCAAAACCTCTTCCGAAACTTATTGACGGAAATATAATAATGAAAGAGTTTAAGCTGAAGCCGGGCCCGTGGCTCGGAGACCTTTTGAATTATGTGATTGAAGCTCAGCAGGAAGGAAAAATTTCCGACAAAAAATCAGCTCTTAAGCTTCTTTTGTCTAAACTGGCTTCCGTCAAAAAAAAGTATAAACTATGAGCAACCGCTTTTTGATTGAAAGTTTATCATAAAATTTGTAGAATCTTTAACAATATTGCGGGTGTAGTTCAGTGGTAGAATGAAAGCTTCCCAAGCTTTAGATGTGGGTTCGATTCCCATCACCCGCTTTTATAAATGCAATTACAAATTACGAATTACTAATGACGAATTAAAGACAAGGAAAGTGTTTCTGCAGTTTATTTGTAATTCGTCATCAGTAATTCGTAATTGTTTTATAGCTTGAGGATAAAATGCCAAAACTTCAAATTTGCAAATATGGCGATCAGGTGCTCAGAAGAAAAACAGAGCCTGTCGCTGAAATAAATGATGATATAAAAGAACTGGTTTCGGATATGTTTGAAACCATGTATGCTGCTCCGGGCGTTGGGCTTGCTGCTCCGCAGGTAGGAGTTTCTTTAAGAATTTGTGTTATTGATGTGAAACCTAACGGTAAAAACGATCCTTTGGTTATGATAAATCCCGAGATTATAGAAGGCGATAATAAAATTCTTGCGGAAGAGGGGTGCCTTTCTTTTCCGGGGGTATATGAAAATGTCAAACGTTATGAAAATGTTGTCGCCGAATGTACTGATTTGAAGGGGAAAAGAATCAAAGTTAAAGGAGACGGGTTTTTGGCAAAAGCCATTCAGCATGAAATAGACCATCTTGACGGCAAACTTTTCATAGATTATCTTCCGGATTTTAAGAGAAAATCGGTTGAAAAAGAAATAAAACGCAGGAAAAAAGCAGGTTCATGGTGAAAATATTATATTTTGGTACGGCTTCAATTTCAGAGGCATTTTTAAAAGACCTTTATGAAAATAAGCATGAATTGTTTTGTATTACTATGCCTGATAAGCCTGCGTCAAGAGGCCAGAAACTTACTCCGCCGGCGGTAAAATCTTTTGCGATAAACAATAATATAGAGTATATACAGCCTGAAAAGTTTACTCCTGAAGTTGTTGAAATCATAAAAAGTTTCAATGCTGATGCCGGAGTTGCTGTCGCTTACGGCAAGCTTATTCCGGGATCTGTTTTTAGTGCGCCTAAGTATAAGACTTTTAATATACACTTTTCGCTTTTGCCCAAATACAGAGGAGCCGCGCCTGTTCAATATGCCGTTTTAAACGGCGAAGCCGAAACCGGGGTTACGGCTTTTTATCTGGAAAAAACGCTCGATACCGGAGATATTATCATACAGGAAAAATATCCTATAGATATAAAAGATACTTCCGAAACGCTTTTTAACAAGCTCATTCCTTTGGGAATAGAAGTAATGAATAAAGCATTGTCATGCTTTGAAACAGGCAATTTTAAGGCTTTGCCACAATACGGAGAAGCGTCTTATGCGCCCGTTATTAAAAAAGAAGACGGATTGATTAACTGGAATGACAAAGTAAAAAATATTTACAATAAAATAAGGGCGTTTTATCCATGGCCAAGCGGATATTCAATAGTATCCAAAGGAAAACTTGAAGGCAAAAGAATAAAAATAATAGAAGCCGAAATAATAGAAGGCAGCACGGTAAATGAAGACTACGGATATGTGTACTCAATAGAAAAACATAAAGGTTTCAGCGTTTTGTGCGCTAAAGGTAAACTGTTAATTACAAAAATCCAGCCTGAAAATAAGCCTGTTATGGATGCCGGCGCTTTTATCCTTGGCGGGCAAATAGAAAAAGGCGATTGTCTTAATTAAGTTTTAGTGATATAATTTAAAAGTATTAAAGTAATTATGGTCAAAGGAGGCTGTTATGGCGGAGATTAATCTTACTGAAGCGAATTTTTCTAAAGAGGTTTTAGAATCGGATAAGTTGGTTGTTGTTGATTTTTGGGCCCCTTGGTGCGGTCCGTGCAAAATGCTTTCTCCGATAATTGAAGAGCTTGCCAAAGAATATGAAGGCAAAGTTAAAATATGCAAGCTGAATACTGATGAAAGCATGAGCGTTGCTTCAAAATATCAGATAACGTCAATACCGTGCATAATTTTGTTTAAAGGCGGTTCACCTGTTCAAAAAATAGTCGGATTCAGGCCTAAAAACGATATAAAAAAGGTGATTGACGATGCAATGTAAAAAAATATTTTTGTCTTTTTTGTTTTTAGCGTTTGTTGCTTCTTTTGCTTTTGCACAAAAAGCTCCTGATTTTACTCTCCAGAGTACTGACGGCAGCGCAGTAACTCTTTCAAGTTTTAGAGGCAAGGTAGTTTTTCTTGATTTTTGGGCAAGCTGGTGCCCTCCGTGCAGAGCTTCAATCCCTGCGATAAAAGAGATGCACAGACATTATAAAGATAACCCGAATGTTGTTATATTAGGCATAAACAGCGGTGAAAACGAAAAAACTGTCAGGGATTTTATGAAAAAGATGGGGATGGATCATATCAATTTATTCGGGACAAATTCAGTAAGCAAAAACTATAAAATAACCGGTATCCCTGCGTTTTTTGTTATAGACCAAAACGGCAATATTGCAAAAAAGTTTTCCGGATACGCAAATGGTATGGAAAAAGAGTGGTACAAAGCAATAGACGCATTGTTGAAATGATTTAGAAGCGACAAAATGACAGAAGGTAAGATAATAGGAAGGTATGAAGATAAGCAAAGACAAAATGAACATTCTTTCTTTTATCCTCTTATCATCCTACCATCTTATCTTCCTAATTAACAGGATTTTAACATGATATATGATGTAATTATTGTAGGAGGCGGCCCTGCAGGTTTAGCTGCTGCTATATATGCGTCAAGAGCAAGATTTAAAACTCTGCTTATAGAAAAGGCGGGATGTGGCGGGCAGATAGCTATTACCGACATGCTTGAAAACTATCCAGGCTTTAATGGCGGAATAAACGGGTTTGATTTGGCTATGAAGCTTGAGGCTCAGGCAAAAGAGTTTGGAGCGATTATAGCATACGATGAAGTTGTCGGACTAAATTTGCAATCGCAGGTAAAACAGGTAGTCACCGTAAATAATAAGTACAATGCGAAAACAGTTATTATTGCCGCCGGTTCAAATGCTAAAAGACTCGGGATTCCTGGCGAGAGCAATTTTATCGGAAGCGGAATTTCTTTTTGCGCGACATGCGACGCGCCTTTTTATAAAGAAAAAGATGTTCTTGTCGTGGGCGGAGGCGATTCGGCTTTGCAGGAATCGATATTTCTTGCCAAATTCGCCAAAAGCGTGACTTTAATACACAGAAGAAATGAATTCAAGGCTGCTAAGATTCTTCAGGAAAGGCTTTTGTCTTATCCCAATATTTCCGTCATGTATAATACAACTCCGGAAGAAATAACAGGCAAAGGTTCCGTAGAAGCCGTAAAGCTGAAAAATGTTGAAACTCAGCAAACTCAAATAATAAAAGTCCAAGGCATTTTTGTTTTCATAGGCTGGGCTCCCAATACCGCGTTTGTTCCCGAATTATCTTTGAATTCAGACGGATATATTATCACCGATGAAAATATGAAAACATCCGTTGAAGGCGTTTTTGCCTGCGGAGATATAAGAAAGAAACAGCTCAGACAGGTTGTTACTGCCGCGTCTGACGGGGCTCAGGCGGCAATTTCCGCACAGCACTACATTGAAAACCACTAAAATCCTAACCGGATTAAAATCATGAAAAAATTTTATATCATTGACGGAAATGCGTACATACACAGAGCTTATCACGCTTTGCCGCCTCTTTCCACTTCATATAACCAGCAAGTGAATGCCGTGTACGGGTTTATAAAGCTTTTATTAAAAATAAAAGATACTTTTAAACCGGAGTACATCGCTGTTTGTTTTGATTATCCAGCAAAAAATTTCAGGCACGAAATTTTTCCCGAGTACAAAGCGCACAGAAAGCCTTTAGACGAAGCTTTAATAAGCCAAATGCCTATTGCCAGAGAGGCGGTCAAAGCTTTAAATATTGCCGAGGTTGAGATAAAAGGATATGAAGCCGACGATTTAATAGCGGCGCTCGCAATAAATAATAAAAAAGAAAATATAAAGACGGTCGTAGTTACGGGAGATAAGGATATTTTGCAGCTTGTGGAAGATGATGATATTCTTGTTTGGAATGATTCTAAAGATATAATGTTTGATGAGGCTAAAGTTGAAGAAAAGTTCGGCGTAAAGCCGAAAAATCTTGCTGATGTTTTTGCTTTGATGGGAGACTCATCGGATAATATTCCCGGCGTTAAAGGAATAGGCGAAAAAACCGCGGTTAAACTTATTAAAGAGTACGGGAATCTTGAAAATGTTTTAAAAAATGCCGAAAGCATTAAAGGTAATGCGGGAAAGCTTCTTGCCGAAGGGAAAGAGGATGCCGTAAAAAGCAGGAAACTTGCAGAACTGGGTAATGTCGAGATTGCAATTGAAAAAGACGCTGAAACTTTTAAAAATAAAGAGCTTGACTTGGACAAAGCTTTACCGTTTTTTGAAAAGTATGAATTTAAAAGCCTTATATCTAAATTCGGCGATAAATCCGTTTCACATCAAAAAGAAGAAAAACATGAACATAATCATCAGGAAATGAAAGCCGAGATTGTTTCATCTTCCGGCAGATTGAAAGAGCTTGTAAAAGAAATTGAAAAGAGCGGAATTTTTGCGGTTAAAACCGTCGGCTCTCTTAAAGATTCGCTTAAAGCGCAAATAGTCGGTGTATCGGTCTCTTTTGAAAGCAATGCTTTTTATATTCCGGTGGGACATAATGATTTCACTGCACAACAGATTAAAATCGAAGAGTTCAAGGAAATATTCACGGAAGTCTTATCATCAAAAAAGATAAAAAAAATCGGGCATGATTTGAAACACGAAAGAAATATTTATATGTCTAACGGCATGAAAGTAAACGGCATATATTTTGACATAATGCTTGCGTCTTACTGTTTAAACCCGGCAAAGCTTCACGATATAACTTCAATGGCAAAGGAATATCTTAATATTGATTCAGGAGATGAAAGTTATCTGGGTAAAGCTTCTAAAAAGATTTCAGCTGAAGACGCATCCGTTGAAAAAACAGCTCATTTTGCAAACTCTATTTCGTTTGCGGCGTGTGAGATTTTTAAAATATTTGAAAAGCAGATTGAAGGCAAAAAACTTTCTGGGCTTTTTTATGACATAGAAATGCCTCTGCTGGAAGTTCTTTCGGACATGGAGCTTGCGGGAATAAAAGTCGATACCGTATTTTTAGACGATTTGGATAAAAAAGTATCCCATGAAATAAGAAATATAGAAAAGAATATTTTTAAAATAGCGGGACAGGAGTTTAATATCAACTCTCCTAAGCAGCTCTCCGTAATAATGTTTGAAAAACTTCATCTTCCCGTGGTGAAAAATACCAAAACGGGATATTCTACCGATGAAGAAGTTTTAAACGAGCTTTCTTCTTACGAGTTTGCCTCGGAAATTTTAAAATACAGGGAACTTCAGAAATTAAAAAGCACATATATTGATTCTATAAAAGATTATTATTCATATTACGGCGGCAGAATCCATACTATATTTAATCAGGCTGTTACGACTACTGGAAGGCTTTCTTCCACGGAGCCTAATCTTCAAAATATTCCCGTCAAATCCGAATACGGCAGAGAGTTCAGAAAAACGTTTATCCCTGAAAAACATAAAATATTTATTTCAGCGGATTATTCGCAGATAGATTTGCGCGTTTTAGCGCATATATCCGGAGATGAAAGGCTGATAGAAGCGTTTAAACACGGAGACGATATTCACGGCGCTACCGCCAGAGAAGTGTTTTCCATACCTAAAGACGAACCGATTCCCGACAATATAAGGAGCGCGGCAAAATCCATAAACTTCGGAATAGTTTACGGAATGTCTCCGTTCGGGCTTTCAAGACAGCTTGATATTCCTTTCGGCAAAGCTAAAGAGTATATAGACGGTTATTTTGCCAGATACGGCGGAGTAAAAAAATGGATGGGAAAAACCGTTGAAGACGCTGCGCGGGACGGATATGTTTTAACGATAACGGGAAGAATAAGATATATGCCGGAGCTGAAGTCGTCAAACGCTCAGATGAGAGCTGCCGGAGAAAGAATAGCTTTAAATACGCCTATTCAGGGCACTTCCGCGGATATTATAAAAATTGCTATGATAAATATATATAATGAAATAAAACTGAAAAAACTTAAAACTCTTATGCTGCTGCAGGTTCATGATGATTTGCTGTTTGAAGTTCCCGAAAATGAAAAAGAAATTATGGCTGAAATAATAAAAGATAAGATGGAAAATGCCGTAAAGCTCTCAGTGCCGCTGGTTGTTGACGTAAAGACCGGCAAAAACTGGGGGGAGATGTTGTAACAAAGTTCAGAGTTTAGAGTTCAAAGTTCAGATGTCGTGTTTCGCCTTCGGCGAAACTAATAATAGGTTTTCGCTTTGCGAAAACACCGCATTTGAACTTTGAACTCTGAACTCTGCCGTTAAAAAGAGGATGAAAAATGATAATAGGCCTTACCGGCGGAATTGCCACGGGAAAAAGCGAAAGCGCTAAACATTTTAAGAAACTCGGAGCTTATATAATTGACGCTGATGAAATTGCGCACAGCCTCACGGAAAAAGGCATGCCCGCGCTTAATGAAATTGTAAAATATTTCGGGGCTGATATTTTAAGAGCCGACGGTTCTCTTAAAAGAAAAAAACTTGCGGAAATAATTTTTACAGACCCGGAATCGAAATTGAGAGTTGAGAAAATTCTTCACGCTTACATAATTTCATGCATAAATGATATTGCCGCAAAAAAATATAAAAAACACGATATAGTTATTGACGCGCCCCTTCTTTTTGAAGTAGGTTTGGACAGGATATGCGATAAAATTGTCGTGATTTGGGCGCCGTATGACATACAGGCGAAAAGGCTGGCTTTAAGAGACGGATTGAATGAAGAACAGGTCGGAAAAAGAATAAATTCCCAAATGCCTATTGAAAAAAAAGCAGAGCTTGCGGATTATGTTGTTGATAATACCGGGTCCAAAGCCGCATTGGGAAAAAAAATAAAAGAGTTGTATCCTTTATTGACAGGTGATTTAAAATAGTATATAATTCCATCACTTAGCTTGAACTTATAGTTCACCCAAAATCATTAAAATAACCCATAGGAAAATTAAAAACAAATCAAAAAAACTTTAATTCCCTCATTTATGCTTTTCAAAAAAAAATTAACTATCATCATAAATACCATTATTAACACAAAACTCTGGAGGAGTTAATGGAAAAAGAAAAATCCATGGATGTTTCCGTTTTGTCAAAAAGAACGATGACGGATCTTACAAAGCTGGCAAAAGATTTAAAGCTTGATTCAACCGCAGGCTTAAGAAAACAGGAGCTTATCGCTAAAATACTTGAAGCTCAGACAAAAGAAAATAATCAGGTTTATGATGAAGGCGTTCTAGAGATACTTCCGGATGGTTTCGGATTTTTGCGTTCGCCTGATTATAACTATCTTCCGGGTCCGGACGATATATATATTTCTCCTTCTCAGATAAAAAAGTTTGCATTAAGAAAAGGCGATACTGTTGCTGGATATGTGCGTCCTCCCAAGGAACAGGAACGTTTTTTCGCTTTATTGCAGGTGAAATCAATAAACGGGCAGGAAAACCTTGAAAATATAAGAGAACGTTCTCTTTTTGATAATCTTACTCCTCTTTATCCTAATGAAAAAATAGTGATGGAAACAAATCAGAAAGAAGTTTCCACAAGAATAATAGATATGCTTGTTCCGATAGGAAAAGGGCAGAGAGTTTTGATTAATGCCGCTCCGCGTACGGGAAAAACGGTTTTGCTTCAGAAGATAGCAAATGCTATAACGGAGAATAATCCCGATATAATTCTGATGGTTCTGTTAATTGACGAAAGACCGGAAGAAGTTACGGATATGCAGCGCTCGGTAAAAGGCGAGGTCATATCTTCGACATTTGACGAACCTTCGGACAGACATATTCAGGTTGCCGAAATGGTTATTGAAAAAGCAAAAAGAATGGTTGAAAACGGTAAAAATGTCGTTGTTCTTTTAGACTCAATCACAAGGCTTGCAAGAGCTTATAATACCGCGATACCTTCAAGCGGAAGAGTTTTATCCGGCGGTTTGGATTCCAACGCGCTTCAAAGGCCGAAAAGATTTTTCGGAGCCGCAAGAAATATTGAAGAAGGCGGCAGTCTGACAATTATCGGAACAGCCCTTGTGGAAACCGGCAGCAGAATGGACGACGTTATATTTGAAGAGTTTAAGGGAACCGGAAACTGTGAAGTTTATCTCGACAGAAAACTTGCCGACAGAAGAATATTTCCGGCAATAGATTTGCTGCGTTCGGGAACAAGAAAAGAAGAGCTGCTGCTTAATGAAGATGAAAAAAATAAGATGTGGATTTTAAGAAAGTGGATGAATTCCATGAACTCCATAGAAGTTATGGAAGAGCTTTGTAAAAGAATGCTTACTTCAAAGTCCAATAAAGATTTCTTGAAACAAATGGAACTGGCGAGCCTTGAAGGATTATAACGGCAATTAATAATTAATAAATAACAATGAACAATGTCGGAGTTTCGCGACAGCGAAACCTATTAATAAGTTTTCGCTTTGCGAAAACACAATAATTGTTAATTATTCATTATTAATTGTTACTTGTCGTTTTGATTTGACTAAAAAGTAAAAATTTTGCATAATTAACAAATGATTTTTTATAAAAAGGAGACGTTTAGAAAATGAAAGACGCAATACACCCTAAATATGTAGATTGCACAGTATCTTGTGCGTGCGGTTATACTTTTAAAACCCGTTCGACAAAGCCCGTAATTAAACTTGAAATCTGCTCAAACTGCCATCCGTTTTTTACAGGAAAGCAGAAGTTGATTGACACCGCGGGCAGAGTTGAAAAATTCCAGAAGCGTTTTGCGAAAACAGAAGGAAAAACAGTTGTAAGAAAGAAAGCCGAAAAGAAAGTTCCGGCGCCGAGAAAGACCAGCGGAAAAATTCTTACGACTTCGCCGAAAAAAGCAAAAACAGCGGTAAAAAAAGAAAAAGACACGAAAAAAGAGAAGTAGACTATAAAACAAATCATATGACAGAACCTGAGACATCTATAGGTTCTGTCATATTTTTTATGCGGATAACGGGTAAATTATGTTTCATGAAAAGTTAAAAGCGTTAAATGAGCAGTTTAAAGAAGTTGAGCGGAAGCTCAGCGATTCTTCCGTTATGAATAATCAGGAAGAATACCGCGAACTTACCAAACAGCATGCATATCTTATGCCGCTTGCGGAAAAATACAAAGAATATTCAAAACTTTTGTCTGATATTGAAGGCGCGGAAGAGCTAAAAAAATCAGATGACGATGAAATAAGAGAGATGGCTCAGGCGGAATATAATGAACTTTTGGATTTGAAAGAAAAAACGGACGCTGAAATTAAAGTGCTGCTTCTTCCTCCGGACCCGAATGACGATAAAAATATTATCGTGGAAATACGCGCCGGAACAGGCGGGGATGAAGCGGCTTTGTTTGTCGGCGATTTATTCAGAATGTATACCAGATTTGCCGAAAGAAACGGATGGAAATTTGAAGTTATTGATTCAAATCCAACGGGACTTGGCGGATATAAAGAAGTTATATTTGAAGTAAACGGCAATAAAGTATGGCGCTATATGAAATTTGAAAGAGGAGCGCACAGAGTACAGCGTGTTCCTGAAACCGAGGCTTCGGGAAGAGTGCATACTTCGGCGGTTACGGTTGCCGTTCTGCCGGAAGCCGAAGAAGTGGATGTTGAAATTAAAATGGATGATTTGAGAATCGATACATACAGGGCATCAGGCGCGGGCGGGCAGCATGTCAATAAAACCGATTCAGCAATACGCATAACGCATTTGCCTACAGGGCTTGTCGTTGCGTGTCAGGATGAGCGAAGCCAGATAAAAAACAGGGCAAAAGCCTTTAAAGTTTTAAGGGCAAAACTTTATGAGCAAAAGATTGTTGAACAGGAAAAACAGCTTTCAAACGAAAGAAAGCAGCAGGTTGGCACAGGCGACAGATCTGAAAAAATAAGAACTTATAATTTCCCACAGAACAGGATAACCGATCACAGGATAGGCTATAGCGTTTATAATATAACTGAAGTTATGGACGGCGATTTAACCGAACTTGTAAATAAACTTATTGAGGCTGATACCGAAGCAAAGCTTAATTAAAGGCAATTACGAATTACGAATTAACTGCGAACGACAAAGACAATTACAAATTATGAATAAAAGACAAATGTGTATTTTCTCTCGCCCCTTGCGGGAGAGGGACTTGCGAAGCAAGAGGGTGAGGGGTTGCCGTTGATTCGTAATTCGTAATTGCCGTCATGGAGTATTTTATGTTAGATAAATCAAATGTTTACACTCTTCTGAAAAGCAGCGAAAAGTTTTTAAAATCTAACAATTTGAATGATCCTAAGTCTGATGCTGAAGTTCTTCTTAGTTCCATTCTTAAAGTGAAACGCTCGCAGCTTGCTCTGATGAGAGATGAAAAAGTCGGCGGAAAAGAAATTGCTCTGTTTGAAGAATATATTTTAAGGCGTTCAAAACGCGAGCCTGCGGCGTACATAACAGGTTCATGCGGTTTTATGGGTCTTGAGTTTAATGTCAATAAAGATGTTTTAATACCCAGACCTGAGACTGAAATTCTTGTTGAAAATGTTTTGAAAGCCGCGGAAAAAAACAAAATTGAAACTATTTTAGATTTGTGTACTGGTTCAGGATGTATAGCCGTAAGCTTATCGAAACTCGGGGATTTTAAAGAAATTTTTGCGGTAGATATAAGTGTTGACGCTTTAATGACAGCTAAAGAAAACGCTGCGTTAAATGCCTTGAGAAATATTGAGTTTCTTTTAAGCGATATGTTCGAAACGCTTGAAAATGTTAAGTTTGACTGCATAGTTTCAAATCCTCCTTATGTTTCCGAAAGCGAATATAAAAATCTTGAACCTGAATTGAGATTTGAACCTGAAATAGCTTTGACAGCTCCTGATGACGGATTATTTTTTTACAAAAAAATAGCTTTGTCAGCTTCTAAATATTTAAATGTCGGCGGGCTGGTTTTTACGGAACTTAATGCAAACAATGCTGAAAAAATTAAAACCATCTTTGAAGATGCCGGTTTTAAAAATATAGAAATAATTGAAGATTATTCGCATCTTCCGAGAGTTCTTAAAGCAAATATATAAAGGTATATAAATGGACAAAATTGTAATCAACGGCGGTAAAAAACTTAAAGGCGAAGTTAAAATTTCCGGATCAAAAAATTCGGCGCTTCCTATTCTGTTTGCCACGCTTTTAACCGATGAACCGTGCACTATTGAAAATGTTCCTTCTCTTGCGGACATAAATACTACGATCGCTTTTTTAAATTTTATCGGCAAAAAATCAGTAAAAAACGGCTCAAAAGTCAAAACTTTGTCTTCGGATAAATATAAGTACATTGCTCCGTACGATTTAGTAAGAAAAATGCGCGCGAGCGTATTGATAATGGGGCCTCTTTTGTCAAGACTTAATAAAGTTGACGTTTCTTTGCCTGGCGGATGCGCCATAGGCGCGCGGCCCATAGATATTCATCTGGAAGCTTTTAAAAAACTTGGGGCAAAAATCGATGTGGAAGGCGGATATGTTAAAACAATTGCCGAAACAGGCTTAAAAGGCGGTGAAATTGAGTTTAGATTTCCAAGCGTTGGAGCCACGGAAAATATACTGCTTGCCGCAGTGCTTGCAAAAGGCAAAACAAAAATTATTAATGCAGCCAGAGAACCTGAAATTATAGATTTGGCTGACATGCTTAACAAAATGGGTGCGAAAATTTCAGGAGCAGGCTCAAAAACTATAATAATAGAAGGCGTTGAAAAGCTGCGAGGCGTTAAGCATGCCGTTATTCCCGATAGAATAGAAGCCGCGACATATTTGATTGCAGCCGCTATTACAAAAGGCAAAATATTGTTAAAGAGCGTTTATCCGGAACATCTGAAATCCGTGACGGATAAATTAAAAAAATGCGGCGTGGAAATAAATGAGACTAAGGATACAATTTCGGCAAAATGGATAAAAGATTTAAAACCATGCGATATAAGCACCGAAGTATATCCGGGATTTCCTACTGATGTGCAGGCGCAGTGGATGGCGTTAATGTGTTTGCTTAAAGGAAAATCGCGCGTAAAGGAGAATGTTTTTGAAAACAGATTTCTCCATGTCGCGGAACTTCAGCGGTTAGGGGCTGATTTGGTAATTGACGGTAAATCAGTAAACATTAAAGGCGTTGAAAAATTTTCCGGAGCTCCCATGATGGTTTCGGATTTACGCGCCGGCGCGGCTTTGGTTCTTGCCGGGCTTGCGGCAAAAGGCCGGAGCACGGTTTCGAGAATATATCATTTGGACAGAGGCTATGAGCTTCTGGAAAAAAAACTTAAAAAAGTCGGTGCTGACATCAGAAGAGTCAAAAAATGAGAAAATATGCTATTCCTGATTTTATAAAAGAACATTTAACTTTTTTTATTTTTTTGCTGTCTTTTTTAACAGTGCTTGCAGTCTATCCGTCCATAAATAAATATACATACTTGATATTTTTCTTCATTTCGATATTATATTGTTTGTATATATTTTTTAAACAATTTAAATATACAAAAACAGTGCTTTTATTTTCGGTACTGCTTTTTATTTCTCTGTTTTACTGTTCCATAACATACACATCTTTTTATCCCGAAAGAACGAAAATAAAAAAAAGCATAACCATTAGCGGGTTTACAGGCTGGGGTTATTATAACTTTCTTGCTTACGGATTAAAAAATAAACAGCTTAATATTCCAGTTGAACCGTCCGAAAAACTAAAAGCTTTGAATAATCCTTACGATTATATGGAACTCAACGATAATCTTTCATGGCAAAATTTTGAATATGTATTGGATTTAAGCTTTTATAAAGGGAAATACTATATATATTTTGGCGTTGTGCCTGCGCTTACGGTTTACCTGCCTTTTATGCTTCTTACCAACAGTTTTATTACGGACGCATTGGTAGTTCTGTTGTTTGCGTTACTGTCTTTTTATTTGTCCGTTTTCATTTTTTTCGGCATTTACAGAAAGTTTGTGGAAAAAAAAGATTTTTTATTTGAAGTTATGGCTGTTATGGCGATAGGTTTATGCTCGTCGTTTGCTTTTTTGATATCTTTTCCAAGAGTGTATGAGGTTGCCATAATAATGGCGGTTTTTTTCTGTTTGCTTTCTTTTTTGTTCATCTATTTGCATGCACGGAAAAAGAAAAACATTTTTTTGTTTCTGGCGGGGTTATTCATCGGACTTGCATGCGGCTGCAGGCCGTTTTACGCGTTGGCGGTTCCTTTACAGTTTTTTATAATATTCGACTTAAAAACAATGAGGCAAAGCTGGAAAGGATATGTCTTTTATGCTGTTCCTGTAGCGGTATGCGCTGCAGGACTTATGTTGTACAATTACGCAAGATTTGATTCGGTTTTTGAATTTGGCACCAAATACCAGCTTACGATTTACGATATGTTCCATTGGAAACCGTCTCTGTCAAATATGTGGAATTCTCTTCGGAATTTTTTATTTTTATCTCCTGAATATAAAAATTCTTTTCCATATATATTCTCCCGTCTTTCAAGCGGTATGTGGCATAAATTTGAACCTGTTACTGGAATACTTTATCTTATGCCTTTTGTATTTATGTTTCCTTTGGGATATTTATTTTTCAAAGAAAAGGGAGTTGAAAGTTTCTATAAAAAATATATCGCTGGAATGATTCTGACAGGCGTTATAATTTTATTTTCTGTTTCATTGATGGGCAGTCTTTACAGGTTTTTAGCTGATTTCAGCATATATCTGATAATATCTTCATTATTTTTAGCGGCCTATTGGTGCAGTAAATATCAAGAGAAGCTCTCCGGATTGATAATAAAGTATGCTCTTATTACAACGGTATTTTTAGGAATTGTTTTAAGTTTTTCACTTTCGGTGTCCAATGCACTTATGCTGTCTGTAATAAACATGCCTGAGCTTTATGCCCGTATGGCATCGTTATTTTGATTCATGATAAGCAGTTTCAGTGTTTACTTCCCAAATATTTTCTTTTTCTGTTTTTCCGTTTATTATGTTCTCAACTGCTGTCATTGCCGTCATCATTGAATGATCCATATTATTGTATTTATGCTGCCCGTTCCTTCCTATCAAAAATAAATTTTTGAAATTGTTGAGATATTTTTTAACTTGGTTAAAATCCTTATATGTTCCGAAATAAGCCGGGTAAGCTTTTTTTACTTTCACGCTGCAACCGTCAATAATATCTTCTTTTTGGATGATATTTATCTTAGCAAGCTCTTTCGAGGCGAAATCAACAAAAGTTTTATCATCCATCGACCAAATTTCATCGCCTTCATTACAAAAATATTCAAGCCCTATCCATACGTGCTTTTGAAAATCATCTAACATATAAGGACTCCAATTATTGAATATCTGGAGCCTTCCGAGTTTAACGTTTTTTTCCTGTATATATATCCATGTATCGGGAACAATGGAATTAACGGTCGCTATTTTAGTTTCGTTTTTGATTTTAAGTTTTTTTACAAGCAGTCCCGCTGTCCTGAAATCTCTGTATTGCAAACCTGACGCGATATTTTTTATTTTTTCGTCCGTATTATTTTCAAAGCCTTCAATAAGATTTTTGACGGGCATTGAAGAAAAAAAGAAATCGCCGGTTATCTCTTTTGTTTCTTTGTTTGCATTTTGGACTTTTATCGATTCAATTTTAAAATTATCATCAGCTTTTATGCTTATTACTTTTGAATTAAAATGTATTTCACCGCCCATCTGCTTTATTTTTTCCGCGACTTCAGTCCAAAGCTGTCCCGGACCGAATTTCGGATATATAAACTGTCCGATAAGACTTGTTTCTTTATTTTTTTGATATATAGACGTATCACTCTTTTTAAAAACCGAAGAAAATTTGTCTTTTAAAATTTTTGATATTGAAATTCCTTTTATTCTCTGCGCGCCCCAGTCGGCAGGGATATCTGAACATTCCACTCCCCATACTTTTTCCGTGTAATCTTTAAAAAAAGTCATATAAAGTTCTTTGCCGAATCTGTTTATTATGAAATCTTCAAGAGATATTTCTTTTCTTTTGGGTAGCAGAATTGTCTTTATATACGAAAACCCTATTTTCATTGTTTTAAAAAGACCGAGATTTAACAGAGTTTTCATATTGAGCGATACAGGGTAATCAAAAAAATTCTGAAGGAAAAAAATTCTGGACACTCTGTTTCTGAATAACATTACTTTATCATCTTTTTCCGGGTCGGGAGTGGGGAGGGGTACTTCCAACAGAGGCAGATTTCTTTTTAAGAGAATGTCATCCGCGGAAGGGGCTCCTTGAAGAGGGAATATTTCAAGCCACCAATTCATAATTTTATCGGATTTTGAGAAAAAACGATGTCCGCCCATATCCATTTTTTTTCCGTTATAATCAAAAGTTCTCGATATTCCGCCTGCATAATCTTCTTCTTCGTAAATGACGGGAATAATATCTGTTTTCTTTAAAAGTTCATATGCTGCCGTAAGACCTGCGGGACCTGCTCCTATTATTATTGCTTTTTTTTTCATATAATTCCTCTTTATGAATTTGATTTTTTTGAAATATCCTTTACTATATCAATTTTATAAATTTTTTATAACATCCGGCATCGGATGGCTTATGGATATTTTTATCGTATGGCTTTTGATATCCTTTGCAGGCATAAAACCTTTTTTTGCTAATGCCGCTGGGAGTACCGTTGGAATTTTGTTTGTATTTTTTACGTCATTATATAAAATTTTTGAAAATAATGGAAAATTAATAGTAGTTAAGCTCGCAGTGTATATTGTTTATAGTATTTTTCTGATTTTAATAATCTCTTTTCTTGTTCAGTATCTATCTGATA
This sequence comes from Candidatus Endomicrobium neocapritermitis, assembly GCA_009778325.1. Classification (GTDB taxonomy): domain Bacteria; phylum Elusimicrobiota; class Endomicrobiia; order Endomicrobiales; family Endomicrobiaceae; genus Endomicrobium_B; species Endomicrobium_B neocapritermitis. The sequence continues at coordinate 66,673 of WRJZ01000049.1, read as the reverse complement.
ATGCCGTATTTAATAATATATCAAAATATTTTATCGCATGGCTGATGCAGGTTCATGTTGCGCTGGTTGCTAAAATTGTTTTGACTCCGCTGTCTCTTATTTTGAATTTTTTTGTAGTAAAAAATATTATAGAAAAAATAAAATTTTAAATACCAACTCCTATAAAATAAAAGAGGCTAAATAGTGATATTCAAAAAACATGAAACATTATTTTTCTTAAGGCAGCATTATTCAATATTTATTTTTTTTATTTCCGCAATAACTTCAGTAATAATATATCCTTCTTTATTTAAATATACTTTTCTCGTGTCCGTATTTGTAATATCGCTGTATTGTGTGCTGATATTATTTGGGAAGAAGAAATATGTAAAAGATGTTTTGTTTTTGTTCCCTGTCCTCTTTGTAATATTTTTTTACTGTTTTATTTCTCTGTCTTCATTTTATCCCGGCAATTTTCTTCCGGTGAAATCTGTTGCAATCACAAATGTTGGCGGAAGTTATTACAATTTTATGGCCTTTTCATTAAAAACATGGAAATTGTCGATGCCCATAAAACCTTCCGAAAAACTTAAATCATTAAATAATCCTTACGATGCCGAGGAACTGAACAATAAATTGTCGTATAAAAATCTTGATTACGTTATGGATTTAAGTTATTACAAAGGCAAGTACTATCTTTATTTTGGAATAACGCCTGCTTTGGCTGTTTATCTTCCGTTTTTGCTTATAACAAAACATTTTATTCCCGATACCTTTGTTGTTTTGATTTTTGCCGTACTGTCATTTTTAGCTGCTTTAGCCATACTGAAAAAAAGCATATTCAAATTTGCGGAAATCAGCGATGAATTTCTGATTTCTTCTTTGAGCATAATGGCAGTAGGCATGTCATCGGTTTTTTGTTATTTAATTGTCGTGCCGAGAGTCTACGAAGTCTCGATAATAAGCGGCGTATTTTTCACTTTATTATCTTTTCTTTTCATTGCTTTGTATATGGAAACCGGCGCATTCAGAAAAAAATGCACCCTGCTTTTTCTTGCGGGATTTAGCATAGGTTTGGCGGTAGGATGCAGGCCTTTTTACGCATTAACGGTTTTAATACAAGCTTTGGTAATTGTTGAATTCAAACAAATAAAACAAAAGTATAAAGAGTATATTTTTTATGTCATTCCTTTATTGTTTTGCGCCATTGTTCTGATGCTGTATAATTATTTACGTTTTGAATCGGTTTTTGAGTTCGGTTTCAAATACCAGCTTAATTTGCTTGATATGTATAATTTAAAAATTTCGCTAAAAGAAACCTTTCAATCATTAACTAAGTTTATTATTTATCCGCCTTTGCGTATTTCCGGTTTTCCGTATTTCGCCATTGACTATATACTTTTTAGAGATCGATTTTACGAATATATTATTGGTATATTGTTTACGGCGCCGTTCTTACTGACTATTGTTGGGTCTTATTTATTATTCAAAAGCAAAAATATAGACGTAAAATATAAAAAATATATTTCCGCAATATTTTTAACGGGATTTGTTAATCTGATTCTTGTTTCCGCAATAGGAAGCAGTCTTTACCGTTATGCCGCTGATTTTAGTATTTATTTTATAATTTCTGCGATTATAATCGGTTTTTATATTATTTCGATACTAAAGTTAAGTGCGAAAAAAATATTCATACAATATATTTTAATGACATTGTTGCTTATAAGCATTGTTTTCAATTGTGCAATTCTTGTGTCGCTTAGTCTTGGATCAATTAATTCTAATAATCAGCAATTATTTTATAAAATAACATCATTTTTTTAATATTTTCATTTGAATTTTTAAATTTTTTTTGATAAAATCTTACGGTATTTAAGCAGAGATGCGTTAAATAAGCACGCGGACGGATTAGCTGCCGGTCCCTGAGAGTTTCTCAGGGTGGCGGAGAAGGAAATCTGCGGAAGCCGCAAGACAAAGTCTTGACAATGTCTTGACAAAGTCTTAAGCGGAAACCCTTCAATCGGAGAATCCGAAAGGGTGAAAAACCAAGGAGAGCAGTAATGGCAAACATCACCATGAAAGCCTTGCTGGAGGCCGGTGTTCATTTTGGACATCAAACCAGAAGATGGAATCCGAAGATGGCTAAGTATATTTTCGGAACAAGAAACAAAATCCACATTATAGACCTTCAGAAAACCCTCAAAGAACTGAAGAAAAATTACAAAGTAGTAAGAGATTATGTCGCCGAAGGCAGAGAGATAATCTTCGTAGGAACAAAAAAGCAGGCTCAGGTTCCCGTTAAGGAAGAAGCCGTGCGCTGCGGAGCTTTTTTTGTTTCGGAAAGATGGCTTGGCGGAACCCTTACCAACTTTGAAACATTAAAAAAGTCAATCGCGAGATATAAAGAAATCGATAAAATGAAAGAAGACGGAGTTTTCAAAATTCTTTCAAAAAAAGAACAGTCGCAGATAGAGAAAGAAAGAGTTAAGCTTGAAAAATCGCTTGAAGGTTTGAAGAATATGTCGAAACTTCCCGGGCTTATGTTTGTCATAGACCCGCACGAAGAAGCTACGGCTGTTTCGGAAGCGAGAAAGCTCGGAATTCCGATTGTGGCGGTTTGCGATACAAATTGCGACCCTGACTTAGTCGACTATCCTATACCCGGAAATGACGACGCCATAAGAGCGGTAAAGCTTTTCTGTTCAATAGTAGCAGACGCTGTTTTGGAAGGCAAAGGCGTTGTTGAAAAAACCGACACGGATTCCGCTGAAGAATCAGAAGAGCCAAAATCCGAAGCAACGGAATCTGCCGTTGAAAACGCTGAAGAAGGAGTTTCAAATGTCAACTGAGTTAATCACGAAATTAAGAGAAATGACGGGCGCGGGAATAATGGACTGCAGAAACGCGCTTAAAGAAAATACGAATGATATAGATAAAGCATGCCAGTGGCTGAGAGAAAAAGGCATTGCTACAGCGGTAAAAAGAGCAGGCAGAAGCGCGAAACAGGGATTAGTTCATTCATATATTCACGGAAACGGAACCCTCGGAGTTTTGGTTGAAGTTAATTGCGAAACAGACTTTGTAGCCAAAACAGCGGACTTTCAGAATCTTGTGAAAGAAATAGCCATGCAGGTTGCCGCTGTTTCTCCACTTTACGTAACGCGCGAACAGGTTCCGGCAAGCGTAGTGGAAGCGGAAAAAGAAATTTACAAAGCCCAGCTTAAAGAAGAAGGAAAACCAGAGAAAGCATGGGATAAAATCATAGAAGGCAAAATAGAAAAATACTATTCGCAGGTTTGCCTTTATGACCAGCCGTATATGAGAGATACGACAGGTAAAGAAACGATAAAAGATTTGGTAACGAACGCAATCGCGAAAACCGGCGAAAATATGGTCATTAAAAGATTCGCAAGATTTAAACTAGGCGAGGAATAATGTCTAAAAGAGTCCTTTTAAAATTATCCGGAGAGAGTTTGTCCGGCGAAGGGCAGTCAATTAACGAAAAAAGCCTCAACAGAACCGCTGCGGAAATAAAAGCGGCCTTTGCCGCAAGCGTTATAGAGCTTGCGATAGTTATAGGAGCAGGCAATATATGGCGCGGAGCTGGAAAGACGGTTGAAAGAGTTACCGCCGATAAAATGGGCATGACAGCTACGGTAATGAACGCTTTGGCTCTCGGTGACGCTTTAAAAAATATCGGTTTGAAAGCTAAGGTATTTTGCGCGCGCGGCGTAAGCGGTTTTGCGAAAGATTTTGACAGGGACGAAGTTATCAGATGTATTAACAAAGGATATATAATTATTTTTGCCGGCGGCACCGGAAATCCTTTTTTTACTACGGATACTACGGCGGCTCTCAGAGCGGCTGAAATAAAAGCCGACGTGCTGCTGAAAGCGACGCAGGTTGACGGGATATATGACGACGATCCGAAAAAAAATAAAGACGCCGTAAAGTTTGATAAGCTTACGTTTAAAGAAGCGATTGAAAAAAATCTTAAAATAATGGACGCGGAAGCTTTCTCGCTTTGCATGCAGACGGGCATTAGCATTTCGGTTTTTGATTTTTATAAAGACGGTAATTTCAGAAAAATTCTTAACGGCGAAAAAATAGGCACGGCAGTATCATAAAAAGGCAATTACAAATTACAAATTACGAATCAAAGACAAAAAAGTCGTTTGCAGTTTATTCGTAATTAGTAATTTGTAATTGTTGTTAAAACGGGGGTATAAATGCAATTACAAAATCTTTTTTCAGCAGCGGAAGAATCGATGAAAAAAACTATAGAGAAAGTTAAGGCCGATTTGGCTGCTGTGCGTACGGGAAGAGCCGGTACTGCCGTTATTGAAGGTATAAAAGTTGAAAGTTACGGTTCTTTGATGCCGATAAATCAGATTGCAAGCATAAGCGTTCCTGATGCGAAAACAATTGAAATAAAACCGTGGGATTCTTCCCAGCTCGGGGCTATTGAGAAAGCGATACAAAAAGCCGACATCGGAATGACGCCGATAAATGACGGCAAACTTATAAGAATTTCCGTTCCTCAGCTTACCGAGGAAAGAAGAAAAGAAATAGTCAAAGCTATTAACAAAACGGCCGAAGATTACAGGGTCGCTATAAGAAATGAAAGAAGAAATATTGTAGACGGAATAAAAAAAGCGGAAAAAGATAAACTTATAACCGAAGATGACAGAAAAAAAGCCGAGAATGAAGCTCAGAAAGTTACCGATACTTATATTAAAAAAATAGATGAATGCATAGCTCTGAAAGAAAAAGAGATTATGCAAATTTAAAACGGCAATTACGAATTACGAATAAACGACAAAAAAGGCCGTTTGCAGTTGACTCATAATTGCAGTTAAAATAATCGGAGGTTTAAAATGGCTTATAAAATTGATGCGGACACATGTGTAGGATGCGGAGCTTGCGAAGGTAGCTGCCCTGTTTCAGCTATATCTCCTAAAGATGACAAATATGTAATTGATGCCGAAAAATGCATAGATTGCGGAGCTTGTGAAGGAACATGCCCCGTAAGCGCTATTTCGCAGGGATAAAAGGAATTTAAGTTTGAGCGAAATTGACTTATCAAATCTGCCTAAACACGTCGCGATAATAATGGACGGCAACGGCAGGTGGGCAAAAAAAAGAAAACTGCCCAGAATATTAGGACATAAGCAGGGGGTCAAAACCGTAAAAGAAATTGTTAAGGCTTCAAGCAGCCTTGGCATTCGGGTTTTGACCCTGTACGCTTTTTCTACGGAAAATTGGAAAAGACCAAAGACAGAGATAAAAGGTCTGTTCACTTTGATGCTGCAGTTTTTGAAAAAAGAATTACAAGAGTTTCACGAAAATAATGTCAAGCTCAGAATACTAGGCGATGTGTCGAAACTTCCGGATAATGTGCAAAAAGAGCTTGATATGGCATGCGAACTTACGGAAAATAATACAGGGTTGCAGCTTAATATCGCATTAAATTACGGGGCTCGTCAGGAAATTTTGCACGCTTTTGAGAAAATTACCGAAGCCGGTATAAAAAATCTGACGGAAGAAGAGTTCTCAAAATTTTTGTATACCGCAGAGCAGCCAGACCCTGATTTGCTCATACGTACTTCCGGTGAGATGAGAGTATCAAACTTTTTGCTTTGGCAGATAGCTTATTCCGAAATATATGTTATTGAAAAGCTTTGGCCTGATTTTACAGGAAAGGATTTACACGCAGCTGTTATAGAATATCAAAAAAGAGAAAGACGCTTCGGCGCTTTGCGAAAAACTTAAGAGGAAGACCATGTTATTAACAAGAATGCTCACGGCTTTTGTCGGAATACCTTTGATTTTTATATGCATTTATTTCGGCGGTTTGCCATTTTATATATTTATGTTTGCGGTGATGTTTTTTTGCGTTCAGGAATATTTAACCATTTGTAATAAATACAAGCCTCATGTAATATTATCTCTGCTTATGGCGTCTGCTTTTTTTGTTGCGTTACAATACTGCGCTTCGTCTTTGAATATGGTTGCGGTTTCGGCAGTCATAATGCTTTTAATATTGTTTGCCGTGGAAGTTTTCGGCGAAAATACCGAACATTCGGTAGGAAGGATATCAATATCTTTCCTGGGAGTTTTTTTTATTCCTCTGGCTATGATGCATATGGTTTATTTGCGCGATATGAAAGGCGGCATGCAGCTGATGCTTTTTATGTTTATTGTGGTGTGGGTTTTAGATACCGCGGCATATGCTTTCGGCAGGATGCTTGGCAAGCATAAGCTTGCAAAAAGTGTGAGCCCGAAAAAAACCATAGAAGGCGCGATAGCAGGCATTGTTTTCGGAGTTGCCGCGGCTGTTGCATGCAGATATATTTTTATGCATGACATTATTAATTTGCGGCAGGCATTGATACTCGGTTTTGTTATTTCTATTATCGGTCAGTTTTCGGACTTGGCAGAGTCTTTGATAAAGAGAGACGGAAATATAAAAGATTCCGGAAAAATTATACCCGGGCATGGTGGAGTATTCGACAGATTTGACTCGTATCTGTTTGCCGCTCCGGCTATGTATTATACGCTGCATCTTATTTCTAGAGCGTATTAACACATAGTACGCGTATGCGTTTGGTCAAAACAAGTCCAAATGCTAAGCGCGGCGATGAAGCAATAGCGGAACCTATTGATAGGAGCCGCAACAACGCAGTTGGGCTTGTTTTGGCCAAACCCGAAGGGCTGCGGCAGCTTTTTGGTAAATTTTTCTTTTTTTGCTTCGCAGATACGTCTCTGTATCTTTGGCGCAAAAAAACTAAAATTTTCTCAAAAATCCTAGCAGCACATGTGCGTAATATGTGTTAACACGCTCTAATATAATCATGAAAAAAATTGTTATTTTAGGTTCATCTGGCTCAATAGGCACGCAGACTTTGGATTTAGTATCTAAGATGAAAAATACTATATCCGTAGAGGGGCTTTCTGTTTATAACAATCTGGAAATATTAAAAAAACAGATTAAACGCTTTAATCCCAAAGCTGTTTCCGTGCAGGATCCGTCTGACGCCGAAACTCTGAAAAAATGGTGCAAATTAAATAATATTAAAACCGAGGTTTACAGCGGTCACAGTGGTTTAAAAAGATTAGTTGAAATGCCGCAAGCCGATATGGTAATATCCGCGGTTGTCGGCGCTGCAGGCTTAAAGCCTGTTATAAAAGCCATAGAGTGCGGAAAAGATATAGCAATCGCGAATAAAGAAGCTTTGGTGATGGCAGGCAGAGAAATTATGAGGCTTGCCGCAAAAAAGAAAGTTGTTGTTTTGCCCGTAGACAGCGAGCATTCCGCGATTTTTCAGTGCTGCGCGGGCGAAAAAAAATCGCAAATAAAAAAGATAATTCTTACCGCTTCAGGCGGCCCTTTCTATAAATATGATAAAAATTTTGCCGATATTACCGTGGAACAGGCGCTTGATCACCCGACATGGAAGATGGGAAAAAAAATTACCATAGACAGCGCGACTCTTATGAATAAAGGTCTGGAAGCCATAGAAGCTTCGGTTTTGTTTGATATGCCGATTGATAAAATTGAAATAGTCATACATCCTCAATCGATAGTTCATTCAATGGTGGAATATGTCGACGGTTCCGTTATAGCCCAGCTTTCTAATCCCGATATGAAACTTCCGATACAGTATGCTTTAACATATCCCGAAAGAACAAAAGGTAACATAAAGCCTCTTAACCTTGCTAAAGCCGGCAAACTTGAATTTTATGAACCTGATTTTAAAAGATTTCCCTGCTTATCTTTGGCATACGGCGCCGCAAAAAAGGGCGGAACATTCCCTGCAGTTATGAGCGCCGCCAATGAAGCGGCAGTTGCAGCTTTTTTAAACAAAGACATTAAATTTACCGATATAGCCGCCATAGTTGAAAAGACAATGAAAGCGCATAAAGTTAAAAAAACGCAAAAAATTGACGATTATGTTGAAGCGGACGCATGGGCGCGGATATACGCAAAGAGTTTAATAAAAAAGGCGGAAGCTTAGAAGTTTGGATGTTTGGAAGTCTAGCAAAGACAAAGGTAATGTCAAAGACAAAACGACCACAGCTCCTCTCAACTTCCAAGCTTCTTAACTTCTCAACTTCCAACAAAGGAAAAATAAATGATTATTTTACAAATACTCGGAATTATCGCAGGGCTTGGATTTTTAATTTTTATTCATGAGCTCGGGCATTTTATCGCGGCTAAAATGTGTAAAGTAAGGGTTTTAACTTTTGCTTTGGGTTTTGGCCCGGATATTGTTAAGTATGAATATAAAGGCACAAAATATGCGCTTAAAGCCATACCTCTCGGCGGTTTTTGCGCAATGGAAGGGGAAAATCCCGACGAAGCTAAAGGAAAAGAAGGCGAATACTTGTCTCTTCCGTGGTATAAAAAAATATGGATAGCTTTTGCAGGGCCTTTCAGCAATTATCTTTTAGCGATATTTCTGTTTGCGTTTTTATTTAATGTTTGGGGCGTATCAACTGTTTCCAACACTTCCAGAATAGGCGGAACAGTTGAAAACTTTCCTGCGGCGCAGGCGGGTTTGCAGCCGGGGGATATCATAAATTCAATTGACGGTATCGCCGTAAACACGTGGGCGCAAATGACAGAGGTTTTGAAGGATAAAGCCGAAAAAGAAATTTCTTTTGTGATTACAAGAGGGACTAATACTTTTGATACAACGATAAAAGTAGCAAAACATCCTGTTACCGGAGTTGGCGCACTTGGAGTGGTTCCTTATGTTGAAAAGTCTGAAGCCGGATTTTTCAAATCCGCAGCGCTTGGCGTTAATGCCGTTATTTCGCAAACTGTTCTGACGGTTTTGTATTTGGCGGATAAAATCGTATCATGGGAAAAACCGGATATTGCCGGACCTGTAGGAGTTATGCAGGTTATGGCAAAAGCGGCAAAATCAGGAATGGAAGATTATATAAGGCTTTTGGCTATTATATCCGTTGCTCTCGGCCTTTTTAATCTTTTTCCTATTCCTTTGGTTGACGGCGGTATGATAATTTTGTTTACGGTTGAAGGTATTACGCGCAAAAAAATAAGCACTAAAGTTATAAGCGTATACAATACAATAGGGCTGGTTTTAATCGGAATAATCTTTATTTTCGCGACATACAGCGACCTTTTGAGGCTGGGTATAGGAAAGCTTTTTGGCAATTAACGCGCATTGTTAAAGACCTTAAAAGACTTTAATGTCCTTAAAGTCTTTAAGGACATTAAGGAACTATGAAATATTTTAAAAGAACCCAAACCAGAAAAATCAATATCGGCGGCGTTGTTATAGGCGGCGGAGCTCCGGTTGCCGTGCAGTCTATGACTAATACCGACACAAGAGACTGGCGCGCTACGGTAAAACAAATTAAAAATCTTGAAGACGCCGGATGCGAAATTATACGAGTTTCTCTGCCTGATATGGAATCCGCGCAGAATGTAAGTAAAATTAAAAAAAATATAAAAATTCCGTTGGTTGCCGATATTCATTTTGATTACAGAATAGCTTTGGAAGCAATAAAGCAGGGCGTTGACAAGCTTAGAATAAACCCCGGCAATATCGGTTCTAAAGATAAAGTAGAAACTTTGGTTAAAGAGGCAAAAGCCGCGCGCATACCTATAAGAATCGGCGTGAATGCCGGCTCTTTAAAGTCAGTGCATAATTTTGACGACAATTTATCGCGCGCGAAAGAGCTTGCCAAATCCGCAATTGAGCATGTCCGCATTTTAGAGAAGCTTAGCTTCTACGATATAGCTGTTTCTTTGAAGGCGTCAAATATTGCGACTACGGTTGAAGCTTATAAAATATTTGCTTCAAAAAGAAATTATCCTCTTCATTTGGGCATTACCGAAGCAGGTTCGCTTTTTAGCGGAACAATAAAGTCTTCCGCAGGGCTTGGCATAATGCTTTATGACGGTATGGGAGATACCGTCAGAGTTTCTTTAACGGCTGACCCTGTTGAAGAAGTGAAAGCCGCTTATTCGCTTTTGCGGGCTTTAGAATTAAGAAAATCGGGAATAGAAATAATTTCATGTCCGACATGCTCCAGATGCGAAGTTGATTTGATAAAAATTGTTTCAGATATGGAAAAAGAAACCGCAAAGATTAAAAATATAAAAAAGCCCGTTAAGGTTGCGCTTATGGGCTGCGTAGTAAACGGTCCGGGGGAAGCCAAAGACGCTGATTTTGGAATAGCCGGAGGAAAAAATATAGGAATACTATTTAAAAACGGCGAAATAGCCGGAAAAGTTAAGCCTGAGAAATGGGTTAAAACGCTTGTTTCAATGCTTAAAGATTTTCAAAAGAAGTAAAGTTAAGAGGGTAAGAAAATGGCAGACATTTATTTAACAAGAGAAGGAAAAGAAAAACTTATAAAAGAGCTAGACGCTTTGCTGAAAAGAAAGCCGCTTATTCAGGATGAAATTGCAAGAGCGAGAGAACACGGCGATTTAAAAGAAAATGCCGAATATCACGCGGCAAAAGAAACTCTTACTAATTTGATGAGGCGAATAGCGGAAATCGATTCAAAAATATCGCGGGCGAAAACTATAGAAAATTTGAATATAGACCCGGATAAAGTTTTAATGGGCGCTACCATTACGATACAGGACGAAGACGGCGATGATTATGAGTATATGATAGTTGATCTTGAAGAAGCCGACCCGTCGGCGAATAAAATTTCCGTACAGTCTCCGCTTATTCAGGGTCTTTTAGAACATAAAGTCGGAGAAACGGTTGAAGTTGAACTTCCCGCAGGCAAAACTAAATTTAAAATTTTAAAAATTACAAGATGACAAATGTTTTTTTAACATTTGTCACCCTGCGCGAAGGAACTTTGTTCCGAAGTCGCAGGGTCTATAAATGAATAGATTCTGCGACTTCGCGCAGAATGACAAGCCAAAGATTTTTTTGGAGGCCAAATCAAATGTTTTTTTCAAAACTATACGCGCCGACATTAAGAGAAGCTCCTTCTGACGCCGATATAATTTCGGCGAAATTGATGATACGTTCAGGAATGATACGCAAAGTAGCTTCCGGGCTTTATGAGTTTTTGCCTTTAGGTTTGCGGGCTTTGAGAAAAGTTGAAAATATTATACGCGAAGAAATGAATGCTGCAGATGGTCAGGAAGTTGTTCTGCCTTTGATTTTTCCTAAAGAACTTTGGATAGAGACAGGCCGCTGGAATGTTTACGGTAAAGAACTTTTCAGGCTGAAAGACAGAAAAGACGCGGAATTTTGTCTTGCTCCCACAGCTGAAGAAGGCGTGACTGATTTAGTTAGAAAAGACATAAAATCTTACAAACACCTTCCGATTATGCTGTACCAGTTCGGCACAAAATTCAGGGATGAAATACGCCCGCGTTTCGGTATAATGCGTGCGCGGGAATTTTTGATGAAAGACGGTTATTCATTTCACGTTGATGAAGCTGACTTGGAAAGATATTACAAAAAAATGTTTCAGGCGTACACAAATATATGCGAAAGATGCGGTTTTAAATTCCGTGCTGTTGAAGCTGCTGCCGGTGCTATAGGCGGTTCTTTTTCACACGAATTTATGGTTCTTGCCGATACGGGAGAAGAAGAAATAGCGCATTGCGAATGCGGTTACGGAGCTAACACCGAAAAAGCGGAATGCATGACTTGCGAGCCTGATACTTCCGAAAAACTTGAAATGGAAGAAGTTTTAACGCCGAATATAGGCACTGTTGAAGAAGTGGCAAAGTTTTTGGATATAAGTCCGAAAAAATTTATAAAAACAATGATTTATCTTGCCGACGGACAGCCTATGGCTGTTTTAATAAGAGGGGATTTTGAAGTCAATGAAATAAAACTTCAATCTTTTCTCGGATGTATAGAACTTGTTTTGGCAGACGAAAAAACGATAAGCGAAATTACGGGAGCGCCTTTAGGTTTTGCAGGGCCTGTAAGCATGAAAAAGAAAATTAAAGTTATTGCCGATTTGTCGGCTCTAAATATTGCTAATGCCGTTACCGGGGCAAATAAAAAAGATTATCATTTGAAAAATGTGAACATAAACAGGGATTTTAAATATGATACGGCTGCCGATTTGAGAAAAATATTGAAAGACGACGCCTGCCCTAAATGCAAAAACGGAAAGATAGATTTCGCAAGAGGTATAGAAATAGGACATACTTTTAAGCTTGGCACAAAATATTCAGAGTCAATGAACGCGACATATCTTGATACTAATGGCAAAGAGAATCTTATTGTTATGGGCTGCTACGGTATAGGCGTAACAAGGATTCTTGCAGCTACAATCGAACAATCTAATGATGAAAACGGCATAATCTGGCCTGACAATATCGCGCCGTTTGAAGTGATTATTATTCCGGTTAATTTTGCCGATGAGAAAACAAAAGAAGTTACCGAGAAAATTTATAAAGACCTTTCGGCAAAAGGATTAGACGTTTTGATCGATGACAGAGATGAAAGAGCCGGAATAAAATTTAAAGACGCTGATTTAATGGGAATACCGTACAGAATAGTCATAGGCGAAAAGAATCTTGCAAACGGCAATGTTGAATTTAAGGCAAGAAAAGACGGCAAAGAAGGCATTAAGCTGATGAAACCGGAAGAAGCTGTTGCGGAAATTTTGAAGATATATAAAAAATAAGGATTGATATGAATACAGCAAAAAAATACGATATTGCTGTTATAGGTTCGGGTCCGGGAGGTTTTTCTGCTGCTGTAAGAGCTGCACAGCTTGGCAAAAAAGTTGTTTTAATAGAAAAAGATTTAACCGGCGGAACATGTCTGAATTGCGGCTGCATACCTACAAAGTTTTTGTGGCAGGCTCTTAAAACAAAACAAAAAATACAGAAATCTTACGAGTACGGCTTTAAGGCAAACTTAGAGCCGTTTTCTTTTTCCGATATTATAGACAAAAAAGATAAATCAATATCCAATATAAGAAAAGGTATGGATATGATTCTTGCTTCATACGACAATATAACTGTTATAAAGGGTGCAGCTTCATTTAAATCTGTAAACTTATTGGCGATTAAAAGCGAAACAGAAATTTTAGAAATATCTGCCGAAAAGATTATAATAGCTTCCGGTACGAAACCTGCCGTAATAAAAGGATTTGAGTTTAACGGGCAGAATATAATAAGCTCTACTGATGTTTTAAACCTAAGAGAATTGCCAAAAAATGTTTTAGTAATAGGCGGCGGAGCAATCGGAATTGAGATGGCCACGATTTTTTCTGGTTTTGGAAGTCAAGTAACTATAGCAGAGTGCGAACAACAGCTTTTACCAGGTGAAGATGCGGAAGTTTCTGCCGAAATAATTAAAAATTTACAAAGACAGGGCGTTGAAGTGCTTACGTCATGTATGAATGCTTTGAATAGTATTAATGCTTATGAAAAAGTTTTGATTGTTACCGGCAGAGTTCCTGCAAAAGAATTAAGCCTTGAAAGCATTGGAATTGAAACCGATAAAAAGGGTTTTATTAAAACCGATGATTACTGTAAAACAAATATTGAAAATATTTATGCTGTCGGAGATATTGCCGGTAAAAATCTTTTGGCATACACAGCGCAGAATGAAGGCGTGATTGCCGCGGAAAATGCCGTTAACGAAAACAAATCAAAAATTGATGATTTGATTATTCCTCTTGCCGTTTTTTCAAATCCTCCAGCAGCGTCGGTAAAGCTAAAGGATTTTTCTAATTATGGAAACTTCGTTTCAGGGAAGTTTCCTTTTACGGCAAGCGGAAGAGCTTTTATTGAAAATGAACGCTCTGGATTTATAAAATGCGCTGCTGATAAAAATACTGGAAAGCCGTTGGCATTTTGGATAATAGGCGTTCATGCCGACGAATTAATAAACACGGCAGCGCAAATATTGAAAATAGGCGAAGCGCCTGCAAGAGAAAGTATGTTTCATCCTTCGTTTTCTGAAGGGTTATTAAATGCGTATGAAGATGCTTTTGGGAAATGTACCGAGATAATGAAAAGGAAATAAAATGAAAAGAACTTATTTATATGACGAACATCTGAAACTAGGCGCAAAAATGACTGAATTCGGCGGGTGGGAAATGCCAGTACAGTATTCTTCAATCATTGATGAGCATAATGCCGTAAGAACAAGCTGCGGTATTTTTGATACGTCTCACATGGGGACTTTTATTATTTCAGATAAAGACAGCGGCGACTTTTTAAATAAAGTTACTGTCGGCGATATGAAAAATTTGGCTGATAAAAAAGCAAAATATTCAATGATATTAAACGAAAACGGCGGAGTTAAAGACGATATCATAGTTTATAAGTTTGAAAATGAATATATGATGGTTGTAAACGCAGGAAATCTTGATAAAGACTGGGAATGGCTTAACAGATGCAAAACAGGCGATACGCAGCTTAAAAATATAAGTGCAGATATATGTCTTTTAGCTTTGCAGGGACCAAAAGCTGCGGATATGCTACAGAATATGGCAGAAACTGATGTTAAAAGCATGAAATATTTTACTTGTTCACAGCTTAAATTAAAAGATATTCCGGCTGATTTTTGCCGTGTTGCAAGAACAGGTTATACGGGAGAGGACGGTTTTGAAATTTTTATTTCTAAAAATCAGGCAGTTGTTTTGTGGGAAAAGCTGATATCTGCCGGAGTAAAACCGTGCGGTTTGGGCTGCCGCGATACGCTAAGGCTTGAAGCCTGTATGCCTTTGCACGGCCATGAGATAGATGAAAATATTAATCCTATTGACGCAGGCTTTGAAAAAATTATATACTGGGAAAACAATTTCACAGGCAAAGAGAAACTTTTAGCGATAAAAAATGCTCCTTCAAAAAAAATAATTGCTTTTGAGTGCGTTGGCGGTATAGCAAGAAACGGAAATAAAGTGTTTTTCGGCGGTAAAGAAGCAGGATATGTTACAAGCGGAACATTTTCTCCTACTTTAAGAAAAGCAATAGGATTAGCGTTAATTGATTTTAACGTAAATAACAATGAAGTTGAAATTGAAATTCATAATAACAGGAGAAAAGCGGCAGTTGTAAATAAACCGTTTTATAAGAGAGCGAAATGAAAAAATTAATTTTTATCCCTATTTTATTTGTTGCGGCTTTGGCATACGCGCAAAAAGCGGCTGTACCGGAAAAAGCTGAAAAGATGGTAGAAATATCCGTAGAAATAACGGAAATAAATGAAAATAAATCCATAGAGCTCGGAATCAAGTGGCCGAATGAAGTGTCAGTAAGCGAAATGACTATTCCGGCTATTATTGAATCCGGCGAATGGGCAAGAATTACGAATTATACGGCGACTTTAAAAGCTTTGGAAACAGCCGGCGCGGCAAAAGTTCTGTCCAAGCCGAAACTTGTAACAAAGTCCGGCAGTACGGCAAAATTTATGGTAGGCGGAGAGATTCCCATTGTCTCGACTTCGTTAAACGGGAATTCAGTCGAATGGAAAGAATACGGGATAATAATGGATATAACTCCGATAATTATGCAGGACGGCAAGATTGACATGAAACTCCAAACCGAACTTTCAAGAATTGACTACAATGCGCCAATGTCAGGAGGATATTATTCAATTGCAAAAAGACAGGCTTCTTCACACATACAAATAAAAGACGGCGAAACTATGGTTTTGGCCGGTCTCATCGAGACAACCAAAGGGAATACAAGGGAAGGTATTCCGATTCTCAGCGATATTCCGATTTTAGGCGTATTGTTCAGCGTGCAAAAAAAACATGAAGATAAAATCAATGTACTAATTTTTGTAACGACAAAAATAATGGAATGAAAACTGTGATGCACAGATGCGGTAATGTGCAGAGGCATGGTAACGGCATAATATGCAATTTCTTTCTGCGTGACACGCATTTTCACGAGGTTTAATTTGAAAAAGTCAAAAGGACAGACTTTTGTGGAGTTTCTGCTGGTTTTTGTCGTTTTGCTTGTAGCGACAACCGGCGTTTTTGCTATGTATAAAAAGGTTTGGAAAAACAGATATATAAATACATCAGATGTTTCTGCTATATTGATTGTAGGAAGTGCAAAAGGCTTAGCTGCGAAAGCAGATGCCAAAGCTAGCGGATACGGCGGTTATGTAAAATGAAAAAAAATAGTAAAGGGCAAACAATGGTAGAAGCATTATTTGTAGTTTTTTTTACAACTATAATTATGTTTGCTTTTTTACAGATATGTATAATGGTTGTTGATGATATGACTGCGAATGAAGCGGCTTTTGTCGCAGTTCGTTCCGCGGTTGTGACAGAGAATACAAAACGCTTGGAAGAAGCTACAGAAAGAGTCAAACATTATTTTGAGTATTATTATTATGGATTTTCAAAAACAAGCGGTTGGTCTGAGGAAATCACAAGTAGAAGTTTTAATTTTTCAAATAAAAAAACAGTTGAAGAGTATTATCTAAGATGGAGTAATAATAATTCAAATAACCAGAATCGAGACTCTGAAGAAGAAGCTGAGTCAACAGGAGAAGAAAAAGACAAGAGTGTTACAATATGGCCTAAATATTCTTCTCAAGTGCAAAAACATACTTATGACTATTCAGGCAACGCATCAGGCAGCGCCGTATCAAAAAGAACCGTAAAAATCTACTATTACACGCGAGTTATGTTCGGAACATTGGTTGCAAGGAGGACTTCTAATGCTAGAGGAACTTCCGAGAATGATAAAAATACATTATTTATGGATAGAAAAATATGGAAGATAGGTGGCAATAGGAGATATCAGTCAGCCAGAGGCAGAATGATGGTTTCTCCTGATCAGACATATTATGAAAAGGCATATCCGGAAGCAAAAAAATTTAAAAATTACGATGCGAAAAGTCTTATGAATAAATTTTTTGGAAGTTAAAAATGAAAAATAATAAAGGGCAGACATTATATTATTTTCTAATATTTACAACGATTCTTGTTATAAGTTGGGCAATGATGCTGAACATTGCAAAACTTATAAGAGACAGAATGAATATGCAAAGTTTGGCAGATAATACAGCTCTTTCTATTGCGACTCATAAAGCCAGAATAATGAACTTCGTAGGAACATGTAATTATCTTATAGGAGCAACTCTTTCGTTGGGAACCAGAGGCGAGTTTGTGCAAATGCGCACATATGACACGGATATGGTTGCGGCTTATTATTACGGAGATAGCAAAAAAGGCATAAACGGATCTCGTTCAGGTGATGTTGCTACACTAAAAAGTATTGTAAAAAAAATTCAGGAAGTACAAGAAATAGCAATGGTAGAACATCTTGTGTATGTGTATTCAACTTATGCAGATCTTGTAAGTAAAGGGTATACACCCATAATACTTCCGACTCCGGTAAAAAAACCAAGCGTTAAAACTGCGGAAGAGCATTTTGGGCTTAAACGGAATATGAAGGAGATAAGATATAAGAGTACAGAAAATGTTACAGCAGGAGAGGTTCATTATGTTTACACAACGATACCGTTTCTGGAGTTTAAAAGATTCATGTTTGAAGAGATAAAAAAACATCCTTGGCTAGGTTGGATTTTAGGACTATTTGCTGACTCGATAGATTCGGCTTTTGATAAAATTGTGGAGAAACTGGGAATTAATACAGCAGACTATACAGAGTCTTCTACTCACTCAACAGTTCCATATTCATGGTATATAATTGATGAAGAAAAATTTTACAATCAGAAAACGTCTGTTATAATCAGTAAAAGAGAAAATAATAAAAATATTCCTATTTTTTCGAGATGGTTAGGCATATCATATCCATCATTGACATCTTTTTCGGCAGCGGCAATTTATAATACAAAAGGTACAATGTTTCCTAAAAATGAAAGTAACAAGCTTGGAACATTCACTGAAAATGGCGTTTGGCCTACTGGCATAGAATTAATTTTATTTGGTGTGACGGGGGCTCAAATTATATTACTTGATGCGCAAATAGTAGAAGAACTTGGTCATCCGATTGGAACAGTTGCTGCCGCTGCCATGACCGCATATTGCAAAGCTGCATATTGGAGAATGTGGCATGCATGTAAAGAAGGTCGCGAAGATTCCCCTATGAATAATTATTTAAAAGCCAAAAAAGGCGGGTGGGCGGCGCATTTAGTGCCTTATCATACTTCGGAGGGTGAAGAAGAAAATACACCGGATCAGGCTGTCGATGAGAGAGATGGCGGATAAATATATGAATATAAGGAATTTATGAATGAAAAAAACTAAAGGTATTATTTTAGCGGGCGGAAAAGCTACAAGACTTTATCCTATCACAAGCGTTGTAAGCAAGCAGCTTTTACCGGTTTACAATAAACCGATGATTTATTATCCGATGTCGGCATTGATGCTTGCCGGGATTAAAGATATTTTGATAATTTCAAACAATGAAACGCTTCCTTTGTTGGAAAGATTGTTTGGCGATGGCAGTAAATACGGAATCAGTATAAGTTATGCTTTACAGGAGCAGCCGAGAGGTATTGCGGAAGCATTTATAATAGGCGAAAAATTTATCGGTGAGGATAATGCCGCTTTAATTTTGGGTGATAACATTTTTTATGGTCACGGATTTTCAAAAGCGCTAGTTAATGCCGTTTCAAAAGAATCCGGAGCAACGGTATTCGCTTATTATGTAAAAGATCCGAACAGATACGGAATCGTTGAGCTGGACAAAAATAATAATCCCGTTTCTATAGAAGAAAAGCCGGCAAATCCTAAATCAAACTGGGCTGTAACCGGATTATATTTTTATGACAACGAAGTTGTCAAAATTGCCAAAAATATAAAGCCTTCAAAACGCGGAGAGATTGAGATTACGGATATAAACGAGCATTATTTAAAAGCCGGAAAATTAAAGGTGGAACTGCTTGGCAGAGGGTTTGCCTGGCTTGACGCAGGAACATGTGACTCTTTGTTAGATTCGTCTTTTTTTATTAAAACAATAGAAGAGAGACAGAATTCAATGATTTCATGCCTTGAAGAGATTGCGTACAGAAAAAAATATATCGGTAAAGAACAACTGCAAAAATTAGCTGCCGGACTGCCTAAAGATTATGCTGATTATTTAAGTAGGATAGCAAGAGACAGTGAATCTGAATTACTTTGATTGTAAAAGTAAATTTTATAAAACTATAATTATTTTAAAATTTTGACAATGGTATGCGAATATGTTTGATAAAATTTTTTTGAAAAACAAAAATGGGCAGGCTCTTGTAGAAGCGGCATTGATTGCTCCATTGATGGTATTTTTTCTTTTTACTGTAATTTGGTTTGGGCGCATGATGCTTACATGGCAGCAGATTTCCGGAGCAGCAAGATATGGCACGGATATGATTGCATATACGGATTTTAGCAAACAATACATAGAAACTGAAATAAAAAATTATCTTTGCAATAATTTTACAATAGGACGTACCTTAGATAGAGAGAAGTTAACGGTAACAGTTAGCATCAAAGATTTAAAAGAACCGATAGATTTTACTTTAGATAATTTTATAACCATGGAGATAATTAAAAATCCTTTTAAACTAATAGGGGAGTTAACTAGCAAAGTAGAAAACGTATGGGAAGTTTTAAATCCCAAGAAGCTTATAACTATTGAGGATAATAAATCATCTGTTAAGATTACTTATGAATATAAAGCGCCACCTATTATGAGGTTGTTGCGTCAAGAAAATATAAAACTAAAAGCATATTCATCAGTTTTAGCTGATACAGGAAGTCCTGGTTCGCGGTTGACAGAAAACTCTAGAAATGCAAGAAAGTAATCATAATAAACTTTTTTAATAAAAATGACGGTAGTCATAAAATGGATAAATTTTATTTGACTTGAAGCGGATTTTTAGATATAATTTTCAAACATTTTCAGCGGGCCTGTAGCTCAGTTGGTTAGAGCACTCGACTCATAATCGAATGGTCGTAGGTTCAAGTCCTACCAGGCCCAAATAATAGAAATAAAAGTTAAGATACTCTTGAGAAATCAAGAGTTTTTTTATTTGATGAGCGTTGTAAAACTTGCTATAATAAACAATAATAATCGATATTTGTTACGGGTGACCGGCTTGGCGAAAGAGTATCCGGTTTGCCGTTTAAGATGCTTGAAAAATATTTGGTAAGGTATTTAGGGTATGTAGCTCAGCGGAAGAGCATTCGCCTCACACGCGAAGGGTCACAGGTTCAAACCCTGTCATACCCAAATTTAATTAATAAGAGAATATGATGCATAGACGCAAGGAGGCATAGATGCATGGTAACGGCAAAGACAAAACGACCTGCTCTACGCATCCCCGCATCCATGCGTCTGAGCTTCTGATAAAGGGAGTTTAAATGGAAAATTTGAAACAGGATCTGGAGCTTTTGTATGAATTGCAGGATTATGATATAAAAATAGAAAATATTAAAAACCGTATTGAAGGCGCGCCTGCGCTTATTGAGGAAAAGAAAAAAGAGTTAGAGGCAAAAAAGCAGGAAACAGAGGAAAAAAAGAAGAATTTTGTCACGTTGAATTCGCTGAAAAAAGAAAAAGAAGCGATTTTAGATGCAAAAGAGAAAACCATAGGAAAACATTCTTTAGAGCTTAACTCCGTGAAATCGAATGATACTTATAAAGCTTTGCTGCTTGAAATTGAAAAAGCGAAAGCCGATAAAAGCGTTATAGAAGATGAAATATTGGAGTTGATGGATAAAATTGACAATGAAAGTAAAATAGTAAAAGAATCCGAAGCCGAATTAAAAGTTTATGAACAAAAAACTGCAAGTGAAATATCGGAAATAGAAAGTTCAGTCAGGCAGTTTTCGGATGAAATAAAAAAGATTGAAGAAGAAAGAGAACAGCACAAAAATAAAGTAAGTAAAAATATTCTTGATCAATATGAAAGAATACGCGAAGGTCGCAACGGTCAGGGAATATGCATTGTTGACGCCGAGAGCTGCGGAGGATGCGGAATGGTTTTAAGGCCGCAGCTTATAAATCAAGCTCATAAATGCAGTGAATTGGTATTTTGCGATAATTGTTCGAGAATACTGTTAAAAAAAGACAATTAAAAAAGCAATTAACAATTAACAAATAACAATGAACAATGTATGAGTTTCGCGAAAGCGAAACCGATTAATAAGTTTTTGCTATGCGAAAACACAACAATTATTAATTATTATTTGTTAATTGTTAATTGCCGTTAAGCAGGCGGACACGCGATCGCTTCACTTTTTATTCTTGTGGAGAGGAAAGTCCGAACTTTAACAGCATATAGTTTTCTGTATGCTGAAAACGGTAGCAGGTAATCCCTGTCGTGCGCGAGCACAGAGGTGCGAGCAGAGACGCTTCAGTCAGAAATGACGGAGTATCCTTGAAAAAGGATAAGCTTTTGCAGTAATGCAAAAGGTGAAACGGCTAAATCCTTACCGGAAAGCAAGGCTGAAGTATGGCCGCTTGATCGTCGGAAGCAATTCCGGCGGCAGAGAAATGATCGCGCTTTCAAAAAGTTTTCTTTTTGAAAGACAGAATTCGGTGTATAGTCCGTCTGTTTAACGGCAATTAACAACAAAGGCAGAAGTTTTGAAGCTCGGCAGCTCAGAAGCTCGGCAACAGCAAAAAATAAAGACAAAGCGACCAGAGCTTCTCCGAGCTTCTGAGCTACCAAACTTCTATTCTTCTAATTATTATGGATATTTTAACTTGTTTATTTATCGGCGTGGCAGGCGGAATTCTGAGCGGCCTTATGGGAGTGGGCGGCGGTATTATTTTGATACCGCTTATGATAATATTTCTTAAAATGAACCAGCATCAGGCTCAGGGCACTTCTCTTGCTATTATTACTCTCAGTTTATTTTCGATGCTTGTGTATTATAAAAAAGGCCATGTAAATCTCGGTATTGCAGCGCTTATAGGAATTGGCTTTATAGCGGGCGGATTTATAGGCGCTTATTTTGCGACTTCCATGTCTGAAAATATATTAAGGAAATGTTTTGCGGTGTTAATGATAATCATTGCCTGTAAAATGTTATTTTTTAAATAAGATGTATCACATTTCGGTAATGCCTTCAGAGACAGCTGAATATCTTGTAAACAATCCCGGCGGATTATACGTTGACTGTACTTTCGGCGGCGGCGGGCATACCGCTTATTTGCTTGAAAAATTTAAAAATATAAAAATAATCGCCTTTGACTGGGACGGAGACGCTTTTGAAAGATTTAAAGAGCGTTCGGCAGAATTTAATAACCGCGTGACATTTGTCAGAGATAATTTTAAAAATATAAAGCCTGCTTTGGTAAACGTCGGGATAGAAAAAGTTGACGGAATTTTGGCTGATATCGGCGTTTCTTCCAGGCAATTTGACGATTTGGAGCGGGGATTTTCTTTTAATTCCAAAACTTTGGACATGCGTATGGATTTAAGAAATACGCTGACCGCAAAAGACATAATAAATAAATACAGCCAGGAAGAACTTGCGGACATATTTTATAAATACGGGGAAGAACATCTTTCCAGACAGATTGCAAAAGCCGTGACAGAACGCAGAAAAAGAGGAATAATAAATACGTCTGTTGAATTGCAGGGTATAGTGTGTTCCGTCAAAAGGCCGGAAGGCAGGATAAATCCCGCGACAAAAGTTTTTCAGGCTTTAAGAATTTTTATTAACGGAGAACTCGATAATCTTGAAGGGCTTTTGAATTCAGCCCCGGATTTGCTAAATAGTAAAGGACGTATGGTAATAATAAGTTTTCACTCGCTGGAAGACAGAATGGTAAAACAGGATTTCAGGCAAAAAGCTTCGGACGGTATATACAACATACTTACAAAAAAAGTTATAACCGCGTCGGAAGAAGAAATGAGAAATAACCCGCGCAGCAGAAGCGCGAAAATCAGGGCTGCGGAGAGAGTTTATGTATAAGCCTTTACTGGCTGTTATCTGTATAATATTCGGAGTTTTTGCATATCTTTGGCAGCAGACAACCGCCGTGAGGCTTGGCTATAAGGTAAGCGAACTTAAAAATGAATATGAAAGAATAAACGCTGAAAATGACAGTCTGCGCCTTAAAATAAACTCAATATTGGCTTTGGAAAAAATGGACAGAATTTCCCGGGAAAAAAATCTTTACAAACCCGCGGAAAAAGATATCGTATATATTGATTAATATGAAAAATAATAATAAGCCGGCAAACAGAAGAAAAGTATTGGTAATAGCGGTACTTTTCATTTTTTTTGCGTTGTTTGTAAAACTTGCCTACGTCCAGGTTTTTATGTCTGCCAGGATAAACAAAAAAGTTGAAAAGATGGTAAGGCGCGAAAATGTCGAAATGCCGAAGAGAGGGGATATACTTGACGCGAAAGGCAGAGTTCTTGCTACAAGCGTGAGAAGATATAATCTTTTTTTAGATCCGAAAATAATGTCAGATTTAAATGAAGTTAAACAAAAACTTGCTCCGCACGGTATTGTAATTAAGCAAAAATCTCTTCAGGAATTCGGAGATACTTCTTATGTGCCCGCGGCGTTTAATCTTGATGAAAGTGCCGTCAGAAAAATTAAATCGGAAAAAATCTCAGGGATAGGTTTTGAAAATAAATTTATAAGGCAGTATCCAGAAGGAAGGCTTTTAGCCCATATTTTGGGAATAACGGGAAAGGACGGAAGCGGCCTTGAAGGAATAGAAAAAGTATGCAATTCATATTTGTCCGGAGAACAAGTTAAAACAATGCAGTCCAGAGACGGAAGAGGCAGAGTAATATATGACAGGCTTACCGATACGTCTAAAATACGCGGGCTAGATATAACTCTTACGATAGATAAAAATATACAGTTTATAGCGGAACAGGAGCTTAGAAAGGCATTTTCGGAATATAAAGCCAAAAAGGCGATTTGCATAGTGCAAAACCCTAAAAACGGCGAAATTTTGGCGATGGTTTCTCTTCCGGATTTTGATTTTGAAGATAAAATAAAAAATATCAGCGCGTTGAGAAATACGGCCATAAGCGATATTTTTGAACCGGGGTCAACTTTTAAAATTGTTACCGTCGCGGCCGCTATTGACGACGGCAAAATTACAATGTCAGATAATTTTTATCTTGAAAACGGCAGGATGAAAATAGGAAATCATACGATCAGAGACGATCATAAAATTATCGGTTACGCTTCATTGAGCAAAGCTATGGAGCAGTCTTCAAATATCGGAATGGTCAAAATCGCGCAGAAATTAGGCAGTAAAGATTTTTATGATTACATAAGAAGATTCGGTTTTTATTCTGTCAGCGGCATTGATATTCCGGGTGAAGCAAAAGGGCTGCTTCTTGACGAAAAAAATTGGAATTCCATGACTCTTCCGACGGTATCGTTCGGACAGGGAATAGGCGTTACGGCGATTCAGCTTATCAACTCTTTTTCTTCAATCGCGAACGGCGGCGTTCTTATGAAGCCTATAATAATAAAAAATATTGAAAATACTCGTCCCGAAAATATGTCTTTTTTTGAATCTAAGGAGATAAGAAGAGTCGTAAGCGAAGAGACCGCTGACAAAGTAAAAACGCTTTTGAAAAATGTCGTTGATAAAGGCACAGGCAGAACCGCAAAAATTCCAGGATATTCCGTAGGAGGAAAAACCGGCACGGCTCAGAAAATTGATCCAGCGACGGGCAAATACTCCACAAAGCATTATGTCACTTCGTTTTGCGGGATGATTCCCGCCATGAATCCGGAACTTGTCGTTCTTGTTGTTATTGACGAGCCTAAAGGCAGTTATTACGCGTCTTCGGTGACTGCTCCGGTTTTCGCGCTCATAGCCGAAAGGGCTGTTCAATATCTTAATATTCCGAAAGATGAGCCTGAAATTATTAAAAATGATAAAATAAAATAATTGGATGTCTCGAAAAATCCTAGTCGTGTCACCCTGAACTTGTTTCAGGGTCTAGTAGTTTATATTTTTAACGACGAGATCCTGAAACAAGTTCAGGATGACACCATTTGAGTAATGCTATATTTTGAGGTTTTTCAAGAAACCCAATTAGATTGGAAAAGGTAAAAAAATATGAAATTAAAAGATATTCCGGCATTGCAAAACGCGGTGATTTACGGCGACGAAAATACTGAAATTCACGGCGTTTCATATGACAGCAGAAGCGTAAAAAAGGGCGATATTTTTTTTGCTCTTCCCGGACATCAGACTGACGGTAAAAAGTTTATTCAAGACGCGATTTCAAAAGGAGCCGTCGCGGTTGTAACCGAAAAAAAGGATGATAATATTTCCGTTGTTCAGATAGTAACCGGCGATATTTTTAAATTTATGCCGGAATTTTGCGCTGAATTTTACAATCATCCCGACAGAGAGATGACCGTAGTCGCAATAACAGGGACCAACGGAAAAACTACCATTACTTATATGATTGAAAGTATTTTGGAATACTGCGGCATACAATGCGGAGTTATCGGGACTGTTAATTACAGATATGCCGGCAAAGTTTTTGACGCTCCGAATACGACGCCGCAATCCGCGGATGTATACAGAATGATGAGAGAAATGGCTGATTCGGGTATTAAATATCTTGTAATGGAAGTTTCTTCTCACGCGCTGGCTTTGGGAAGAGTTGACGGAATAGATTTTGATATAGCTGTTTTCACAAATTTAACGCAGGATCATCTTGATCTTCATAAAAACATGGAAAGTTACTTCGATACAAAAAGCATGCTGTTTACGGGTCTTGGAAAAGGTACAAAAAACAATACGAAGTATGCTATAATTAACGCTGACGATAAATACGGCAAAAAACTTTCAAAAATAAGCATTAATGCAGAAAAAATAATGTACGGCGCCAAATCAAAAGATGATGCCTCTTTTAAAGCGGAAAATATATCGGTGTCGGGAAGCGGCAGCGGTTTTGATTTGACATACGGCGGCATTACTGAAAAAATCGAAATAAAACACATCGGCCTGCACAACGTTTATAATGCTTTGGCTTCGCTGGCTTCATGTTTATGTTGCGGCATTGATTTTAAAAATGCTGTCATGGGTCTAAATAAATCGGTGCAGGCTCCGGGAAGGCTTGAAAAAATCGACACAAAAAATTCCGGATTTGAAATCGCGGTTGATTACGCGCATACAGACGACGCGCTAAAAAATGTTCTTTCGGCATTGAGAGATTTAAAGCCTAAAAGAGTAATTACCGTTTTCGGATGCGGCGGAGACAGAGACAGGACAAAAAGGCCGGTTATGGGAAAGGTTGCCGCCGAGATGAGCGATTTTGTTTTTGTGACTTCGGATAATCCGCGGTCGGAAAATCCGTCTCAGATTATTTTGGATATAGAGGTGGGCATTAAGCGCGCCGAAAAAAGCAATTATAAAGTTGTCGTCGACCGCGAAGAGGCAATAAAAGAGGCTGTTGTGATGGCGCAAAAGGGCGATATAATTCTTTTGGCGGGAAAAGGGCATGAAACTTACCAGATTATAGGAACGCAGAAAGTACATTTTAACGATATGGAAGTCGCGAAAAAATATTTGGAATTGAGAGAAAAAATATTATCTTCTAAACAGGCAGAACAAAAGGAGTTTGATTTCTGATGGAATCATTTTATCTTAAAGATCTGATTAAAGCCGTTAACGGAAAATTTTTGCTCGGCGACCCGAACCTTCTTGTTAAAAGCATTTCGATTGATTCAAGAACTGTCAAAAAAGGACAGTTCTATTTCGCTTTAAAAGGCCGCAATTTTGACGGGCATGATTTTGTAAAGGAATGCATTGAAAGAGACGCAGGAGGAATCGTATACTCGCGCGACGATATTGATTTGGCAAAGCCTTTTTCTCATTTTCCGTCGATTATAAAAGTTAATGACACGCTTACTGCCCTCGGAGACCTTGCGAAAGCCTACAGAAAGCGCTGTGAAAAAGTTAAAGTTATAGGAATAACAGGCTCAAACGGCAAAACCACGACTAAAGAAATACTGGCTTCAATACTAAGCAAAAAAGGGAAAACAATTTGGAATAAAGGAAATTTTAATAACAGGATAGGGCTCCCTCTTTCCGTTTTAAATCTTCAGATGAACACCGAGTACGCCGTATTTGAATTAGGGACGTCTCTTCACGGCGAA
Organism: Candidatus Endomicrobium neocapritermitis; assembly: GCA_009778325.1. GTDB lineage: Bacteria > Elusimicrobiota > Endomicrobiia > Endomicrobiales > Endomicrobiaceae > Endomicrobium_B > Endomicrobium_B neocapritermitis. Next base: position 39,633 of record WRJZ01000049.1, on the reverse strand, counting down.
ATAAAAATTCTTTCGGATATAATAATTCCGGACGCGGGAATAATTACCAATATAGGATGCTCCCATCTTGAGACCTTCGGCTCTCCTGAAGGCGTTTTTAAAGAAAAACGCGCTTTATTCGACAGCGTTTCTCAGTACGGGTTCATAGTGCTGAACGCCGACGATGAAATTTTAAAAGGCGTTTCGCAGAAAGCGTATTTTAAAACCATAACTTTCGGGCTTTACGGAGGAGCTGACGTTTACGCGCGCAATATTACTTTATGGTCGGACAAACCTAAATTTGAACTTTACGTTCACGGTAAGAGCATAGAAGTTATGATGCCGGTAAAAGGCAAATTTAACGTCGTTAACGCGTTGGCCGCTGCCGCGGCTGCAAGCGGATTCGGATTAAGCCTTGATGATATTAAAAGCGGAATCGAATCGTTTACTCCTCCGGAGATGCGTATGGATACGGTAAAGACGGCTTCCGGAATAGTTTTGATAAATGACGCGTATAACGCGAATCCGTCGTCGGTCAGGGAATCGATACAAGGCGTGTGCGAATCTTATCTTGACAGCGATATAAATTTAGTGCTCGGAGATATGATGGAGCTCGGCGAAAAAGCTCCGCTTTACCATAAAGAGCTCGGGAAATTTATAAATGAACAGCAAAGAATACGAAATGTTTATCTGATAGGGGAGCTAAGCAAAATTACGAAAGATCCGATAAATAAAAAACCCGTGTATGCGGCGGATAATGCCGAAGAGTTATTGGAATTTTTGAAAAAATCGAGCAATACGTCCAAAACGGTTTATTTATTTAAAGGTTCGCGCGGCATGAAACTTGAAGAGATTTACAATTCTTTCCAAAAAATATTAACCAAAAAGGAAAAATAGTGCTATACCATATCTTTTACAATCTCAGCGGTTACTTTAGTCCTTTCAATGTTTTCCAGTATATCACTTTCAGGGCAGGCGGAGCTGTTTTGACAAGTCTGCTTATTTGTTTTTTGGCCGGTCCTTATATAATAAAAAAATTAAAAAGCATGAAAATCGGCCAGACTGTGAGGCCTGACGGTCCCTCAACGCATTATTCCAAAACCGGAACGCCGACTATGGGCGGGATAATAATTTTAATATCAATACTGGTCTCCGCTCTTCTTTGGGCAAGGCTGGATAACAGATTTATAATTTGGCTTCTTACCGGCACTCTGTGGCTAGGATTTATAGGGTTTTTGGATGATTATATCAAGTTAAAGAAAAAAGACCCGAACGGACTGTCTGCCAAAGGGAAACTTTTCGGGCAGACTGTTTTCGCCGCTTCTTTCGCGGCTTATTTAACTTTTTTTCCGGCTAATCCCGAATACGTTACTTTGGTAAATATACCTTTTCTTAAAGGTGTTTTTGTTGATTTTTCGTTTTTTTATTTTGTTTTTGTGATGATAATTGTCGTAGGAAGTTCGAATGCCGTCAATTTGACGGACGGGTTGGACGGGCTTGCCGTCGGATGTATAGTGATTGCCGCTTTTACGCTTGCTTTGTTCGCGTATTTCGCGGGACATTTTCAAATTGCGAATTATTTAAGGATTATACCCGTATCAGGTTCCGGAGAAATAGCCGTTTTTCTTCTTGCCGTTGTCGGAGCCGGTCTTGGCTTTTTATGGTACAATGCGCATCCTGCGGAAGTTTTTATGGGAGATACCGGAAGTTTGTTTTTAGGGGGCGTGCTGGGAATGACTGCGGTTTCCATAAAACAGGAATTGATTTTAGTTCTTATCGGCGGAGTATTTGTGCTTGAGGCTCTTTCAGTGCTTATACAAGTTTCCGTTTATAAAAGAACTAAGAAAAGGGTTTTTAAAATGGCGCCGCTTCATCATCACTTTGAAATGCTCGGGCTGTCGGAAACAAAAGTTACGATAAGATTTTGGATAATTGCGATAATACTTGCGATTCTTTCTTTTGCGTCGCTTAAGTTGAGGTAAGCGGTGAAGAAAATAAGAACTGTCGGCGTTCTTGGCCTCGGAAAAAGCGGAGTTTCCGCCGCGAATCTTGCCGTAAAACTCGGATACGAGACATTCGGCAGCGACAGCGGTAAAAAAAGAGAAATAAAAACGCTGAGCAAAAAAGTCGCAAGAGAATTCGGAAGACATTCGGATAAAATACTCGCTTCGGATATTATTGTAAAGAGTCCGGGAATTCATTCCGATATAGAAATATTGGAAAAAGCGAAAAAAAATAAAATTCAGGTTATAAGCGAGCTGGAATTTTCGCTTAAGAATTCAAAACATAAAAAAATTATAGCTATAACAGGCACAAACGGAAAAACTACTACTACCGATTTAACCGCAAAGATAATAAAAACTTCTCATAAAGACTCAATCGTAACCGGCAATATCGGCTTTCCTCTTGCAGACAAAGCTCTGAAAACAACACGCAATACGATTATAACAATGGAACTGTCGAGTTATCAGCTTGAGGATACTCCGGATTTCAGACCTGATATTTCAGTTCTCCTTAATATCACGCCGGACCATATAGAACATCATAAAACCATGAAAAAATACATTGCCGCAAAAGAAATTATTTTTAAAAATCAGACAAAAAAAGATTTCGCGGTGATTAATTTTGACGACAAAATATGCAGGAGAATATCTTCTAAAACAAAAGCCAAAAGAGTATTTTTCAGCAAACGACGTCTTAAAAACGGAGTTTATTTTGATAACGGCAGAATAGTCATTAATATTTCAGGCAAAAAATCTATTATAAAACCCGCTGTAAAAATTCCTGGCATGCATAATGTTGAAAATATTCTTGCCGCGACTGCCGCGGCTTACTGTTGCGGCGTAAAGCCGGGTATTATAGAAAAAGTAATTTCTTCTTATAAAGGCGTTGAGCACAGGATTGAATTCGTAAAAGAAATCAGCGGAGCGTGTTATTATAATGATTCGAAATCAACTAACGTGGATTCGACAAGGGTAGCTCTTGAAGCTTTTAAGGGCAATATTCTGCTTATAATGGGCGGATTGGATAAAGGCGCTCCGTACACGCCTCTTAAAAAACTTGTAAAAGAAAAGGTGAAAAAAATATTTTTAATCGGCGAAGACGCGAAAATAATAAAGAAAGATTTGCCGGAAGCTTCTTATGCCGATTGTGTGAATATGGAAAATGCCGTCAAACAGGCTTACGCGAACGCAATGCCCGGAGACATAATTTTGCTTTCTCCGGCGTGCGCTTCTTTTGATCAGTTTAATAATTTTGAAGAACGCGGTAAAACGTTTAAAGAGCTTGTAATGAACATCAGAGTGGAGAGTGAAAAGTGAAGAGTGAAGATATAGTGTTTTCGCTTTGCGAAAACTTATTAATTAGATTTCGGCTTCGCCGAAATTCAATATCTCAACTCTTCACTCTTAACTTTTCGCTCTTTTGTATGGAACTAACATGTTCAACATAGATTTCAAAAAATATGATTATTCATTAATTTTTATTGTTGCGCTTGCGGTAGTTTTCGGCGCGATGATGGTTTTTTCTTCAAGCGTTATTATGGCTGACGTAAGATGGTCAAGCCCGTATATGTTCTTTTTGAAGCAGATGATTTGGGTTGCCGTAGGCTTTGTCGCCATGGCAATAACGACTTTTTTTATAGATTATAAATTTTACCGTAAATACGCGAAAATTATCTATATAATCGCACTGATAGCCGTAGTCGCCGTTTTAATATTCGGCGTTACAAGGGGCGGAGCAAAAAGATGGTTTTATTTCGGCTTTTTTACGTTTCAGCCTTCGGAAATCGCGAAAATCGCGATGGTTATAATAATGGCGGATTTTGTTGAAAGAAAAAAAGATTTAATAGGCGAGTGGCAAGGGCTCGTAGCGCCTGTTGTTTTTTTACTTCTAATTATAGTTCCGATAGCGCTTGAACCGGATTTAGGCACTCCTATTTTGATTTCCAGCGTATGTTTCGCGCTGCTGCTTTGCGCAGGCTTAAGGTTAAAGGCTGTTTTGGCAGGTGCAGGTGCAGGCGCTCTTTTAATTATAGCGGAAATTGCGAGAAAACCTTACAGGCTTGCGAGAATGCGGGATTATTTTGATTCGATAATTAATATTGACGCGGCGTCTTATCAGGTAAAACAGTCTCTTTACGCATTGGGTTCCGGAGGATTTTTCGGAAAAGGGCTTGGAAAAAGCGAGATGAAACTTATGTATCTCCCTGAGGCTCACACCGATTTTATATTTCCGATAATCGGCGAAGAACTCGGTTTTATAGGGGCAGCCTTTGTTATCGCGTTTTTTATTTATATTTTTTTCAAAGGGATAAATATAAGCAAGCATGCGCCGGATACATTTGCCGAGTATCTTGCCCTTGGAATAACTTTTTTAATAGTATTTCAGGCATTGATAAATTTATCCGTCGCTACAGGCGTTTTTCCGGCAAAGGGACTGCCTCTTCCTTTTATATCATTCGGAGGCACTTCGCTTGTCATAAATATGGCTGCCATAGGAATACTTATTAATTTATCGCAATATAAAAAGGATAGGAAATGAAAAATACAAATATAATTATTGCGTCGAGCGGCACAGGCGGGCACATTTATCCAGGCATAGCTTTAGCGCATGAAATGAAAGAAAGGGGATTTAATCCCGTTTTTTTTGTCAGCAATAATGAAGCTTCGGGCGAAATAATAAAAAACAGCGGGTTTGAATATATTCCTTTTAATCTTTCCGGAATGCCGAGAAAATTTTCGTTTTCATTTTTAGTATTTTTAATAAAACTGGATTTTGCTTTTTTAAAAGCGTTAAAAAATATAATGAAGTACAAGCCGGCTGCCGTTATCGGAGTCGGAGGGTATATTTCCGTGCCTGCCGTAATAGCGGCTAAAGTATTGGGTAAAAAAACTTTTATCCATGAGCAGAATACTATTCCTGGTATTGCCAATAAACTTTTGAACCGTTTTGCCGATAAAACTTTAGTAAGCTTTAAAGGTTCCGAAAAATATTTTAAAAATAAAAAAGATATTGTTTTTACCGGATATCCCGTAAGAAAGGAAATACTTGCCGTATGCAAAGAAGAAGGATGCGACGCGCTTAAACTTGATAAAAACACATTTACGATTATGATTTTCGGAGGCAGTCTCGGAGCCGTAAAACTCAATGCCACAGCTTTTGAAGCCACAGTAAGATTATCTGAAAAGATGAAGCTTCAGGTAATACATATAACGGGGAAAAAAGGGTTTGACGAAATAAATCAAAAACCAAAAAATGAAAGCAGCTACAAGGTTTTTGATTATATGCATAATATTTCAAGCGCGTATGCCGCTTCGGATGTCGTTATATGCAGAGCCGGAGCCGGAGCAGTGTCCGAGCTTTTGCTTTTAGGCAAATCCGCGGTTTTAGTTCCGTATCCGCATGCTACGGATAATCATCAGTATCATAATGCGAAAGAAGTTTTTCAAGACGCTAAAAGGATCATTATTGAAGAAGAGCATATGACGCCTGAAAATCTTGCGGACGCCGTTGAAAACATAAAGAAAAATATAAAAATTAATGAAAATAATGCCGTATTAACGTTTCCTCAGGAAAAGATGGCGGAAGAAATAATAAGAAGTATAGGATAATGAAAATGAATACTATTTTAATTTCTAATGACGACGGAGTTAAAGGGCCGGGACTCAGGCCGTTAATAAAAGAGCTGTCAAAAATCGGAAAAGTTTATGTAGTTGTGCCAAAAAAGCAGATGTCGGGCACGGGGCACGGAATAACTTTAGCGAAATTCAAAAAAACAGAAAAGATAGAAAAAGATTTCTATGCCATAAAAGGCGGCACTCCGGCAGATTGCGTAAAATACGCTCTTTATTCTTTTTTGAAAAATAAAGTCGATTTGGTTGTTTCAGGTATTAACACATGCCCTAATCTCGGTCAGGATGTCATATACTCAGGAACTGTCGGCGCTGCCAGAGAGGGAGCTCTTAAAGGCATTCCGTCGCTTGCCGTTTCAGCGGCTGAAATGTATGCGCAGGACTATGAACATTCCGCGGCGGCAACAAGGGAAATAGCCGAAAAAGTATTAAAGAGAAAAAAGCATTTTAAAAATGTCTGCCTTAACATAAATATCCCGAGGAATTATAAAGGAATGAAAATCGTCCCGCTCGGCTTAAGAGCTTATGACGAAAATGTTGAAACCGTAGTAGATAAGAAAGGGAATTTTTCATATAAACTTTCAGGGCGTTACGTTTCCGGCGGAAAGAATAAAGGAAGCGATATCGACGCTGTTGAAAACGGATATATATCGGTAACTCCTTTAATGCTAAATCAGACTGATTTCAGCCTGATTAAAAAAGTGAAACTGTAAAAAAGGCGATGCAGGGATGCGGAGAGGCAGTGTAAAGACTCTTATATTTTTTGTCTCATGCCGTTGCTCTGCATCTCCGCATCTCTGCATCGCCTCTTTTAAGGAATATATATGAACAATAAATTCCAGCTTGTATCAAAATTTAAGCCTTCCGGCGACCAGCCGTATGCGATAGATGAATTATGCCGCAACTATAACAACGGCATTGATTCGCAGGTTTTGCTCGGCGTAACCGGATCTGGAAAAACTTTTGTTATGGCGAACGTCATAGAAAAGCTGCAAAAGCCGACGCTTATAATTTCGCCAAACAAAATTCTTGCCGCGCAGACATATGCCGAGTTCAAATCTTTTTTTCCTGACAATGCCGTCGAATATTTTATTTCATATTATGATTATTACCAGCCGGAAGCGTATATTCCTTCCAGCGACACTTACATAGAAAAAGATTCTTCGGTAAACGACCACATAGACAGGCTGCGTCTTAAAGCTACGACTTCTCTTCTTGAAAGAAAAGACGTTATCGTAGTCGCTTCGGTTTCATGCATATACAATTTAGGTTCGCCTTCCGATTACCGCAATATGTGCGTTGAAATTATAGCCGGAGTCGAAAAGCCGCGCCATCAGCTTTTGAACGAGCTTGTCGCGATACATTATGAAAGAAATGAAATTGAGTTTATAAGAGGCAAATTCAGAGTTAAAGGCGATACGGTTGAAATTTTTCCTGCTTATCTTGAGACGGCCGTCAGAATAGAATTCTACGGAGATTTTATTGAAAGCATAAAAGAGTTCAATCCTTTAACAGGCGAAGTTTTGCGCAAAAAAGACAGGACGTACATTTATCCCGCAAAACACTTTGTTACAACAGGGCCAAAGCTTGAAGCCGCTTTAAAAACCATAAAAACAGAACTTGATGAAAGACTTGCCGAGCTAAACTCGAAAAAATTGTTTCTTGAAGCGCAAAGACTTGAACAAAGAACAAGGTACGATATGGAAATGCTCGCGGAGACGGGCTTTACCCACGGGGTTGAAAATTATTCAAGGCATCTTGCAGGAAATCCTTCTGGTGCAAGGCCGTCAACTTTAATCGATTATTTTTATGAAGGAAATGATGATTTTTTAATGATTGCCGACGAATCGCATATATCTTTGCCGCAGATACGCGGAATGTATGAAGGCGACAGAAGCAGAAAGCAGACTCTTGTTGATTTCGGATTCAGGCTTCCTTCGGCGCTGGACAACAGGCCTTTAAAATTTCAGGAGTTTGAAAAACTTATAAAAAAGTTTATGATGGTTTCCGCCACGCCTGGAGTTTACGAACTTGAAAGAAGTAAAAAACATATAGTCGACCTGGTGATACGTCCTACGGGGCTTGTTGACCCTGAAGTAATAATCCGCAGGATTGACGGGCAGATTCAGGATATGATGCTGGAGATACAAAAAACCGTAGAAAAAAAACAGAGAACGCTTGTAACTACACTTACTAAAAAGATGTCGGAAGACCTTGCGGTTTACCTGAAAGAAAAAGGCTTTAAAGTCGAATATCTGCATTCTGAAATTGAAACTTTGGAAAGAATCGAAATATTGAAAAATCTGAGACTCGGGAAATTTGACGTTCTTGTCGGCATAAATCTTTTAAGAGAAGGTTTGGATTTGCCGGAAGTTTCGCTTGTTGTGGTTTTGGACGCCGATAAAGAAGGCTTTTTGCGTTCCGAGCCTACGCTTATCCAGATATGCGGAAGAGCCGCGAGAAATGTAGACGGAAGAGTAATTTTTTACGCGGATAATATGACAGGTTCAATGCAGAGAGCTCTTAAAGAGATGAGCAGAAGAAGAAATAAACAGATTGAATATAATGAAACAAACAGCATAACTCCGAAGTCAATTATAAAAGCCGTGCACGATTTAGACGAGTTTCAAAATCTTTCAAGAGCGGAAGGCGTTACAAGCGTAGTTGCGGAAACACAGGCAGAGTATATAACAGCGGCTAATATTGACGGCATTATAAGCGACATTGAAGAAAGAATGAAAAAAGCTGCTGACAACCTTGACTTTGAAACTGCCGCCATGCTGCGCGATAAAATGCTTGAAATCAAATCTATGAAATCAGGAAAAAAACCATCCAAGAAACGACAACGATTAGAAGCTGGGAAGCTGAGAAGTTGGGAAGCTGAGTAAAGACAAAGACATTCTTCTTGTCGCTATTTAATCTCCCGACTTCTGCAGTTTTTCTTGTTGTTGCCCAGCTTCCCAACTTCCCAGCCTCCCAGCTTCTGCCGTTTTCACATCAAATAAAATTCACAAAAGTTTTACAAAAAAACCCACGCTAATACTATAACAATAAGTATTATTATATTTATATTATAGTATCTAAATTTAAATAGTATAAAAAAAGCCATGTTAAAATTATTACATAAAATCAATTACACAAAAACAACGGCAATTTTTGTAATCAATTGCTTTTTGTTTTCATTTGTATATGGAAATGTAATAGCGGAAGTATCTGCCAATCTTCAGGCAGGAAAACAGCATACTCAGATATTTAATGATTTCATATTGCCGTATTCTTACGGAAAAATAACCGAAACAAATATAGCAAACTCATCAAGAGTAGTCATACAAATACAGGATTTGCACTGCCATCCGCAGGTACAAAAAAACATATCAAATATCATAGAACTTATAGATAAAAAGCTTGACGGCGGTTTAAACGCGATATATCTTGAAGGCGCGTACGGAGATATTGACACAAGCTGGCTCAGTCAATTACGAATTACGAATGACGAATTACGAATTAACGGCAAAGACAATTTTAACGAATTGCTAGACAAAATTCTGAAAACCGGGCGTTTAACGGGAGCTGAATATTATTCAGCATTGAGCGGAAAGAATATAATCAAAGGGCTGGAAAGCAAAGAAGAATATCTGGAGAATTTAAAACGTTTCGGAAATATATTGGAAAGTCAGGATGAAATTCTGCTGACGCTCAAAGGAATAGAAGAGTCCACACAGGGATTAAAAAAAAGATATTACAATAAAAAGCAAATAAAAATAGAAAATCTTTTCGAGAGCTATTCGAAACATGAAATAAACGCCAGGAAATATTACGCGTTATTGTTAAAACACATTGACAGATTAGGCATAGATATAGATAAATACGAAAATACAAGTTTATATATAAACCTGATACAAAAAGAAAAAGAACTCAACTATAAAAATATAAGCAAAGAACTGGAAAGATACGTATATCTGCTGAAAGAAAAACTGCCGTACAACACTTACAAAATGATTTTAGAAGCGACGAATAATTTCAACAATACGGAAAAGCTTTACGGGTATTTAGTAAGTTTGTCAAAAGAACTTAAAATTGATTTAACGGCAGGCTTTCCCGAACTTAACAAATTTTTTGCATATGTAGAAATCAGCCAAATAATTAACCCGATAGAATTGGTAAATGAAGAGCAGAGATTAAGAAACGAAATTAATTCAAGATTTTCGGATACGAAAGCTCAAAGAGAAGCGGTATTTTTAATCGATTTTGAAAAATATTTGAAAGATTATTTGACGTCAAAAATAACTTCAAGAGATCATGAGTATTATAAAGAAAATATAGAAAAGTACAGAAAACTTTGGGTAAAATACGTTGATAACAGAGTGTTAAGTTTACTCGACGAACATATAAAAGAGTCCGACAGATTTTACGATATAAATACGGACAGAAATAAATACTTTGTACGGCAATTGCAAATGAATCCTGTTCCCGACGATATTTGCAATCTGGAAAATCAACAGGGGGGGGGGTACACTAATTCTATTCTCCATACCTCGCACCCCACGCTGTCTTTGAGCGAACTAATCAATAATTTGAACAGTAAACAAGTCGACATAGTAATAACAGGCGGATTCCACACCGAGGGCGTGTCTAAGATATTAAAAGACAACGGTATTTCGTATATAGTAATAACCCCTAATGTGACGGAAGGCGTAAAAGAAGCGGAGGAAGTATATCACAAAATAGCAAAACTGCAATCACGTAAATTAACAAACAGCGGAAATGAAGTCATGTCTGTCATTGCGAACGGAATTGAAAATTCCGCGAAGCAATCAAGTGTTGCCGCCGATAACGCCATACTCCGCTCTTCAAACTCCAAACTGTCTTCGTCTGCTTTAGCCAATATGATAGCATCCCTGTCTATACCGGAGCAAATACAAATCTTTAAATTCATGAATGTTTCCGACGAAAGAATAAAAGAATTATACGGCGATATAAAATTGCCGCCGGAAACCGAACCTTCCGATGCGGCAAAAAAGGCGCAGAAAATAATAAAACTTGTCCGCGGAGCGAAACTGCTTGAATCCGACGATAATGAAGAAATAATAGAAAGAGTTATAGCGGTAATAAATGAAAACCTGCCTGAAAACAGTTCCTATAAAGACAAGATAACGACAGAGCTGATTGAAAATCTTGATTTGGAAAAAGTGCGAAAAGCGCTTGACGGGAACATAAATAGCCTTGAAAGTTTATTGAAAACAGCCGAAATCCGTCAAAATATTTCAAGCCCGATAGTACGGCAGTTAGCTTTATTAGCCGAAAACTTTAAGTCATATATAAAAATTTTAGACCTCAGCTCTGAAGAAGGCAAAGCCGTCACGGTAACATCCAAAGACAAACAATTGAAATTTGATATTGGCTCTAAGGAAAGCGCAACCGTAAGTCCGGCAGTCCCTGCAGCAGACAAAAAAATATTTAATAAAAATTTTTGGGAATCATTGATTCCTTTTTCGTTTGTTTTTAAGGAGGACACAATAGGCGGGAAAGTTCGCGACGGATTTTTCCAGTTTGTAAAATACTCGCCTTTATTGGCGATGACATGGTTCGCATTGTCAAGTCCGATTTCACTTCAACTGACAGCTGTCTTGTTTTCTTATTCAATTTTTATAACGCTGGCAATTGCCGTGCTGTTTGCTTTGGAAATAAGGAAAGGTATTGATCCGATTGTTCCGCAAGAGCTTGCCAAACAATTTAAATTGTCGCGAACTGCTTTTGATCCCGAAAAGATAAATGATGAAATAATAATTTACGAAAGCAAAACTTTCAATGAATATTTAAGAGAGTTTATTGAAGAAAGTCCGGATAATGAATTTTTTAGAATTCCGCTTATAAAGTATTATCTTGCCGTGGCAATACAAAGAACTATTGAAAATAATTTTATGGATTTGACAGATGAAAATATCGGCGCGGCTATACAAGATTGGATAAAATTGTATAAAAAATATAAAGATGTTCCGTTTATTGATAAAAACACGCATATTCTTAAAATCAGCAATAATGCAGTGTGGACGAGCGGGCATTTCGGGTGGGGCAATAAAGACAGATTTTACGGCGATGCTTTAGAAAAAGTCCTGAATACCGCGAATATTGAAATTCCCGAAAAAAATATAACTGACATTAAATTTAACGGCAGCAATAAACAAGAGATGATTGATGCAATGTTAAAAGTAAATCCTGGAGAAAAATGGCTGTTTCTTTTTAAAGGACATGGCCGCGGATACGGCGGAGATTATAATTTTTGGCTCGGCGAAGGCGATAAAGACATTGATGAAAACGAAAATAAAATACATTATACAGAAATAGCTAAAGCGTTAAAAAAGCTTTCGGAAAAAGGAGTGAACCTTGACGATATAACTTTGTATTTTGCCTCATGTTATTCCGTGCATGGAATGAAAGGCGTGGCTTACGAATTGGCGAAAAACGGTTTAACTCCGCCTAAAATGTTCGGAGCTGCCGATGAAATTGCAATTTTTAATCATAGTATCGGAAGCGGAGGATGGGATTTAAGTTTAAAAACTATGTATGACTATTATAAAACAAATTCAAATAACGGCAATGTTATTACTTGGGGCGACTTGATTAAAATTCATAGTAAAATGTATGACACCAGAATTAACGGTTACGGCGAAATGTATTTCGGCAAATTTATGTCGAGATGGCGGCTTTTTGTTCCGAAAGATAATTTTAATTTCGACAAAGAAGAAACGTACAATAACTTATCCAGCTATTATCTTATATCGCAATTTGAACGGCATTCGGTTAATAAAATACCTCCGCGGCTTATAAACTACAATAATTTATGGATAAGCTCAGAAAATTTCATAGAACCGGCGTTTGTTGCCGGAGGGATATCAGGGTTTGTTTTTCTGATGCTGAATTCTTTCGTGTCTCCCGTATTTTTTGCCGGTATAGCCGCGGTGACGGCAGGGGCGGCAATTCCGTTTGTTCCGGTCGTAATTTATCTGACGGCAAAAGCGCTTGCGGTAATTTCAGATAAATTTAAAACGGCATTTAATCTTCGCGCTCCTCCGGCATATGACACGCAAGTAGATTTTGGCAAAGATTTAAAAATAGTTTTTGATGAAACCCTTGGAAAAGGGCAGTATTTTCTTGCCGATGTCCAAAATAATCAAATCAAAGCAAATAAACAAATATTCGATATTTACAATGCCCTGCCTTTACCTGCTGCAGTAAAGAAATTTTTATTGATAATTACAGGCGCACTATCGCACGAATTAATACATCTTTCAGGAAAAGGTGAAGATTACGCTTATTCGGTACAATTCGGATTTCCGGTATCGGGCGGCATTGCGGCATTTTTGATATCAGCCTTATTCGGAATAAGTTTATTGCCGTTGATGATAGGCGTTCCCACAGCGTTTGTTTTAGTCGGTTATTTGATTTCTTTAAAAATTTATTCCGGAGAAAGCGGTGTAAGAAAAGTTATGGAAAAATTTAGAAAGCTGGGTATCGAATACCGCTATGAAAAAGGCATGCTTATTGTTAAAGAAATTACGGCGGACCACAGCCGGCAATTAACTCAAGAAGATATAGACGCTATTACAGCGCCGTGGGAAATTGAAGGCAATGCGGATTTTTATAGTTCCAAAATTACCTCGCTTGGCAGCTTGGAAACTATAGGCGGAAGCGTATTTTTTGAGAATTCCCAAATCACCTCGTTTGGAAATTTGGAAACTATAGGCGGAAAAGTGTATTTTTGGAATTTTCAAATAACTTTTTTAGGCGATAAGATAAAAAAAATCGGAGAATTAAATATAGAAGCGATTAGAAATGAACCGGATAACATTAAGAAATTCAAATTATTAGACATAGACGCAGAACGCGATGAAAACGGTAAACTTATCGTAAAAAAGATTACGAGATACAATCATAAATTAGTATTAGATGTGCTGGATTTAATTACGGAAGATTGGGAAATTGAAGGCGAGGCTGATTTTTACAACTCCCAAGTTACCTCGTTTGGAAATTTGAAAAACATAAAAGGCAATGCATATTTTAACCATTTTATCTTTACCAGGCTTACACTGCTTGATAAGCTGGAAAATATAGGCGGAAATGTCTTTGTTAATGATTCCAAAATTCCTTCACCCGGCAATTTAAAAACGGCTAAGTCTAGAATGCAAAAGACTAAAAATCTTGTTTCCGAATTTTCAAAGGAATTTCAAGTCGGAAAAAATATTAATAGAATAGGTTTTAATAAACCTTATTTAATATCGATAACCCCAAACATATTTGATGCGGACAGTCAAAGTTTTATAACCGATAGCCCAGCAAAAATGCTGCTAGAAATTACAAACGAAATAACGATGATAAGCGCAACGGCGATTTCGGCTGATACATTATATGAAGTTATTAAAAATGCTTTTTCTCACGGGAATAATGCCGACGCCTCAAAACCTATACTTATATACTTTAACGGAAAAAATGATTTTTTTGTTATCAATGAAATTTCGGATGAACCAAGTTTGGCATTGAAAGCATCGATATATAACAAGGGATGGTATGGCCGCAGCGTTGGAGTAGAAAAGGCCGTTAAGAACGGTTATGCGTTTTCAAGAACGGATGTTCAAATCTCAGGTGAAAAAGTAGAGATATTTGCCGCGAGTATTTTAAATAATAAGAATGACATTTCTGACAGAGATGCAATAATACGCAAATTAAACGGTCAAGCAGAATTTGAAACGCCTTACAAACTTGATATTGCCGATAGCGTTTTTGTTATCCCTGTTTTAAATGAAGGGGAGAGAGCGTATTATGAAGATTTTAGCTATACTCCGGTTTTATTTATAACAAAAGAAAACGGCATGTATAAAATCACGAACATATCCGGCGAAAAGTTAGATTTCTCAAAAGAAACATTCGACATAAAAACCGAAAAAGGAATAGACTATTTTATAACAAATCGTCATTTAGTAAAAGCAGATGAAAATACAAACCCTTTAGCTTTCCTATTTCCTGTTTCCGAAGTGAAGATAATAAATCCGAATGCAAAGCCGGAATCAGATTCGGATTCGCAGCCGCCCGAGAGCGTAAGTAAAGTTATGCAAAAATTTGATGAGCTTGGCATAGAATACCGCTATGAAAAAGGCAGGCTTATTGTCACAGAAATCACATCCGAACAAATAAAAAAATTAAGCCAGGAAGATATAGATGCTATTACGCTGCCTTGGGAAATTGAGAGCGGTGCGGATTTTAGGAATTCCACAATTACCTCGCTGGGAAATTTGGAAAGTATCGGAGGGAGTGTGGTTTTTACATATTCTAAAGTCGTCTCGCTTGGCAATTTGAAAACTATAGGCGGGAATGCTGATTTTAGCAAGGCCGCAATCACTTCGCTTGGCAATTTGGAAATTATAGGCAAAAATATGTATTTTGTGGGTTCTAAAATTACTTCCTTAGGTAAGAACTTAAAAAGAATCAACAAATTTAACATAGAAGCAATTAAGAACGAAAAAAATAACATTAACAAATTTAGATTGTTAGGCATAAATGCCCGTCGTAATGAAAACGGAAAACTTGTCGTAGAAAAGATTCCGGTGGATAGAGAAATATTAATATTAGATGTGTTAGATTTAATTACGGAAGATTGGGAAATTGAAGGTGATATGGAGCTTATGGATGATGATATGATTTTCACTCATATTACCGGTGTTGATAGTACAGACCTCAGGCAAACCCTCACTTCGTTTGGAAGATTGAAGAGAATCGGCGGAGATCTGAAAGGCAATATTTTCAGAATCATTGATTTAAATAAATCGCTAAACATCGAAGATATCTGCGGTAAAATAAGTTTTTCTGATAAAGAAATAGATTTCAATCAATTGAAGAAATTATTTTTGCTTAGCAAACGATATGGACTGGATTTAGAAAATGTTTTTACCAATACCCCTGATGAAGTGTTAAATTCAATATATGAAGGAAATGGAAATTTTAAGGAGATCATTGAAAAAAAAGCCAAAGAGCAGGGTAATATATTCAATCCGCAAGAGCATAACTTAAATGATGTGTCGGATTCAAATATAGAAGCATTAAAGAAAGATTTAGCAAATTTAATGAAACTTTTTGGCAATACGAAAGATGAATATTTTGTATTTAAGACAAATTATACGTTGCAGCAACTGTTAGAGAATAACAATATTATTAAACTTTATTGTGACGAAGCGGTGAAAGCAATAGTTGATATTAGAAATGATTTGCCAAGCAAAGAGCAAAATGTAAAAGAAGAAATGACGAAAATGCTTGACAAGTATCGCTATGTCAGAGGTCAGGGTTTTGAGGTTGAACTCAGCGGCCGCAGTATAGATATATATAATATCGGAAAATTAACCGGCGACTGTACTTATGACGGCCAATGCCGCAATTCGTTTAGAAATATATGGCTTATGCATCCTGACTATGAGGTGATGAAATTATATTATAACGGCGATTTTATAGGCTATATAGATTATGTTGTCGGTTCCGCCGGAAATAAAAAAGTAATAATTATAAACGGACATGAAAGTATTCCGTCATTGCAAAACGGAACAAGCAAACATGCGGCAGTTAAAAATTATTTGTATCTTAAATCAATGGAAAGCTTAATGAGTTTTGCCTCAAAGAACGGATATGAGTTAATGTACGGCAGTCCTACTAACTCCGATTGGATTGAATCTATTCAAAAAGAATACAGAGCACAGGACGTAAACGCAACCATTATTTATCCGATGAAAACAATGCAAAAAGACGGCGGTTTATTTGATAACGCGGCAATACTTGAAGAGTTAAAAATTGAGCAGCAACGGCTTGGAGAATCAGATGTTGTAGGAAAAAAGTTGTCTTTAATAAAATCGCTTTTGCTAAAAGGTTATTTTAATACGGCATATCAGTTAGATAACGGCAGAATAATACTGCCTATTTCAAAAGACACGGCAATATCGATAGGTAAAAATGAAGATGAAGAAAATGAAATAGAGTGGAAACTTGTCAAAATCAGTAATGTTGACATTGATAAAATACAACCAATAATATTTTCGCAAATAGATGAAAAAATCTTAAAATCTTTAGACATTGCGGCAATAGACATTGACGCTTCGCGGGAATTGTTAAAAGACATTAGTCAAATAAATTTATATTTCGACTTTAACTTGGAAGATAAGTCAGATACAATGCGAAAGCTCAATGCACTGGCGCAGTTTATAAATTATAACGAGCTTTGGCAAAACAAATACGGAGAATATTTTGCTTTATCGGGAGAAGCATATGCCGGAAAAACGCTTTGCGTTAAAATTGTTGAAACTGTAACTAACAACAAAATATATTTAAGAGAAAAGATAAGCTTTGAAGAAAATGCGGATTTATCAAATAATCTTCATTATGAAGAAATCACCAATGAAATCTTGCGTAAAAAACTTACGGGCATTTTATTGTTTAAGCAAAGCGGCGAAAAAGAGCATCAAGGTATTGAGTCGTTGCCTGTTGACGATGCGGCAAAAAATAAACTTAAAGAGATATTTGCAATAAACAACATTCAAGCCAAATTTTATGCGGAAAGACATGACCACGGCGCGCTTGAGCCTTTTGTACTGGCGCAATACCGCGATGAAAACGGAGATTTGAAAACACTAAGAATGCCTGTAAACTTAAACCCGTTAAAGGAAAAGTCGTATAAAGCATCTTTGGCATTTGTTGATACGCGGGGTTTAACGCCTGTAAGAGATCAGGAATTATCAAACAAATTCGGATTTATCCAAATTCAACCTGACGGTTTAGATGAAATAATAAAATCTATTCCGGATAAACAAATCGAAGTAAGTTTACGGAACTTTGAAGCTGCGAGCGCCCAACCTACAACTCCGGCAGCCGTTAAAAGATCGGAAAGCATTAACGCAATTCTTGATAAAAACCTTCAAACTATTGCAGATATGCTTGAAAACGGCGTAAGCCCGCTAAAAATTGCAGAGTTTATTGCAGACAAAGAATTACATCCGCTTCGTTTCCATACAACGATAGGCGTCAAAATCGCCGTAGGTATTGTTTTGGAGTGGAACCCTTTTTTAGCAGTTTTTTCAGTTCCAATATTTATTACTATGGGCGCGATGTTAAATTTTATAGGTCATACGGCTATTTTTTGGCTTTTCATTAAAAAGAAAGAGAATCTGTTTAAAAAATTGAAAGTTGCGGAAAGCAATGCCCTAACCGCCGCTAATCCTGCAACTCCTGCCGTTGTCTCTCAGAAAATTGCCGTTGAAATAGTTTCTTCAGAGAGCGATATAAAATATCTCGAACATAAAGATTTGGATATAGAAAAAAATATGGTTTTGGTAAATGATTATGAAGAGGCGCAAATACTGCAGAAGCAGGGATTTAACGCGGGCGTGGCAAGCGTTGTAACAAGAAAACCGAAAGGCGAAGGCTGGCGGAAAGTTCAAGCCACGTTTACTCAGGAAACTGCTGACGATAAAGAAATAAAAATAAGTACTTATGTGAGAAAAAACAAATACGGGATAAGAGAAATATCATTTTATTCAAAGCAAGGTATGCAAATAAATTTAGAAGCCGCGAAAGAGCAGCTGGAAAAACTTATTGCCGAAGGTATTATAGACGATGCTTTTAAAAATATAAAACAGGTTATTGTTACAAACGATATAACTGCAGTAAGTGTTATAGATTTGATGAAAAACAACCACACTTATTCCGTTGAAGAAAATACGAATGAAAGGGTTTATGATATGTCCGACAAAGGAACTGTCGGTAATTTTGAGACTGTGTGCAGAAAGGAGTTCAGAAGTAATTATGTGGGAATATTTATATTGAACGAGTCTCAGATAAAACAAAACGAAGCGTCTATAGCGAAATTAAGAGAAGAAGGAATGAGATTTGAGATTAAAACCGGATCGCAGAATTTTGATATGAATTTGCTTACAGGCATTGACGGATGCCAAATAAACGCATCCGAGATAAAAACAGTTTCTGAAGCTGAAAATCTGTTACAGAGAATACAAAAAGCAAGGCTTAGCGCAAAAGACGGAATATATTCAAGAATAACGGTTCGTTTTAACGATGATTTAATTAACGAGCTTGCTAAAGTAAATATAGACATATGGAAAAAATATTCTATGCTTCCGGTTGTAAATCATAATTCAGGATATAAATCGTACGCGCAGATAAGTTTTTTAAAGGATGCGGATTCGGCAAAAAAGGTATCGGAAGCTTTGAGAAAAGAAAACACGGCGGCAGTAAGCGTTGAAGATACTATGATATTTGCCGAGATAAGAGAAGTTATAATAGAAACTAAAAAAGCGAGAAGTTCAAAGCAACTGTACAAGAAAGGATATGCGGCGTCGTTAAACAGTAAGTTTGATTACACGGCGGGCGATATTATATCCCTTAAAGAATTGCTGACTGAAGATTTAACCGATAATGACAAAGCAAAAGCGGCCGTAGAAAATATGACTGAAAAAGGATTGAGCGGAGATTCAATGTCTTATTTGAATTATCTGAAAAGCAAAGGACAATATGTTGAAGCCATAGGTTTTATAAGAGGAATAGCCGCAAACAGCGTAAGAAAAGAAATATTTGAAACATCGGAAAAATACGGCGCTGTCATGGATATGGAAAAATTCCGGAAAGACGATAAGTTCCGTCAGGCATTTTTGACGATTGCTATTCAATTAAAGCTTCAAGGGCAGGATATTAAAGAGTTATTAAAAGAAGACAGCAGTGCTCTTACGGATATGAATGCAGCGGAGTATTTGAATTTGATGACTGCGATGATAAATAGAGCGATAGAAGATATATTGGCGGAAAACGAATATGCCGTAAAGCCGCTAAAAGCGGAAGAAACTGCGGCGGCAATTGATATATTTAAGAATTTTAATGCGCTTTTTCAGGATAGATTTAGGATTATAGAAACAGCAAAACAATTGAAGGTTTCGACATCTCTTGCCGTAAGAAGCATATTGAGCGCCGCGTAAACAAATCAGAAGCCGGGAAGTTGGGCAGCTGAGAAGCTGAATAAAGGCAAAATTTTTTTGTCGTTACTCAGCTTCTCAACTTCTTAGCTTCCGGCTTCTGCAGTTTATGTATCAATTGTTTTTTAATTTGAATTAGTTTATAATATCATAAATAAAAATATGATGCATAGACGCGCGGAGGCAACGGCAAAGACAAAACGACCATAGCTGCTCTACGCCTCTACGCATCCATGCATCTAAGCTTCTGAAAGGAGATTCCATGAAAACATTTGTCCTTGATACCAATGTGATTCTGCACGATCCGGATTCGCTTTTTTCTTTTAAAGACAACAAGGTTGTTATCCCGATGACGGTTATTGAAGAGTTGGACGCATTCAAAAAATTGAATGATGAAAGAGGAAGAAGCGCCAGGCTTGTTATCAGAAGTTTTGACGAATTAAGAATGGTAGGCAAACTTTCCGAAGGAGTTAAACTTAAATCCGGCGGGATTATTAAAATTGAAATGAGCGACAACAGCACCGCGGATCTGCCTAAAGATTTTTCAGGGCAAAAGTCCGATAATCAGATTCTTTCCATTGCTTTAACGCTTAAGAAAAAAGGCGAGAGAGTAATATTTATAACAAAAGACGTAAATTTAAGAATTAAAGCCGAGATTTTAGACATCCCTACTCAGGATTATGAAAAATCAAAAGTAAAAATAGACGAGCTGTATTCCGGATGGAGGGAATTAAAAGTTCCCGCTTCTAAAATTGACCAGTTTTATAAAGAAGGCAAAGTAAGCATAAAGCATGAATTCTACGCAAACGAATGCATAGCTTTGAAAGACGAAGCCGGCTCTTCAAAAAGCGCATTGACTAAATTTTCGAAAAAAGAAAACGCTCTTGCCCCGATTTTTCACCAAAACGCCGTTCCGTGGGGATTAAAACCTCTTAATATTGAACAAAAATTTGCCGTTGAACTTTTGCTTTGCAATGAAATTAAACTGGTAACTCTTATAGGTCTTCCGGGAGCCGGCAAAACAATTCTTGCTTTGGCATGCGGCTTGCAGAAAACCGTTGAAGAAAGATTTTTCAGAAAAGTTTACATAGCAAGGCCTATTATTCCGATGGGAAGAGATATCGGATTTTTGCCGGGCTCAAAAGAAGAGAAGCTCGGCGCCTGGATGGGCGCGATAAACGACAATCTTGAATTTTTGATGGACAAAGGCCATCCTGATTCCAAAACGGAAGAGAAAATTGATTATTTGTTCAGTTCGGGACAGATTGAAGTTGATTCGCTTACATACATAAGAGGACGTTCTTTGCCGCAGCAATATATTATTATCGATGACGCGCAGAATTTGACGCCTCATGAAGTCAAAACAATTATCTCAAGAGCCGGACATAATACGAAAATAGTCCTTACCGGCGACCCGTATCAGATAGATAATCCTTACCTTGACGCTTCTTCAAACGGATTGACATATCTTGTCGAAAGGTTTAAAGGCCAGGAAATTTTCGGGCACATAACTTTTTCAAAGAGCGAAAGAAGCGCTTTGGCTGCATTGTCTTCAGAACTGCTATGAGTTCCAAAAATGATTTTTATGTGGATTTGCATATTCATACTAACTATTCGGACGGAACCTTTTCTCCGTCTGAAGTTGTTGAATACGCGTCTAAAATGAAGCTTACTGCTATCAGCATAACGGATCATGATTCCGTTGACGGTATAGAAGAGGCGCTTGACGCGGCTTCTAAATACGGGCTTGAAGTCATACCGGGAATAGAATTATCTTCGGAAATAGGCGATTGCGCTAAAAACGAGATGCATATTCTCGGCTATCACATTGACTATAAATCAATAGAACTTAAAGAAGTTATTGACGTGTTTAAAAAAGCGAGATTCAAAAGAGCTAAAGAAATTTTGGAAAAACTTAAGAAAAACGGCGTTGATATAAAAGATAAAAGTTTTATTGATGAATCCGTGCATAAAGCCATCGGGCGTTTGCATTTTGCGAAATCTCTTATTGAAGAAGGTTATGTCAACAGCATATCCGAAGCTTTTCAAAGATATTTGGCGGTCGGCAAACCGGCATATGTACCGAAATGCGCAATATCGGCTGCCGACGCTATCAAACTTATCAGAAAATCCGGCGGCGTTCCGGTAATGGCTCACCCTTACTATACGCACTATAATGATAAGGCAATGCTGGGTTCTCTCGTTAAAGCAGGTCTTATGGGGATTGAAGCATGGCATATAAAACATCCCGACAGCGCGGTGAAAAAATTTTTAAGCCTTGCCGATGAATTTGATTTGATTGTGACAGGCGGTTCGGACTGCCACGGTCCCTATAAAGATGAGCCACCGATAATCGGAAGCGTGCGCGTTCCGTATTATGTCGTAGAAAAATTAGAGGCCGCGAAACAACTAGGACGTGTTAACACATAGTATGCCCTAATCTAAAAAAATAATCTTAACTTATTTTTAACAGAATGCTTATAGTATCTTAATACCTTTTTTTTATCATATTGTAAAAAAAGAGGTGTTAAGATGTTTGCAGTAAAGAAAATCATATCTCTTCTGGTTTCTTCGTGCGTTTTAATTTCTTTATTTTCGGATTTCACCCATTCTTCTATAAAGAAAGATTCTTCCGTCGCAGCTCAGGCCGATATCTTTTCTGAATTTAATGTAATTGAATCATCATATAAACCCGATACCCCTCTTATAATATTTATACAGGATCTTCACACAAATCCCGCGGTTCAAAAATCAATATTTAATTTACTTGGAAAACTTCACTCATCCGATACGCTGGACTATATTTTTGCCGAAGGTGCGCCGTTCGGCAAAATAGACAGTTTAGGCATTTCTACGGCCAAAAAGAAAGAAATTATGAATATATTTTTGCTTTCAGGCCTCGTAAGCGGAAGCGAAGTTTTCAGCGTTAAGAATGATTTTCAAAATTTTTACGGGATAGAAGATTGGGATATTTATATCAGAAATCTGAAAATAGCGGCTTTAAAGTATGAATCTGATTACAATATTTTTTCACGTATTAAAAAAGAAATATATGATAATGCCGAAAATGAGATATGCGGCATTATAAAAAATATTGAAAAAATAAAAAATCTTAACGGAGATATGGAAACAGTCATATCCGAAATAGGAATAATAAGCGGCAATTTTTTTATAGATTTAAAAAATTACGATGAAATAAACAAATACTTAAAGATTAATTTCATAAATCGAAATCTGAACAAAAAAAACGCGGAAAAAGATATATATCATGTTATGAATTTTCTTCAGAAAAATATTCCGTACGGAGAATATCTTCAGCTAACCGAGAAATTAACGCAATCCCAAGGCGATATATTTTTATCCGATTTATACGCAATACTGAAAGGCCGTTTTGTAAAAATTCTTGCCGATTATCCCGATTTATCGGAAATGCTGTATTTGCAGGAACTTAAGCATTCTCTTAAGCCTTACGAACTGATAGAACAGACGGAAATGTTTAAAAATAACATACTCGGCAATATTGAACTGTCGTCAGGAAGAAAAGAATACATAAAGTTGTATTTTTTTGCGGATATTTTGGATAAATACCGCAAACTTGAAATTTCGGAAGACGAGTTTAAGTATATCATTGAAAATAAAGAACTTATTTTGAAAACCTGTTTCAAATATCTTATAAAAGAAGATTTTTTAACGGTATCAAAAGTGTTATCCGACGCGGAGATAAAAGAGTATTATGAAAATAATATTCTCAGAAACGGTATTTTTTGTGAAAATATCAGAAAAGTGATTGATTCAAATGATCCTGGCAGAGATATTGCTTTCTGCGGAAACGCTTATAAAAGTGTCAGCGTTGCGGTAATAGGCGGATTTCACGGATCATTGACATCAATGCTGAAAAACGAAAATATATCATATATTTCACTTCTTCCCGCTACGGACAATCATGAAGAAAATATCTATAGAAATTTGATCCGTATGTCAGCCGCCACAAAGGCAGAGGCTTTGGCTCCGCCTTTGCTGAGCGTCGGGAAAGGATATGAGCTCAAAAATATAGTTGATTTTTGGTCTTCGTTTGACGACATTTATTCCGTTCAGGCTGTTAACGCCGTTAATAAACTGCTTTCGGAAAGAAATATACCCCTGACTGTTAAAATAGGTAAAAACAAACGCTTAATAATTGAGCCCGAAAAAATAAATATTTCCGCGAAAATTAAAAATATTTTCAGAAAAATATTTCTGCAAAATAAAAGAGTAAAAGTTATTCATGACGATAAAACAAGGGAATCGGTTATTTTAAACGAGTATCTCAGAACTCTGGACTCTCTGAACGGCGCTATGCCGGATATTGTGCTTATCAGCCTTAAAAATAAAGAAGATATAGAATTTTATGAAAATGCTTTACAAAGAATGCGTTTGTCAACGCCTTTGTCTAAAGTTAACTTTAAATTTATCCATGCTTCAGACGACGGCACGGGTGCATCTTTTATAGGAATAGCAGAGTATCTTGAAACATTAAAAAAAGGCGTAGAGTTTAAGAATATCAAGGATAAAAAATTTTCCGAGCTTAAAATTTGTGCTGTTAATGTAGACGGACTTGATAAATCTGAAGTCTGCAGAGAGTTGCCTTTTCATTTTAACGGAACAAAAATAACGGCGCTTGAACTCGGCATATTAAACGGGATAAGAGCATGCCGGTCATTCGGCGCAAAGGGCGGGCTTGCCATGATGGACCCGTCAAAAATATATATCGGGGAAATGAAACCTAGAAGCGAAATAACGATAATTTCTTCTATGGTAAGCTATAACGATATTACGGGCTACGGGCTGCCGTGGATAATAAACAACGGCGGAGACCCAAAGGTAAATATCGCAAGAAAAATATATTATAACTTCGAATTGGAACAAATAAGCAATAAACTTGAAAAAAAAGGCATATTGGAAAAAACTTACAATCTCGATAACCGTCTTGCGGAACAGTTTGAAACTACCACCGGAAATATTCTGTTCAGTTTTGACGACCCTTCGGTATACTCTTCATTTTGGGAGCAAATTTCACTGCTATATAAAAATATATACCGTAATAAGGACACCGCAAAAACATCTCCCGGGATCGATTTTATACAGCATATACTCATTCCGCTGCTGAGAATGAAAAACGGCGAGGATTCTTTATCTTATTTTACAAAAACAGGAGTAGACAAAGATTTTGGCAATTTTTACGAAGAGTACTCTTCTTTTTTTGACGTTTCGCAAAATGAAAACCTGCATGACGTTATTAAGAAAATAACAATAACGTCTTACAATCAGCCGCATTCGTTTTATTCTTTCGGATATGAAAATGAGCTGTTTGCCGGTTTGATTAAATATTATAATTCCAAAATAAATCAAACTGTTTCCGAAGATGCATCTTTAAATAGCTATGACAACGGGTTTGCTGATTTGATGCAGTCGGAATACAACGGGCTTATAAGAGTAATAGTTAATACGAGATTTCAAAAAAAAGAGTTTGATACCGAAAGAAAAAAATTAGTTTCCCTGTATAAAAATATTGCGGAAAAAAGCGGTGAAAACATAGATTTGATAAATGAATTTTTGCAAAATAATAAAGTTGAAAATATTAATGACAGACGGTATTTTGAAAATTTAAAAAAACTTTTTGCTTTTGTCGAATATTATTCGCTTGAATATCTTAAAACGCTGGACTGCTTTGAAAATATATCCATACTCGGAGGATATATATACCCGAAATCATCGATATTTGAAAGGTTAAAAATCATGCCTGTTAACAGAAGAATATTCGGCATACATTCGAATTTTCAAAAAGAAAAAGCAAAACTCAAAAAACAAGTTTTCAGACTTTATACACTTGGAAACGCGGTAAGCAGGTCAATGTATGACTATGACTCGATTATGAGAGACTTTAACGCCTATATAGACGAAAAGGAAAATCCATCCGAGAAAACTTATCTCGGTATTGAAAAAAGATGGGCTGAAAGAAAAGCGATACAGAGAGTTCTGTCGCTGATTTTGGCTTTTCAGTATATTGTTTCAACTTTAGTAATAGCGTTTACGAGCGTAAACGGGGACTTGTCTCTTATAGGTCAAACCGGAGCGACAGGCGCAATTATTTTTTCTCTCTGCACCGGACTCGGGTTATCTGTTTTTATGCACAGATTTTTGATTTTTTTAGGGAAGCGCAATTCTTTTTACGGCAAGAAAATAAAAAAGCTTTCTTTGTCCGAAAAAAATCACTTTGAAGATATGTATTACATGTCGGATGAAGATACTTTGCTTAGAGAAATAAAAAAAGAATTAGAGAATTTGAAAAAGTCTTTGTCCGGCAATTCCGGTTCGCAAACCCTGCGCGATAAGATACGTTTTGCGGAAGCATCCGTCCGTTTATATGACGGCGGAAATGAAAATACTTTATATGAAATAAAGAAAAATATTGAAAGCGTTTTGGATTTGATAAATTCCGAACCTGAGTTTAAAGATTTTTATCCGGGTCTAAGCGAAAAGTGCGCACGCATTCCTTTTAAAGATGAAATCCGTATTGAATGGTATGATGACGTCAAAAAAAATATTACGGAAGCTTCCCGCGAATATTTAGAAAAATGGGACAGTGTTTTAAAATCCGGAGATTTGACGGTTAACAGGCTTGAAATAATAAGAAAATACGCTTTGCAGCTGATAAGAATTACCGTGTTTTCCGAAAGTGCTTTTATGCCAGGAAATAAAGAGCAAATTATTTCAATAATACAGGATTTCAGTCTTTTATATAATGCGACAATGGACAGGGTAAAAACCATGCCCGATTCCGAAAAAGAGAAAGTCTTGTTTGAAATAAGAAGTTTTGAAGAAACAGGGCGCTACGCAAGAGCATATTATAAGCTTCTCAGTTATGCATTAAACGCCGATATCCTTAACAGTTACAGAATATCAGAAAACGGTCCTTGGTTTTTTCTTGAAAAGTTTAAAATACTTACGGTTGTAAGATATATAATGGGCATAAATTTCGGAATTTACGCTTCGCAAAAAGGTTTTTTAAAATCAATGCGCGACTTGACAATGATAGGTAATTCGCTCGTTCCCGGACTGTATGACCGGGACAGCCTGATGATGTTTTCCGAAAATTATCTTCATTCAAAAAGAAACCCGAAAAGATTTGATATAGGAATGAACGAATTTTGGAAGTTAAGAAAAGTGCTTGCAAGATTATTTCCGCTGCTGTTTTTTGCAACGACTGTTATCGCAAACAATCTTTACCTTATCCCGTATAAACTTTTCATAGTTTTTATAACGGGAATAGGAATAGCGATTTTTATGCATTGGATTCCGATAACTTTCGGATTAATACACACAAAGTTTCACAAAATAACTTCAGCCGGGAATCTAAATGAAGAATATCCTGCTTCTCTGACGGAAGAAATAGTTAAAAACAAGGCGCTGCGGCTGTTTGATGTTCCGGGCGGAAAAGTTCCGGATATTATGTTTGTTTCCGTTAATTATGATAATGACGGTATAAATGATATTAAAGATATGGTCGCCGAGATTATGCTCAACGGAAATTTAAAACACGTGCAAATTGAATTTATCATAAATAAAAATCGCGGAGACGGCAATGCCTTAACCGATGTTTTTGCGTATATTAATTCTGAAGACTTTAAATATAAATATCCAAAACTTGCAAAGAAAGATATCTCGGAAATTGACGCGGTAATTTTAAATATTGACGGTCTGAATCATAAAAATATATTAAATATGATACCTTTTCCCTCAGGAGGAACAAGCGTAACCCCTCTTGAAATATCCGTGCTCAATGCCGTGGGGCTGTTTCAAAACAGCATTAAAAAAGGAAGCATTATTATTGCCGATCCTTCTTATATATATATCGGAGATTTGAAGCAGACCGGAGATATAACTCTTTTAAGCTCTGATTCCGGATATGAGCAGATACGTTCGCAGAATCTTCCGCTGTTTGTATCGGGGAAAATAGGAGAGCGGCAGCCAGGAGAAAGTCTTTTGAGGAAAATATATAAAACTTTTGACATTGAAAAAATTTCGAATTATATACTTAAAACGGCTTTTGAAAATCTTTTAAAACAAAAAAACGGAAGCAGCGAGCAGATATCCGCATTTTCAGGCCTTTCTTCAATAACAATGGAGAGCGGCAAGATGAAAGAGTTTACAAAGTATATGCTGATGTTAAACGATTATATAGAAAGTTATGAAGGCGTTAAATTTAAACTGGATTTCCTTAACCATATCATGATACCTTACACGATGCTGAACAACGGCGACTCAATAGACGTTTATCTTTCAAAAATAATATCCGGAATAAGCGACAGGGAAATAAGAAGACAATATTATGATTTTTTTTCAGGCATATTTGAAATACATAAAAACTTTTACGCAGGTGATAACAGCGCTCTTAAAGTGAATATCGTAAGACCTCCCGAATCTCTGCTGAGCAAAGCGGAACCCGGGAGCAAATATTATGATACTATAACGTCATTTTTGACAAGTCTTCCGGAAAACAATGCCGCAGGACAAAAAATAAAATCCGCGGCGAGGCATTCCGCCAAAGCGTCTTTAAAGGCCGTAAATTACGGAACTAATAATGTTTCTTTTTCCGGCAGGCTTTCAAATATGATAACCGGACATAATCGCGGAAAAGAAAAAACATTTATTTTTTTAATGCCAAGCATGAATCCTGATTATAAGGGGCATGTTTTAGCTGCGTCTAAGGCAGGATTCAACTCTGTCAGCGCTGCTATACAAAACGACATTGAAGACGTTTCGGAAGCGGAAGAAAATATAATCGTCAATATTCCCATAGGCGCAAGCGTCATTTCCGCAAAGGTAATTATAAGCGAAGAGTATAAAAATTCTTATGTTTTGAAATTCGTTCCTCTATACAGCGGAGCAATCGGGGAAAATGAATACAGGATAATTAACGCTATACTTTCCGATGATTATGAAGATACTTCAGACGCTTTAATAAAGAAAATATTTTTAGGAAGGGGAATGCTGGCAGTTTTGAAGGATGCGGCATCCGGAAGAAAAGAACTGAAACAGCTTCAAAAAATACTTGGATATTCCCTTGGAAACGGTTCGATGTCCATGATTTCTATTGATGGTGCCGGTGTTTTTGCCAATCCACAGATATTGAATGATTCTTTTATGAATGATGAAATGCTTAACGGGATAAATTTCGGAAGTCTTTATATAAACAAAGAAATAAGTTCTGATAAAACAGCTCTTTCTCCGCAAGAACATTCTTTTATCACATTGTCCGATGAAGCCTCCGCTTTCAATGTTTTTGAAAATAATTTTCTTGATACGGGCCTTATTTCGGCATTGTTTTCCGACGCGGCTTTCATTTTGAATTTTAACCGCAGCATAACAGGCGATATAGACGCCGAAGATTATAAGCTTAAAAAACTTGATAAAAATATATTTTATTCCGATCCGAAAGCGTATATTAATAATTTATCCGATTTAACAGCATTGGCTTCGCTTAAACAGCGCGACGCTCCGAAAGTTAAACTTCAGGCGGATAATGTCGTTCAGAAAATAATTCCTTCTTTGACGCTGAATACGGTTTCGGATATTTTACAGCTGGAAAGGCTTCTTGATCCGAAAATAATAAACACGGTGATCATTTCAAATCTTTATGCAGAAACGGAAAACGGTTCCGTAATAGGAAATGTTTTCAATCCTATGCTTGCCGACCTGCGGCATGAAATGACAAGAATCGGATATAAAGACAGCAGTTTTCTGGGGCTTATGCTTGAAGAAAAAGCAGACCTTAAAACATGGAAAAAGGTCTCTTCAAGATTTTATGCCGCCGGCATTCTTCTGTCGCATTTAAAGACAAAGCATGATGAAGCCATCAGATTTGAAGAGTTTAAAAAAACGGATTTTGTCTCCGGCGCCGAAAAAACGTTTGAATATTTCGCGGCTATGGTGCTCAGCGGAAAAAAAGAATTAAGCGGAGATGAAATATCCGAAATAAAATCGCTTAACGCCGGAAAATGGGACGAGGCCGTAGAGCAGATTAAATACATGGAATATATTGTTTTTAACAGGTTTAAGGAAGCGTCGGTAATACTGGAATCAAAAGGCATAAAAGTCATCGTTAAGACAAATTTGATGACTTTGGCGGAATCCGTTGATTTTGGCAAAGGTTATTTTGAAAGCCGTAACAACGGGGAAAGCGTCATTTTTCCTGAGTTTGAAATAAACCCCGCGTCTTTTTCTTATGACGGCAGAATGTCTTTTCTTGCCAAAAATATGCGCACAGGAGGCTTTCTTATAACTAATATTGACGCTTATCACGGCAAAGAACGTATTGCCGCTCACCTGCAAACAAAGCTGCAAAACGGGCTTGATAAAAAAATGGTTTTGATATTTGAGGATGACGATAATACTAAATATCCCGTTAAAGAAAACGTATTTGTTCTTGCCGCTAAAAAAGGAGAGAACGTATTGTACAAGTCCGGAATTAATGACTCATACGGAATACGGGAAACGCTTGATCTTTTAAAGAACAGCGGGGCTGAACGTATAAATTTTCCGCTTTCTTTTTTCACCGACGCCGGAATAAAACTTGAAAGCATAAGGCTCGGAAAAAAAGATCTGCTGAAGCAGGCTTATGCCAATCCGTCGGAATATTATATGAAAGGTTATAATGAATTCATAAAAAATTCGAAACTTGCGGCTGAAGCCGAAAAACTTATTATAAATGACGAAGAAAATTCAATACATAAGATTAAAGCCAAAGGAGCGCTTGTTTTTAACGCGCTTTATTCTTATATAAAAACAAACGGCAAAGACGCGGAAGATTTTTTAACGTATATTTCGCAGAATAACACTCTTTTTCCTATCGCTAAGAAATATTTGGAAAATTTCGGAGATGAGTCTGCCGTTATGCGCTATATAAATAATCTTGAACTAAAAAGCAATTCCGTATCCGAGAAAGACAAGAGGCTTTACACAATGCAGCTTATCGGGTTTATGAACGGGATTATAAACGGCAAATATAATATTTCCGGATCTGATTTGACGGCAAAGTCATACGCGTTTGCCGATTCTTTTGCGGTAAAAGATAATTTTCTAAATTATACTCCCGAAAAAAGCGAAATTATGTCTTTATACGGCTTATATTTGGGCGGCAGAGATAAGAAATCATTTGCCTCAAAGCTGTATAAATATTTCAAAAACTGGAATGAAATATCCGGCGCAGAAACCGATGTGACGATGCTTTTGTGGCTTGTTGAGCAGTTTGGCTTGTTTTACGGAGATTTGCATGCGGAAGAGAGATTATCTTATGCTAAAAAAATAATTCCTTATTTGAACGGTATTTTAGAACACTGTAAAAATAACGCAATAGATTCTGCCGAATATGAAGCGCTCTATCTGAATGCTCTGCAAATATGCGCCGCGGTAAATAAATCGGCTGAAAATTCATGGCATTCGTCGTATATAGAATCTGAAATAAAAAGAATGAAGGAGCTTATAAGTAAAAAGTATTTTGAAACCGGCGACGATAAAATTCAGACTCCCGATTTACTGCTGTTTTTTTCTTTGAGCTCAATGCTTAATTCCGACGATTTCGGCAGGTATAAAAAAGAAACGGTTAAGAAATTTAAGGAGCATTCGCTCAGCGGTTTCGGAGGGTTGAAGTCAGGAAAAGCTTATCCGTATTACCTGTATTATTATCTCATGCTTGCTCCTTATTCGGAAAGAAAAACTCTCTTGGAAAATTTGAGTTTGCATCTTGAAGACAATTTAACTCTGCCTGAATATTTCGTAAGAAAAAGCGGGTTTACCTCGGGCGGAAATTACAGAGACTCGGTTTCCGCCGCTTATTTTGCGATGATATTTAATGCAGTCGATGATACTAAAATCAAAATAAAAATAGACGCAAAAAGATTTGAGAAACCGCTGATTGCGGCAAAAAGTATATTGATCGCGGCGTAATTTTTTTCAAATTCTTAATAATTACTTAACATCATGAATAATATCAAATACCAATGGTTATCGTTAAATAAAATAATTTCCAAAACCGCTCGTGAAGAAAACGCCGGCGAGAATGATAATTTTGCCGGAGACAGGTTTTTCAACAGAGATATAAGCTGGCTTTCTTTTAACGACCGCGTGCTTGCGGAATCGGAAAATCAGAATGTCCCTTTGCTTGAAAGGCTTTTCTTTGTAGGCATCGTCAGTTCTAATCTAGATGAATTTTTTACCGTCCGCGTGTCGGAACTGTTGAGATTACTGAGAGTTTCTCCAAAAAAACAATATCCGGACGCGCTTACTCCCGAAGCTCTTGCGCTTCATGTCAGGGAACGCGTATTGCAGCAGAAATCCAGACAGGCAAAATCATTCAATGTATTGTTAAAAGAGCTTGCAAATAACGGAATACAGATATTAACTTCTTTTGAAAATGAAGAGTTTGACAAAGAAATAGAAAAAAAACTTCCGGAAATAGATATATGTTTTTCACAGCTCGGCACGCCGATTCCGGCTTTATACGGTTCGGACATCCATATATTCGTACATTTCCATGACGAATACGCGGTAATACGGTTTAAAAAAATACAAGACAGACTTTTGGAACTTTCATCAGTTGACGGAGTACGCAGATTTGCGCTGCTTGAACGCTGGATTATGTTTAAAGCGCAAAAACTATTTAAAAATAAACAGGTTTTGGGAACTTTCGCGTTCCGTTTGCTGCGAAACGCGGATATACCTATATATAATGTAGAAGAAAATGAAGACGATATGGAAAGAAAAGTTGTAAGCGCGGTGAGCAAACGTTCTTCTTCGCGCGTTGTGCGGCTTGAAATCGATTCGTCAAAATATCCGGACAGCGCTCTGCTTCTTGCGACGAGCTTAAGGCTTGATTCCGCTTCAATATACAGATTTGATTTACCTTTAAATTTGCGCTTTCTGACCTCATTTAAACAATTATTTACCAAAACGCACGAAAAGCTGATCTATCCTCCGGTAAATCCGAAAGTGCCTCTTATACTTAAGAAAAATCCCGATATTTTTTCCGTTATACGCAATCAGGACATAATATTACATCACCCTTACGATTCTTTTGACATAGTCATAGATTTTTTAAATCAGGCTTCAAAAGACCCCGCGGTAACCGAAATTTTCCATACTTTATACCGTACGAATAATATTGAATCGCCGATTATAAAAATACTTAAAAAAGCCGCAAAGAACGGGAAAAAAGTGATGGTTTACATAGAATTAAAAGCGCGGTTTGACGAGATGAATAACGTTATGCACGCCAAAGATTTAAGAAAGGCTGGCGTTGAAGTGATAACTCCGATAGGAAAATATAAAGTTCACAGCAAGCTGACTATGATTACAAGAACGGAAAATGAAAAATCAGTAAGATATGTTCATATGGGAACAGGTAATTATCACGCGGTAACCGCAAAACAATATACCGATTTGGGTCTTTTAACCGCGCATGAAGGCATAGGAGCGGACGCGTTAAAATATTGTGAAATGCTTCAGACTCGCGATGTCAAGCAAAAATTTGATTATCTGCTGGTTTCGCCGGTCAACCTGCATAATAAAATAGTCTCTATGATTGAAAATGAAATCAAGAATAAAGAAAGCGGGAAAAAAGCGCATATTATCGCGAAAATGAACGCGCTGTCCGATATAAAAGTTATAGAAACTTTATATAAAGCTTCGAAAGCCGGAGTAAAAATAGATTTAATTGTAAGGGGAACGTGCTGCCTGAAACCGCATGCCGCGGGACTTAGCGAGAATATAAAAGTTACAAGCATAATAGACCGTTTTCTTGAGCATAGCAGAATATACTATTTTCACGCCGGCGGTGAAAAAAAAGTTTATTTATCAAGCGCGGACTGGCGCCCCAGGAATTTTATAAGACGCTATGAAATAGCTTTTCCGGTATTGGATTCAAATATTAAACATTATATTACGGACACGATTTTATATAATAGTTTAAAAGATAATATTAAAGCTACTATTTTGCAGCCGAACGGATCATACAGGCAGGTTTCAACGCTTAAAAATGCCGTTCCCGTGCGTTCACAGTTTGTTTTTGAAGAGATAGCGCGAAAATGTTATAAAGATACGCATTTATGCGGCAGGTCAAAGATTTTTGAATGAAAACACAAATTATATAAAAAACGAAAGACATCTTTGATACTTATCTTTGGATTCCGCAGGCAAACCGAATTTTGAAATTACCGCTTTATCAAACTTAACAAGATGATCTAAATTGTTAAGTTTTTTTTCCAAAGAATTATTTTCAGCTTTTATTTCATTTTCATATTCGCTAAACGTTGCCATAGGATATATGCATTCGCCGCGTACGTAAAACGAACATATCTTG
The DNA here is from genome assembly GCA_009778325.1 of Candidatus Endomicrobium neocapritermitis. Classification (GTDB taxonomy): domain Bacteria; phylum Elusimicrobiota; class Endomicrobiia; order Endomicrobiales; family Endomicrobiaceae; genus Endomicrobium_B; species Endomicrobium_B neocapritermitis. Next base: position 5,614 of record WRJZ01000049.1, on the reverse strand, counting down.
TCGATTGAAGGCTCAAGCATTATCTTGCTGCGGTTTATTATAAATTTTTCTTTTTGATAAATACAAATAAGATTGCCTACGGATATTTTTGATAATATTTTAGGTCCGAGATGCGTTTTCATAGCTTCGGACATCTCTTGCGGCAAGTGATTAAACATTATTGCGCGGAGATTCTTTTCATTAAAATGTACAAACCGTTTATGGCTTGCTTTAAGCACGACATCAGGCAGCTTGCCGCTGTTAAATTCCGATCTGAACAAAATTCCTTTATGCAAAAATCCCGGGCCTTTATACTGGATATAAACTTTAGCGCCGTCCTGCTTATAACGTATGCGCAAGCTTGCTCCTTTTTTTGCTATGGACATATCTTTTGTGTCTAAATATTGGTCAAAAAAAGACACTTTTTTTTCGTGACTTGAGCTATGTTTTATCAGAAAACCGCGAAGCTCTTTAAAGTCCTCTAATCTTAATTTTCTTTTACGTTCAATTTCAATAAACCTGTCGTCTTTTATCTGAAGGCTGTCGCAAATTTTTTTTATTTGTGTTTGAATATTCATGAATTTCCTTTTTTAACAACAATTTTGTCGTAGCACCGACGTATATATAATATCATTTTTTAAAGAATATACAAAAAACATTGAAAATTGATATAATATCCAAACTTTATGGGATATATAAATAAGACGGTTTTTATCAATTACATTGATTGTCCGACTTTGGGCTGGATGACAAAAAGAAGAATGCTTCCGAGGCTGAAAGAGCTTAACGATAAACTTCTTATGCTTGAAGGAAGAAATATTCATAAATTATCATGGGCTCTCTTTCCTGACGGAGTAAATGCCCAAAAATCAGAAATAATCACATCAGAACAGCATACCGGACAGCTTATCGAAGAAAATAATAAAATTATCCTTGAGGCTTCATTTGTATCCGGCGGTTTTTCCGTGAGAACGGATAGTTTACATAAAAATGACAGCGGTTTGTGGCATTTGTATGAAGTCAAATCAGGAAGCAAATATAAAGTTAAATATGTTGAAGATATGGCTTTCAGCGCGATGGTTCTTGCCAAAGCCGGAATTAAAATTGAAAATGCCACGCTTATGCATTTGTCTCATGATTACCGCTTGGGCATGAATATTGAAAATCTTTTCACTTCATTAGACTGTACGGAAAAAGTTGCCGCGAAAATGCAGGAATACGAAAGCATATCGCAAAAAGCTTTTGAAGACATAGAATCAGACACAATGCCGGAGCCGTATCTTAAAAGAAACTGTAAAAACTGCCCTGTTTTTAATACGTGTATGGGAAAAGACGTAAAAAACCACATATTTGATTTGCCAAGGCTTTCCGGCATTGCTATAGAAGAGCTTATCGCGCTTGCGGCTGACACAATTGACAAAGTTCCCGATGATTTTGAACTTACGGAAATGCAGCAGATAGTTAAAAACTGCGTTTTGTCCGGAACAACTTACATAAGCGATAACTTAAAGACCGAACTTGCCAATATAAAATATCCTGTTTTTTATCTGGATTTTGAATCAGTCACTACAATAATGCCTCTTTATCACGATATTGCTCCGCACACGCAGCTTTTAACTCAATTTTCCATAGATAAAAGCGAAAATGTTCCTGAAATATCGCGGCATTTTGAGTATATTGCCGACCATACAAAAGACTGCCGCAGAGAGATTGCCGAAAAGCTTATAGAATATTTGGGCAAAGAAGGCAGCATAATAACTTATTCTAACTTTGAGAAAATCGCTATAGGCAGATTGTCCGTAATGTTTCCGGATTTGTGCGAAGATTTAAGAAATATTAACGACAGAATTGTTGATTTGGAAGCCATAGTGCGTAAAAATTATTATGACATAAATTTTCACGGTCGTTCTTCGATAAAAAAAGTTTTGCCCGTAATGATTCCGGAAATGAATTACGACGAGCTTGCCATAGGCGAAGGCGGCAATGCGGCAGCGGCTTTCGCGTTTATGGCAATGGGCCTTTACGATGAAGAAAAAATAAAAGAGACTAAGAAAAATCTTTTGGCTTATTGCGCGCAGGATACTATGGCGATGGTTAAAATACATAAATTTCTTCTTGATATCGTAAACGACAAATAAATGGAAATTAAAGACCCTCAGACGGTATATGACAAAAGAAAAAGAAAACTCTTCAAAAACTGGTACTACCTCACTGTTTTACAAATAGCTCAATATGTTCTGCCGTTTATACCAATACCTTATCTTGTGCGCGTTTTATCTCCTGAAAAATTCGGGCTTGTTGCGTTTGCCATTGCCATGTCGCAGTTTTTTGCGGTTTTTGTCGAATACGGCTTTTCATATTCCGCGGTTAAACGCATTGCCATACATAAAAATGATAAAGAAAAAATTACTGAAATTTATTCAAGCGCTCTTATAATAAAAGCGTTAATATCATTGGCGCTGACTGCCGTGTTTATCGCGCTTGTGCATTTTATACCTAGAATAAATGAAGAAAGCACGGTTTTTACTTTCGCGTTTCTTATGGTTTTTGCCGATATATTTTTTACAACGTGGTTTTTTCAGGGCATTGAAAAAATGAAGTACATAGCGTATCTGACCGTGATAATGGAAGTTTTATATGTAGCCGCTATTTTTATTTTTATAAGAAAAGAAGAGGATTATATTTTTGTTCCGCTTATTGAAGCCATTAGTTCTTTTGCCATAGGAATTATAAGCATAATCATTATCCATAAAGTGTTCGGCGTGAAATTCAGACTCCAGCCTTTTGAGAGAATTAAATATCATTTTAAAAACAGCTGGCATTATTTTATATCCGATTTTGCTTCAAACGCCTACACTTCGGCAAGCGTTTTTATTTTAGGCTTTATTGCCGGAAACGCGGTTGTGGGATTTTACAGGGCGGCGCTGAGCATTCTTTTCCCTATGAAAGCTTTATTTGAACCTGTTGTGCAGGCTGCCTACCCATATATGAGCAAAGTTGCAAGCGAGTCAAAAGAAAGGGCGATACATTTTTTAAGGTCTTACAGCTTTGCGGTAGCGGCCGCTTCATTAGCCGTGTCAGTGATGTTATTTTTCGGTTCGGATATTATTGTGCGGTTTTTTCTCGGCGCTCAATATGAACACTCTGCCGTCATTTTGAAAATAATGTCGATAGCGCCGTTTCTATACACTTTGAATATGATTTTTTGCATGCACATAATGTATCCTTTCGGAATGAAAGTAAACTTTGCAAAGATTACTGCATGGTCGGCGATCATAAGTTTTGCGCTCATACCTTTAATATCTTTTAAGTACCAGGACATCGGCATGGCTTCCATAATGGTCATAGGCGAACTTTACATATCGGTTATGGCATATAAATATATACATGCCAAAGGCTTTACATTCTTTACAAATAAATCAAAAAATAGTTAAAATCTATAATAATATTTAAATGATAAATTAAACGGAGCGGATATGAAAAAAATTCTAAGCCTTATTATTGTATTCTCATTATTCTTATCAAGCTGTTCGACTTTAACCGACCTGACATCAGGCGCTATTGACGATGCAGCCAAGGCCACAGGTGTTTCTAAAATCGGCGGAGCTACGGGTACGGTTAAAAAAGCCGCTATTCCAAAAAAGAAGGAATGGGGTGACGGGGATAAAAGCATTAGGGAAGATGTAGTTAATAATGTGCCTAAAACTAATGCATACTTAGACGGTATGTTGGGCAATCTGGCTTCTTATGCGAAAGTGAATAAAGATGAATTCAGAATATTTGTAGTTAGAACAGCGCTTGTTCAGGGTATGGCTTCATGGGGAGGCTATGCAATATATACAGAGATAAAAATTACGCGCGGAATGTTCAACATGATTTATGATGAAGCGGAATTAGCTAGCCTTATCGGACATGAAATAGGACATTACGTACTGCATCGTCAGCGTGAAAAAGAAAAACCGCTGATGTCCAAAAGCGATAAGACTAAAGCAGCGGGAAGCGTCACCGATGTTGTTTTGGACGGCAGCAAATATAAGGGAATAGTCAAAAAGCAGCAAAATGAAATATTGACTACGAATTGGAATCGTGAAGAAGAAAAGGCTGCGGACAAATACGGAGCTGAACTTGCGGCAAAAGCGGGATATGATCCGTACGCGTTTTGTGATTTGTTTGAAAGGCTTGCCGGCAGGGTAGATTTAGGTTTGATGTACAGATTGCAAAAAATAGACGGAAGCCATCCTGCATTGGACGACAGAGCAAAATCTTTAAGAGAATACTTAAAAAAGAAAGGATATAAAGAAGGCGAGGGAAAAAGAAACAGACAGGAATACTTGGACGGAATGAGCGAAATTTTTGCCATACGCACAGGAGAAGGCGGAAAAGAAAATAAAAAAATTCAAAAAGAAATAGATGAAGAAGGTAAAAGAGATTTAAAGCGGTTGGATGAGATAATTGAAGAAATTGACAGGCTTCAAGACGCTAAACAAGTATCAATTGAAAAAATATTTGACATTCTCGATGAAACCATAAAAATTTGTCAAAAGTATGATATTGATGTCCAAGAAATTATTAAAAAAAGAAGCTCTAATCAAAATAGTTTCATGGAAGAAACAATTGTACAGGATGAGCCGTTCACGGATTTATTCGCGTACATAAGAGATAAAATTATTGAAAAAGTCTCAAAAATAGTAGATGCCTTTGACAGGTTTATACATAAAGTTCCATATGTCGCCGATATCATAGGTTTTTATGAAGCTGCCGTAGGAAGAAATGTTATCACAGGAAATGAACTTAGTTTTTATGAAAGAGTGATTAATATTGCTTTTGCTTTTTTGGGAACAGCCGGGCCAATAAAAAACACATCAAAAGAACTTATTAAGATTTTTGAAAAACGCGGCGTAAAAGACGCCGAAAAAATGATCGGCCAGGCAGTATCTAAAGTTGAAACAAATTATGTTAAAAATGCTGGACAGACGCAAGCTGTCACTAAATTACAAGGGAAAGAAAAAGCTGCGGATATGGTTACATATTTAAATGCACATAATGGTTCTACGCCTAAAAATATATCAGGAAAAGGTGTTTATAAGAATAAAGATAATCTATTGCCAAAAGCTGATAAGGATGTATATCTGAAATATGATTTGGCAGTTCCTGGACCTAGCGGCAGAGATACCGAAAGAATAGTAGTAAATACACAAACAGGCGAAGTTTGGTATACAGCTAATCATTACGAATCATTTGAGAAATTAGATATTATATTCAACCCAAAGAAAAAATAAAAGAGGAAAATTATGTGTGGAATTAATAAAGAAATAAAAATAAGCATGAAAATCAAAGATTTTGATAAAGAAAAACAAATAAGCGCTAATGAAGTTTATTATGCGATAAATTTTGACAAAAAAGAATTAAATAAGCTTGGGAAAAATATCAAAGTTATTGAGATAGATTGTAAAAAATGTAGAAATTCTAAAAGTTTATGGAAAGAGTATGATAATAAAGAATTGCTGCCTTCTTATTTCGGAAATAATTGGGATGCTTTTTATGATAGTATATTTTATTTTGAATTTTTTGAGCAGTATGATTTAGTCATATTTATATTAAATGATTTTGAATATTTTTTGGAAGAAGAACAATT
>WRJZ01000048.1 GCA_009778325.1 Candidatus Endomicrobium neocapritermitis | reverse complement strand
TTTGTCTTTGATTCGTAATTCGTCATTCGTAATTCGTAATTGCCGTTGTTCATCTTTCCACCGCTATTTTTATTCTCTTTTTATTTCCGTCTCCGTCTTCCATATACACTATATACACTCCGCTGGCCGCTTTTTCGCCGCTATTATTTTTCCCGTCCCATACTGCCATTCCGCTCGCGTCGGCTTCCAAATCTCTCACTGTCTGCCCTAATAATGTGTATATTTTTATGCGCGTTCCGGGAGGTATATTCGAAAAATTCATCTTTGCATAATTCAATCCCTTCGACGGCTGTATCGGGTTCGGATAATATTTCACGTCATCAAATGCTTTCACTGCACTGGCCGTTCCCATTATTGCAAATACAGATAAATGATCTAAATACGCTATTATCTGTTTGTTTGCGTTATCCGCTTTTGACTTTAGCGGCACCCACACCTGCTTTTCTTCATCATATCTTGATATCACTAAACTTTCTTCATTCATTCCTGCTATGTCCGAATTATTGTACGGGATTCTCAGCTCTATTTCCTGCTCCGCTTTTTTTCCTTGTGCGTCTATAATCACTCCTATATTCGTATGCTGCAACTCTCTCACGTACGAGTCCGCAGGCGCAAAACTGCCGTGCTGTTTCACATCGACTGTCACATCCTCGCTGAATGTTCTTTCAGATATTATCATCTTCCCGGTACTTTTAGTGCCGTCTTTTGATGTTACCGGAAACGTTATTTCAGCGCCTTCATACGCTAATAAATTACGCGCCGTGCTTGCTTCTATTGTCATACTTCCCGCTGCAGCGTATTCAGGGCCGTTTTCATACGCTCTCACATATACTTTCCATGTTCCGGACGACGCAGCCGTAAATGTCCCCTCTAACTGCGTCGCGTTTGCCGACGTTATGCTTGGCGTTATCGTTTGGCTTTCATCCGATGCGTTTTTCAATATTATCTTGCTGTATCCGTTTATAAATCCCGTTCCGTTTACCGTTATCCGCACGCTTCCGGCATTGGTGTTCAGCGGCGTGAAACCTGTTACAGTTAACGGATTATATACCGTTACCGCCTGCGTTTTCGTTACGTAATCGCCGTTTGAATTTGTTACCGTTAAATCAAACTTTGTCCCGTCCGTTATGCTTGCGGGAAGCGCAAAAGACGCAGTTATTGCCGTTGTTCCGCTGCGCGTTATCCCCGTCCCGTTTATCTCGGTGTTTCCGGTGATCCTTATCGTTGCTCCGCTCTGAAAGTCCGTTCCCGCTGCGGTTAAATTCAATGTTGTTCCTCTTATTCCTATGCCGGGCTCAACATTATTTATAGCCATGGTGTTTCCCAATACCAGAAATATTCCAGTCTTTGTCATATCTCTTGCGTATCCGCTGCCTGATACAGTCAAATCATAATAGCCTACGGCTGCGGTGCTCGGTATATTAAACGTTGCCGTTAATCTGCTTGACGAATTATATGTTACGGAGTCAGCCGTTATCGTGCTTGTTCCTTTTACCAGTTTCGCCGTTGAGCCGGCAAGCAAATTCGTTCCGTTTACCGTAACGCTTACATTGTTCGTCCCTCTTCTGCTTTCCGTAGGAGTTATCGTGCTTATTGCGTTTAGCGATCCCAAGTCGATATAGTCAGGCAAAACAAGCTTGCCGTTGCCGTAATTGTTATCCGGAGCAGTCCCTATCGGCCTTGCAAAAGAAAGAACAAGAGCTTTTAATTTTTCAGGCGTGTCGCATAAATTTGTATCCGCCGCCGAAAGCAATATAGCCGCTGCTCCCGCTACATGAGGAGTTGAGAAAGATGTGTAACCGCCTGCCGAAGGCCCTAAAATGTCGGGTTTAATACATCCGTTTGCGCCCGGCCCGCGCGAACTCATGTTTGCAACCGTGCCGTTATGCCAATTGGCAATATTATTAATATCTATCGAACCGACGGCCAACACTCTTTCCTGATTAGCCATAGGATTTATAGTATTTGCCCCGGGACCGTTATTTCCCGCGGAAGCTACGATTAAAATGCCTTTATCCGTATAATTATTTGCCACTGTGCTGGCTTGGTTTGTAGCCATATTTCCGGAAAGGCTGATAATTTTTACCCCGTTATTAAAACACCATTCATAGGCATTCTCCATACTGACAACACCGCTTATCTTTGCGATATACAATTGCGCTTCCGGAACAATATCATAAACTAATCCCGAGCACTCCGTGCCATGTCTGCCTACGGGGTCCACATTATCAATAGGGGGATTTCCAGGCTTCGTAAAATCAGCCGAGATAACGCTGCTCGGCAATCTGCTTTGGTAACCGTTAAATCCCATAAAATCCACAACAGCTATCTTTATGCCGGCTCCTTTAAATCCGCTGTTATTGTAATCGGTAACGTTTATAAGAGCATTGCCGACAGACGCGTCAGGCGTTGCCTGTATGGAAATATCTATCTCTGCTATACCTGCGATACCGTCTAATTCGGGTATTAACGCGGCGTCCACATAGGCTTCTATATAATGTTCCGATTTCGTATACTCTATTTTTCTTTCATTAAAAAAAGAAAAATCAACCGCAGCGGTATTAGTCGCCGCCGTAAATAAAACGCAAACTTTAGGATTTTCTCCGTAAGCGGGCGCCGCTGAAGCACCTTTTAATTTTTGCCTGTACAATTCAAGCAGCCTCGCAGTTATTTTACTGCCGCTTTGCGCATAAGACTGCCCGCAAAAAAGCAGACCTGTTAACAAAACGACAGATGCTAAAAAGAATAGTGATTTTATTTTTTGTATCACACGAAACCCCTTTTAACGGCAATTACAAATTACGAATCAAAGACAAAACAAAAAAATAATTGTGGGTTACAACTTATTCGTAATTTCTGTTTCTGCGGTGTCTTTGTCGTTCGCCGTTGATTCGTAATTAGTAATTCGTAATTTGTAATTGCCGTTCATCTTTCCACCGCTATTTTGATTCTCTTTTCATTTCCGCTGCCGTCTTTCATGTACACTATATACACTCCGCTGGCTGCTTTTGCACCTGCATTATTTTTTCCGTCCCAGACTGCCATTCCGCTTGCGTCTGCTTCCAATTCTCTTACTGCCCGTCCCAGCATTGTGTATATTTTTATGCGTGTTCCGGCGGGAATATTTGAAAAATGCATTTTTGAATAATTCAGACCTTTTGACGGCTGCAGCGGGTTCGGATAATATTTCATATTTTCAAACGCTTTTACCGTATTTGACGTTCCCATTATGGCATATACCGATAATTTATTTATAGAGACTATTATCTGTTTGTTGTTGATATCAACTGTTGACTTTAACGGCACCCACACATTTTTTTCTTCATCATATCTTGCTATCACTAAACTCTCTTCATTCATTCCCGTTATGTCAGAATTATTGTACGGTATTCTTAACTCCATCTCCCTTGCCGGCTTTCCCTGCGCGTCTATAATCACCCCTATATTAGTATGACTTAATTCTCTCACGTTCGAGTCCGCAGGCGCTAAACCGCTGTGCTGTTTCGCCAGGATTGTCACATCATCGCCGAATGTCATTGCAGGTATTATCAACATTCCGGTATTTTTAGCGCCGTCGTTTGATATTACCGGGAATGTTATTACCGCTCCTTCATACGCATTAAGGTCGGTTTCGCTCAATACTTTGTTGATTACAGTCAGATAACCATAACCGGCATATTTTATAGGAAAATCCCAGTTTTTCAGGCTGATATGTCTGCACTTTCCGTGCTTATATAATCCGGCAAGGTCTCTTGCAACCGGCTCAATGAGACCCGCAGGGTCGTTTCTAAGATAATGGAAATGTGTTTCGATACCTGCCCATTCCCGACCCCCCAGCTGGTCCAGCTTTATAGTCTCTTTATAATCAGCTAACGGGTTAGAGTATCCGGCCACTACGTCCGGATTAGTGGTCATCGCACATTCTAAATGGTTAAAACTTTGAAACCAAGACTTGCTGGAAACCGGAACAAAAGCATGGGTGATAAGCTTCTTTGCAGGAAGGCCGGCGCTAATACACTCATTAACTATAAAGTCAAAATAATCTCTCTGCGTCTTATCTATCGTCCCTATATTTCCTCGAGTTCCCGGTATCAGCGTTCCGCTGCTTTGAATGCCTCCTGATTCCGCAGCAGCGTAGCTAATGCGTACCGAATTACCCATCCCGAGAGAGGCGTCGAGCGCAGGATCTTTATCCCAAAGATCATTGCCATTATAAATTTTACCATCGTTATAACCGTCTGACCAATAGAAGAATGAATTTATCTCTATCGACATTTCCAGCCCAATCACTACACCGGCCAGCAGGTACTTTTTTTCGGATGGCAAAGCGTTATACCATGACACGATTAAAGGCAGCAGCTGCGCTAACGCTTCTTTATTCTTTTGCCTAAATGCGGGAGAGCCCGTATTAGGCGCAGGAACGCCCATCCCATTTCTATATTCGAGACGGTGCACGTCAGGCGCCCCCATGCTCCAATCGCGCCAAGCTACTTTTGTAGCAGTTGCTGTAGATGACAATCCCCAGCCATAATGCGCTACATTCTTTACATTATCAGGATCATATTTGATACCTGGGTCACGCGCAAGAAGCTCAGTGTCGCTATTTACGTCATTCCACCAATTCCACAGTCCTGTATTTCTCCAGTAAGATATCCCGTCGAGACCAATATAAATAGGAACTTCTTTCTCTTCCGCCATTTGCATATAATACTGCAAAGCGGCTTTCAGATTTGCCATCGAATGCTGAAAGTAACAGAACGTAAAATGCAAGGCAAGTTTTCTGGTCGCTGTCCCTTTAGTTCCTACGGCATTTATTATCCTATCCCAGCCGCGCTTAACAGATATGGGGTCATCAAAACTCCAACTGTCCGCATCTCTCCACATAGAAGCAGACGGCCCATACTCTGCCGCAGGCGGAGGGGCGCTTTGATGAATCGCCAGATATTGTATAGAGTACTCATCAGTTTTAGCCGCCGCATAAGCATCGGGAACAAAACATTGCGCGCTAAGAAACACGGCTAAAGCGAATGAAAAAAAGAACCCGGGCCATTGTGCTTTGATATGCATGAAAAATTCCTCTTTTTTAGAAGAAGCTCGGAGAGCTGGGAAGTTGAGAAGCTGAGAGGAGCTCCGGTCGTTTTGTCTTCGACTTTGCCGGTGTCTTTGTTCAGCTTCCCAACTTCCCAGCTTCTAAACTTCCGCAGTTCCCATACTTAATCTAAAGTATAAGACTACATTATTGGAAATACAATGATTTTTAATGGATTTATTACAATCGGGAAGGGTTTACTGCTGTTTCAATATTTTTTCAATTTCTTCAATATCGGCATCGGTGTTCGCGCAGCCGTCTTTTGTAAGAGCGACGAACTGGACAGCCACATCGTAATCTTCAAGTATTTTAAACGCCTGGTCGCCTTCAAAAAGGCAAGCTATGCCGACCATGGCTTTTGGTTCGCGTTCTACTATGATTTTTTTAATCGCGCGGCCGCCTTTGAGAACGTACAGGCCTTCATATCCCAGCTTTTTAACAAGCTCGGATACGTCTTTGAGTTTGCATTTGCCGCATTCTTTACAAATATAATGGCTGTCTTTTTCTTCTGCCGTACAAACGGAAGCATTGCGCATGCAATGAGGCGCGAAAACAACTCTTTTGCCAAAAGGAACGGATGAAAACTTCTTTTGATGAGATTTGTTTTGTTTGTCCGTAAAGGCTTTATATATTTGTTCTTTACTTTTTTTGGGAAATTTACATAATTTCATAGATTATACTTATATCAAATATTACTTGAAAAATCAAGCAGAAACAGCAGAGGCTCGGAAGTTTGGCAGCTCGGCAGCTCGGCAACAGCGAAAAACAAAGACAAAGGACCAGAGCTTCTCCGAGCTGCTGAGCTGCCGAGTTGCTGAGCTTCTATTAGATTTTAAATTTCCATCCCGCATTAAGCCCGAGTTTGTTGTAGGTGGCATCTGCATCGCCGGATGTAATAGCATGCCAGGCATAAGAAATATCAAGAATAAGTCCTGAAGGGAAATTATAGCCTGCGCCTATTGCGTAATACAATCCGCTTTCAGTACTAAAATCGCTGTCTTCGGGAATAACCAAACCATACCCTAAATTCGCTTTAAAAAACACTTCTTTAGCGGATTTTATAGGATTTACTTCTACCGTCGCGTAAATCGGAAGAAATGAAAGACCGGCATCTCCCGAAACTCCGTCAGCGTTTCTTGGAAGCAAATACTGCAAACCGCCGCCGATTTTTAGAATGTCGGAAGCTACTGCCAGATATTCGCCCTGAATATTTACGCCGGTATTCATATCAATATCTCTGCCGCCGTCAACTGAGTAGGTTCCCGCGACATCCAATCCCAGCTTCACATTTATCTCACCTTCCGCAAACGCCGCGCCCGCCATAATAACAACTGCCGCAACTGCTAAAACAAGTTTCTTCATTTCTCCTCCTTGAGTTTTTAACTACGCGGTAAATATATCAAAATATAAACTGTTTTGTCAAATTAGCGTACAAAGGCAGAGGCTCAGAAGTTTGAAAGTTCGGCAGCTCGGCAACGGCAACAACAACTCTTTTGTCTTTGCTGAGCTTCCGAGCTGCTGAGCTGCCGAACTTCTGCCTCTCCAGCATGTATGAATTCTTACTTTTTTTATGTATAATTATTGCAATAAAAAGATTGTTTTATCCGTTTAGAGGAATATGAAAAAATTTATTTTGGCCTCATTTTTTGTCACTTTTGCCTTTTCTTTTATTTTTGCAGAAAAAATTAACTGGGATATCATCGTAAAGCAAACCAATGATAAAAACCCTTCCATACAAACCGCAAAATTAATGCTTGAAAACGCAAAATACGCATACAACCGGGCGTTTGGCGGATACATGCCTAACGTTTCGCTCAGGGGCGACGCGTCGCAGGGCGAAAACAGCAATGAAAAACTCTATAAAAGTTATTCTTACGGGCTCAATGCCAGCCTTTCGATATTTTCCGGATTTGAAACTTATAATGACGTAAGACAAAGGTCCGCGGAACTTAAAGCGGCGCAGGCAAGCTATGACAGGGCCGTATCCGACGCGGCTTACAACGTTGCCGCGCAGTATGTAAATTTAATGTGGGCTTATGAAACCGTAGCGCTTTCAAAAAGAATACTTGAAAGAAGAAAAGAAAACAGAGATATGATTCAGCTGAAATATAATTCCGGGAACGTCGATATAGGCTCTTTGAGAAGAGTTGAGGCCGATGTCGAGCTGTCCGCGTTCGATCTCAGAAGCGCGCAAAGATATATTCAAACCGCTTCGGCGGCTTTGCTGCAGGCAATCGGAAGAAAAGACGACGCTGTTTTGGAAACGGACGAAAGACTTGCTTTAAATGAAAGGGAGCTTTCAATTCCGGATTACAATCAGCTTATTACAACTATCCCCGAATTTTTGTCGGCGCGGTACAATTTAAGCGGTTACGAAGCGCAGGCGGCGAAAACAAAAAGCATATGGTGGCCCTCTGTAAGCTTGTCAGGAGGGCTTGGCCGTTCCGGAAACGAGTGGGCGCCCGACAGAAATTCCTGGGACGCAGGGCTTTCGCTTTCCTACTCTTTATTTACCGGCACAAAAATTATAGATACAAAAGTCTCCGCAAATTATTTAAAAATCGCCGAAGCAAATCTAAACAGCGTGAGCAATACTTTAAAATCAAGCGCGATAAGTCATTTTAATTCGCTGTCCGACGCGATTGAATACATCGCGGCAAGAGAGTATTATTTGGCCGCGTCGCAGTTGCAGGCCGAGATTTCGCAAAGAAAATATATTAACGGATTGTCCTCTTACCAGGATTGGTACTCGATTGAAAATGATTACATAACTTCGCAAAGAGCGTTTTTGGACTCAAAAAGATCGGCGGCTTTGGAAAAAGCGAGATGGTATAATTTTGTCGGCGAAGGTTTTATGCATCCGGGGAAATAAAGGCAGAAGTTCGGCAGCTCAGCGGCTCAGCAGCTCGGCAACGGCAAAAAACAAAGACGAAACAACCGGAGCTTCTCCGGGCTTCTGAGCTGCTGAACTTCTGATCTTCTAAAAAAGGATTTTTATGAAAAAACTATTCATCATTATTGGAGTTTTGGTCGCGGCGGGAATTGCCGCATTCTTTATTTTTAAAACGCCGAAGCAGGCGGTAGATAAAGAAGCGCAGATGAAGCAAAGAAATTTGAGCGTTGAGTTCAGAGAGACCGGCTCGGTAAGCCCGAGAAACAGGCTTGAAATCAAGCCTCCTTTTGCCGGAAGAATCGAAGAAATTCTTGTCAATGAAGGCAATGCGGTTAAAAGAGGGCAGATTATTGTTTGGATGAGCTCAAGCGAGCGCGCCGCGATGACCGACGCCGCAAGAGCAATGGGCGAATCCGAGTATGAAAGATGGCTGAATATATATAAGCCAACTCCCATAGTCGCCCCCATGAACGGATTTATTATTCTCAGAAACAAAGAGCCCGGGCAGACAATAACCGCGGCAGACGCAATTCTCGTTATGGCTGATGATCTGATAATAGAGTCAAATGTTGACGAAACCGATTTAAGATACATAAAAATCGGCAATAAACTTAAAATGTATTTGGACGCTTATCCCGACGACACTTTCGAAGGAATCGTTGAACATATCGCGTATGAATCCACGGTTGTAAGCAATGTTACGGTTTATATGATTAAAATCCGCCCCGTTCAAAAACCTGCGGTTTTCAGAGCGGGAATGACCGCGACTATAACCGTTACCGCCGAATCTAAAGAAGACGCGTGGTCAATTCCCAATAATTTTATAACGGATTCCAGAGGCAAAAAAACCGTTCTTGTAAAAAACAACAGAGCTGTTGAAACAAGAGAAATTAAAACCGGCATAACAGACGGACGTTTTACCGAAGTGCTTTCAGGGCTTTCCAAAAGCGACACGGTCGTAACTTTAACGGCTAAAGCCAAAGAAAAAGCCAAATCGTTTATGAGCGCCGGCCCGCCGGGCAGACGTTAAGAATTAACTACAAAAAAACAGTAAAAAATTTATTTAAGGATGGGGTTTCTATGAAATATTTTACAAAACAATGGTATTGCGACATCAGGTCTTTTAAAAAAAGCGGAGATCATAATCTTTTTCCGCATGCGGAAGACGATTACGGCAAACATTACAGACAAATCGAACCCTATTTATCCGACGATATAAAAACAACGGACGTGGTTATGCATGACCGCAAAATCGAAGGAAGCGGCTCTACGGGAAAAGATTATTACATATACAGCGCAGGAATTAAACTTACATTTGTTAACGCCGAGATTCCGGAAGGCAGCATAGACGCATTAGGCGGAGCGTACTGGCTTCGAAGCGAAATATATATGCGGCAGAACCGTTATGAAATGCATATACTTTTTTATTTGGTAAATTGTGAAAGCGAACTTGCAGAAATTGTTATCGCGTTTGATGAAATGATGATTAATTGACAAAAGCAGGCTGCAAATCCTCTCTTTTGTCATTGCGAGGCAACGAAGTTGCCGAAGCAATCTAGAAGCAGGCTGCAAATCCTCTCTTTTGTCATTGCGAGGAATGAAATGACGAAGCAATCCAGAAAAGGATACGTTTATATTTTATTTAGCAAAAGAAACGGAACGCTATATACGGGAGTAACGTCAAACCTTATAAATAGAACGTATGCTCACAAAAATAAACTTGTCGACGGATTTACTAAAAAATACAATGTTGACAAATTAGGATACTATGAAATATTTGAAGATATAACAAAAGCTATTGAAAGAGAAAAACAGATAAAAGGCGGTTCCAGAAATAACAAGCTAAAACTGATAGAGAGTTTCAACCCTGAATGGAAAGATTTGTACGAAGATATTTTATAGATTCTAGATTGCTTCGGCGACTTCGTCGTCTCGCAATGACGAAACAACAGCGGCTTGAAAAATAAACATAAGGAAGCTTTGCTTCATGAAAGTCGTAGAACTTAAAGGTTTAAAGAAAACATATCATCTTGAAAAAATCGACGTGCCTGTTTTGCACGGGATTGACCTTGAAATAAATCAGGGCGAATTTGTCGCGATAATGGGGCATTCCGGCAGCGGCAAGTCCACGCTGCTTAATATTTTGGGGCTTTTGGATAAGCCCAGCGAAGGGTCTTTTAAACTTGCGGGCATTGAAGTTTCAAAATATAGCGACGACGAACTCGCGGCTTTAAGAAACCATTATCTCGGCTTTATTTTTCAGCAGTTTAATCTTTTAAGCAAGCTTACCGCATTGGAAAACGTTTATCTTCCCGTTGTTTATGCCGACTCAAAAGACGAAAAAAACCACGAAGACCCGGCAAAACTTCTGGAGCTTGTTGGCCTTAAAGACAGAATGGAACACCGCCCTAACGAAATGTCCGGCGGTCAGCAACAAAGGGTTGCCATTGCGCGTTCTCTTATAAACAAGCCTTTGGTAATTTTTGCCGACGAGCCTACCGGAAACCTTGATACAAAATCCACAAAAGAAATAATACAAATATTAAAACAGCTAAATGATTCGGGCATAACTATTATAATGGTTACGCATGAACCGGAACTTACCGCCTACGCCACAAGAATAATAAAAGTGCAGGACGGTTTGATTATTTCGGACGAAACGACAAAAAAAATCGACGATACAAAAAACGGACGGCAAACCCAAAAGTTTGAACATAAAGCGTTTTCATTATCCAGAATAAAAGATTATTTTGTGCAGGCCTGGCGGGCGCTTCTCGGCAATAAGATGCGTTCGGTGCTTTCAATACTGGGCGTTATGATAGGCGTTGCAAGTTTGATTTCAATGCTTGCCGTGGGCACAGGCGCGCAAAAAGCCATTCAGGACCAGGTTGCGGGGCTCGGCTCAAATCTTTTAATGGTAAGCCCAGGCATCACGCAGGCAGGCGGAATATCTTCCGACGCCGGTTCAAGAATGAGACTTGCCCATGACGATATAGCCGATTTAAAAAAGAATGTGCCGGGCATTGCCGCCATAACAGGCTACGCAAACGGCAGAGTTCAGGTAGTTGGAAACGGCAATAACTATAACACCCGCCTTGAAGGCGTTTCCGTTGATTACGCGGAAATGAGAAACTCAAGGCCTTCAAGCGGCCGTTTTTTTACGGAAGCAGAAAACACTGAAAAGAAAAGAGTTGTCCTGCTGGGGCAAACAGTCGTGAAACAGATTTTCGGCAGCGCTGATTTCAACCCTATCGGCGAGTTCGTAAAAATTAACAGAGCGGATTTTCAGGTTATAGGCGTGCTTCCGGTAAAAGGATCCAGCGGCTTCAGGGATGAAGACGATAAAGTCACAATGCCTATAAATACCGCTATGTACAGAATTTTGGGCACTCAATATTTAAACAGCATGGATGTACAGGTAAAAGAAGATTTTGATATGCAGGAAGTCGCGGACAATATCGTCCAAAGGCTTCTGCTTACGCACAGGTTTAAACCTACGGATACGGGAGCCGTAAGGGTGCGCAATATGGCTGAAATTCAGGAAACAATGTCTTCAATGGCCAAAGCTTTTTCGCTGCTGCTGGGCGCGATAGCTTTTATCAGCCTTCTTGTGGGCGGCATAGGCATTATGAATATTATGTTTGTTTCCGTTTCGGAAAGGACAAAGGAAATCGGTTTGCGAAAAGCTATCGGGGCAAACAATGCGGATATACTGTTTCAATTCATAATCGAATCAATTTTTGTGTGCTGCGCCGGCGGAATTATCGGAATACTCTTCGGCGCGGGCGTATCGGTAATAATAAGCAAAGTCGCGGGCTGGACAACAATGGTATCGCCTTTTTCAGTAATATTGGCGTTCTGTTTTTCAGCTTTTACGGGGCTTATTTTCGGAGTATGGCCCGCAAGAAAAGCTTCGCTTTTAAATCCTATAGACGCTTTGAGATACGATTAACGGCAGGCATTGTGTTTCGGCTAAAGATAAGCTGCATATGCTATATTTTTTTCGACCATACTATCACATAAGAGGAATCTATGATTGTAAAAAGCGTACTTATAAAACAATTTCGCGATATAAAAAATCAAAGTTTTTATGTGGGTAAAAATTTGACTGCTATTGTAGGCAAAAACAAAAGTATGAAATCTACTGTTCTTGGGGTCGTAAGTCAAACATTTTCATTGACCGATATTAATAACCCTCTCTACGGCAAAAAAACTATAGATGGCTATAACTTAATATCGCAGTTTTCAGAAAAATTTAAATTTGACAGTAAATATGAAAATGATAGGGCAGGAAAACATGAATGGACTTTAACATTAGAAGATGATATAGATAATGTAAACAATCCTTTTTCTGTTATAAGTATAATACGTGACAAGAAAAAACCTAACGATCCACCTCGATTTTGGAAGGCCGGCACTAAAGGTAAAGGCTCTGGTTATCTACAAATTCCTGTATATTTTTTAAGCTTAAGTAGGCTATATCCTATAGGAGAATCAAACTTAACTTATCAAACAGTAGCAACAGATGTGCTATCAGACCCTGAACTTAAGCAAGATTTTGATAAGGCATACGCAAGCATATTATCAGACCCTCACTTCGGCAAAACAGAAACAAGTATCCATCAATCCAAGAGTGGGAAACTATCTTTTCTTGGTGTAACAACCGACAAATATTCATACCTAGCTAACTCGGCTGGCGAAAGCAACATTGCGAAAATAATAATAGCTGCGCTATCTTTTAAAAAAATAAAGCGTGATACAATATCTGGATATGTCGGAGCGATATTGTGCATAGATGAGTTAGACGCAACATTGCACCCTTCGGCACAAATAAAACTTATCGATTTCTTAAATAAAATCTCTAAAGAGAACAATATACAAATATTATTTACGACTCATTCGCAAAATATAATTGAAAGATTAAAGCAATTTATACTTCGCAATAATACTACAAACAATATGAACCACATTGTATTATTTACTCAAAGAACCGGCGAAATAGTTACTATAGACACCATAAAAAACATAGCTGACTTTAGAAAAATGGAGGCAAATTTACTTACTAAGCCTTATATCCCAAAAAAAATTGATGTTTATTTGGAAGACCCCGTAGCTTCAAAACTATTAACAAAAATACTAGGTACAAAAATATCTACACGACTAAACAAGTGTCCATCATCACTTGGATTTGCAGAATATATTGAACTTCATACCAAAAAGATTCCATGTTTTTTAAACTCAATAATAGTTCTTGATGGTGATGTTGCAACTAAAGGCACTTCCACACAGAAAGCACATATTAAAAAACATAAAGATTCTTTTATATTATTACCAGGAAAGGAAGCTTTAGAAATAGAATTGTATAATACTATTGCTGAAATGACACCGGAAGAGGCTAGCAGTTGTCTCAGTCAAAAACAAGAAGTAATTATGGCAGACTTTACAAGCTGCCCAACAGGGCATAGTGAAAAAAAAGATTTTTGTAAGCGTTTTTATCGCGAAACAGATGTAAAGATTATAAATGAATTACTGTCGTTATGGATAAATAAAAACAAAACGAAAGTTCATGAATTTAAAAATGCCTTTATCACAATGTTTGATACTTTGGCTGTAAAGACAAATACGGAGCCTATAGAAACAAACTCTGGCCAAAATTGATTTTATTTTATAATATAACATATATGGAAACAAATAATTATTCACCATTGCGTTATCCTGGCGGAAAAGCAAAACTTGCAAACACATTTAAAGAGTTAATTGTTGAAAATGAACTCGACAATGTTACCTATATTGAACCTTTTGCAGGCGGTGCTAATGTTGCTTTATCATTGCTGATAAATGAGTATGTTTCTAATATACTCATTAATGACATTGATCCAGCCTTGTATTCTTTTTGGACTTCCATTTTAAAGTATACTGATAAATTCATAAAAAAAATTAAGAATTGCAATATTTCTTTATCAGAGAGAGAGAGGCAGAGATTTGTCATTTTTAACCAAAAACAATATTCATTGACAGAAATAGGTTTTGCATTTTTTTATCTCAATAGAACTAACTACAGCGGCATAATAAAAGGCGGACCTATTGGCGGCAAACAACAAAAAGGAAGCTATACACTTGATGCAAGATTCAATAAAGAAGAACTCATAAAAAAAATACAGACTATAGCAGAATATGAAAGTCGAATAACTGTTACTAATGTTGATTCAATAAATTTAATTAACAGAGTCAAAAATATCGATAGCAGTATCGTATATTTTGATCCGCCATATTACAAGCAAGGTAAAAGCCTTTATACAAATTTTTATGTTCACAAAGATCATGCAAATCTTGCAAAAAAAATTAAATCATTAACTACTCCGTGGATCTTAACCTATGATAATGTGCCAGAAATCAAAGCACTCTATAAAAATTGCAGAACAAACGAATTTTTAATTCAATACTCAGCCAATCAGCATACGTTTGGTAAAGAAGTTATGTTTTTCAATAATATAGTAAAGACAAACTTTTTAGAAACAACTCAATGCTTATTTTGATATAAATTTCTGTACAAATTTTACAGAACTCTAATTTTATCTCCCTCTTTCCTAATTTCGCTTCGCGAAAACACCAAAACCTTTTACTTACTTATCTTTTATATTTTACCTATCTTTTTAATGGATTTTTTGCTTAAAGAATACATAAACTCTTTGCCTTTTTTGGTTTTAATAAGCAGACCTTTTTTTGCCATGTACATTAAATCTGTTCTGGCTGTTTCATAAACAATTCCAAGTTTATTTTTAAAATATTCTATATTGCGCGTGTTTTGCTTTTCGGTAAATTCTTTCAAAATGCTTTTTTGCCTTGGGTTCAACTTTACGCCGAAGCTTAAAAATTCCTGAGTTTCGGATTTTTCTTCCTTTTTGGCTTCCAGATAAGCGGTAAAATTATTCAGTTCTTCAAAAATTACGTCAAGATTAAAGTTGATAAAGTACGTAATATCATTTTCATCTATTTCAGTGTACAAAAACACTTTCGCGTACTGCGAAGGTATTGCCCTGAGAATTTCCGAAATCGACAAATATTTAAAAATATTAACACCGTTTTTAAGCGCAAACCAATAAAAAAGCACTCTTGCGATTCTGCCGTTGCCGTCGTTAAAAGGATGGATATAGGCGAACAAAAAGTGTATAACAGCGGCTTTTATTATGTGATTTGTCCCGTTTTTTGAATTAACGTAGGAACAAAGTTCCTCAAGAAGAGTTTCAATGTCAGCGGCTTTCGGAGGCTCGTACAAAACAGCGTCGTCGCGGATATCAACGACGCGGACATTCTGCGAATCTTTTCTGAAAATATCCGCTTCGGAAGAGTCCATAACCATAGAATATATCTCTTTTATAAATTCAACGGAAAGCTCTTTATCAAGATTCTTTTCCGCAAAATTTAGAGCGCGGTAATTATTTATTACCATTTGTTCGCTTTTGTTTTTAGCCGGAAGGTTCGAGCGCAGCATCTCCATAGCTTCGGCTTTTACAGCTTCCGCTCCTTCAAGCCTGCTTGAAGCTATTGCCTCTTTCATTTTAGCGTTTGCCGAATATTCGTTTTCTTCATCCAAAGAAAGAGCCGGAGCAATATTGAACGAATTTACAAAGCTAAGCTTCGCAAGAATTTCCGGATTTACAAGATACTTAAAAACATTGATTCCAAGCTTGATTTTTTCAACATACAGCCCGGAACGCCTGAATTTTAAAATTGACCAAAAAAGTTCCGCTGAAATATTCTCAGGCAAAACCGTATACCGAACCTTATCCCAATACTCGTAAGCGGCGTTAGCGTTTTTCAAATCAGCAGCTATTTCGCTGTTTTCAGAAACGATTTCATGTATGTTTATCGTATTGTCCAGCAAAGCTTTTTGAAGCACCGACTGCCAGTTGAAATTTACTTTTTCGGGCAGCTGCATAATGCCTCCTTTAAACGGCAATTACGAATGACGAATTACAAATCAACGACAAACGAAAAAGGCAATTTTTTTAACCATTATTGCTATTTTTATTTTTTAGTAATTACATTGCAATCATAACTTAAATTAATTATATTTTCAATAATTTTAATTTGAATTACTATAAATTAATTTTAGTTTTGTTGTTGTCTTTGATTCGTAATTCGTAATTGTCGTCAGACGCTTATGTTAAAGAAATGTTTCGCGGCAACGCCAAGCGCGAAGGAAATCGTTGCCACAATAACGCATACCGAAGCCATTTCTGAAAACCTTTTAAAAAACGGCTCTGCTTTTGCAACTGATATGTAGTAGTTAAAAATGACTATTACGGCAAACATTATCGCAATCATAATCAAAAACGCGGCAATATACATATCATTGGGGAGCAGCAAATACGGCAAAATGAGCACTATTACGGTTAATATATACGACGCTCCCGTATAAATACTTGCTTTTACCGCGCGCGGATTGCCTTCGGAGCGTTCCGCAAGATAATTTGAAGCTGCCATTGACAAAGTTGCCGAAACGCCGGTTATTATTGCGGCAACCGCAACAATTTTGGTATTGGCAAGAGCGAACGTTAACCCCGCGAGCGCGCCGGAAACTTCAACAAGGGCATCGTTTAGACCCAAAACGGTCGCGCCTACATATTGCAGCCGTTCTTCGTCAAGTATTGCGGCAAGTTTTTGCGCGTGCGCCTTTTCATGCTCTATTATATCCTTAATTTCGGGAATTTCTTTTTCAAACAAACTATAACTTTTTACAACGGCGTATTCTCCGCGCTCTTTCAGCCTTACGATAAATACGTAGCCGAAAATAATGTATAGCAGCGAATATATAAAAATTTTAAACCCGGAAGGTTTAATATCTTCGCCGGTATAACGTTTCCATATTAACGCGTGTTCTTTTTCCTGCGAAGCTATTTGTAAAAGGATTTCTTTATTTTTTCCTATTTTTTCGCGCGCGGCAACGCGGATATACAAAGCGCTTTCCGTTTCTTCGGCGCGCTGAAATTTACGCATTAATTTTTTTATCCGCGGAGAATATTCTTTTTCCATAATTTTACCTTTGTTTAAGATGGATTTTTAGAGATGTCCTATTCTTTTTTTTATTGAGTTTACTATCTTTGTAATCTCCGCGTTCA
Source organism: Candidatus Endomicrobium neocapritermitis (assembly GCA_009778325.1). Classification (GTDB taxonomy): domain Bacteria; phylum Elusimicrobiota; class Endomicrobiia; order Endomicrobiales; family Endomicrobiaceae; genus Endomicrobium_B; species Endomicrobium_B neocapritermitis. Next base: position 71,540 of record WRJZ01000048.1, on the reverse strand, counting down.
TCATTGTAAGATGTAAAAATAAAACAAGCGTGTCGCCGAGATTTCTTATTATCACGCCGTCTTTGCGCATTGCCGAGCAAATCTTTGCTCCGGTTTTAAGTTTATAATCGTATGGTTCTCCGGCATCTTTGTTTTTAACGATTTCGATTCCCGCCATCACTCCGCAATGTCTTACATTGCCGACTTTGGGATGTTTGGCAAGGGAGCTAAGCTCCTTTTCAAAATGTTTAATTTTCGGCTGTAAGTTTTTAAGGACTTCGTCCTTTTTCAATATATCAAGCGTTGCGTTTGCGGCAGCGCACGCAAGAGGGTTCGCGGTGTATGAATGCCCGTGAAAAAAAGTTTTAAACTCTTCGTATTTGCCTAAAAAAGCATTATAAATTTCATTTGTTGTCGCCGTAACCGCCAAAGGCAGATATCCGCCTGTTATGCCTTTTGACAAACAAATAAAATCAGGTTTTACGCCTTCATTTTCTACGGCAAACATTTTTCCGGATCTTCCGAAACCTGTGGCAACTTCGTCGCAAATCAAAGGTATTTTATACCTTTTGCAAAGAGCGGAGTACTCTTTGAGATAACCTTTCGGCATAACAATCATCCCGGCAGCCGCCTGATTTAAAGGTTCAATTATGGCCGCGGCTATATTTTTATTATTCTTGGCAAGGAGGTCTTCGACCTCTTTTATACATTGTCCTTTGCAACTTACAACTTTACAGTACTGCTTAAACGAACCTGCTTTTATCGGAAAGGGAACTTTGTTCCCTTCGTTCCCCTTTTTATGAGGACATCTGTAACAATATGGAGATTGGGCAAAATGATTTTTAAAAAGCAAAGATTTAAACGTTGAATGGAACAAACTTGTTCCGCCGACTGAAACCGCCCCTATCGTATCGCCGTGGTAAGCGTTTTTTAACGATAAAAAGGAACTTCGTTCCTCGCCTTTAAACTGCCAATACTGGTATGCCATTTTCAGGGCGACTTCAACCGCAGTCGAACCGTTATCAGAGTAAAATATTTTTTTAAGATTTTTAGGCAGAATTTTTAAAAGTTTTTCGGACAAATCTATGGCAGGTTTATGCGTAAGTCCCAAAAAAGTCGTATGCGCAACTTTATCAATCTGCGCTTTTACGGCTTTGTCTATTTTTGGATTTCTGTGCCCCAAAAGCGTAACCCATAAAGAAGAAACGCCGTCAAGGTACTTCGTACCGTTAATATCATAAATATACGAGCCTTTGCCTCTGTCGATTATCAGCGGCTCGCACGGGTCATTGTTAATCCAGTCCGCCATCTGCGTAAATGGATGCCAGATATTTTTTTTGTCAATTTTTATAAGTTTATCTTTTTCTTTCACAGCCAATTTTTTCTCCATACCTGCAATAACAGCCAACATATTATAGAAAAAACTGACTGACAAGAAAACAATAATGCAGTACATCTCGCAACATATTGACAAATATAGATATGTTTTTGTATAATAATCTTATGGATAAAAAATTGAAGCTATCGGCCAGAGTATTTAAGGCATTGTGCGACGCTAACCGTTTAAGTATTTTAAATATGTTATGTAACGGAGAAAAATGCGCCTGCCATCTGCTTGACGCTTTACGGATAGGACAATCAACATTATCCCATCATATGAAAATACTTTGCGACAGCGGGATTGTTGCAGGCCGCAAAGACGGCAAGTGGATGTATTATTCCATAAGTAAAGAGGGCGTTGCTAACGCAAAAAATCTGCTTGAACAGTTTACCGAAACATTTTCTTCCGTTAAAGATAAGGATTGTTGTTAAATTTTTTTATTTTTACATATCGATATTTATAGATTTAATATAGATTATGGAGGGTATTATGGCAAAAAAAGCTTTAGGTTCAGGTTGTTCAAATAATGAAGATGTTATAAAAGAAATGGTAAAACAGCGATATAATGATGCGGTTTCCTCAAAAGCGCCAAAAAGCTGCTGCGATTCTAATGTTTGCTGCGGTTCCGATAATGAAATATACAGCATAATGACTGAAGATTACAGCCGGTTAAAAGGTTATATGCCGGAAGCAGATTTGGGATTTGGCTGCGGTTTGCCTACCAGGTATGCCGGAATAAAACCCGGAAATACCGTTATAGACTTGGGTTCCGGCGCGGGAAATGATTGTTTTGTCGCATTAGCCGAAACTACCGAAAGCGGGTATGTTATAGGGGTTGATTTTGCGCCTGAAATGATAGCTAAAGCTAAGAGAAATGCAAAAAAACTCGGTGCAAAAAATATTGAATTCAGACAAGGCGATATTGAAAATATGCCTGTTGATAGTAATACGGCAGATGTGGTAATAAGTAATTGCGTGCTTAATTTGCTTCCTAAAAAAGATAGGATTTTCCACGAAATAAACCGCGTGTTAAAACCTGAAGGGCATTTTTGCGTCTCTGACATTGTGCTTAAAGGAGAACTCCCTTTAGCGTTAAGAAATGCAGTCGCAATGTATGCCGGATGTATAGCCGGAGCAGTCCAAAAAGACGATTATATAAATGAAATATCAAAAGCCGGTTTCAAAGATGTAAAAGTAGTTAAAGAGAATAAAATAATACTTCCTGACGCAATGCTCTCAAAATATTTGGATTCAAAAAATCTGAAAGAGTTTAAAAACGGAAAATCGACTGTCTTATCTATTACGGTAACCGGAATAAAAGCTAAAAATTAGGAGTTAAAAAATATGAATAACATAAGACTTAAGTTTTTAGACAGATACCTTACGCTGTGGATATTTTTAGCTATGGCATTAGGCATAGGATTCGGTTACTTCTTTCCTGCTATTGAAAATGTTATGGATAAAGTTTCTATCGGCACAACAAATATACCGATAGCTATAGGTCTTATACTTATGATGTATCCGCCTCTTGCCAAAGTTAAATATGAGGAACTGCCTGTAATATTTAAAAATAAGAAACTGCTTTTTTTATCGCTCGGGCTTAACTGGATAATAGGCCCGCTTTTTATGTTTTTATTGGCTGTGCTTTTTCTTTCAGGCAACTATGAATATATGATCGGTCTGATAATAATAGGTATTGCAAGATGTATAGCTATGGTTATTGTTTGGAATACCCTTGCGGGCGGAGATCCTGAATATTGCGCAGGGCTGGTAGCTTTTAACAGTATTTTTCAGGTTCTATTCTTCAGCGTATATGCGTGGTTTTTTATTACATTTTTACTACCGTTATTCGGCTTTCAGAGTCAAGTATTAAACATAAGTACGGTAATGATAGCCAAAAGCGTTTTTATTTATCTCGGCATTCCGTTTATAGCAGGTATGCTGACTCGCTTTATTGCTTTAAAAACAAAAGGCAATGAGTGGTACAATGCAAAGTTTCTTCCTAAAATAAACCCTGTTACGCTTATAGCATTGCTTTTTACTATTGTTGTAATGTTCTCGCTTAAAGGCAAACAAATTGTAACTATACCTTTAGATATTATAAAAATCGTAATTCCGTTGTGTATTTATTTTGTGGTAATGTTTACAGGAAGTTTTCTGTTAAGTAAAAAATTCGGCGCTGATTATGAAAAAGCGACGGCTATTTCTTTTACGGCAACGGGTAATAATTTTGAACTTGCCATAGCAGTATCTATAGCGGTATTCGGCATAGCTTCCCAAACGGCGTTTACAACGGTTATAGGTCCGCTTGTTGAGGTGCCTGTTTTAATAAGCATGGTAAATCTTGCTTACTATTTTAAGAAAAAATTTTATGGAAGGAGTTAATATGAAAAAAATACTTGTTTTATGTACCGGCAATTCATGCAGAAGCCAAATGGCCGAAGGACTTATAAACCACTGCTTTAAAGATAAGCACAAAGCCTTTAGCGCAGGAACAAATCCCGCCAAACTAAATCCTTACGCAATAAAAGTAATGGCAGAAATTGGTATAGATATTTCCAAAAACATTTCTAAGCACGCTGATGTGTTTAATAATGAAGTTTTTGATATTGTTATAACAGTATGCGACAATGCAAAAGAATCCTGTCCTGTTTATTTCGGAAAAGCTGTTAAATACCACTGGCCTTTTTACGACCCTGCCGAAGCAGCCGGAACAGAAGAAGAAATCTTAAAGAAATTCAGAGACGTGCGGGATGAAATCCTTGAGAAACTTAAAAAAGAGCTATAAATAATAATATACAATTCATTTTTGTTTTTTATTTGTTAATTATTACCTGCCGTTTACTATCCATTTATTTTTCTTCAAATCTATATTTTCATTCCACCCGAGCTCCAAAACAGGTAACTTCGTTACTTTTTTAATTATTGAAGCGTTAGACTTAGCGGAAATATCTTTCGGATTTTTGCGGCCGCTCATAATTATACCGGCGATTTTCGCCTTATCTCTGCGAAGCTTATCAACCGTAAGCAAAGTATGGTTTATTGTGCCCAAACCAAACCTTGCAACTACAATAACAGGGAGATGAAATCTCCTTATCAAATCATTAACAAAGAAGTTTTGTTTGAGCGGCACCAAAAGCCCGCCTACGCCTTCAACAACCGTAAAATCGTATTTGTTTAGGAAATACTTAAACATTTTATCTGCTGTTTTTAAATCGAAGGATTTTTTTTCCAGAAGGGAAGCTCCGTAAGGAGACATCGGGGTTTTAAAAAATACCGGCGTTACTGTTTCGGGTTTTTCATCAATGCCTGCAGCTTTTATTAAAGCCTCAGCATCGTCTCTGCTGCCCGTTGAAAACGGTTTAAAAACGCCGCATGCCAAACCCGACTTTTTTAATGCTTCGGCTATTTTACAGCTTACATAAGTTTTCCCGGCTTCCGTGTCCGTAGCGGTTATAAATATGCCTTTGTGCATTTGTTCCTTAACAGCAATTAATAATTAACAAATAACAATTAACAATTATGAAGTTTCGCCTGCGGCGAAACATATTTATCAGTTTTTGCCCTGCAAAAACACAAAAATTATTAATTATTCATTGTTAATTATTAATTGCCTTTAAATTATCTTATTTCTATTTCTATAAACCTGTCCGTAACTCCGTCGGATGCCTGCGCGTTCGGCTTACCATGTATTGCAGATACTTTCTTTTCTATTTTATCGAGCGGTATGCCGTTCATTTCAAAAATTCCGGAAATAACTTCTATTCTGTCCGAAGACAGAACATCATAGTAGCTGCCTGAAACCTCTTCCGCTTTCTCTACATACCCTGTTATGGTGACGCTTGCGGCTTTCATTGTTATTATCTGGGACGCAAGTTCATTCAGATACGCCCTTGTTCCTGAAGCCAAAGCAGGCGAATCTTCCATAAATCTAAAACCCGGAATTTTAACTCTCTTTCTTACCGGCCCGGACGCTTTTTTTGGCTCAGGTTCGGTTTTAGGAGGTCGTGCAGCCATAGCCAAAGTCATCTCTTCCTGTCTCTTGGCCATAGCCGCGGCTTTCACTTTTTCTTCCGCGACGCGCAAAGCTTCCGCTTCTCTTGCGGCGCTTATCCCGGCTTCAAAAACCGCGTCTTCAGGTTCAATAGGGAACAGATCAGCCTCCGCAGGCTGTCTTTGCAATGCCTGCTGCCTTGCTTTTTCTTTCTCGGCGGCTTCTTTTTTTCTGTGTTCTTCTTTTATTCTTTCCTGGTCTTCTTTTATTTTCCTCTTGCGCTCTTCATCGGCTTCTTTCTGCGCGCTCAAAGCCATTGCCTGTTTAGCTTTTAAATCTCTTTCTCTTTGCTCTGCTTTTTCTTTTGCTTCTCTCTGTTCGCGTTCAATTCTTGCTTTTTCCAAAGCTTCTTCGCGCTGCCTTGCAAGTTCAGCGGCTTTTGCGGCCTCTTCGGCTTTTATTCTGGCTTCCGCGGCCGCCTGTTTTGCCGCGGCCTCTCTTATTCTCTGCTCTTCAACAAGTCTCGCGGCTTCTTCTCCGGCTCTTATTCTTGCCTCTCTTTCTTCCTGCTCTTTTCTTTCTTTTTCACGTATTTCCGCCAAACGCATTTCGCGTTCTGCTTTTTTTATCTCTTCTTCAGCGGCTTTCTGCGCGGCGGAGGCTTCTCTCTTTACTCTTTCCTGTTCAAGCCTTTCGGCTTCTTTCTGCGCTTTAAGTTCTGCCTCTTGTTTGGCTTTCAGCTCTCTTTGCTCGCGTTCGATTCTTACTCTTTCCACGGCTTCAGTCTGACGTTTTTCCGTTTCAATTTTATTTGCTTGCGCAGCGGCATTTTTTCTTTCCGTTTCTTCTTTTATTCTTTGTTCCGCCGCAATCCGGGATTGTTCGTACATTTCATTTTGTTTTCTTATATATTCTTCTTTGGCTTTTTCTTCGGCTGCTTTTCTTGCAGCCGCCATTTCTCTTTCTATTCTTTCTTTTTCCGCTTTTTGCGCGGCAGCCTCAGCTCTTTCCTTTTCTATGCGCAGCCTTTCCGCTTCTCTTTTGGAGGCAAGTTCGGCTTCTTGTCTGGCTTTCATATCTTTCGCTGCCTGTTTAGAGGCTGCTTCTTTTATTTTCTGTTCTTCGGCTGCTCTGATTTTTTCGCGCACCTCGGCCTGCTGCATGGCAAGTTCTTCAGCTTTTTCTTTTTCTCTCTGCAGTCTTTCGGCTTCTCTCTTAGCCGCAAGCTCCTCTTCCTGTTTTTCCTTAAGCTCTCTTGCCGTCTGTTTTTCCGCTTCGGCTTTTGCTCTGTTTTCTTCGGCTATTCTGATTCTTTCGCGCGCTTCAGCCTGCTGCCTGGCAAAAAGCTCCGCTCTTTCTTTTTCTCTTTGCAGCCTTTCAGCTTCTCTCTTAGCCGCAAGCTCCGCTTCCTGTCTGGCTTTTTCTTCTATTGCCGCCTGCCTTGCCGCTTCTTCCCTTATTCTCTGCTGCTCGGCTATTCTGGCTCTTTCGCGCGCCTCTTCCTGCCGTCTGGCGTCAAGTTCAGCCTTAGCTTTTGCCTCGGCTTCTCTCTGTTTGGCAAACGCCGCCTGTCTCTCGGCTTCGGCTTTTGCTCTCTGTATTTCAGCAAGTTTTTCAGCTTCCTTGCGGGCTTCTTCTTCAGCTGCTTTGCGGGCTGCAAGCTCCGCCTCTTGCCTGGCTCTTTCTCTTTTCATCTGTTCAGCTATTTTTATCTTGGCTTCAAGTTCCGCCTGTCTAAGCTGTTCCTGCTTTATTCTTTCTTCTTCAATAAGCCTTGCTTTTTCCAATGCCTCCGCTTCTTTTTTGGCAAGGAGTTCGGCTCTTTCTTTTTCTTTGCGTACCCGTTCTGCTTCCTGCCTGGCTTTAAGCTCGGCAGCCTGTTTTGCTTTTAACTCCGCGGCAGCTTGTCTTTGCGCTTCTGCCTGCGCTTTCTTTTCTTCGGCTATTTTAGCTTCAGCCTGCTTTCTTGCAAGCTCTGCGGTTTTTCTTTCCTCAGCCAGCCTTGCTTTTTCAGCTTCTTCTTTGGCTTTTTGTTCTGCCGCTATTCTTGCGGCTTCTGCCGCTTCCGCCTGACGTCTTGCCTGCTGCTGCGCAATGAGTCTGTCCGCTTCGGCTTTACGTTTTGCGGCCGCTTCTTCGGCTTCTTTTTTAAGCCTTTCGATTTCCGCTATATACTCCGCTCTTCTTGCTTCAAGAGCGGCCTTTTCTTTTTCCTGCTGTAATCTTTGCTGTAATCTTTCCGCTTCTCTCTTAGCCGTAAGTTCCGCTTCGAGTTTTGCGGCGGCTTCCGCAGCTTTTGCTTTTTCTTTTATGGCTGTCTGCCTTGCCGCTTCTTCGGCCTGCTGTCTGGCAAGCATTTCCGCTTTTAATTTTTCGCTTTCCAATCTCTGTTTTTCTATATATTTTTGTCTTTCAGCTTCTTCTTCAGCCATCTTTTTCTCGTCAAGCTTTGCTCTTTGCAGAATTTCATTTCTCTGTCTGGCAAGCATTTCCGCTTTTACTCTTTCGCTTTCGGCAAGTTCTTCGGCTTTACGCGCCGCAAGCTCGGCTGCCTGTCTTGCTTTTTCTTCTATCGCTGCCTGTCTTGCTGCTTCAGCTTTCAGTCTTTGTTCTTCCGCTGCTTTCGCGGCTGCAAGCGCTTCAGCCTGCTTTCTTGCAAGCATTTCAGCCCTCATATTTTCTTCTGCCGCTTTTTTCTCGGCAGCAATTCTTGCTTTATTAGCGTCTTCTATGGCTTTTTGATCCGCAGCTATTCTTGCTCTTTCGGTTTCTTCGGCGCGCTTTTTTTCCGCCTCTTCGGCTTTTACGCGGTCATCTATTTCTTTCTGTCTTGCCGCGGCTTCTTTTTTCAGCCTGTCATTTTCAGCTTTTTCCGCGGCTTTATGCGCTGCAAGCTCCGCTCTTTCTTTTTCTCTTTGCAGCCTTTCAGCTTCTCTTATTGCTTTAAGTTCTGCGTCATTTTGAGCTTTCAGCTCGGCTGCTGCCCGTTTTTCTTCTTCAGCTTTTATTCTGTTTTCTTCGGCCAGCCTTGCCGCGGCTATAGCTTCGGCCTGCCTTTTTGCAATAAGATCGGCTTTTGCTTTTTCATCGGCTATTCTCTTCTCTTGCTCCAATACGGCTCTTTCCGCCTGCTCTTTCTCAAGTTTTTCGGCTTTTGACTTTTCATCAACAGCTTTTTGAGCGGCGGCCGCTTCTTCGGCTGTTTTTGCTTTCTCTAAAGCTTCCGCATGGAGTTCGGCAAGCATTTCCGCTTTATCTTTTTCTTCGGCCAGCTTATTTGCAGCGGCATCTTCTCTCTTAATTCTCTCGGTTTCAGCTTCCTGCGCTTCTTTTGCGGCTTTAAGTTCCGCGGACTGACGCGCCTTCAGCTGTTTGGCAAATTCGGCGTCCTGTTCGGCGCGCATGGTCTCGGCTACCGCAGCGAGAACAGCTTCTTCCTGAGCTTTTAATATTGCGTCTTCTTCCGCCCAGTGGTCGGCAAGAGCTTGCTGCGTCCTGTTTACAGCAGCCTGTCTGGCGGCAAGCTCAGCGTTTTTCTGCATTAATATTTCTTCAAATTTACGTCTTTCTTTTGCGTCTTTTGCCGTTTCGGTTTCAAAAGACGCTATTTCGGCTTCCTGCCTTGCTTTCTGCAGTTCATATCTTTCATGCCGGAAAACGGATTCAAGATCTTTTTGTTTCTGCTGCCAAGCTTCTCTTCTTGGAGCGTCTTCGGCAGCCGCCCTGGCTCTCTCTTTTTGCAGCTCCTGTTCATATCTTGCGTGTCTCCGCTTCATATCTTTTGATGAAAGAGCAACGGACATATCCGCTGACGCGGCGCGCGCTTTTCCTTCTGCCAGCTTAGCTTGAAGCTTAGCCTCTTCTTTTTCTCTTTTTATTCTTTCGCGTTCCTGTTTTTCCGCTTCTTTTTTGGCGGCAAGTTTTGCTTTTTCATGTTCTTTTTGCAGCCTTTCGGCTTCTTTTTTGGCCTCGGTTTCGGCTTCCTGCTTAGCTTTCAAATCAGCAGCGGCCTGTCTTTCGGCTTCGGCTGCCAGCCTTTTTTCTACGGCAATTCTTTCGGCTACCATCGCCTCGGCCTGCTGCCTCGCAAGCTGCGCTTCTCTTTCTTTTTCTCTTGCAACTCTTTGCGCCTCATCAGATTCCCGCTTTACCGCTTCTTCCATTGCTTTTTGTTCGGCATATGCCTGCGCTTGAGCCTGCTGTTTCGCAAACATGTCCGCTATGAGTTTTTCTTCGGCGGCACGCTGTTGTTCCCCTTCGGATTTTATCCTTTCCCGCTCTTCTATTATTGCAGCTTCCGCGTCCGCGGCCTGTTGTCTGGCTTTTGCTTCGGCTTCGGCTTTTTGCTGCGCTTCAAGAGCGGCCGCCCTTCTGATTTTTTCTTCCTCGACAAGCTTTGCTATCATCGATTCCGCGGCCTGCTCCGTTTTATATCTTTCTTCAATTCCGGCTTTTATCTCGGCTTCTCTCTTTCTTTCCAAAGTCCTTATCGCGGCTCTTTCCTGGGCTTTTTGCATTCTTTCTTCTTTTTTATCAAGTTCGTCAATTTCCTTGAGCAGCCTGCCTATATTATTTTTATGTACGGACACGATGGCAACCTTGCCTTCGTGAACTTTTTCCATCGCTCTTTTTGTCTGAGGATCTTTTGCCGTCCGGCTTTCGTTATACGCTATCTCAGCTTCGGTCTGCGCCATCTGAAGTTTATCGTATTCGCTTCTTATTTCGGATTCAAGGTAACTTATTCTCTGCTGAACCTCCGCCCTTCTTACGGCGTCTTTTTCCGCGATTATGCTTATTTCAATCTGGAGTTCTTTTTCATATATTTTCTGCTGCCTGAATTCTTCGCGCTGTCTCTGTTCCTGCCTCTTAATCATTTCTTTTGTCGGGCCGGACAAGGCTATTGCCATATCTGTCGACAAACCTTTGCTTTCCGCTTCGCCGGCTATAACGGCTTCGGTCTTTTTTCTTGAACGTTCTTCTTTATCTTCCCGCTTAATCTGTTTTTCCGCTGAAGTCGCGCAGAAAATATAATTCAGCCCTATATTGGCGTAATAATCTCCGAATAAATCCCCGGCTGAAAATCTTAAACCCGAATAAGCTTTTATATTTTCGGTTATTCTATAGTCCGCTCCTAAGTTGAGCGCAAACACCGCGCTGCCTGTTTCCGCTCCTCTGATTTTTGATTTTTTTCCGCTTTCAAAAATTTCCGTTTCAACTTCGGCGACATTGCCCGCGAGCATAAAGCCGAGTTCCGCGTCCGCTGACCATCCTAACTTTTGCGATTTGTCGGCTTTTCCGAAAAGTCCGGCGCCAAACCGCCATATTCCCGAAGCGTATCCGGCATTTTCCACTTTCAAGTTGTATATTCCGGCTCCGCTTTCGATAAATTTATCATTATTGACAAATCCGAATTCCAAACCCGTAAAAGGCCTGAAAGACATTTTTTCGTTAAGCGCTTTTTTGTAAGCAATCTCCGCGTCAAAATTAACCGCATTTCCGCTGAAATCGCCTTTTGCAGTAAGATTTTCGAAAGGAATATATCTGTTTGTTTCATAATTTTGAAAGCTGACGCTAAAAGCCGCTTTTACGTCAACTTTTTCTTTCAGCAATCCGCCGTACGCGCCAAGCCCGTAAGAACCGACATCCGCGGAATTCCTTTTCTGCGAGACGCTGTGTTTATTGTATTTTCCGAAAACTCCGTAAATGAGATTGTTGTCTTTATTGTATTTGTCCCATCCGAAATCAACTCCTAAAACGCTGTCTTCAAAACTTCCGGGCGAATTACTGTCCGAACCGTAGCGCTGTTTTCCGCCGGCGAGTTTTATCCATATTTCGCCGGAGCCGCGGCCATCGTTTGCGCATCTGTCTTCTATCGCCTGATAAAGGTTTCTTCTGTCGTTTGAAACCGCCTGCGAACGTATAACATTGGCGAGAAAATATCCGGCGATTTCTGCGAGCGCGGCTTTCTGACCGGCATCTCCCATCAGCAAAATTCCGTTTATGGCGTCCGTCTGCGCCTGCGTCTGGGACGGCGATTGCGATACGGCGTCCAGAGCCAAAGCAGCGCTTTTCTGATTATACGAAAGGCCGCTTAACAGGCTGAAATTACTTGCGCTTTTTCCGTTGACAATAAGATAAATAATATTAGGGTTGCTGTAATCAAGCTGCCACTGCGTTCCGCTTTTGGCTAAACTGTCGCTGTTTGCAAAAGCGCCGGTTATGCCGCTTGTCGCCGTTATTATCGCGAAAGAGTCATTATTATAATCTCCTATGCCTATGAAGACGTTGAGCGTGCCGCTCGCGATTGAAACATTGTCGGCGATGATTTTATCGCTTTTCTTTGTTCCGTCAGTATATGAAAGCACTTCCATTTGCAGCGTGCCTGACGAGAAAAAAGTTTGCGCGTTTACAATATCCCCGGCGCCGTTTTGAAGGTCAAACGCTGCGCTGTTGGAAAGAAGCCCTGCGGACAAAGTTCCTCCGGCGCCGACCGTAAATTTGCCGTTGACAATTATTAAATCGGCATTGCTGCGGCTCATATCCCCGTTTAGAAAGAATGTGCCCGACCCTGTTTTTGTGATTATATTTGAACTTCCGGATGAAGATAAGCCGTCGTTTAAGCGGACTTCGCCATTGCCGGCTATATCAAAATTGAGCCTGGTATTTCCTGCAAGACGTATAGACTCGTTATTGCCGCCTGAAACGTTACCTTCGAAAACCGTCGCGGAAGAACCCGGCTGGTTTATTGTAAGCGACGCGGTTTCCGACAAAGACGCTCCCTGCATGAAGATTGCCCCGCCGCTTAACAGCGCGTTGTTATATCTGAAATCCGCCGCGCCGTTTATTGTAAGTTTTCCGTTTCCGTTTATATAAATTGCTCCGCCCGAACCGTTTGCCGTATTGCTCGTAAAAATAACCGATTTCATGTCGACAATTATATTGTTTCCGCTTAAATTTACCGCTCCGCCGTTTGCTGACGCCGAATTACTTATAAAATTCACTGTATTTAAAAATCTGACGGAATTATTGCTTGCGGCATACAGCGCTCCTCCGGAAGAAGAAACTGCCCGGTTACCCCGGAATAAAGTATTTCCCGAAAAGGTAATACTGCCGCTTACCGCGTTAACCGCTCCGCCGCCGTTTGACGCCGTATTGCTGCTGAATGTTATTGAGCCTTCAAAATTTACCGTTGAATTATTTGATAATAACGCTCCGCCGCCGGCTGTCGTATTAAAGTTTATAAAATTTATATTTTTAAATGTTGCCGACGATGACGGCGCAAATACAAAGCCGAGTCCTGTTTTTCCGGCTGAGTTGAGCGTATATCCGCCCCCGTTTATTGTGATATTATTATCCCCCGGCGAACCAAAGCCGCTTTCATCGCCAACTGCCGCCGTTAAATTTGCGGTTAAACTTACCGTCTCTCCCGAAACAGCCCCCTGATATCTGAAAACAAAAGTACTCCACGGGCCTAAGCTGTAAGACGTCAGCAATCCCCTGTAATTATATCCGTTGCCGTAACCTCCGGCATTATAGTTCCATTCTAATTTATAGCTGGCGCTTCCGGATGCCAAATCGTATATATTATTATCGTTAAATGTTCCGCTGTTCGCGTTGTTTGAATAAAATATTGTGGTACTTGCCGCGCTTACCGGCGCCGCGGATATATTGTTGATATATAATTTGCCGTTTGACGCGTTTATGGTAATATTGTCAAAATACAATACGCTTGTGCGCGAGCCTATAAAATCAACGTCTAAAGTAAGCGCAGCCGCGCCTATTGCCATATTGCTTATTTTTGCGGGCTCGGAAAAATGCGCGTTTCCGCCGGTTAAATTAAAAGTTCCGCCGAAATTCGTGACGGAACCGGATTTAAAATACATTGTCCCGGCTCCGGATTTGTTTATTGTTCCGCTTCCCTCTATTCCTCCGGATAATATTATATTGCCTGCGCCGTTTATATTTATTGTGCCCGAATTGTATATGTCCCTGCCGTAAGCGGCGCTATTGCCGCCGAACGTTATTTCCGTACCGGCAGTATTGCTGAAATTTATCAAACCCGAATTATATATTGCCCCGCCCTGATTTGTTGCCGTATTGCTTGTAAAAGCAATATTTTTATTGAACGTTAAAGCGCCGCCCGAACCAACGAAGACCGCTCCGCCGTATGACGCCTGATTATTTGAAAATGAGGCGTCTCCGGAAAAGTTTACCGCTGAATTGCCGCGCGCATATATCGCGCCGCCGGTGTTGCCGGCCGTATTGCTTTGGAAATTGGTTATACCGCGAAAATCGGCATTAACATATTCGTCAAAATATATTCCGCCGCCATAATCTTGCGTTTGATTATTATAAAAAGTAAGAACGCCGCCGCTGTCGGATTGTATATATGCTTTCCCCGTTGATTGTCCCTTAACCCATAAACCTCCGCCGTCATAGTTTGCGCTGTTGCTGCTAAAATTTACATTGCCTACAAAACTAACAGTGGAATTTTCAATATTAAAATACGCTGTTCCGCGGGCAGTTCCCTTATTATTGTTTATATTTACGGCTTCTATATAAAAATTTGCATTGTTTAACGATGGGACATATATTGCGCCTTCGGAAGCAAGCGAGTTTGAATTTATTATATTTAAATTTTTTATCTGGATTTGCTTACTGTTTGTACCGGAACCGTCTCCGAATTTAATTCCGGAATTTCCCTGTAAATCAAAAGTACGCATTCCTTCGCTGCTATACAGCAGTAACATTACAGTCGAACCGGCAGGTATTGATACAAGTAAGCTGCTATCCTCAAAATTTATATCCGAATCGATAATGACAGCCCGAGTGTTGTTTGGCGCTGCCAGCGCATTTTTTAAATCGCTATAGCTGTTGACAACGACAGTTTGAGCAGCAGCAGCCGCCGACAAAAACGGCAGAAACAAAACCGCGAACAGCAGTTTTGTTAATCTCTTCCGGATTGAAAATAGTTTTAGAAATTTCATTTATTCCCTCATAAATACAGATAACAAATTTTGCTTTTGCCGCTGCCGTTCGCCGTTGATTCGTAATTCGTCATTCGTAATTTGTAATTGCCGTATCTTTTACCTTTTACTTTTTATATTTTATATTTTACCTGCCGTTTTAATATCGCGCTTTGTAAGCGGGCGCGACAAACCTATTCCGTCAAAAGACGTACAGCGGCTCAGCGCAACGTACAGCTGTCCCGGGGCAAAAGAGCCGTATTCCATATCTATTATGACATTATCAAAAGTTTTTCCCTGGCTTTTATGTATTGTGACCGCCCATGAAAGTTTCAGCGGATACTGCTTAAAAAATCCGGCGCTTTCCGTTTCTATCTGCCCGAGATCTTCATTCCATTTATATTTAAACAGCTCCCATTTATAAGGTTCAACCTGCTCGACACGCCCGTTTTGAAATTCGACGTGTATCACGGTTTTATCGGAATACATATCGTTTCTTATGTCTTTAATTATGCCGATGCTTCCGTTGACCCATCTGCCTTTTGAGTCGTTATTTACCATCATCACCTGCGCGCCTTTTTTTACGATAAGATCCTGCTCGGCCGGAAGCGATCCGGATTCTTCGTCGATATTTTCGGTTTCCGCGACAAAAAAAACAGAGGTTTCTTCGCGCAGCCTCGCGAGATACATATGATTTATATGCGCGGCTTTTTTATTTGTCGTGGTAAGATAAACCGCCATTGGTTTGCCTGACGCGGTAACGCCGACTTTTTTGTTTAAGACGGCAAGCTCATCGTCGCCGGCATCGCCGTTTCTGACGGAATTTAAAAGGGTAACGAAGTCGTCATCGCGCTGACGGTATATTTTTTTAAGCTCCACGGTGTGAAGCGTGCATTCGTTTAAGGAATACGCGCTGATAAAATAGGGCGTTTTATACACCGAATTGAAAATGTACGCCTCTTCTTTTTTTACCACCGGAGGAAGCTGCTGCAAGTCGCCTATAAAAACCATCTGCACGCCGCCGAACGGCTCCTGATGGGCTTCCCTGTTGAGCCGCAAAAATTTATCTATGCAGTCCAACATGTCGCAGCGGAGCATTGACGCTTCGTCGATAATTATCGTTTCGACTTTTAGATATATCGATTTGTCGGAAAGCTTCTTTTTCTTGATTTTTGAAAGGGTGATATCCGGTTTAAAATTGAAAAACGAATGGACTGTCTCTCCGCCGGCATTCAAAGCCGCAACGCCTGTCGGCGCGAGGATTACGGTCCTTTTATTTATCTTTGAAGCGCAGTATTTTAAAAACGTTGTTTTCCCCGTGCCCGCGTTACCCGTAACAAAAACACAGTCATTCGTTTTTGAAATCAGCTCAAAAGCCTGCTTAAATTCATTGTTAATTTCTATGTTCATAATTCCCTCTTAACTCCATAGTGTGGAGTTTTGAGTGTGAAGAATGTAGTTAATGTGTTTTCGCTAAGCGAAAACCTAAAATTTCGTTTCGGCTTTGCCGAAACACAATAACTTCACACTCCGCACTTCAAACTTCACTCTGTTTTTCTTAGGTTTTGCCGCCGGCTGATGCACGATTCGCGTGTATGCTCTTGCCGGCGGCCGGGCCAAGCCCGAAAATATTTTCTTTTTACGCTGCTGTCAATATCTTGTTCATGGCTTTTAAATCAAGATGTACCTTCAAACTGTCTCTATTAAAATTTGCTTTGCTTTCGTAAGCAAAAATCGTTCCAAGCATTAAATACGCAACCGCGGGCACGGCTTGGGGATACTCATCTATTATCGCGCTGATTTCATTTAGGTAATTTTGCATGTTCACATTTTCAACCATGCTTTTTAGTTTCCCGGTTTCTGCGTCCTCAATTAATGGAGACAAATATTTAAATGCCGCGATTTCACCTACAAGTTTTTCAAGATTCTTATCTTTAAACCCTCTTTCCCTGCCTGCGTTTTTAAATTCAATTGCGGCGGCGAGCTTATTAAGGAAGCCTTCGATAAAAGCTCTTTTTATCTCGATTTTTTTGTTTTCATCCTGAACTTTTATGTCTATGTCAGCGAGATAATCTCCCGCGAAATTGTCCAAACCGCTCTTCTGCTTATTAAGAATTTCTTCAGCGGAAACCGTTCCGCTTTTATACAGATCGTACATTTCCTGAAGAACGGAGGCGTCAACATGGCTAAACGCGTTAATTACTTCTTCTATATCATAATAACCGGCTGTTTCTCTTACGCTGCCGGCTGTTATCGGAGCGTTTTGAAAATATTTAAGAATTTTGACGGAAACTAAATCGCTAAACACTGTCCCAAAACCCGTATCTTTTTCGGCATATTCTTCAAGAGCGGATGCAAAAATCACCACGTCTTGTTTCGCATTGGCAAGAGAAGATTCAATGTTTTCGCTATCGCTTATAATATCGGCATCAAATACTTCTTTGCCTTTGTTTACTGACATGGTTTCAATTTTGCCGTTCTCAAGGTCAAACTGTCCGTCAAAAAGAACGAGCGCTTCCGGCATTTTCGGCGAAAGTTTTCCTTCCGCGGGTTTTTCAGCCATTATGCTTATTCCGTCTTTTCTCAACTGTTTAATAACGGAGTCAAGTTTCTTTTTATCAATAAGATCGTTGACAAGAGCTTCGGTAAAAATAAGATTTCCGTTGCTGGCATTTGAAAGAATTTTCATGTATTTTTCCAAAGCGGGTTTATCCGTAGTTTTGTCAAGAAATATTCTCACGCTTTTCGCGCGCTGCCATGCTTCGGCATTTCTGTTTATACGCGCCCTTTCAAAGCGCGCGGCG
The DNA here is from genome assembly GCA_009778325.1 of Candidatus Endomicrobium neocapritermitis. Lineage (GTDB taxonomy): Bacteria > Elusimicrobiota > Endomicrobiia > Endomicrobiales > Endomicrobiaceae > Endomicrobium_B > Endomicrobium_B neocapritermitis. Next base: position 54,416 of record WRJZ01000048.1, on the reverse strand, counting down.
CGCCCGGAAGCATTCTCTCCGACTTCTGTTCCGGCGTATAATCTCAAATTGCCGGATTTTGAAAAATCAGAAGCTTTTATTTCTGACATTGTGTCAACTTCAATATAATCAACGCTTATTTTGTCGCTCAAAAATATTCTGTTTTCTTTGAGCGATTTGCCCGCTATTTTTTCAAGCAGACTGTTTTGTATTGTCGCTGCTATATCTTCATGCGGAACGCCTAATGCATGATAAATTATGCCTTCAGATTCGCTTTGCGTCATCAAAACAGGAATTGACGCGGACTCAATATCTTCAGGTTTAAATTCGCTAAGTCTGGAAGACGGTATTTGCCTGCCGGTGGATTTTAATTTGTATATTATCGCATTAACTCCGGAGCCGGAAAAATTATCTAAATTTGTGCCGTCCGGCATCGGCTGGTTCATTATAAACACATTTTGTGAAACAATGCCGTCATTGCTTATCATTACTTTCTTGCCGAAATGCGCTTGCAAATCTTTTAAGTTTGCTTCCGAAGCGTATATCATATTCACGCGCACATTTCTGTCCAAAGCCGGTTTGGGATTATTTAAGTTCCATTTAAAAAGCGAACTTGCAATGGAAATCATCATACTCAAGAGTGCACCCAGCAATGACTGCGCTATAAATATCGGGAACACAAATGCGGTAAACGGTATGATAATCCACATCAGATCAATATTTATTACATAAAAATCTAAATCATATGCTGCGTTCCTTTTATTTTCTCTCTCTCTTTCCAACTCCTCCTTCATTATTTGCTGAAAATGGAAGACAGAATAAGCGCCGGTTATGCTGGCAAAAGCCAGCTGCGTTATAAAGGGAAACGACAACCATGAAGTCAATTTTATAGCAAAGATTACCAAAGAAATTGCCATTCCGTAAACAAAACCCGTATTTTTTGCCTTGTCCAGTATTTCAAGAACTTCCGCATTCATTGCGTCTTTTTTATTCTCGGGAATTTCTCCGTGCATATCTATAAATTTTTCAGGCACAAATATCGTCGCCGTTACTATCAGAGTTTCAATAAATGCTACTATTGCCGTTCTAATTTTCGGGAATTTTTCCATTGTTATGCCGAGCCTGTTTAATGTATACGATAAAAAAGGAAGTTCCAGCGGAGAGTTTAGCGCAGGCTTTGCATCTGTTCCATATATAATTTTAATTCCTGTAATTTCAATCACGGCGTTTCGGAGATTATGCGGTTCCCCGTCAAAATCCTTTCCCGTATTGAGAATTACTTGTAGATTTTTGTTTTTGTCCAGCTTGTGCTTGAGATTAGACCTAGAATCGAATAAAAGCCATAAAGGAATTGTAATCTTTGCTTTGCTGCCGTCGTCAGGAATGTTATACGTTTCATTAAGCACAATATTGCTTTGTGGTATCGGGTTATCGTTTTCATCAAGATTGATTGCTTCTGCCGTTATTACAGAGCCGCGCGGAGCGTCAAAAGGTTTAATTTCAATTTCAAGCACTGCGCCTTTATCGATATTTGCCACATCTGCAGCTGCAAGATTTACCACATATGCCAGCCAATTGTCTGCCCCGTATGCTTTAACATTATCGACGTTTATTGCTATTTCACGGCTCTGCAGCACTGCCGACGGCGGCGCAGGCTGAGCGCTTTTCTTCCGGGAAAACGGCGGAACCTTTCTTGCGGGTTTGAAAACATCAAACGGAGTTATAATATTTTTACCGGAATCATATACATTTATCTGTATGTCCGTATACATGTTCGTCGTTCCGTACCGCACCGTCATGGTGTCACCGGAATTATATGAATAAAACAGCTGCCAAGCGGTTGAAGCAAGGCTGCCAAGACCGGTCATCGCATCCCAGCTGAACGCGCGAACAGCACCGTCGGCATTCACATATTTAAGTATTCCCTTTCTGTCTGTCTTTGCATTTACATACGTGGCTATTCCCTTAACCGCATTTTTGAGTTCCGCGTCATCTGAATATTCCAATGCTTCTCTTGCGGCAATAAGCCAGCTGATTGTCCATTCAAAACTTACAATTTCCGCTCTTTTTGAAAAATCCAACCCTTTCCAGTTGCGATTTCCTTTTACACCTGACTCTTTAAGAGCTCTTTTTAAAAGTTCAACGCTTGCATTATCTATACCGAATCTGTCTTTCATTTTTTCGTCAAAATTTTTAGCGCCGAATACGGAAATAATCCAGGTTTGACAGTCTGTAGCAAATTTTTCATCTTTTAATTCAGTTTTTAAATCAACCCCGCTTAAAAAATACCCTTTTTCCTTGTCATACATTGAAAATAAATAGTTTTCCAGCTTGAATAATGCGGCTGCAAGATCGCTTTTTAGTTCTGCATCATTGGTAAAATCATGCAAATTTTTTAAAAACGAATATACCGAAACATTATTTTCCATGGAAACAAGTTCATAATAATTATCGTAACCGCCAATGTCATTTTTCATATACGAATAATTCGAGACATTGTCTTTAGGTGCCATTCTTATAGCGCCGGATTCAATTTTTAAAGCAAGCATGGCTCTGGCCAGTTCAACAGCCCTTTGATATGCTCTATTTCCTAAGTCCGAGTCCGAACCTTGATACACTTGCGCCATGCTTACAAGAGCATTGCCATACCACGCATTTTCTCCGGTAATCGGCTGGTATTGGTCTTGAAGCCCGCCGCCTGCCTTCTCCCGTGAGTTCTCGGGATTATCCCGGGCCCTTAATATTTTCCAATAGTATCCTTGACCGACGGGCACAACGGAATGATCCGTGTCATTGTCGCCGTATGTAAAGTCTGCATTACTGGTATTTGAATGTTTGTTTCGCTCTAAAGCATTAAACATTTTTTCTATCAAATCTCTGTTTTCATCTGGGAATAAAAGCAAAGCTTTCATAAGAACAGCCATATCGTAAATGATTACGCCTTGTTCGGCAATCATCTTTTGTTGATAGTCAGTTATCTTGTGTGTTTTTCCGGTAAAACTTCTCGGTACAGGGTTGCCTTTGCCTTGCAGAAACTCTTGCGCTGTTCTGCTTACCCGCCAGTTTGTCAGATTTTTCGGAAGCTGTTTAGTTTCCTGAATTGTTTCCTGCTGTTCAATTCCGGGCGGAGTTGTTGTTTGCTGCTGATTGTCATCTGTTTCACCTGAACATGCGGCAATAAGCATAGAAGTAAATGCTATTACCATAATGCTGAGCAGAGACCTGAGGATTGTATTTAACATCCCAATTTCTTTCTTCTTGGAATCAGCGTGCCTTTTAAAAGCCTCTTCTTGGAACCATTCAGGCATTTTTGATATAAAGTTATAAGAAATGCCGTCAATTGAAAGATTATCTTTAATTTCTTCAATAAAAGTTGACGTATTGCCGGCTCTTAGCTGCTGCTCCAACTGCTTTCGCGCATATTCTCCCAATTTGGGAATCGGTCCGTCGGCTCCCATATATATTCCTTGTTCGGCGCATTCAGTGAAATAACTCTTCGCCATCTTATATACGGAGTCGTTTTCAATGTCAAGAATCGCGACAGCATATAAATTTTTTAATGCTTCACGCGAAAGAATTTTTGTCATATCAAGATATACTTTCACAAGAGACTTATCAGATATTTTTACTCCTCCATCCATAACTTTTTCGGCAGAGGCGGCTTTACTGTCAACGGCAATTTTGCCGTCTTCGCCTCTGAAAATGGATATTACGGCTCCGTTGTTGAATTGTATTGTGGCATTATCGTTTGTCTTATCAACCGTAAACTGTCGTTCTCCTCCGGCAACCGTATCAATCTGACCAAGAAGATTGTCAATGTCAATATCATCAAATCTTGTATTTTTACCCAAAACCATCAGTCCGGCTTCAGTAAGGATTTTAGAACGATTCGTATCGGGTGTCTTCGAAGCGATAACGAAAAGAAGGGCTTCCTTATAAATTCTGCTCTGGTCTATTATTATCTGTCTGAAATTCATTTCCGCCATATCAGTGCTTTCGGAAATTTTAGGAGTAATTGTAATATGGCTTACTTTTTTTGAGGAAAGAATATCGTTTATGCCGACAGTGTGGTATCCTCCTGTGACTATCACGATAATTTCTTTAGCGTTTTTTAAAATCTCTTCCGCTGGCAAAGCCGAAAGTCCGCCGCCGGAGACAAGTTTATCATGTTCGTTTATTTTTTGTATAAAAATTTCATTTCTTTTGTTATTTGTTTCGTAATAATCGTTAAGGAAGGCAAAGCTGTCTTTAATTATATTTAAGTGGTTAACAGACGCGTATTTGCCGTATATATCATTGAAAACGCTGAAATTTCTTTTGAAATACTCTTCGTCTTTCGCGGTGAGCTTATTTGTGAGGCAGCCTTCAAATAAAGCGTAAAAGTAATTCAGAAAAGCGATTTCTCTTTCGGTGTCGGAAGATGCAAGCGATTTTCTTATCTGATCTTCAAGCCTCTGTTCCTGCGCGAACAAATTTAAAGGATTGACCTGCGCATTAAGCTCTTTAATTTTTAAAAACGCCTGAAGCTGCGGATAAGTTTTTCCGTCAAATCCGCGTTCGGAAATGTATTTGTAAAGCATGTCTATATCGCTAAAATTATTTGTCGCGTCCAAAAGACTGCGGTATTCGGAAAAAGATATATTATCTTTAAGCGAAGACAGATATTTCTGGAGCTGCAGGTTAACATATTTCGTGTTTAGTTTTTTGGAAAGCTTATCTATGAGAACTACTTTTTGAAGTTCCGTAAATTCTTCAATGTCAATATTGAATGTATTGTAATAATTTTGCGGATTTGCGTTTATTTTTTCAGCATAGTCAAGAAGTATGGCGTAATATTTGGCAGGCTCCGTTTTATTGCCGTGATATTGCTCCGCGGATTTAGAAAACCTCTTCACTTCTTTGTTCAGATTTTTGCCGGCAAGATAGTTAATTTCATTTTTTACTTTCGCGGCTACGGCGAGATTTTTCGCTTCGTTTTCATAAATGGTTCCCAGCCTTACGATATTTTGATGATGAACTTCTGCGTCTTCCAAACCGAAAAGATTATTTTTATCGTTTAAGAACGCGAAATATTCCGCGCCGGTAAGAACTCCGTTTTCAATCATCTGCAAAACAATATTATGTTTCAGTTCGGAATTTTCGCCTGAAGAAAGCCATGAAATGTCAACTTTCCCGCTGGCGCCTTCGGAATAAACTGTTTTAATATCATATTTTTCGTCTAATACGCCCAGAATGGAAGCTATATTTTTCTGCACCTGCGGATGCGCGTGTAAATCCTGAATAGTCACGATAACCTGCGGCGAATTATAATTTGCCGACTCTGTTATTTTTCCGAACCGTTCCGGAATTATTACGGACTGTGCCGCGATCATCGGCTCATTATTATTTTTGCTTTGCGCTGCCGTTGCCGCTTGCGCAAAGTTCTGCCCGATGAAAGTCGTCAGAAAACAAAAGGCGGCCAGAACCGCGATAATTTTTTTAAAGCTCATACATTTCTCACATTTTAACTACAGTTTTGAGTTTGAAGTTAGGAGTGTGGAATTGTTGTGTTTCGGCGGAACTTAGTTCCTGCCGAAACCAGTTTTAAGTTTTCGCGAAGCGAAAACACTTTAACTCCACTCTTCACACTCCACACTCCAAACTGTCGTTATAAAACTTCTTTATTAAAATAAAAAATTCCGGATTTATAAAAAAACCGGAATTTTTCAAACTTTTATTTGTTTTGTAAAAAAAGAATCACCGCTGAAAAGACGCAATAATCCTATATACCATAAAATAAACGTCAAAATTAAAAACAAAAATAATGTCCCTGCGGATCGGGATGAGCCGGCATTTTGCATATCCGCGAAGCTTGCGGATAAATGAACTTTTTGCTCAATGCAATTTGCCGGGATTATCCCTGGGGAAAAGCTGATGTTTTTTATGTACTTTTGTATACCCGTCATCCCCTTGTAAGAATCTAAGGAAGCTGTAAGAGACGTTATGCCATTTACAAAATTTTTGTACACGTCAGCTATGATTTTGCTGTAATCGCGCGCTAAGCGAATATCATTTTTAATATCACCTGCGGAGTGCTTTATCATATAGTTTGACAAAATACCCGTAAATGTTTTTACATTCGCCGCCGCAAAAGCCGAACCTGATAATAAAACCGTAAAAGCAAATAATAGTGCCGTCAGTTTTTTTAACATATTCAAAGTCTAACTAAAAACCTTAAATCTGTCAATTATACACAAGTGAATAATTCGTGAAATCTAAAGAACGGCAATTACGAATCAACAGCGAACGACAAGACAAATACTTTAAAATTCACATTTTATAAAAAGGGGTGGCGCACAGCCTGGAGGTGTATTTTGTCTTTGATTCGTAATTCGTAATTGCCTTTTTAAAGTTATTCACAAGTTATTCACAACCGTACTTTTAATGCGTCCAACTTAACATAATCCTGTGTATTTTAATTTATTAATTGATTTTTCAATATGTTTTTGTATTTTTAATCGCATTTATTTTTCGAATTTAAAAAATCGTTTAAAAATATACACGCAATTATTAACAATTTGTATTAAATAAAGGCGATGCAGAGATGCGGGGATGCAAAGAGGCAAGATAACAGTAAAGCAAAAATAAACGGCCAATAACAATTTAATAAATGTTATTGGCCGTTTTGCCGTTGTTGCTCTGCATCGCCTTTATTTGTCTTTTTTTTAATTAAACTTTGAAATTCAGCTCTCTTGCGATTCTTTCCAAATCTTCCAAAGAATAATAGAAAATTTCTATTTTTCCTTTTTTGCTGTTTCCTGAAATATTTGCTTTTGTGCCAAGCTTTCTTTGAATTTCTTCTTTTAAATGAATAAGTTCTATTTCCTGTTTTTTGGGAACTTCATTCCCCTTTTTAATTTTTTTCGGCTTCATCTCTGCCGCAAGCTGCTCAACGGCTCTTACGGAAAGTTTGTCGCTTAATATCTGCTCGACAAGAGCTCTCAGCTGCGCCTCATCTTCAACTCCCGCAAGCATTCTGCCGTGTCCGGCGGAAATTTTTCCTTCGGTTATCAAAATCTGTACATCTTCGGGAAGATTTAAAAGCCTTAAAGTATTTGTTATGACAGACCTGTCTTTTCCTATAACCGCCGCGATTTCTTCATGCGTATGGTTAAACTCTTCAATTAATCTTTTAAAAGCTTTTGCTTCTTCAACAGGATCCAAATCTTCTCTTTGAAGATTTTCAATTAAGGCCAAATCAAATTTTTGCTTGTCGCCGGTACCCTGTTTTACTATTGCTTTTATATCTTTCATGCCGGCAATTTTGCAAGCGCGAAAGCGGCGTTCGCCGGCTATAATTTCGTACTCGCCCGGCGCAATGGACGGCGTGACTAAAATCGGCTGCGCAAGACCGTGCGTTTTTATTGAATCGGCAAGCTCCTGAAGCTTTGCTTTATTAAAATTTTTTCTCGGCTGGAATCTGTTAGGCTTTATTTTGCTCAAATTTATTGTTATAACCGCTTCACCGCCTGCAGGTTTATTTACGGAAAGCGCCGGAATTAAAGATTCCAAACCTCTGCCTAAAGCTTTTTTTTGCATGATATCTCCTTTTAACTACAGAGTGTAGAGAGAAGAGTGTAGAGTATAGATATTGTGTTTCGCCTTTGGCGAAACTTACTAACTAGTTTTCGCAAAGCGAAAACTCCGTATCTACACTCTACACTCTACACTCTACACTCTTTTTTATTCATTGCTCTGCCGTTTAAGGAATTCTTTCGCAAAGTCCATGTACGCGATTGTTCCTTTGCCGTGCGGATCGTATAATAGAACGGGTTTGCCGAAACTCGGAGCTTCGGCGACTTTTACGGTTCTCGGTATTTTTGTTTCGTAAACTTTTTCACCGAAAAACTTTTTTACTTCTTCAACAACCTGCTGCGAAAGGTTTGTTCTTGAATCGTACATTGTAAATAATACGCCGTCCAAATCCAAATTATAGTTCTGCATTAAAGCAAATATTGTTTTAGAAAGCTGTCCCAATCCCTGCAAAGCGAAAAACTCACACTGCATAGGTATAATTACGGTGTCCGCGGCGACCAAAGCATTTATTGTAAGAAGCCCGAGCGAGGGGGGGCAATCAATAATAATATATTTGTAAACCTTCTGGAATTTTTCAAGCGCAATCTTGAGCTTTTCTTCCCTGTTGGCCAAATTAACCAAATCCACTTCCGCAGCGGCAAGATCCGTTGTAGCAGGAGCAATATCCAGCCAGTCCATAACAGTATCTTTTAATACATCTTCCAGAGCAATCTCATCAATCAAAACATTATAAATATTTTTGCCGATATCAACTCTGTCAATGCCAAGGCCGCTTGTAGTATTGCTTTGCGGATCTATATCTATTAAAAGACATTCCTGCCCCAAATGCGCCAAACTTGCGGCTAAATTAATTGCCGTAGTGGTTTTTCCGACTCCGCCTTTTTGATTTGCGATTGCGATTACTTTACTCATGATAACTCCATTTATAAAACATATAAAATATAAAAAGTAAAATGTAAAATATAACAACAACCAGCATAAAATTTAGCATCTATTACATATTACTTTTTATATTTTATATGTCGTTGTGTTTCACGTGAAACATTATAGCAAACTATTTAAATTCTTTGCAAGTATTTTTATTCGGGAAATTTCATTCCATTCATTAAAGCCAAACAGGGGGAAAATTGATTTGTTATGAAGCAGTGGCTCATTTAAAAAATCTTTGCCGTTAATTGTTAGTTGCCTTTGTCGTTCGCCGTTGATTCGTAATTCGTAATTCGTAATTTGTAATTGCTGTTTAAAGTCTTTTGTCCCGGGTATTACAGAATATTCAGAAAGAGACACTTTTGAGCCAAGCTCATGAGTAAATTTTATTGAATTTTTCACATCTTCCAATTTTTGTCTGGGCATTCCTATTAATAGGTATGTTAGGTATTCTCCTTTTTTATATCCGGCTTTTTGAAGAGTCTGCATTGCCGATACATATATTTTATTAGATACTTTTGCACCTGTCTCTTTCTGCATATTTGAGTCCGATGTTTCTAAACTGAAACGCGGCATAATAAAGTTTGCTTCTTTCATAAGCCCGGCAAGCTCTAAATCTAAATATCTTGCGTGCAGACCGTTTGGGGTATGTATGTTTATATTAAGTTTTTCTTTTATTATCTGCCTAAGCAAAGGTTTTATATTTTTATCAGCCTCATATAATAAAGCATCATCATAAAAAGCTATATTTTTAATTCCCGAATTTACAAAAGTTCTGATTTCATCAAAAACTTTCTGCCATGCTTTAACTTCGTACTTGTTTGCGCATAAAATATCCTGGGCGCAATAAGAGCATTTGAAGGGACAGCCCGTTGAAATTCGTAAAACCGCATAGCCTCTATTTTGATTTGGGGGATAGTAAGGTATGGGGAACTCTGAAAAACTGCAAGGAATCGCGGCTTTCGCAGTTTTCACCTTAAAAATGCTGTTTAAACTTTCAATTCCGCCTTTCAAAATATAATCCGCGCCGCTTTTTTGCGCATGTTCATAACAAAGCGTGGCATAAGCGCCGCCTAAAATAACAGGTGCATCAGAAAAAATTTCTTTAACGGTTTTTATAGCTTCAAACACGCCCGGATACCAATACGTCATCACAGAAGTAACAATTATCAACTCCGGCTGGCTTTCGCCAGCTTTATATTTGCTGCCCAACCAATTAATTGCTAATTCTTTTGGCAAGCCATAACGTGAATAATTGCGGGGAATGTGCTTTAACACTTCCGGCTTTTCTATTTTTTGTTTGACATAATGTCCGCAGCCATAGTCATCTGATTTATTGTTGTTGAATCTTTTTGCCGTTGATTCGTAATTCGTCATTCGTAATTCGTAATTGCCGTTTTCATATCTGTCCATATAATCTAATAATTCAACTTCAATGCCTTGCTGTTTGAGTATAGAAGCTAAATAAAGAAGTCCCAGCGGCTTTGACCAAAGATCAAATGCGGCAAAATCATAAATGGGGGGATTTATTAATAAAATTTTCATAAATACAGATAATAATTAATAGAGAAGAGAAAATAGATACGGCAACAGCAAAAGACAAAAAAACATTATCTATTATCTTTTCTCTATTCTCTGTAGTTCTGTTTCACGTGAAACAAAATAAATACAGATAATAACTAATAGAGAAGAGAGAATAGATACGGCAGCAGCAAAAGACAAAAAAACTATTATCTATTATCTTTTCTCTATTCTCTGCCATGTAAAACGCATTGATTTTTCAACTATTTTTTTAAATCGGAGTCCATTGATTCTTCTAAAGCATCCGTTTCTGTACCAGAAAAAGCATTCATAAAACCGGCAATGCTTTCCGTAAGCTGCTGCATAAGCTGTGTTTGTCCCTCAGATTCTTCATCCATTGTTACTGAAATTTTTGATGAGTCAAAAATTGCGGGGTTAATCGGATCATTTACTTTTATTTCATAGGTCATTATGCCTTTGCCGACATTTCCCACAGAACTTTCAATAATAATCGGAACTGATTTCCCGGCAATTTTTTTCATTTTTTTAACTTCGCTTGTCACATTGACTGAATCGACAATTTCAGTTTTAACGACAACATTAGTTTTTTTATCAATAAAATAACGGATTTTTAAAAATTCTTTTTGCTCATTGTCTTGGGCGTTTTCATTTACAAAAGCCGTTTGCACGACATTACAGTCGTATTCGCCGATTTTTTTTGTTCCTAAAAATTCATATTTCATTGTCTCGCCAAAAGCGTCTTTAAAATTAAAAATACCGGACGCCGCTGAAGAAGCAAAAGCTTTTGCTTCTTCAGCGGTAAATTCTTCCTGCTCTTTCCGGGCCGTATTAGATATGGTCGTAAGAGTTTTTCCGTCGAAAACAAAATGAATTTCCATGTTCATGAAAGCGTTTTTATTGTACATGGATATTCTGAACTTATTTCCGTCTTTCCAATACTCCTGTTCGGTTTTGTTGCCAGTAATGCTTTCGGAAAACATCTTCTCAAAATCTATTCCGGACGAATTATCAAGGTTTTCCTGCTGCAGCAACTCTTTTATCTGCGACATTTCTACCGACTGAACGCTTTTCACATAAAGCGTTTTAGCGTCGGAAAAAGCCTGATGCGGCAATAACACGGCCTGCTCAAGAAGTTTTTGTGCTTTTTCCTCATCCGGTTTTTGAGAAAATCCCGCAGTAAAAAACAAAGTAACACAAATAATAGCCGTGAAACTTAGTTTCAAAATTTTTTTCATTTTTAATTCCCCTCTTTAACGACAATTACGAATTACGAATCAACGGCGAACGACAAAAACAATTACGGCAATTACGAATAATTTGTAGCCTGCAATTATTTTTTTGTCTTTGATTCGTAATTCGTAATTGCCTTTTTTATTCTCGCAATTCTTTTTTTGAGTAAAAACTGCGACCGGAAATCCGCGCTTTTTTTAATTTTATATTCTTCAGCCTGTTTTTCCAATGCCGAAATTAAAGAATAATAATCACTGGTAATTTCAATAACTTTTTCATCAACTTTAAAAAAAATGTTATAAAACGACCAAAACTGAAATAAAACAAGCGCCGCAAAGGCTGACAAAACTGTTATATAAAAATTATTGCGTCCGATCAAATTATGCGCCTGCTCTGCCGCGAATATGAAAGTCCCGGCGACAATAATAAACATAAACAAACTTATCAGCCCGGCTTTTTTTGCGCGGCGCATTCTGAAAAATTCCCCGATTATCAAAGCTTCTATTTCTTTGTCGGAATAATTATCGAAATCTAAGTTTTGTAAAACAACGGGACTTCGCTTAAGACCTTGCGCGTCATAATTATTTGAAGTATATTTTCCGGGGGAAGACAATGATATTAACTTAGAATCGGCAGCATATACTTCAAGCAATGCCGCTATTTGAAGGTATGCGGAAACTCTTGCGGCAGCAGATTTTATCCGCTCATCTTTAACTTTGAAGGCATAATAACCGCTGTATTTGCCTGTTCTTACGTATATTTTATTTTTTTCTTCTGCCATTATTTAGTCTCCGTAAAAAAAGAATATAATTCTTTATGGTTTTGAAAAATAATGTCCGCTTCCTTCAAATAACTTGCAGGAAGGCTTGTGGTTATTGCGGCGCAGCACATTTTAGCGGCTTTGGCGGCTTTTATTCCGTACGGCGCATTTTCTATGACAAAACATTCTTTCGGCAAAACGCCGAGCTTTTTTGCGGCGGCAAGATAGGGATCGGGATACGGCTTAGAACGTTTAACCATATCTCCGGCGACAACAACGTCAAATAAATTATATAAATCCGCCGGCAAAAAGCCTTCGGCTTCTTTTAAAGACGAGCCCGTAACAAGCCCCGTCATGAAACTTTGTTTCAAACTTTGTTTGAACCCTTGTTTCGGGGAACTTTGTTCCCTTAAAAATTCGGGTATTCCGTCGAAAATATATCTGTTAAAGTATTTTTTAAAAATCGTTTCTCTTTCAAAACGGATTTTTGCGGCAATGCCGGGTGTAAATTTTTTTCCGGACTGCTTATAAGCTGTCTTTATGACTTCGTCCCATTTCGCGCCTTCCATTTCAAAAATCGTCATGGGGGAAACCCGCACGCCGTAATGTTTGAGCACCTCAAACCACGAAATAAAATGATACGGCATGGAATCAACAACTATTCCGTCCATGTCAAAAAGCAAAGCTTTAAAATTTTTAATATTTAATTTTTTTTTCATTGTTTATTTCTGCATCTTCTAACGGCGGAAGTTTAGGGACCTGGATGCATAAGGCGTAGTAAAAGCAAAAGTCGTTGCTATGCATCCACGCGTCCGCACATCCATACATCTGTGCGTCTTCTTCACCAAACACCTTCGAATACCATAAAACATCCGCGCTGCGTTACTTTTATTCCAGCTGCTTCCGCTTTTTTAATTCCTTCGGGAGACTGCGAGCCGGGCTGCATCCATATTTCTTTTATCCCGAGATTTATGCAGTCATCAACAATTTTATCCGTGCCTGCCGGCGGAACAACGGTTATAACCAAATCCGGCTTTTGCTTTTGAGAAAGCTCGGCAAGAGTTTTAAAAATTTTCACGCCTTTTACTTCTCCGCCTCGCACGCCTACGGGAAAAACATTATATCCGGCTTCGCATAAACCAAAAAAAATTCTGTGTCCGAATTTTTCCGGATTATCATTTACTCCCGCAACGGCAATTATTTTATCTTTCATCATATTTGAGATAGGATGCATAGATGCATTGACGCATAGCAAAGACTTTGTACCTGCCGTTACACGTATCCGCACGTCTGCGCGTCTTTCCGCACTATTTATTTTTTTTGAGGTTTCCGAAGTTGTCAAGATAACTGCCGTTTCCGCTGCTTTTATTTATTTCCTTATTGGGCCTGGATTTAACGTCTCCCCTTTTTATAGTCCCGAAATCTTCAAGATAAGCTTTGCCTGATTTTTGTTCTGTTTTTGTATCTTTTATATCTTTTTCAATCTCTATTTCAATATCATGCTCAACGTCTTCATTGCTCTTCTTTTCCGTATCCTCATCCGCGTCTTTATCGTTCTTTTCTACTTCCACCTCAATTTTTTCTTCTTTCTCATTTTCATACAAAATGTCGCCCTTCATAAATTCGACTAATTTCTCTTCTTCGGTTTCAGGAGCCTCATATTCGGCGGCGCTCAAAATCCTGCTGTTTTTCTTTTCTGTTTCTATATCTGCAATTTCAACAGTCACGGATTTCTGTCCGTTACTTATCTTGAATGGTGCCGGTTCGGCGCTGCCGGAATCTTTTTTAATAAAGTCACTTTCTTTTCTTTCAGGCGCCAGCGTTCTGTTAACGCCGTGATTTTGCGAATAATCAAATCCCGGGCGGTAACTTTTTTTTACTTCGATTTTTTCGATTTTTTCTTCCTCTTCGCTTTTTACCAAAGATTCTCTCGCCTGAGCCAGAACCATTATTACAAGAGGAAAGAGTATAAGCATTCCCACATAAGTAAGCTTTAAAAACAGCGCTATAAGAATAAGCGAAAACGTCAGAAAATACATCCGTCCGCGCCTTCCTTTAAGAATTTCTTTTGCGCAGAAAACGGCTTCAGAAAAAGATTTTCCTTCATAAGAGAAAAGCATGGACAGTACCGCGATGGGAAATAATGCAAAAGCCGCAATGCCGGACGCTGCCGCGGCAACAATAATATAAAATTTCTCATCCAAATGCAGAAGCATAAAAGGAAGAACGCCTATAAAAACAAGCGTTCCGAAAACAACGGCAAATATAACGCAAAAAATCAGAGGATTTACAAGATTTTGAAACAATACAATATGCAGGGTCTCTGAATCTATTTTCATTTCTCCGACAGTCACCACGCATATTTTGGCCAAAATAAAAGCTACTGCGATTAAAGCGGTTTTTATAATTATGTCATAAGTGGAAAATAAAGGAAAAGGACTCATTACGCTTAGCAGAAAAAGAGCCGCTAAAATAATGCTTCCCGTTACAATAAGAGCAGGATTAATTTTAAACTTATGCCAAACATTTTCAAAAACATGAACAACAAATCCAATGAGTTTTTCCATGGTATGCTCTCCCAAAATAATATTTTATCCGTTATTGCAGACTAGGGCGTGTTAACGCATATTACGCGCATGCGTTAACACACCCTGCGGTTAAAGCTGGCATATTTTATCTTTAGAAATTATCGAAACGCCGTTTTTGCACAAAACCGCTATTGCCCTGTCTATATCTTCGAATTTAAAAACCATCAAAGCTTTATCCGAAGCTTTTTCTACAAAACCGTACATATACTCAATATTAATATCATTGTCCGCCAAAACCTTCAAAGCCGAAGCCAGCCCTCCGGGATTATCCGAAACTTCCACGGCGACAATGTCCGCGATTGAAGCGATAAATCCGTTCTCTTTCAAAAGTTTTACGGCGTCTTCCGCTTTATCAACGACAAGGCGCACAATGCCGAACTCAGGGCTTTCCGCAAGTGTCAAAGCTTTTATATTTATTTTATTCCTTCCCAAAATATCGCAGAGCGCATAAAGTTTTCCTTTGGTATTTTCAATAAAAACCGACATTTGCGTAATTTTCATTTAACACCCCTTTTAACGGCAATTACGAATCAAAGATGAAAAAACTAATTTCCCTCCTTCTGAGGGGGGCGCCGTAGTTGCCGTTGATTTGTAATTCGTAATTTGTAATTGCCGTACTATTCTTCATCCTTAACAACATCTTCGTGATATTTGCTGTATCCGACAGAAACCGTGCTATATATCTGCATAACCGCAAGAACTGAAAACGGCACCGTAAATATCCATCCTATAATAAGCGCGTGTCCCGCGGCATTTAAAAGAAGCAAAAGGAATAAAATAGAGAAAAATGCCATTCTTTGCCCCGTCATCATCTGCGTGCACCTGTTAAGCGAATCCGAAAAAGTATGACCGTCCAAAATAAAAACCGGCACATAAAAAAGCGATACTAAAGCGTAAACGGCTATAACGGCAAATATAAGCGACAGTCCGGCGGCAAACGGCGTAAAAGGAAGAGAATAACTTTTTGTGAAAAACCGCAAAAGAATTTCCGCTTTTTCCAATATAAACGGAATTGACAATAGAAAAGCGGCTATAAAAGCCGTAAAAGCCAAAAATCTCCCGCTAACCCTCAAAGCCGGGAAAAAGTTGCGAAAAGACATGCCTTTCCCTCTGAAATAACCGCGCACATAAGAAATATATAAAAACATCAGCGCATAATAAACAAGCAGCGCCGCCGCCAGACAAATAAACGTTCGGCCTAAATGCGGATATTTTCCGGCAAAAATATCAGGCAGAACTGACACTTGACGCAATATTAAAAAGGCCGCCGCGCACACGGAAATAAAAACAGCGTATACGGCGATTATTCCCGATGTAAGTTCCATGGACAGTTTTTTATATATATTCCATGAAAAATAAAAAGTGTCCTGCAAAGAAAAATTATCGGAAACGCTTTCTTCCGTCTGTATTTCTTCGTCAGCTTCCTGTCCGGCTCTGGTAGAGAAAATGTAGGCGCCGAAAACAGGCGAATTGCCTACGTCTTTAATAACGGCTCCTTCATGCCCTAATGTAAAATAAACCGACATCAGCAGCATCCAGTACAAAGGCATAAGCGCCGAAAAAACAAACGCTACATTGCTGCTTAAAAAACCAAAACACTCCGCGGCTTTCTTCGCGCTTGAGAGATCATGTCCAAAGTAAAAAGACATAAGCGGAACAACATATGACGACATTAAATATGTTATCGCGGCTGACAAAATGCCGAAAATTAAAAAAACAGCGAGCTTGTTTTCCGTAAAAATTCTTGCGGCCGTTCCAAAAGATTCCCAAAGCCCGCTTTTTCCGGAAAAAGCTATAAAACAAAACGAAAAATACGCGCCTATCAAAAGATTTACGAATACTATGGCGCCGGCAATCATGTAAACACTGTCCGGGGATATTGTTTTTCCAAAAACCGCTTTGAGAATATATCCGCACAAAATCGATATTATTACAAAAATAAAGCAGAGCAGAGCTATTACGGCCGCAATAACAATAAGAGATAAAAAAATCTTCAGTATAAAAGCAAAACGCGGTAAAGCAGAGTCGGGTTTGAGCTTTCCGTTTTCAAAAGCGGTGCGCAAAACCGATATTATTGACATAGCAGCCGTGCCAATTAGCAATGTCCGCATTACTGCTTCGCCGCTAAAAGCCCAATTTACAACAACGGCTAAAGCGCCGTAAAAAACTAAAATAAGCATCATGCCTGCAAAATTATTTTTAAACGTTGCCAGCATAAGTTTAAAAATATCAACAATTACCCAGCCTTCATACTGCTCCTGCCGCTCTCCGGTATTCATTTTTTTCCCCTCGAACTCAAAATCAAGTTGTAATTTTCATTTTTGGAAGTCTGACTTCTTCCATTTCGGCTTTTTTGTCTGCGCCAATATATTCTTCATCTTCAGGTTTTACAACATAATAAACCGCCGTAAGAAAAAGGCATATTATCATATACGCCGGAAAAGAAAAGCTTCTGGGCGCGTCCAAATACGGAATAAAAGCAATTAAAATCGTACCAACGGCGGTAAAAGCCATAACAAGCAACCAGTTTGATATTAAAATCTCCGCGGAATTTATTACCGGCTGGTCTATTTTAGGCTTTCTGTTAAAATCTAAAACAGTAAAAAATACAAAAAATCCGGAAAAAAGCGTTAGAATCGTAAAAAAAACATTTACAAATCCGTTCATGCTATAATCAATAAAAAGCTGCAATATGCCGTTAAACAGCATTCTTGTAAAAAGTTTTACGGGAAACAAAAATATGGAAACAACGCAAATAATAATTAACGAATACCCCGCAAACTTCCAGTTTGGAAACATATCCGAAATTCTGAGGTCTTTTTCCGCGAACAAAGGCGCGGAAACCGATATAAACGATAACAGCAGCAGCACGGCAAGCAGGCCGCTTAGAAAATCGTTGTTACGCATTACCGTAAAATAAATAAGCCCGAAAATTACGGAGTAACCGGCAATGATTCCGCAAAGCCGCGCAAAATTATTTTTTACGGTTTTAGAAAACAGATTAAACGCCGCGATAAAATTATTTTTATCCAAAGAAATAAAAGACATTTTACGCTCCCCATATCCAATTAACAATTAACAAATAATAATTAATAATTATTGTGTTTTCGCCTTGCGAAAACTTATTAATTAGGTTTCGCTTATGCGAAACTCCGACATTATTCATTGTTAACTGTTAATTGTTAATTGCCGTTTCATCCAGCTCTAAATAAACATAAATCACGGCAATAATTGAAAACGGCACTGTGACAAGCAGAAAAAAAATCAAAAATTTACCGGCAAAATTTATCAAAAACAACAGCGAAAACAATACGAAAATTTTCATTTTCTGCCCGTTTGTCAGCTTTTTGCTCTTTTTAAACGCTTCTTTTAATCCGGCATTTTCAAGCAGCGCAATAAAAAATAACGAGTACTTCAGCGCGCAAATAACAAATACCGCAAGCAGCGCGAAAGAAATCGCCGATACTGCGAACACTCCGGCATTATAACCGCCTCCCGCGGAAATATATCCGGCAAACGAAGGTCCCGCTAATATTATAAATCCGAAAACGGCAAAAAATATTACCGCTGCAAAAACAAATTTCGCGGCAGACGAAAATGAAGGAATATAATTTTTAAGCCTCATTACATTGCCTTTGCACAAAGGCAGCAGCGCCGAAGCCATAAAAAACAGAAATAACGCCGCAAATATTAAAACCAAACCCGCATAAACGGAAAAAAGCAGGAAAGGATTTGTCGTCTTTACGTAATCTGAGGCGCTAAGCGCCGCGCCCATTACAGAGTTTACGCGGCTCAAAAAAAGAGAATTCAAAAACAAACTTATAAATAAAACCGAAGCCGCCGAAAGAACGGAAATAAAAAAAATATCCGTAAAATTTTTTATCAACGTATTAAAAGCGGCTCTGAAAACTCCGGAAAATGAAAAATCGTTCATTGAAATCCTTTTAGAAGCTGGGAAGTTGAGATGCTGAGAGGAGCTGTGGTCATTAAATTCTTTGCCGTTGCTCAACTTCTTATCATCCTATCTTCCCGACTTCTGTCATTCTTGTCGTTGCTCAACTTCCCAGCTTCCCAACTTCTCAGCTTCCGCCGTTTAAATCTTCCTATTATCAATCACTCTTTTGGCTTTCCCTTCGTTCCTCACAATCGTTTTCGGGCCTACAAGTTTAACCGTCACGCCGACAAGTATTGTATTTTCAATGCTCTTTTTGATTTTATTTTTAAGCGCTTCAAGCACTTTTATCTGGTCCGAGAAAGCTTTTTCATCGATTTCAACCTGCACCTCTATGGTGTCGAGCCCGTGCGCTTCTCTGCTTACAACTATCTGATAGTTCGGAAGCGTTCCCTCAACCTGCAAAAGCGCATACTCTATCTGAGTGGGGAAAACGTTTATTCCGCGCACAACTATCATATCATCGGTTCTGCCCGCAATTTTGCTGATACGCGGAGCCGTCCTCCCACACGAACAAAGTTCGTTATTTAAAGATACTATGTCTCTTGTTCTATAGCGAAGCAATGGCATACCTGTTCTTGTAAGGGTAGTTATAACAAGTTCTCCGCTTTCGCCTTCTTTAACCGGGAGATTTGTTTCGGGATTGATAATTTCAGGATAAAAAACGTCAGACCATATATGCAGCCCGGTTTTGAGATGGCACTCCTGAGCCACTCCCGGGCCGATAATTTCCGAAAGCCCGTAAATATCGGTTGCCGTTAAGCCCAGCGAGTTTTCTATTTCGCTTCTTAAGGCTTCTGTCCACGGTTCCGCGCCGAAAATGCCCACTTCCCAGGAAGAAGTTTTCGGGTCAATGCCCATTTCTTTGGCTTCTTCGGCCATATATAAAGCAAAGCTCGGCGTGCACGCGACAATTCTTGGCTTAAAATCCTGCATAAGTTTTATCTGCCTTTTTGTCTGCCCCGACGACATCGGCATTATAGCCGCGCCGATTTCCAAAGCGCCGTAATGAAGACCGAGCCCGCCCGTAAAAAGGCCGTATCCGTAAGCAATCTGGATAATATCGCCTGGCAGTCCTCCCGCGGCCGCAATGGAACGCGCCGAAACTTCCGCCCAAAGCTTTACGTCATCTTTAGAATATCCGGAAACAACCGGATTTCCGGTCGTGCCGCTTGAAACATGAAATTCAGCTATATTTTTAACGTCTTTTGAAAACAATCCGAAAGGATAAAAATCTCTTAAATCGTCTTTTGTGGTAAACGGAAGTTTTGTTATGTCGTCTGTCGTTTTAATGTCCGAAACGGAAAAACCGCTTTCGTCAATCTTTTTTTTATAAACAGGAGAATTCTTATAAACGTAATCCGCAAGATTTCGCAGCCTTTCGGACTGCAAATTTTTCAAATCCCGCAGATCCATCGTTTCAAACTTCTCGTTGAAAATCATAAACGTCCTCTTTTTAATTCTTTTGCAATTTCTTTAACTGGCTTCCGGCATACTCCGAACCTAAACTTTCCGCTTTCGCATAATCGATTTTGGCTTTCTCAATATTTGCAAGCGCCAGATAACAGTCTCCGCGGCTTTCATACAAATATTTTTTATACTCATGCGAAAGCGTATTCTCAGCCTCATCAAATGCTTTAACGGCCATTTCGTAATACATGTTTCGCACATATAAACTGCCGAAGTCTTCATCTTGAAAGTAATTTCCGGACTGCATATAACAACGGCCTTCTTGGTAGTAAGCATACCCTTGATGAGGCCAATCGTTACCCTTATAAACTTCAATATCATTTAAAGCGCCGGGCAGGTTGCCAAGTTTCTCGTACGCGGCAATTCTATTGTGATATGCGTAAGGAGTCGGATTGATTTTTATGGCAGCCGACGCGTCCTCAACGGCCCCCTCATAATCAAGAATAGTGTTCTTTAACGCAGATCTGTTGCAATATGCCATTGCATTTTGAGGATTCACTTTAATCGCGGCATCATAATATTGCATGGATTTCCGGTAATTTCCCGCTCTATGAAAATCATTTGCCATGGTGATAAAGTCGTTTTCCTCGCCGGGCGTTATTGTTTTTGCGATTTCTTCGACTTCTTCGTTATATTGTTCGTCTTTGACAAACGAATCTCGGTCAGGGTCAAATTGCCGCGATTCTTTCTCCGCGCGTCCGTGTTTTTCTTTCACGGAAGTTTTGTTTTGCGTATTTTTATTTTGATGGATTTCTCCCCAATAACTCTTAATACTTTCAAAAAATGAACCGTCCGAAGCTTTTTGCGTCTGTATCCAAAGATACAAAAGCCAAACCAGCAAAACAATAAGCAAAATTTCCAAAATAATAACAAGCAAAAAACTTTTTTTCACAGGGCGCCCTTTTCTTCAATCATTTTACCGCG
The DNA here is from genome assembly GCA_009778325.1 of Candidatus Endomicrobium neocapritermitis. Taxonomy (GTDB): domain Bacteria; phylum Elusimicrobiota; class Endomicrobiia; order Endomicrobiales; family Endomicrobiaceae; genus Endomicrobium_B; species Endomicrobium_B neocapritermitis. The sequence continues at coordinate 33,469 of WRJZ01000048.1, read as the reverse complement.
TCTAAAAAAACCTTCCGGTTTTCTTCGACGAGTTTGCCTTTAAAACCTGCTTCCAAAGCTTTCAGCCAGCTTTCTTTTGACAAATTTAAATATTTTGAAAGCCGTCCGAGCATATATGTGTTTACAAATCTTTTATCTTTGCAATTAAGTTGCGCTTCTTCCAAATCCGCCGTAAAATCTTTGCCGTCTTTAGAAAGATACTCAATCAGCCTGTCGCGTTCGGGCTTATAAAACGGAACAATAAAATCCGCCGCGCCGGCTTCAATAAGAGGAGAGGCAACTAAGCTGCCGAATCTGACATGCGACTCCACGGAGCCGCCCCTCTGCGCCATTCCGTGCACTTCTGATTTTTTCGTATGAAACCCGTCATACATAGCCGCAAGCGACACAATTTCCGCCGCTGTCAAAACGCCCTGACCGCCCGTCCCGCAAAACAAAATATTAATAACTTCGTTATTAACTTTGTTATTTTTCATATTTAATCCCCTTATTTCGCCCCAACCGTGCCCTGCATCTAACGAGGGGGTTGCCGTATTTATTCTTTTTTCTCTATTATCTGTTCTCTGCCTTTTTCAACGCTCCAAACTTACACATTCTTACGCAAAGATCGCAGCCCGCGCACAAATACTCTTCCAAAACAATATTTCCGGCTTCGTTTCTGTGTATTGCCGGACAGTCAATCTGAAGGCACGCGCCGCAGTTTTTGCAGTTCGCGCCGTCAAAAACAGGTATCGGGTCTTTTGCTTTTGTCAACACCTTGCACGGATATCTTACTATCAAAACCGACAATGCGTCTTTGTTCATTAATTCATGAATTTTATCCGCAAGATTATCGGCATAAGCGCCTATCGTTTCGACAATATCCGCTCCCGCGGCTTTGCTGATATCTTCGATGCTAAGTTTCTTTGTTTTTTCGCCTTTTGCTGTAAAACCCGTTGCGGGGTTATTCTGGCAGCCTGTCATCCCGGTTGTCGAATTATCCAAAACCAAAAGAAGCCCTTTTGCTCCGTTATACGCCGCGTCAATCAGTCCTTCTATTCCGGAATGCACAAAAGTAGAATCTCCTACGACACCGACAACTTTATTATGTCCCAAAATTTTAGACATGCTGTCAAAAAGCGTAACGCCGCCGCCCATACACACGGTTGTATGCATAGCGTCCAGCGGCTTTAAAGTTCCTAAGGTATAACAGCCGATATCGCCGGCGACTATGGCTTTCAACTTTTTTAAAGCATAAAATACCGGACGATGCGAACAGCCGGGACATAAAACCGGTTTTCTCGCAGTGGAAGGTTTTTCAACTTTTTTCTTACCTTCGATTATTTCTTTAACCAGCCCAGGGTTTAATTCCCCGATTCTGTAAGAAACATCTTTGGCTTTCACGGGTATGTACAGCTGCTTAACATGCTCTTCTATAAACGGTTCAAGCTCTTCTATAACATAGAGGTCTTTGACCTCTTTTGCAAATTGTTTAATTTTTTCATCAGGAAAAGGATAGGAAAAACCTATTTTTAAAAAAGAGGCGTTAGGGAACGCTTCTTTCGCGTAAAGATAAGAAACGCCGCTGGTTATAATCCCCATAGAATTGTCGTTTATCTCAATAAAGTTTAGAGAACTTTCGTCCGAATATTTCGCCATTTCCAAAAGCTTGGCTTCCAATGCAATATGTTTTTTATAAGCATATCCGGGAATCATAACGTATTTCGCGGGATTAGGGACAAAAGGTTTGTCCGGCACTTCGTTTCTTTCGCCGATTTCAACGTCTTCTTTTGTGTGCGCAACGCGGGTAGTAATGCGGATCATCACGGGAGTATCAAACTTTTCGCTTAAATCAAAGGCGCTTCGCGCCATTAGATAAGCTTCTCTGGGGCTTGAAGGTTCAAGCATAGGAATTTTCGCGAATTTCGCGATAAGCCTGTCATCCTGCTCATTTTGAGACGACGCCATCTGCGGGTCATCCGCAACGACAACCACAAAACCGCCGGTAACGCCCGTATAAGCGGACGTCATAAGAGGGTCCATTGCCACGTTTAAACCGACATGTTTTGACGAATACATGCTTCTCACGCCTGCGATTGAAGCGCCCAAAGCTATTTCATAAGAGGTTTTTTCATTTACCGCCCATCTGGCGTCAACTTCGGGAAATTGCGTAAGATACTCCAAAATTTCCGTCGATGGCGTTCCGGGATAAGCCGCCGCCAATTTTAATCCGGCTTCATACGCGCCGCGCGCAACAGCTTCGTCGCCTGACAATAACAATATCTTTTTCATAAACAAAACCTCTGCAAAGGAGTATTTTTTTGGCCTGATTATAATGTTACAATTTTATCTTTTTTAGAGTATTTCCGCAAGGAAAAGAATGAGGCAGAAATGCAGAGATGCGAAGAGGCAGAGTAACGGCAAAAGCAAAAAGCAAGTAATAAGGAACAAGTAAAAAATAAATTGTTAAATTTTCATTCTGTAAAGATTTTTACAGAATAAAAAAGCGCCGTAAAATCTTACGGCGCTTTTTTATGAACAGCTCATTTTGAAGAAGAATGGACAAGTTTTACTCTGTACCCCAAACAGTCAACTATCTTGCTTACGGTTTTAATAGTAGGATTTCCGTCTTCTGCAAAAGACCTGTGCAAGTTTTCTCTGCTGAGCTTGGTTTTTTTTGCTACCTTGCTTATCCCTTCAAGCTTCATAACTTCTTTTAAAGCTTTCAAAAGTTCTTCCAATTTCATATCTTCACTGTCGTTGAATTCTTCTATCAGAGATTCTTTCAACAGCTCAATATCTTCGGGATTTTCAGAGAAATACTCTTTTCTGAAATCTTCATAAGATTTTGAGTTCTTCGGAGTTGATTTTACTCTCTTTTTTATTTTCATTTGACGCCTCTTTTTAATTGAAATATGCACCGTCGGTACTTCTTTGTCGCTGTATCCGCATTACAAAAACCTTTTCTTCCAATCCTTATAATATTCTTTTGCCTTTTCTATATCCCTTTGCTGTTGTTTGTCTTTTTCGCCGCCAAGAAGCAAGACTATAAGTTCATTTCCGTGCTTTATGAAATATATTCTTATTCCGTGCAGTTTTCTTTCAAAAACTCCTTCTCCGACAGGTTTGCAGTTTGAGAAGTTGCCGATTCTCAGAAATTCGAGTTTTGCCATAACTTTTGTTTTTACAACATTATCTTTTAAACTTTCAAACCAAATCGTGAATGGAATTTTTCCATCGCTTGTTTCATAGAATTTTATCTTCACATTAGATTCTCCTTTATTGGAAACAATGAAAATATGAAATATGAGAAGGAACTTCGGCTCTGTTATAATTGTAGCTTATAAATCACATAAAGTCAAGCAAGAACTGGGCTCCCAAAAATAAAAAAAGCGGAAATCTTTTTATCGGATTTCCGCTTTTTTGTTTTTATAAGATTTAGCGTGTGTTAATCCGTTATATATCAATATCATCCACGGTCAGATTAACTTTCTTGCTTAAGCCTTTGTATGAAACTTTCAGCTCTGCTTCGGTATCGTACGGAGCCGTAAAATCAAATTGAACGGTTACATATGCGCCGGTTGAGCTTGATAAAGAAGAGGAATCTAAGAAATAAAAATTATCCGTGTCCGCGCCGTCCAATGTCCAGACAATATTTTGAGGGTCGTCCACCGTAATTTCATTATTGGAGGCATCTCTCAAAATTACCTCAAACTCCGCGTATTCCTCGAACACAAAATGTTCTTTTTTGCCTATTTTTACGCTCTCGGCGTCTTCGGAAACAATCTCAACAGACCTTACATTCGTATTCCCGTCGGAGTTATTTCCGCCTCTTGAACACGCCGCAAAAATGAAAATTCCGCTTAGTAACAAAGTTACCAGCAAAGCTGGCAGCAAAACTGTGAATAATTCTTTAATATTCGTCTTTTTCACTTTTCACTCTCCGCTCTTCACTCTTTTTTATATCTTCGCCATAAACTCAATTCTTAAAAACGAAGCATTTTTTGCGCCTTTATAGTAAAAATCGCCGGGAACAAAATATTCTCCTGACACATAAGAGCTGAAATTTTTGGAAAAATTATATGCGATTCTGCAGCGCGCCAGATTTCCCCTGTGTTTGCCTGTGCCGAAAATTGTGCTAGTAGTGCTTGTTACCGTTTCATTCGCGTAAACAAAATTATAGCTTGCGATTATCGACATTCTTTTTAAAGGTTTAAAAGTAGTTTCAAATTTTAAAAGCTGCAGATTTGTCCAATAACCATATCCGGATTCCTGCGAATAAAGCGCATGCAGTATGTCCGACAGCGCCGGGTAACGTCCGAAAACCGGATTCCACGCTTCAACGGTTTGCGAGTTTTCATCGTCGCCCGAAAGATAGACATATCCTATGCTGAACGGTTTTACAATATCCATAACGGGGATATCCAGATACGCGTATCCGCCGAAAGCGCGGCCTATTTCATCGTTATAATTGCCAAGCTGCACCGCGGCCTGCGCGCGTATAACGGCTTTTTCCATATCGTATTTAACGTAAGAGCCGAAAGTGTTTATTGAAACGTCATTTCCAAACGGGCCCGACGCTTCCGTTTTCCACATATAATACGGCTCTATGTAAAGCTTTTCATTGATTTTTTTTCTGCCGTAAATTATAAAAGCCGTTTCAAGCGAATCGTTTATTCTTATGTCTTGGTCATTTATGACAGGCAGGTCATCGTATTCGGTATTATATACGCTTAAAAGTTCTATGCTGCTTTCCGGCGCGGAATATCTCATTCTCGCGGCGTTAAAATAAAACGTTTTTGAACCGTCCAAGGGCGTTCCGTCGGCAATCAAAAAGCCTTCGCCGTATTCGGAAATCGCCAAATCCATTCTTCCTGCTTTTATGTCGATTGTGCCAAACAGTTTAGGAATACTTAAAAAAAGATTGTCGATAACTACTTCATCTATATTATATTCCGCGTTTCCGCCGGCATTGTATATGTACGAACGGCTTTCATTGGTAAGCCTTCCGTAAATAGAAAAAACATCATAAAAGTCTGCCAGCACTCCGCCGGAAAATTTAAATCTGAAATAATCGCGCTCGTCGTTTTTCGAACCCAAAGTCTTATTATTATTATGAAATTCGTAGCGTATTCTCGCAAGCCCGTCAAAAATAAAACTAATGTTTTTTTCCCCGTCAGCCAAAACCGGCTGTGATACAAATAAAGCAATCAATGATACGATTAAAATTTTTTTCATTTTTCCCCTTTTTTAACGGCAGAGTGAAGAGTGGAGAGTGAAAAGTGAAGATAATGTGTTTTCGCTTTGCGAAAAATAAGTAATTAGATTTCGGCGAAGCCGAAATTCAATATCTCCACTCTTCACTTTTCACTCTCCACTCTTTTTTATTATCCTTTCTTTTATCCACTCCAAAATATCCGATAAAACATTTGGCGAAAAAGTCTGGTCTATAAACGGATACTCCGAAGGCAGCCCGGTTTTACATTCCTGAAACATATGATTTAAACCATGGTACATTTTTACGGTCACGTCAGGATTGCCGCTTTTTTCCAGAACTTCTTTTATTGCCTGCAGATTATCCTTAGCAGAAACCTGCAAATCTTTGCTGCCGCCAAGCGCAAGCACCGGACACTTTACCTCTTTAAGATCATCCGCCGGATTATAGCTTAAAAAATAACGCATCCATGGGTCCATATATGTGCTGATATATGAACGCATAAAGTCCGGCTTGCCTACCCCCTTTGGAACTTCCTTATGGGTAAAGCCGTCATATCTCTTTCCGAGATACTGCAATAACTCGCCTCTCTGCCGCCCTGTATTTGCCATACCTACTATATTAATAACATTCTTTGTTGTTTCAATTTCCCGTTTCAGCTCTTTCTTTTTAACTTTCGAAACTTTTCCGATCATTTTTTTTTGCTTTAAAATAATTTCTTTTCCGGGCAGCCCTTGTCCCGCAAGCAAAACAATAAACATAATGCGCTTTTGTTTTGCCGCTATCATTGCAGCTATTGCAGCGCCTTCGCTGTGGCCTATTAAACCTATATTGTTCGCGTCAATTTCTTTTCTTGTTTTAAGATACTCTACGGCCGCAGCCGCGTCTGCCGCGAAATCTTCCGTTGTGCTTCCTTTAACAGTTCCGGACGATCTGCCCGTGCCGCGTTTATCATAACGCAAAACGGCAATCCCGTTTCTTGTAAGATAATCGGCAATAACTAAAAAAGGCTTATGCCCGAAAACTTCTTCATCCCTGTTATTCGGCCCGCTGCCGCTTATAAGCACAACCGCGGGAAAACTCTGCTTTTTGCTTCCGCGCGGTATTGTCAATGTGCCTGACAGCGTTATGCCGGCCGCTTTGTTTTCAAACCTGACTTCTTTTTCAATATACGGATATGGTTTTGACGGTTCCTGCGGACGCTTAATTTCTTCCCTTGAAAAATTAACTGTAAAAGCCAAACCGTTTTGCTCAAAAATTCCTTTTATAATGCCGTCTTCTTCCAAAGAACCTCTGTATTCTATCCCCAGTTCAATAATCCTGAATTTAAGAGAATTGCCTTCAAAGATAAAGGATGTTACAGGGATACCTTTTGCGTTTTGGCGCGGGCTGTCAAACGTCGCGGCATATTCGTATCCGCCCGCTGATTTTGCGATATTTAATATGACTTTCAAATAAACGCCGTGCTCTTTAAGAACGCCGTGCCACTGCCCTATTATATCCGCGGCAAAAACGTTTAAAGAAAAAAGAAATACCGAAAGCAAAACCAAAATTATTCTTTTCATATACATAACCGCTATAAAGGCAATGATGTGTCCCTGCGGGACATGATGTACACGTTGTGCATGATGTTTCCTTCGGAAATGATGTATGTAATTCGTACACATTAAAGACAAGGACACATTACATCATGTTGCCGCAAAGCGGCAATACATCATTAGCGAAGCGATATCATTCGCCGAAGGCGTACATCATGCCGTTGCTCTGTAAAGGCGTCAAGGGCTTTCATGCGTTTGTCGTGACATCTGTGCCTCTAATTTGATTTTTATATTGAATTTTAGATATAATACCAAAGTATTTCTAAATATTCAAAGGAGGCGAGGCTTTGCCTCCTAAATTAGAACGACACTGAAGCTTTACACTTAAAAAGGGAACTTTGTTCCCAAAGGATTTCAATTGCAATGAGAAGAACATTTCAGCCCAACAAAGACAGAAGAAAGAAAAAAATCGGTTTTATGGCCAGAATGGCAACTCCCGGCGGAAGAAGAGTATTGTCCGCGCGCAGAAGAAAAGGCCGCAAAACTTTAAGCGCATAAAAGGCAGAGGATAAGAAGTTTAGAAGCTTAGAAGTTTGGCAACAACAAAATCCGTTGCTAAACTTCTAAACTTCTAAGCTCTCCAAGCTTCTAAAATGAACCAGTTTTCTTTTTATTATCGCGAAAGGCTTCATCTTCAGAAAGATTTTAATAAAGTATTTAAGAAAGGATTAAAATTTGACAACAAGTCCATTAGAATTCTGGCTTATATAAATGAAGGTCAGCGCATCAGACGGCTAGGACTGGTTACCCCGCGCAAAGTCGGGACAGCCGTTATAAGAAACCGGACTAAAAGAAGACTGAGAGAAATTTTCAGGACAAACAAGCATTCGTTGGAACCGGGTTTGGATTTAATTTTTATCTCCAAACCGGAAACCGCATCGCTGGATTACGGAAGTTTAAAAAAGATTATTCTTAATTCCCTTGAAAGCGCGGGGCTTTATAAAAGCAAAGAATAGAGTTCAAAGTTCAGAGTTCAGATATGGAGTTTTCGCAAAGCGAAAACCTATTATCAGTTTCGCCAAAGGCGAAACACGACATTTGAACTCTGAACTCTGCTGTTAAAAAGGTTTTTATGAAACATATCGCGCTTTTCATGATAAGGTGTTATAAGGTAATATCTTCAACCCTTCCCCCCAGATGCAGGTTTACCCCGAGCTGTTCAACTTATGCTTATCAGGCAATAGAAATACACGGTTTTTTTAAAGGCTCTTTTCTTGCTTTTAAAAGAATCATACGCTGCCATCCGTTTTGCAAAGGCGGCATAGATGAAGTACCGGTAAAACGGCAAGAAGATTAGAGGTTTAGAAGTTTGGAAGTTTAGTAAAGACAAAAGCAGTTGCTAAACTTCTAAGCTCTCCAAGCTTCCAAACTTCATTTTTTAAAGAGGCTTTTTAAATGAACAAAAACACAATCATGTTCGTAGTTTTTTCATCGCTTACAATTTTTATATGGTACTTTTTTATTTCGCCGCCGCAACAGCCGCAAAAACATCAGGAAAATAAACCTCAAATTGAAGAAACGCAGCAGAGATCCTCTTCAGAACAGCAGTCCGAGCCGATTTCTCTAAAATCTTCGGATTCCGCGGTTCTTAAAGAAAGCATAAAAATAGAAGAAGAAAAAATTAATGTTGAAACCGCAAAATATAAAGCCGTGTTTTCAAACAGAGGCGCCGCGATTTTGAGCTGGTCTATCAGAGAAAGGAACGGCGAATGGATTGATTTAGTGCTCCCGCAGGCTGCTCCGGTAATGGCGAATTTTCCGGGTGCAAACTATAAAATTGTTTCAAAATCCAATGAAAAAATAGTTTTTGAATACACTTCCCACGAAGGCTGGAAAATAGTAAAAACGTATAATCTTTCAGATTCTTACATGCACAACTTAAATATAGCGCTGGAAAAAATTAATGAAACCGCTTTGCTGCCGCAAACAGAGCTTGGGTGGGGTCCGGGCCTTGGCACCGATATGAAAGAGATGAAAGAAAATACAAATCTCACAAGGGTAATTGCTTTCACGGCAGCTAATCCGGGCAAAATCAGAAAGCTTAAAAAAGAGCCTGAGCCGGCCTCTTTATTCAGATGGTCGGCTTTGGACAACAGATATTTTCTTGCGGCGTTTATACCTGAAAACCCGAGCGATTTTGACCAGATAATCCCTTCCAGAATGGATAAAAAACATCCTTTGTCAATAACCGTCACGGCAATCGCGCCTAAAGACAGTTTAAGGAAAGAGTATTCCGTTGATTTATACCTTGGCCCCAAAAGCTACACATATTTAAGGTCATTTAATTTAGGTCTTGAAAAAGCTGTTGATTTCGGATTTTTCGGATTTTTGGGCAAAGCTGCGCTTTCGGTTTTAACCTTCCTTTATAAAATAACGAATAATTACGGCTGGGCAATCATACTTCTTACGATTATGATACAAATTCTGGTTATGCCTTTGACATTAAAGAGTTTCAGGGCTGCGGCCGCAATGAAACGAATCCAGCCTATGATAAAAGAAATTCAGGAAAAATTTAAAGGCAACCCGCAAAGACTTAACGCCGAAATGATGAATGTTTACAAAACGCAGAAAGTTAATCCTTTGGGCGGATGCCTGCCCATGCTTTTTCAGCTTCCTATTTTTTGGGCATTTTTCGTAATGCTCAGGAACGCTTATGATTTAAGAAACGCGCCGTGGATTTTGTGGGTAAAAGATTTGTCCGCGGCAGACCAGTTTATGCAGATAGGCACATTTAATTTAAATCTTCTCCCTCTTATAATGGGTATCGGAATGTTTTTACAGCAAAAAATGACCGCCGTAACTTCAGATCCCACGCAAAGAAGGATTATGTACATAATGCCGGTGGTGTTCACTTTCATGTTCTGGACATTTCCGTCAGGGCTTGTGCTTTACTGGCTTACTAACAGCGTGTGTTCGATGATACTTCAATATTTTGTCTTAAAGAAAGAAAGCAATAAAGTTAAAAAATGAAAAGTTTTGTCTTTTATTCGTAATTGCCGTTTTGCCTTCGCCGTTGATTCGTAATTCGTAATTGCCGTTAAAAAGGGGAGTAAAATATGCCGGAAATTGAAATAACGGGTAAAACCGCAGAAGAAGCTATAAAAAAAGGCCTTGAGAAACTCGGCTGTGCAAAAGAGCAGGCCCAGATAAAAGTTTTAGACGAAGGAACAGCAGGACTTTTCGGCCTTATGGGCGCAAAACCAGCCAGAGTTCTGATAATAGCCGACAATACGTACTGCAAGCCTGAAGCCGTTGACGTTAACCCTAAAGAAGCGTGTGAAAAAACAGAAAAAATACTGTCGGAAATAATAAGCAAAATGGGGCTCGGCCTTAAAAAGATCAAATCCGAATTTAACATTGACAGCGTTAACGCGGAAATAGAAGCGGAGGATAGCGGATTTATAATCGGTAAAAACGGACAAACTTTGGACGCTTTGGAATATATCGCGCAGATAATAGCCAATAACGATTTAAATTCGAAAATAAAAGTTAATCTGGACTGCGAGAATTACAGGAAAAAACAGAATGAAAGACTTAAAGTTCTTGCAGATAAAGCTGTTGAATACGTTAACCGTACCGAAAAAATTTACCGTTTTGAGCCGATGAGCCCCAAAGAAAGAAAAATTATACACACATATTTAAAAAACAATCCGAAAATAGAAACTTTTTCCGAAGGCGAAGGCGCAATGCGCAAAGTAGGAATAAAACTTTCTAAGAAAACAGCCTAAATAAACAGCCTCTTCTGATTTTAAAATTAAAAGAGGCTGTTTTTATTTTTTGCCGCTTTTTTAATATAATTACTAATCATGAACTATATAAGCGAAGATACTATCGCAGCATTATCAACGGCAGCGGGACAGTCCGCAATTGCCGTCATCCGCCTTTCCGGGGGACATTCGTCCCATATAATGGAACGACTTTTTAAACCTTCTTCAAAAACGGAAAAACAGGTCCAGCACGGTTACATTGTTGACAACGATAAAAAAATTGACGAGGTGCTTTGTACCTTTTTTAAAGCGCCGGACACTTATACCGGCGAAGATTTAGCTGAAATTTCCTGCCACGGAAACCCTGTAATAATAAAAGAGATCTTAGACCTCTTATACAAAAACGGCGCGCGCGCGGCAGGTCCCGGAGAATTTACTTACAGAGCTTTTGTTAACGGCAAAATAGACCTTGCCGAAGCGGAAAGCGTCTGCGCTCTTATTACAAGCAAAACAGAAACTGCCGCAAAAGCCGCGCTGAATAATGTAAGCGGGGAATTTTCTTTAAAAATAAAAGGCGTCAAAGACGCCCTTACCAACCTGCTTGCATATCTTGAAGTTTCACTTGACCACCCGGACGAAGAAATAGATTATCTTACAAGAGAACAAAAACTTGAACGTATTGAAAATTTTATTTCCGAAATAAAAAAGCTGATTGAAACTTATAGAACAAGCGAATGCTTGCAAAAAGGTTTAAGAGCGGCAATCATAGGAAAACCAAACGCCGGAAAGTCATCGCTTCTAAACGCAGTTCTCGGCCGCAGCCGCGCGATAGTCACGGAAATCGCAGGCACAACAACAGACACTATTGAAGAAATTATTGACTGCCGCGGCATACCGCTGACAATAATAGATACTGCCGGAATAAGAACGCATGCGGAAAATTCCATAGAAATTTTGGGGCAGGAACGCTCAAAAGAAGCGGTCGGCAAAGCCGATATTTTAATTTGGATTTTTGATTCGTCAAAAGAATTGGATAAAAATGACCTTATAATCGCGGAATACCTTAGCGCGTCTTGTTTAAATACATATATAATAGGTGTATTGAATAAATCCGATTTACCTTCAAAAGTCAGCAAAGCCGACATAAGCATATTGGCAAAATTTGACGCTTTTATAAATGTATCTGCAAAATCCGGCTCGGGAATACCAAAACTTTTAGATGCAATAGCAAAACATGCCGGAATCTCTGACACAAACAATGAATATCTGCTTATAAACTCGCGCCATTTGGCGCTTTTACAAGCTTCGCTTGCTTCAATTAACAAGGCAAAAGAAAATATTGCCGGTAAAGACGCGGATGAGCTTGCCGCATTTGAAACACGCAACGCTCTTACGGCATTGAACGAAATTCTCGGCATAGGCGCTTCGCAGGATATTTTGGATTCAATTTTTTCGACATTTTGTATAGGCAAATAAATCAGCAAAGAGCCGGAAAAAATTTCGCTAACAGATAGATGCCTTCCTGCCCGGCTATAACTTCATGTAAAGCTTCTGCCGGCATAAATCCCATGTTGCCCGGCGCATACTCCAGCTCTTTTCCTTCGCATACGCACTTTCCAAAACCTGCGACAACTTCGTGTATCTCTATTTGCCCGTTATGCGAGTGCGCCCCTATTTTTTTGCCGGGCGCGACTTTTATAAGATGGCAGCTAAACTTTCCGTCCGTATGTTTTGCCGTTATTATATGTTTCAGCTCCACGCCTTCAAATTTTGCGTGTTTGTTCCAGGCAAGCCCGGATATTTCTTCAATGCCGCCTTTAAAAAATAGTTTACCGCAGTCAAATTCTTCAAAAATATTTTTTTTCATAACATCTCCTTTTTAGAAGCTCAGCAGCTCGGAAGCTCAGAAGCCCGGAGAAGCTCTGGTCGTTTTGTCTTTGTTTTTTGCTGTTACTGAGCTGCCGAACTTCTGAGCTTCTGCCTTTTTCAGGATTATACAAAATTCAGCGGATGTTTTTAGCAGTCAATTATTATATAATATCGTATGCGTCAAAAACACGGACAGAATTTTCTTATAGATAATAACATAGCCAATAACATATTGCGCGCGGCAGAGTTAAGTTCAGAGGACGAAGTCCTTGAAATAGGCCCTGGAAAAGGCATACTTACAAAAATTATACAGCCTCAGGTAAAACATTTAACGGCTGTTGAAATAGACCCTGTTTTAGCGCAGCAGTTAAAATATTATTTTTCTTTCCACAACATTAATAATGTTAAAATTATAAATGCTGACTTCCTAAAACTACAGAGTGAAGAGTGGAGAGTGGAGAGTGAAGATAAAAACAACAGCGGAGCAAGCCGTATCTCCACTTTACACTCTTCACTCTCCACTCTTCCTTTTAAAGTCATTTCAAATCTTCCTTACAATGTCGGCACGGCAATAATCCAAAAAATCCTGCCTTTAAATAACTGGACACTTTGTGTCTTAATGCTTCAGAAAGAAGTTATCCGCAGGCTTGCCGCAAACCCGTGTGACAAAGATTACGGTTACATTTCAATTTTTTGTTCTTATTATGCCGACCGCAAGGTCCTGTTTGACGTTTCCCCAAAATGTTTTAACCCTCCGCCTCAAGTTACTTCATCTGTCATAAAATTAACTAACAAAGCGGCGAAGCCCCCTGACCCTCTCTTTTTTGAATTGGTAAAGCGGAGCTTTTCAATGCGCAGAAAAACAATTTTGAACTGTTTGGCTTCATTCAAAAATTTAGAAAAAAGTCAAGCAAATAAAATCTTAATAACCTGCGGTTTAGATCCGCTTTTAAGGCCTGACAAGCTTTCTATTTCCGATTATTTACACTTGACTGATGAAATCAAAAAATGTATAATTTTACAATCATAATTTGAATTTAAAAACTGCGCTTTTTTATACAAAAATAACCGGTTTATATCTTTATCCACAGCTGTGGATAACTTTGGGGAAAATATGAGTACTTCAGTAAATGACTTATGGAAAAAGGTTGTGGATAACCTTAACCTTTCAATCTCGCAGGAAACCTATAATTTGTGGATTGCGCCGCTTAAACCGCTTACTTTGGAAAACAATATTTTTACGGTTGCGGTGCCGAATGTCTATTTTTCGCAATGGATAGAAAGCCATCAGCAAAAGAATATTGAACGCAGTTTATCCGAGTCCTGCGGACAGCAAATTATTTTAGAACTAAAACCGCAGCAAGATTTGACCCCGATTCTTGCAAAAGTTGAAAACACGCCTGCTCCGGCAGACGTGCCGGCGCCCATTTCACAAAAAGACCAGATAAATTCCAAGTACGTGTTTGAGCGTTTTGTCGTAGGCTCTTCAAACAGATTTGCTCACGGCTGTTCTGAAGCTGTCGCAAAAAATCCCGGAAAACAGTTTAACCCGCTTTTTCTTTACGGCGGCGTTGGTTTGGGCAAAACCCATCTGCTTCACGCAATCGGCAATTTCATAAAACAGTCAAACCCGCAGCTGCGCATGCTTTATACAACGGCGGAAAAGTTTACCACGGAATTTATTGAATCTTTGCGTTTTGACAAAATGTCTTCATTTAAAAATAAGTACAGAAGTTTGGACTGCCTTATGATAGACGATATACAATTTTTAGTAGGCAAAGAAAGCTCGCAGGAAGAATTTTTCTATGTATTTAACTCTCTTTACGATTCCAGAAAGCAGGTTGTTATTACTTCAGACCGCCCTCCGAAAGAGCTGGAAAAAGTGGAAGAAAGGCTTATTTCCCGCTTTGAATGGGGCATTATCGCGGATATTCAGGCGCCGGATTTGGAAACAAGAATAGCAATTTTACGTAAAAAAGCCGAAGAAGAAAAACTTTACGTTCCGGATGATGTTATATTGTATATAGCAACCCGCGTAAAATCCAACATAAGAGAGCTTGAAGGCTCTTTGCTGCGCATAACCGCGTTTTCAGCTTTTACTGGCACGCCTTTAACGGTTGATTCAGTAGAAAAAATATTAAAAGATATTATTGTGGATTCCGCGGAAACAAAGATTACGATAGAAAATATACAAAAAGTCGTGGCAAACGAGTTCAATATAGATTTAAGAGACATGAAATCCAAAAGAAGAACGGACGCGATTGCTTTCCCGCGGCAGATTGCCATGTATCTTGCGCGCACATTGACCGATGAATTTTCCACAAACGACATCGGCGACGCTTTCGGCGGAAGAGACCACACCACGGTAATGCACGCCTGCAATAAAATAAAAGACAAAATGAACACCGATCCTTATTTTAACGCCAAATTAAACCAAATTATAAAGAAAATAAGACAATTAGAAGACAATTAATAAATAACGGCAAGCTAAGTATGGTCAACAATAAAAATAAAAGACAAAATTCGGCTGCTTTTTATATTTTACTTATTACTTGTTATTTATTACTTGCCGCTCCGGCATCCGGCGTGTTTATTGAAGAACTTGCGCAGGGAATAACTAAAGAATATTATCCTGACGGAAAAGTACGCTGCATAAAATCCTATAGAGACGGCGTTTTGGACGGCGTCGTAAAAACTTACGATGAAAACGGCAGACTTATAAGCGAACAAACTTATTTGTACGGTTTAGCCGACGGGAAAGAAAAAGAATATTACCCCGACGGAAATCTGCGTATGAAAGTAAATTATATTGACGGTAAACGGGAAGGCGTTCAAATAACATACAGAACGGACGGCAGAGTAGAAAGCGAAACGCCTTTTTCCGGCGATAAAATAAGCGGCATTAAAACAAATTATCATGAAGACGGAAAAATAAAGTCGGAAATTACTTATGCTGACAACAAGCCGGAGGGTTTTGCAAAAATTTACTATGAAAGCGGAAAACCGCAAGCCGAGTTATTTTATAAGAGCGGAATATTAAGCGGCACGGCAAAAATATATGATGAAAATGATGAATCTTACACGGAACTTATATATAAAGACGGCACTGCGGTTAAAGGCTATTTTGTGACAAAAGAAGGAAAAAGAAAAACGCTAAAAAAACAGCAATTACAAATTACTAATTACCAATTATGAATCAACGACAAAGACAATTAACGGCAATTTTGGTAATATATTAAGAGTACAATTTCATCAAATTTTTTATTGTTTTTCGCTGTTGATTTGTAATTGGTAATTGTATTACCCCGTGCATAAGTCGTATAAAATTTGTATAATATACGATATGTTTAAAAGCCGTTTAATATTGTTAGGAACTTTGTTCCTTTATCAACATAATAATTAGAATCAGCTTTTTTAAAATTTACCTTTATAGCAATACATAATTTGCCGTGCGCAAGCACCTGTAAACATTATACAGCTGCCTATTATAACAACTATCTTTTTCTTAAAACATGGAGGAAATAAGATGAAAGTAATTTGTGGAAAAGACGAACTTATGAAAGGAATTCAGACCATTTTGCCGGTAGTATCGTCAAAAAGCACTTTGCCGGTATTGTCAAACTTTATGTTTGAAACGGAAGGAGATAAAATAAAGCTTTCATCAACCGACCTCGAAATAGCCGTAAAATGCCATATTAAAGGCGAAATAGTACAGGAAGGCGGAATAACCATTCCGGCTAAAAGATTTGCAGATATAATTAAAGAACTTTCACAAGACGCGGAAATAGAAATTAAAGCCGATGAAACAAACCAGATAAACATAAAATCAGGAAAATCAAAATTTACTCTTATGGGAATATCAAAATCAGAGTATCCGGTTATTCCTGAATTTCCCAAAGAAAATAATTTTACCGTTAAAAAAGAAACGTTTGCTTCAATGCTGCGCAAAACGGCGTTTGCTGTTTCAAAAGATTCACAGAGATACGTTTTAAACGGCGTTTATTTTATAGTTGAAGAAGATCTTTTAAAAATGGTAGCCACTGATGGCAGAAGGCTTGCTTATGTGACGGCAGAAGGTTTGGGAACAAAAATAAAAGGCAAAGCCATAGTGCCGACAAAAGCGGTAAACGATATTCTCAGGCTTATATCAGCCGCGGACTCAAAAATTGAAGATATAAAAATCGGCATAACGGAAAATCAGTGCGCAGTGGAAATAGGCGACATAACTTTCCTCTCAACGCTAATTGAGGGCGTTTTTCCGAACTATGAACAGGTAATTCCCAAAAAAACCGAATCAAAAGTAAAGCTAAGCGTAAAAGACACACTCAGCGCCGTAAAACAAATGGCTTTGCTTACCGGCGACAGATTGTCTTCGGACAGATCAGCCGCGGTAAAGTTTTATTTCAGCCCCAGCATGCTCAGAATTTCGGCTTCAACCGCCGGTCTTGGTTCCGGTGAAGTTGAAATGGAAATTGAATATAAAGGCGAACCCGTTGAAATTAATTTTAACCCTAACTTCATAAAAGAAGTTTTGCAGAATATGGACGGCGATTTTACCAACTTTGAATTCACAAACGCATTAAATCCGGCCACGCTTGCTCCCGAGCAGGACAAAAACTATTTATGCGTAGTAATGCCGATGCGCGTGTAGAAAGACAAGTGTCAAGGGGACGGTGGAGTTGACAAAGCTGTAATTGTCAAATGCCCTGTCACCTTGACACGCAAGAAAGCAATGGAGGCTTCCGGCGTGTCATCTCGCTCTTTTTACTTTGAAGAAAAACAAAAAAAATATAAAACGGAACGCAAATCGAATCTTACACCGGTGTCGGATGTTTTAGACCCCATAAAAAAAATGCTGGGTTTAGATGAAGATTTTTTTATTGTCGCGAAAGTATGGGAAAAAGAGCTCGGCATAGAAGGCGTTGAAATAAGCGGTTTTAAAAGCGGCACGATTCACGCTCAGACAGACTCAAGCGCTGCCTTGCATGAAGTGACAATCCGCAAAAAAGAAATAATCAAAAAACTAAACCAATACATCGGCAGCAACAAAATTAAAAACATAAAAGTTACGATAAAATGAAAATTTGTAATACTGTTGGAAGCGATTATGATTTTAGATTTTCCAAAGATTGATTTAAATAACTATAAAAGTAATTCTCAAAAAATTAGGATTTTATCTGAAGCGTGGCTTTTACAAAATGCCTATTGCCCAAGTTGTAAGATTGCTCTGCAAAAGTTCGAAAATAATCATGAACTGGCAGATTTTTATTGTGACAAATGTAAA
Source organism: Candidatus Endomicrobium neocapritermitis (assembly GCA_009778325.1). Classification (GTDB taxonomy): domain Bacteria; phylum Elusimicrobiota; class Endomicrobiia; order Endomicrobiales; family Endomicrobiaceae; genus Endomicrobium_B; species Endomicrobium_B neocapritermitis. The sequence goes on along the minus strand of WRJZ01000048.1, from coordinate 15,817 downwards.
GAAGAATTTGAATTAAAAAGCAAAAAAAGTTCAACTGCTAATCCAAAGAAGATAGCAGATGGCGAATATTTCACTAAAATAAAACGGTTGAAATCAGATAATAATCCAAATTTGTTCTTTTTAACATATCAGGACAAGAAAATATGTAATTTAATTTTTGTACCAAAATATTATTTTACAGAACATATTATTGAAAGAAGAAAACAGCTTGCTTTAACTGCTCGCCGTGCCGGTTGGACTGGGAGCAATATTATTCTGTCGCAAATTCCGGAGAATGGTAAAATTTTTATCATAAAAGATTCACAAAAGATTGTTGATAGTAAAATTGATAAGAAAATTAAAAGCACTTCTTTTTTGAAAACGGAAAAAATTAAAAATCGAGGATGGGTTTTAGATATCTTAAATTGCGTTAATAAAATCAAAAAGACTGCATTTGATTTAAAAGATATGTATAAGTTTGAGAATGACTTGAAAAAACTTCACCCGGATAATAATCACATAAAAGACAAGATTCGCCAACAATTACAGCTTTTAAGAAATAAAAAATTATTACAGTTTTTGGGGAACGGGAAATACAGGATAATTGTATGAGCAAACACAAATTAGTAAAAATTATCAAGGATTGGGTTGAGAAGTGTTACGGGGAATCTGAAGTTAATAATCCAAGTTGGAATATTGAGAAATTAGCAAAAGAAATATCATTAAGAAAAAGGGTGTATAAACGAAAATAATTCAGAGATACGATTTTAAAATTGCAAAATATGTAAAGTTTAAAAGTAATCAATATAAATAATTCCATAAGGAGCATTATCGATGGCAGAAGAAACGAAGAACGAAAGTTCTAAGAATGAAAATTCTAAAAAAGGTTCCGGAAATTACGGCGCCGAAAATATCCAAATTTTGGAAGGGCTTGAGGCTGTCCGCAAAAGGCCGGCGATGTATATCGGCTCTACCGGCGCGCTCGGGCTTCATCATTTGGTTTATGAAGTCGTGGACAATTCTATAGACGAAGTTCTCGCGGGTTACTGTAAAAATATAGACGTTACTATTCATACCGACAATTCAATAACCGTTATTGACGACGGCCGCGGAATTCCGGTCGGGCCGCATCCTGACCCGAAATTTAAAGGCATTGACGCTTTGGAAATAGTTTTGACAAAGCTTCACGCGGGCGGAAAATTCGATAAAAATTCTTATAAAGTTTCAGGCGGTCTTCACGGCGTGGGCGTATCGTGCGTAAACGCGCTAAGTGATTTGCTGGAAGTCGAAGTTTACCGCGACGGGAAAATTTATAAACAAAGTTATTCTCAAGGCAAACCGCTGGGGCCGGTTAAAAAAAGCGGAGAAACCGACCAGCGCGGCACAAAAATACACTTTCATCCGGACCCGGAAATTTTTACCGTTACGGTTTATTCTTTTGATACGCTTACCAACCGCTTAAGAGAGCTTGCTTTCTTAAACGCGGGCTCGCACATAAGAATTGCCGACGAAAGGGAAGATAAAGAGCATATATTTTCTTATGACGGCGGCATAAGGACTTTTGTCCAATATTTAAATACCAACAAAAACGTCATAAATAAAGAGCCTATATATTTTTCCAAAGAAAAAGATAATATTTTAGTCGAAACGGCAATGCAGTATAACGACTCTTACAATGACCAGATTTTTTCGTTCGTAAATAACATCAACACCATCGAAGGCGGAACGCATTTGTCGGGTTTCCGTTCCGCGCTTACGCGTTCAATAAACGACTACATAAAGAAAAACGAAATCTCCAAAACCAAAGATTTAAAACTTTCCGGCGAAGACGTCCGCGAAGGTTTGACGGCTGTTATATCCATAAAAGTGCCTAACCCGCAGTTTGAAGGCCAGACAAAAACAAAACTCGGAAACGGCGAAGTTGAAGGCATAACGCAGTCTATTGTCGGCGAAGCGCTCACGGTTTTTCTTGAAGAAAACCCGGGCATAGCAAAACAGATTTTGGAAAAAGCCATAAACGCCGCCGAAGCAAGGGAAGCCGCGAGAAAAGCCCGCGAAATGACGCGCCGCAAAGGCGCTCTTGATTCCGCAGCTCTTCCGGGAAAACTTGCGGACTGTTCCGAAAGAGATCCGGAAAAAACAGAACTGTTTATAGTCGAGGGAGATTCCGCGGGCGGCTCGGCAAAACAGGGCAGGGACAGAACTTTTCAGGCAATTTTGCCGCTCAGAGGAAAAATTTTAAACGTTGAAAGAGCAAGGCTCACAAAAATGCTTGCCAACAATGAAATAAAAACGCTTATCACCGCAATCGGCGCGGGCATAGGCAAGGATGATCAGGATTTCAGCATAGACAAAGCGCGTTACCACAAAATAATAATTATGACCGACGCCGACGTTGACGGCGCTCATATCAGAACATTGCTTTTGACGTTTTTTTACCGCCACATGCCGCAATTGATAGATAAAGGATACATCTATATTGCGCAGCCGCCGCTTTATAAAGTCAAGAAAAATAAAAAAGAAATGTATCTTGAAAGCGAAGAAGAGCTGGATAAATTTTTATTTTCCCAGGCGCTTGACGGTTTGCAGATGGTTCTTGTAAAAGACGGCAAAGACATTAAAGAAATTGACGATAAAAATCTCCGCCGCATAGTAACCAATATCAGCGAGCTCGATACGCTTATTAAAAAAATCACCAAAAAAGGCGTTTCGTGGAAAGAGTATCTTAAATTAAGAGCTGAAAAATCAAAAAGGGAAGACGGGAAACTGCCGCTTTACAGAATTGTGCAGGACGGCGTCGCGAAATACATTTATTCCGACAAAGAATGGAAAGAATTTAAAGAAATGCTCATTGCAAAACAAAAAGAAGCCGCGGCAAAAGCCGCAAGCGAAAACGGCGAACTTGCAAACTTACTTGACACTTTCAATCCGGAAGATATTATTCCGGAATATAAAGATTTGTGGGAGCTCCCGCGAATCGACAAACTTTCCGACCAGCTTGCGGCCGAAGGTTTGCATTTGGAACATTACGGCGAAACGCACACAAAACCCGTTTACAGGCTTTGGGACGCCGAGAAAAAAGCGGCCGGAGATATTCATGAGCTTCATTCGACTATAGAGCTTATAAGCACAATCAGAGAGCTCGGCAACAAAGGCGCGACCATTCAAAGATACAAAGGCTTGGGAGAAATGAACCCCGAGCAGCTTTGGGAAACGACAATGGATAAATCCAACAGAAAACTTTTGCAGGTAAAACTGGAAGACGTCATAGAAACAGACAGAATTTTTACAACGCTTATGGGCGACCAGGTTGAACCGAGAAGAGCGTTCATCCATACGCATGCGCTGGATGTCAAGAACTTAGATATATAAAAAGAATATGATGCGTAGACGCATGGAGGCATAGATGCATAGTAACGGCAAAGACAAAACGACCATAGCTGCTCTACGCATCCACGCATCAGAGCTTCTGAGCTTCTACTAAAGGAGTGTCAAAAATGATTAAATTGTCAAAATTTTTTATTTGTTTGTCTTTTGCTTTTGTTTTTTCAGGTATTGCTTTGGCTCAGGAATTTAAAAGCTTGCCCGAGCCGGATAAAACCGGCGGAAAACCGTTAATGGAAACGCTTAATTTAAGAAAATCGGAAAGAAACATAAGCGCGAAACCGCTTTCGCCGCAGGAACTTTCAAATCTGTTATGGGCAACATGGGGAATCAACCGTCCTGACGGCAGGCGCACCGCCCCTACCGCGAGAAACAGCCAAAGAATTGAAGTTTACGCGGTTTTGGAAGACGGCGTTTGGCTGTATGACGCTAAAAATAACAGATTGCAGCAGGAGATGAGCTCGGACGAAAGAGGTAAATATTCGCCTGCAGGCGTTACGTTACTTTACGCCGCGGACACTACCGACTCATTTTCTCAAATGCATGTCGGCACGCTTTATCAAAATGCAGGATTATACTGCGCTTCCGCAGGCTTTGCGAACGTAGTCAAAGCAAACGGCAAAGACGCGCTTAAAGGCAGGCTTGTGCTTAAGAAAAATTATGAAGTTATGATTATTCACTCTATAGGATATGCAAAATAAAAAGACAGTGAGTAGTGAATAGTTAGTAGTGAGTAGTTGTGGAGTGCGCAAAGCGCACCTTATTACTCACTACTAATTACTAACTATTCACTGCCGTTAAAAAAGGGGAAACAGTATGTCAAAAAAATTTATTTGTGCAGTAGTTTTTACGATGTTTATGGTTTTCGGTCTGGCAGCGTGCGGCGGTAATGTTAACGAAAGCGGTATGGATTCAAAACTTATACAGATAGTTGAAGAAGCCAATAAGGACCTGCCGATGATGATTGACGAAGAGACAAAACTTGAACAAATTATCGTTTTGCCGGGAAATAAAGTACAGTTTAATCATGTGCTTATCAACGCTTCAAATGAAGCAATAGATGTTGATGAGTTCGCAAGCGCAATGGGGCCTGCCATATTCAACAACGTGAAAGCAAACCCCGGCCTTGAAACTTTTAGAAAGAAAAACGTGACTTTTATATATCATTACAGCGATCGCGACGGAGAAGAAATCGCCGTATTCGAGATTACGCCGGAAGATTATAAATAGGGTGTCCCTAAAATCCCCTTTTTGTCATTGCGGCCTCTGAGCCAGCTGCTGCGCGACGAATAAGGAGCGCAAGTCAGCGGCGGGCGCGAGATGTGAGCGTCCCATCCGTTTAATACGACGAGATTGCGGCTCAGAGGCCGCAATGACGGCAGAAAATAAGGGTTTTTAGAGAAACCCAATAAGTATTTGAAAGTGAAACTCCGCGGCTTATATAAATCCGCATAAAGGAAAGGAAAATGGCAGAGAAAGACAACAAAAAGAAAGAAGCGCAGGAAGAAATTGAAGCGAAGCTTCCGGCAAATATTGTGCCGCGCAATATTGAAGACGAAATGAAAACGTCTTACATCGATTACGCGATGAGCGTAATTGTGGGAAGAGCGCTTCCTGATGTGCGCGACGGCTTAAAACCTATCCACAGGCGTATACTTTATACCATGAAAGAAATGGGTATGCGCCACGGTACGGCTTATAAAAAATCCGCAAGGGTAGTCGGCGACGTTATGGGTAAATATCATCCGCACGGCGACAGCGCGATTTATGAATCCATGGTGCGTATGGCGCAGGAGTGGTCTTTGCGCTATCCGCTGGTTGACGGTCAGGGAAATTTCGGCAGCATAGACGGCGACTCTGCGGCGGCAATGCGTTATACCGAAGCCCGCATGGACGCGATCTCCGATGAAATGCTTGCCGATTTAGATAAAAATACAGTTGATTTTATGCCAAATTACGACGGCTCGTTAAAAGAACCCGTAATTCTTCCGGCAAAACTTCCCGGCCTTTTGATTAACGGCTCGCAGGGTATCGCGGTAGGCATGGCGACAAACGTCCCCACCCATAATCTGGCTGAAGTTTGCGACGCGGTATCAGCTTTGATAGACGACCCGGAACTTCCCCTTTCAGAAATCGGCAAATACATAAAAGGCCCGGATTTTCCTACCGGCGCCATAATACTCGGCAAAGGCGGCATAAAAGATTATTTTGAAAGAGGCCGCGGCTCAATAAAAATGAGAGCAAAAGTAGAAATTGAAGAAGCCAAAAACGGCAGGGAAACAATTATTGTCAATGAAATTCCTTATCAGGTAAATAAAGCCAACCTGATAATATCCATAGCAGACCTTGTAAAAGATAAAAAAATTGACGGCATTTCCGACCTTCGCGACGAATCCGCGCGCGAAGATATAAGAATAGTTATAGAAATCAAAAGGGACGCAAACGCCCAGGTTGTTTTAAACCAGCTCTACAAACATACGGCGCTGCAGTCTTCTTTCGGCGTAATAATGCTTGCGCTTGTAAACAACCGCCCGAAAGTTATGAATATAAAAGAAGTGCTTGAACATCACATCGAGCACAGAAAAATCGTCATTGTGCGCCGCACAAAGTTTGAACTGCAAAAAGCCGAAGCAAGAGCGCACATTTTGGAAGGTTTGAAAATTGCCGTTGATAATATAGACGCGGTAGTAAAAATTATCAGAGGCGCCAAAGATAAAGACGACGCGCGCGAACAGCTGATGACAAAGTTCAAACTTTCCAAAATCCAGTCCGAAGCAATTTTGGAAATGCGTCTGCACCAGTTAACCGGACTTGAAAGAGAAGAGTTGGATAAAGAATATCTCGAAATCATAAAAACAATCGAAAGACTGCGCTCTATTTTGGCAGATCCTAAAAAAGTATTGGCCATAATTAAAGGCGAAGTCGAAGATCTCAAAAAAGATTACGGCGATAAGAGAAGAACGCAAATTCAGGCGGCGGAAGCGGACTTTAACATTGAAGATTTAATTCAGGAAGAAGAAGTCGCGGTAACAATGTCACACGCCGGCTATATCAAACGCATACCGCTCGACACTTACAAAGCGCAGCACAGAGGCGGCCGCGGAATTACCGGCATGACCACAAAAGAAGAAGATTTTGTTGAAAATCTTTTCATAACCAGCTCGCATTCTTATCTGTTATTCTTTACAAGCCGCGGACGTCTGTACTGGAACAGGGTTTATGAAATACCCGAAGCCGGCAGAGCGTCAAAAGGTAAAGCAATAGTAAACCTGTTGCAGCTTGCGCCGGAAGAAAAAATCACGGCGGCAATACCGATAAGAACGCTCAACCTTAAAGAAATAAAAGACGAATATTTATTGATGTGCACAAGAAACGGCACAATCAAAAAAATCGCACTTGAAGAATTTTCCAACCCCAGAAAAGGCGGCATAGTTGCCATAAAACTTGACGACGGCGACATTTTGGCTGAAGTTAAAGCAATCGGTAAATGCCCGGAAGTATTGATAGCAGCCAAAAACGGCCAGGCAATACACTTCAACGAAAAAGAAGTCCGCGCCATCGGCAGAACCGGCATGGGCGTTAAAGGCATAGAAATAGCAAAAGACGACGAAGTTATAGGAATGGAAGTTTTGTGCAAAGAAGACATAGTGCTTGCCGTAAGCGAAAACGGCTACGGAAAACGCACCGAAATAAGCGAATACCGCTTAACGCACCGCGGCGGCAAAGGCGTAATAAATATGCAGACAACAGACCGCAACGGCAAAGTGATAGGCATAAAACGCGCCAACGCCGGCGAAGAAATAATGATAATGACCCAAAACGGCATAACAATAAGAATGAACGTTGACAAAATTTCGGTAATAAGCCGAAACACCCAAGGGGTGCGCCTCGTCAAACTTGACGACGGCGATAAGGTGGCCGCCATCGCAAGCGTGGTGAAAGAAGACGGCGGTGAAACTGAAGCAACTGAGGAAAAGAAATAAAAATGAAGAGCCCTCTGGTATAAAATATCAGAGGGCTTTATGAAATGCGGCGGCAATATAAATGAAAAAAGAAAAAATATTTTTAATACTCGGCGGCGCAAACGGCGTCGGAAAAACTACTTTTTCACGGGAAATATTAGACGAATATGAATATTCCAAATTCTTAAACGCCGATGAAATAGCGAAAGAAATAAACCCTGAAAACATATCAGCCGTAAAAATATCAGCCGGTAAACAACTATTTTATAATTTGCAAGAATTACTATTGAAAAAAGAGAACATTATATTAGAAACAACATTGTCGGGGAAATTTTTAGTTGATATTATAAAAAAAGCTAAAAAGTCAGGATATAAAATCTATATTTTCTATACTTTTGCCGATTCTCCTGAAATTTGTATAGAAAGAATAAAAAACAGAGTAAAAAAAGGCGGACACTTCATACCGGATGAAGATGTAAGAAGGAGATTCTATAGGAGTATCAAAAACTTTTGGAGTATATACAAACATTTAGCGGATATATGGGCTTTGTATTACAATATGGCGCAAAGTATTATTGTTGCAAAGTCTTCAGAACAGCAAATTGAGATTTTAATTGATGCCGAGTATAATAAATTTTTAAGGATGGCAGAAAATGACTTCAAAAGCAAATAAGATAATAGATGAAATGACAAGGTTGTATAACAGAGGCGTTGCTAAGGCTCAAGAAGAAAACCGCAAAATGGGTTTGCCGAATGTATTTTATAGAAACGGCAGAATAATTTACGAAATGCCAAACGGAAGCATCCGCACAAAGAAGTTAAATAAAAAGCCATAAGAGATAAAATAATGATAATGACCCAAAACGGCATAACAATAAGAATGAACGTTGACAAAATTTCGGTAATAAGCCGAAACACCCAAGGGGTGCGACTCGTCAAACTGGATGACGGCGACAAGGTGGCCGCCATCGCAAGCGTAGTGAAAGAAGATGATGAAGGCGAAGAGCAAACAACGGAAGAAAAGAAATAAGAATGAAAAAATCTTTAAAAAATAACTATACCGATATTCTAAAGCAGATTATTACAGAGATAAAATCCGCTCGTGTTAATGCTGCAAGGCGTATCAATACTACTATGATACAAGCATATTGGAATATAGGGCAAAAATTATCGAATGAAAAAATAGAAAAAGGCTACGGCGGGAATGTTGTTGAAAGATTATCAATCGATATAAAAAGCGAATTTCCTGACATAAAAGGATTTTCGCCGAGAAATTTATGGGATATGAAAAGATTTTATGAGTTTTATTCCAATGCCGATATAAAACTGCGACAACGCGTCGCAGTTTTGCCTTGGAAGCATAATCTTATAATAATGGATAAGATAAAAAATATTCCTGAAGCTAAATTTTATATTGAGTCTGCGCTTGAAATGGATTTGACAAGAGACGTTTTATTAAATTTTATAAAAGCAAATGCTTATAAAAATACCAAAAAGCCGAAACTTAATAATTTTAAAAAAACTTTACCGGAACATCTGCAAGAGCAAGCGGATGAAATATTAAAAAGTTCATATAATCTTGGCTTTCTGGGAATAAGTAAGTCTGTAAAAGAGCTTGAGCTTGAACGTCGCATAATAGACAAGATAAAATTATTTATACTTGAATTGGGTAAAGGATTTTCTTTTATAGGGAATCAATATAGGCTTACGCTTGATAACGAAGACTTTTTTGTTGATTTGCTGTTTTTCAACAGAGTTTTAAAATGTTTGGTTGCAATTGACCTAAAAATAGGCAAATTCAGACCTGAATATGTCGGAAAGATGAATTTTTATCTGGGTCTACTTGATGACAAAGTCAAAATGCAAGGAGAAAACCCTTCCATTGGCATTATACTTTGCGCGGATAAAACGAATGTTAAAGTAGAAGTTGCGTTAAGAGACGTCAATAAACCAATAGGCATTGCAGATTATAAGCTACAACTGCCGGAGAAAAAATTAAAAGAATTGATAAGTAAAGAACTTAACATAAAGGAAGAAAAGAAATAAAAATAAAACAAAGCCCCTGAATATAAAAGTTCAGGGGCTGTTTTTTGAATAGCAATAATGAGGAAAAAATATGAATCAAATTTATGAACAACAAGCAACTAAATTAAAACAAAAACTTGACGGAAAAGATTATAGGATTGGTCTGGATTTAGGTGTTGGTTCTATAGGGTTTGCAATAGTTTCTATGGAGGAAAATTCAGAGAAAGTTTTATTGCCAAAAGAGATAGTAATGTCTGGGGTAAGAGTTTTCAAAGCATCTGACGGCGCTGCTGGAAGAAGAGAGAAAAGAGGGCAAAGAAATAACCATAGGCACAACAGAGAAAGAATGAGATATTTATGGAAACTTTTAGCTCAAGAAAAATTGGCGTTATCTGTTCCTCCTGATTTAGTTAAAAAGGAAAATTCATCCGAACAAGAAACTTCATCTAAAAGGTTTTTAAAAGAAGTTCTGCAAAAAGATGTATATGAACTCAGAGTAAAAGCGCTTGATAAAAAGTTAGAATTACAAGAAATAGGATACACTTTGTATCACATTTCAAATCATAGAGGATCTTCTGCAATAAGAACTTTTGAGGAAGATGACGAAAATACGCAAAAAGAAAACACTGAAAATAAAAAAATAGCCGGAGATGTTCAACGATTAATGCAAAAAGAAAATTACAGAACTTACGGCGAATATCTGTATAAAGAATTTTTTGCAAGCAAAGAAAAACATGACAGAGATAAAGTTACTAACACAACAAATAATCATAAATTTTCACCCGCAAGAGATTTTGCTATCAAGGAAGCTCAGCTCATATTAGATAAGCAGTCTGAATTTTATAAAGAATTAACAAAAGACTATATTGAAAAACTTATAAAAGCAATAAACTATGAAACTGAAAAATTAATTCCAGAAAGTGGTTATTGTCCATATTTCAAAGATGAAAAACGTTTGCCGCGTTCTCATAAGTTAAACGAAGAACGCAGGCTTTGGGAAGCTTTAAATAATGCAAAATATTCTGAACATGTAGTTGATTACAGTACCGGCGATATTGTGAACTTTGAAGAAAAAACATTCACGCAGGAGCAGAAGCAAAAGTTAGTTGATTATTTATTAACAGGTAAAGATTTGACGCAAGATCAAACAAATAAACATCTTTTATTAAAGAATGTTTATAACGAAGATATAGTTTTACAGGGTAGAGATAAAAAAACTCAAAAAATAAAAGGTTATAAATTACGCAAACTGGAAGAAATGCCTTTTTGGGCAAGATTATCAGAACAGCAGCAAGACCAATTTTTATATGATTGGAATTCGTGCCCTGATGAAAAAACTTTAACAGATAAGCTTTTAAAAGAATATAAATTGAAAGACGAAGAAATAAATGAAGCGTTTAATAAGATAGTATTATCTTCTTCATATGCTCCGCTTGGCAAGACGGCGATGAAAATAGTTTTAGAAAAAATTAAAAATGGTTTATCTTACACAGAAAGTATAGAAGAAGCGCTAAAAGAAGGCAAATTAACCAAAGATAAACAGTCAGTTAAAGACAAATTGCCTTATTACGGTGTGATAATTCCTGAAAGCACGCAAGCTGTAATTGCAAAAGGCTTTTCAAGACAATTTGAGGGTAGGAATTACAAAAAACCGCATACAAATAAAGATGAATTAGACCACGGGCGAATTGCAAACCCTGTAGTACATCAAACATTAAACGAACTTCGTAAATTGGTAAATGAAATTATAGAAATTTTTGGCAAGAAGCCATGCGAAATAGGGCTGGAAACCGCAAGAGAATTAAAGAAATCCATTGAAGCCAGGGCGCAATTAAGCAGAGAACAAAACGAGAATGAAAAATATAGGAATGATATATATGAAACATATATAAAACCACGCCAACAATACATAGCGAGTAGACAAGAAAATCCAAAAAATTATGTTTTAAAATTTGAGTTATGGGAAGAACAAAAAGTAATTTGTCCATTTTGTTTAAAACCAATTAATTCAGATGATATCATAGAAAATAGAGTGGATATAGAGCACTTATTCCCTATTTCTGAAAGCGAAGATAATACAAGAAATAATCTTGTAATTTCTCATGTAGGCTGTAATCAAAATAAAGCAACACGTTCTCCTTTTGATGCTTTTGGCTCATCTCCCACAATGAGTCTTGATGGAAAGCAGCATAAATATGATTACAATGAAATGCTTTCAAATGCCAAAAAACATATTCCTAAAAAAGCTTGGCGTTTTAATCAGGGAGCTTTTGAAAAATTTATAGAAAACAAGCCGATTAAAAAGCGTTTTGAAACAGATAATTCTTATATTTCAAAAGTTGCCCACAAATATCTTTCGTGTTTGTTTGAAAAGCCGAATATCATATGCGTAAAAGGATCTCTTACTGCGCAGCTGCGCCTAGCATGGGGATTGTCAGGAGTATTAATTCCTTTTGCAAAGCGATTGCTTGATGATAAAGAAATAGAAGATTTTAATAATGACGTTAATAAAAGTAAAAAAATAAGAGTTGATAATAGACATCATGCATTAGATGCTGTGGTTATTGCTTATGCTTCTAGGAATTACGGCAATATGCTGAATCGAATTAGTGCTCAAAGCTATAAAATAAACTATAAAGAAAAAAATTGGCTTTCAAAAATTTTAGTTCCACCGAATAATAAGAACAGAAATGAACTTGAAGCGGATTTGCAAAGTTTTGAAACTTCTATTAAGCAAGCATTAACTGACGCTTATGTCAGTATTAAACATGACCATAATGATAATGGACAGCTTACTAAAGATACGATGTATAAAATTTACGGTTCAAATAAAGGCTATACCTTAACAACATACAAAAATTTAAGCGGGCTAAAGTTGACGGATAAAAAGAAAACCCCGAAAGAAATTTTAGAAACAGCTCTTTTGAAGTTTGAAGGAAGAGAAGATGAGCTAAAAAACGCGGCAATAAAAAATGCAGTTTCAAATAACAAAAAATTATTTGATTTGATACAAAACAATTTAAAACGCGCTGAAGAACTGCTCAAAGAAGAAAATCAAAGGGCAAAAACTGAAGGCAAAAAAGAGAAAATCACTAATGATGTCAGCATATGTCAAAAAGCAATTTCTTTGTTGCCAAGTAATACTTATGTACAGCTTTCTAAAAAAGAACCAAGTAAATTTTTTGCTGTTCAGCAGCCTACAGACACAAAAACCGGCTATGGCTATGATACAGGTGAAAGTTTATGCGTAGATTTATATTATGATAACAAGCAAAAACTCTGCGGAGAAATCATAAGAAAAATTGACGCTCAGCGAAATGTAACTCCAAACTATAAAAATCAAGGCTTTGCTTTGTTTGAAAGGATTTATGGCGGAGATGTATTAGAGGCAGATTTTAATAATGATAAAAAGTCTTTGAGCAATAATGTTACTTCTATGCCTATGGATAGAATTTTTGTAAAGGTAACAACCTTTACGGAAATAGCAAATAATAATATACAAATATGGTTTAGCAATGTTCTAAAGAGTAGAAATAGTCCTGATGATTCTTTTACTATAGGTTCAATGCAAAAATACAATCCGCGAAAAGTTATTTTAAGTTCGGCTGGCCTTATAAAATACCGTTCCCCTATACTTAAAGATAAGGAAAGTTAAAATGTGGAGAGTTTTAGACATTAGCGGAGACAATTATTATTTATGTGTCAAAAATAATAACTTTTCCGTAGTGCAGGAAAACCAAGAAAAACTACATTGCTTATTTGAAGATATTAACACAATTATACTTTATGGAAACAATATTACAATTACCAACACTTGCATACAAAAATGTTTAGAACATAAAGTGCCGGTTATTTTCTGTGACAAAACTTATATGCCTTCCGGAATGTTGTTGTCCGCTTGGACTACAAACATTTACGGGCAAAGATTGCAATTGCAAATAAACACTCCAAAACCAAAAATAAAACAAGCTTGGCAGCAAATAATTACAAATAAGTTAAATAATCAGGCGGAAGTTTTAAAAAAATTCACTGCTGGCAATGCGGCGAATATTATTTTTGATATGGCAAAGCAAGTGCGCTCAGGCGATGCTTCTTTTAAAGAGGGTGTTGGAGCAAAGGTTTATTTTGAAAATTTATTTTCGTGTTTTTACAGAAATGCAAAAGGCGAAGATATTATAAATGCGGCTTTAAATTACGGCTATGCGATAGCGCGAAGCAGCGTTGCAAGAGCTGTTGTGTCATCCGGATTAAACCCTGCTATCAGTGTCTTTCACAGCGAAAATCATAATCCATTTTGCTTGATTGACGATTTGATAGAACCGTTTCGTCCAGCTGTAGATTTAATAGTAAAAGAAAAAGAAGAATTTTTCAGAAAGGAAAAAGAATTATCACCTATAGCAAAAAAAGAACTCGCGTCACTTGTAGAAAGCAACTTATACTTTGAAGACGATGCCTATAGTTTTGGCGCGGGAATTTTAAAGTATGTCCAAAGCTATGTTTCTTTTTTATCTCAAGAAACAGATAAAATAAATTTTCCTAAAATCTTAAAATGATTTCACCATATAAAACAATGTGGATTTTAATTGCTTTTGATTTACCCGTAAAAACAAAAACGCAAATGCGGATAGCTAATAACTTTAGACAAAAGCTAAAAAACGCAGGTTTTATTATGTTGCAAAAATCTATATACAGCTATTATGCTTTTAGTAAAGAAAGGTGTGATTTTATTGAAAAACAAATAAAGCAGATGGTGCCGGACAACGGGCACGTCTGCTTTTTGTTTTTTACAGATAGGATGTTTAAAATGACAAAACACTTCTACGGCAGATTAAAAGTTCAGCCGAAACAACCTGATTTTTTTGACACACTTCTGTAAACTTACAAATGGGAACCGGTTTAACCGGCATCTTACGAAAAAATTCTTGTTAGAGTTGCCCACTCTGTTTTTAAAAAATTTCTTAAAAAAACCTCAAAATTTTGCCCATAATTTAGATTTTTTTCTAAAAAATTTTTAATATCTCTGACGTAAAACATCAGTTGATATTTTACCAAGTTCAAACTCGGGGGGCAACCCTAACCCTATTCACAAGCAAGGAGACAAAGCCTATATTTTACCAAGTTCAAACTCGGGGGGCAACCCTAACCTCTTTTGCCGACGATGCATTTAATCCTTGATTTTACCAAGTTCAAACTCGGGGGGCAACCCTAACATCCGCAGCGGTGGCATTGCTCCACTAAAAATTTTACCAAGTTCAAACTCGGGGGGCAACCCTAACATGGATGGGAGACGACAATAATGATAAGCGATTTTACCAAGTTCAAACTCGGGGGGCAACCCTAACTGTGTACGGGTCAGACACTTTGGGCAGATAATTTTACCAAGTTCAAACTCGGGGGGCAACCCTAACATTCAGAAGCATACAACCGCGCTCGTGCGTATTTTACCAAGTTCAAACTCGGGGGGCAACCCTAACACGAGTTTCGGTTTCCGTAAGATAAAAACAATTTTACCAAGTTCAAACTCGGGGGGCAACCCTAACTGGCACAATTTCCTCCTAATCAAAAAAGGAATTTTACCAAGTTCAAACTCGGGGGGCAACCCTAACCGCGTCATCCGTCGCTATTTCCGATGGGAAATTTTACCAAGTTCAAACTCGGGGGGCAACCCTAACGAAAAGTTCGTGGTGGATTAAAATGGGGAAATTTTACCAAGTTCAAACTCGGGGGGCAACCCTAACTACCGTCTATAAAGTCATTTTTGATTATCGATTTTACCAAGTTCAAACTCGGGGGGCAACCCTAACGTTTTTTCGCTGCGCGTTGCTTGTGAGTAAATTTTACCAAGTTCAAACTCGGGGGGCAACCCTAACATTATACGTTGAATTGATATTCTATCTGATATTTTACCAAGTTCAAACTCGGGGGGCAACCCTAACATAATAAATATATAATGCGTTTTATCTCGTATTTTACCAAGTTCAAACTCGGGGGGCAACCCTAACAAAAATGAAATTTCAGTTATTAGGAAATTCCTAATAACTGCGGCAGACGGTAAATACTTGGTCGGCGGGACGGGGATGTTGACCATAAAAATTGAACTTACAAAACAACAAAATCCCAATAAATTATATAAAAAGTATTAACCTGCCTATATAAAACTTTAAATCAAATCATACTATCTAAATCTAAAATTTTGCATTATTGCGTTTTCTTGAAATTTTTGAACTTTTGCTTGAGTTGATGTCAGAGCCATCAATGAGCATTTGCAGAATATTTTCCATGATTTTGAATTACCGGAAGATTCAGTTATCCGGAAATTCCGGATAACTGCGAGCGACGGCAAAACTTATGTCGTGGAGACATTGAACTGACAAAAAATTGGCCAAAGTGATGATGGGTCGTTGACCACAAAATTGAGATAAAAAAACCCGCCGGTAAAATTATTCTTACCGGCGGGGTTTCTATTT
>WRJZ01000047.1 GCA_009778325.1 Candidatus Endomicrobium neocapritermitis | reverse complement strand
TACCGTCAACTTTTATCTGATAGATATATGAACCGGACTCGGCATAACTGCCGTTATCTTTTCTGCCGTCCCACTCAAACGGCGGTTCTATCAGCCTTCTTATCCGCCGGCCGTTGATATCAAATATCGTTACAACATCGCCCGCCTGCAGATTTCTGAACACAGTCTTATCGCCGAACTTAAGTACTCTGTACTCGGGTCTGTAATCATTATCCCTCAGCACAACTTTCTCAAATAACGCGTAATATCCTAATTTTGTACCTGTAAGGGCAAGGTTTACCGTTACCGTGCGCATATCCGTATCATTCGTAAAATTAACTCTTTCCCAGCTTGTGCCGTTAAACCATCTGACTTCAATATTATTAGCATTCGTAAGCATATCGCCATAATACATAGTTATTGAAGGCATCAGCGACTGAGTGTTAACAATAATGTCTGCCGGAGTAAATTCATATGTTATTACCGGACGCAAATTGCCCAAATACGGCAAAGTTTCGCTGGTATACAACTCTTTTATTCTGAAAGTTGAGTCAGACAATAAAGATCCGGGGGCAAAATTTATTGTAGTATTTCCTCTTGTGTGATCTCCGCTGTGCAGAGACAAGCTTCCTCCGGAGTTGTCAATATTCTGAGATTTTATCTGTTTTAAATTTGCTTCAATATATAAATCGTCAGCAGGATATATTCCTACGGTGCCGTCCTTTGCGGCAGCTTTTATCCTGTAATAAATATATTCGGCATTAGCGTCTACAAGCACCGGTTCGGTAACAAAACTGTAATCCGCCGCGCCGGCTTTTGGAGTTAATACATTATTTACGGATTTATTTGCGGCTTTTGCCAAAGCAGCGCTTGTTATGCTTCCGGTTGAAAGGTTGATATTATTATCCGTATAGTACTCTATTAAAAGCGACCCGAGCTCAGTGGAATCTCCGGACAGAGAAACGGTTCCCGTAGCGACAAGAAGACGCATATTTACCGAAACTCTTTCGATAGGTATGTGAAATATTGAAACGGTCGTGCTTGACGGCGCAATAAAAGATATTTCGACGCTGAACCGTCTAACAGGATTAACGGAATCTAAAACCTCCGCATGGGCTTTAGATACGGATATTCCCAGGAATATAAATACTATTAAGATGGAAAGTATAAGTTTTTTACTCATAAAATAACTCTATAGTTATTGCATTGCTTTTATACGCATATCCCTTTCTTACATTTTAAAAATCAGCAGAAAAATAAATATAAATCTTTCTATTATAGGTTTCTCTAAAAAACCTCAAATACAGTGTTCTCTAAAGGGTGACACGACCAGAGTTTTTAGAGAAACCTGTTTTTAATTCCGCGTTCACACTTATTAAAGAAGCATCCAAAAAATCGTTCTTTTCCAAACAACATGACCAGCTTCAACAGGAATATTGTTATTCTTCATAACAAATAAAGCCTTTGTAGCTGTAAGCAACACCGGCCGCGTGAGAGAAGCAAATCCCGCAGAGTTTAAAGGAATCATACTTTTTACCGACTGCCTATCGCATTTGTAGTCGGTAAATTCACCGGCTGATCATAATCTTGACCTTCAGCAGGATTCCAGTTTATATACGATTTAACTCCGCTAAGATTGGCTCCGGGAGCCCATCTTACGTAAAACCTCCAATGTGACGTTATAAAACTCCGACATTAAACGAAATTACAGACTATTAAAAAAAAGAAGAGAATAAACAAAGCTGCATATTTTGAAATCTTATGCGTTTTTGTCATTCTCTCTCCTTTATTATTTTCAATTTTAAATTTTATATCAATTTATATAAACCGCATTATTACAATTCTCCCGTCTTTTAAAACCTTAAACAGCATACTTTTAGCAGATTTCATATTCAAAAAAACAAAAATGCTTTCAAACAATCGCACCTGCTTTATTTTTTTACTATCATTTTTCCGTCTTTATCAACTGTTACTTTAACTGTTTTTTTTACTTCCTTGCCTTTTGCGCCGATCGTTATATGCATTTTATAATTTCCAGGGGCAAATGTTATGCCTTTAGGTATTTGAAATTCAAAGTCGCCCCGTGTCGTGCCGCTGAAAATAACAAGTCCTTCTCTTACAGGTCCAGAATATATTTTATTTTTTCCCTTGCTTATGAAAAAAGAACCCCTTGGCATTATATGGACGTTCCCTTTATTTTGTACCGTAAGAGCTCCGATAATCTTTCCAATATATTCGTTGAATTCTACTTTTACGCTTAAAATGCGGAAGTCAATTTTTTCCGTGCCGCGTATATTCACATAAATAGGCAGCGTAGTTCTGGCCTGCATCATTTCATTGTCCGGCGGTTTTGTGGTAAAAGAAACCTGCCCTGAAATATTGCCTGTCATGTGCGTGCTTGTCTGAATTCTGTAAGGCACGCTTTTTGTTTCTCCCTTTTGCAAAGTAAATGTCGTTGTGTCGACAAAAAGCCAGGAATCAAGACTTATATCTTTGTTTCCAACGTAAGACTCTTTTTTAGCAACGGAAACCCTTACGTCAACAGTTCCGTCATAATTATTCGTCACGCTGTATTCATTCTCATAATATCCGCCCGCTTCAATAGTTATTTCCGCGCGTATAGGGATGATAGTAAGGCTGTTTTCAGCTGAAAAAAGATTAGCATAAAAAAAACAGCATATAAAAACGCTGAAAATTATTTTAACTGCAGCGCCGCGGAAAACTTCCAAACGGCTTTGTATATAATTAGGTGTTTTTTTCATATTTCATATGAGCCGCCTCTCGGGGCGGAAAACTTTCCGCCCCAGAGACGAAAATCCTTTAAATATTAATAATTTGCATCAACCGTCATTTCAAGCGTTAAAGTATTTGTTCCGTACTTGAAACCGCCGACTGCTTGAGCAAAGCTAGTTGAGAAAAACATAAACGCTTTATCAGCAGCCACATACCAATATTCTCCGGAAGGAGTTCCGGGAGTAGCCTGTACAGCAGGCCTCGCCAAAACTCTGTTTCCGTTCCCCATAACGCCGGTAGCAGTGTTCAATGCTATAGTTGCATATATTTTGCTATATCCATCAGCACCTTCTCTTGCCTTATCTTTTACGAACCACGCATAGAGTGACTGATTGTCTCCCATATTGTCCATAATATGCACACCGGCAATATTTGACAATACTGATCCGGCTGCAGTTAAGTGTGTAGATACATTAACATCAAAAACAGTTTCGCTGCTTACAAACACATAAGCAAGCGGAAGACCGTTATTTGCCGTACCTACGCCGCCGGCAGATTCAACCAAAGGATTAATATCCGTAGTGCTAAAACCTACACCATAGCTATATTCGCCTGCTGCCGCACTAGTGTTTTCAGTATAAAACTGAACAGCTGTTCCCGGCGAAAGTTCATTAGTTACTTCCGCATAAACTTGTGAGTTTATGAAACCTGCCGCTCCCGGAGCTACACCAGTAATAAGCGTGGTAGGCGCTGATGTTTGAAACCAGTCAACTTTTACCGCTCCTGTGTCTGAAGAAGCAGGCAAAGCATTGTCAGCCGCTCTTTTCAAAACAAAACCAAAGCTTCCTCCGAGTGTAAAGGTTACTTCAGCCTGAAACGAGGCTTTCTGTCCCAAGCCAGCTGCCGGGTTCGTGCTGGTAAGAGTGATAGCAGTTTGTGCCATCGCGCTTCCTGCTACTGTTGCTACTACTGCTGCCGCTACTAAAAAACCTAAAATTTTACGCATGTTTACTTCCTCCTTGTATTTTCTGGTACGTACGTACCATTTTAACTGCATTTCACAATTCTAAAAAAATAACGTTTTCACTGCTTTTTCGGTCTTGATGCATTTTCGACCTTATTGCTTTTTCGACCTTTATTTGTCTACTTATTAAATTATCAAATGCACAGGATAAAATCAATTATTAGTTGTGAAAAATATGTAAACTAAAACAGCACATTATTTTCATTTTCACAAATTAATAAAATAGCTGAAATTACAGGAAATTACAATGGTTTTTTTTAGAATTGCGGGTCATTGGGACGGAGGTATTGACCCAAGGAGGTGTTCAATGAATTGTCAAAAAAAATAAAACTTGGCGGTTTAAGGCCGTTACTCAATATGTAAGTTTGCCAAAGTTTTCATCAATGATATGAAGTTTAGCATTATTTGAACCCATTAATCAAGACATAAAGGCAATTACGAATTACGAATGACGAATTACGAATCAACGGCAAACGGCAAAGACAAATGACGTTAAAATTCCCCTTTTGGAAAACGGGGTATTTGGTCTTTGATTCGTAATTCGTCATTCGTAATTCGTAATTGCCTTACTTAAACAACTTGTAGGCAACATTTTTTTTATCAAAACCAAGCGGATCAAAAGCGGAAAGCGCTATTATATGCCATCCCGTTGAAGCGGCGGACGAAACCCACTGGCCTTTTCTGCCTCTCGGTATTTCCCACTCAAGTCGGAAAGTCGTAAATGTTTGTTTATCGCCGGGTTTTTTAGTAGTATACGGCAGCGATCCGTCAATAAGCTCGCCCGCCGCGGAAGCTTTTGCCATTTCGTTCATGAAAAACTTTGCCTTTTGCTTAAAGTAATCCGCCTTCTTTTTATCGCCTTTGCTTTCCGCGTATCTCGACATAACCTGCATTGCCGCAATATGAAAACCCGTCCCTTCAAACCAAACCATTTTATAGTTTTTCTGCCTTCCTTTATAATTCGTAAAATCATAGCCTTTTATTACTATTCCGTCAGTCCCCATTTTATCTTCAACCATAAATTCTTTATCGGCAAACAGCATCAAATGATACGGATCAACTCCCATTTCGGCAAGCCGCTGCGGAGTAAGCGCAGGAATCGCCCATGAAACAGTATCCAAAGCGTCGACCGCATCAACCCCTTTTTCATTCATGCCCATATTAAAAGTTTTTTTGTTTTTATCATAGACAACTTCCATCATCCATCTTTCAATGGCGAATATTTCTTTATTTATATCCTGTAAAGTATATTTTTTTTTGGCGAAAATTTCTTTTATTTCATCATTTTTAAGCGCTTCTATTTCCTTCATCATTTTCAAAAGAGCATAGTGGCTGATGATATTTTCCGTAGAATAAACTTTTGACCAATCCGGACCCCATCCGTAACCCATTGAAACGGCGCCGCGCTGTCCGTTCGGAAATTTATAATGTTCTACATTTTCAGTCCACTTGCATATATCAATTACCAAAGGAAGAAAATCAAGCTTGCCGGTTATCGCCGTGTATTGAAGAGCGGCAATGGCAATCCACACCGTCGGGCCTACGTGCATCCTGTCGCCGTCAACGCCAATGACAAGCCCCCATTTTGTTCCTTCCTTATCTCCCCTGTAACTGTTGAACAGACCGTACTTATCGTTTTTTATGCAGTAAAATTCTTTTTGGTAAACTTTAAGAATATCAGCGGCTTTTTTGGGCTGGACACATACAAGATAAGCCAAAGCGGCAACAGCTCCGTCGTAAGTGAAAGAATGACCATCTAAAGCTCCGTTTTTGCCGTAAATAAACGCGCGCGTAAACATATCATAGGAATATATTGAACTCCCCCTGAAACTTTCTACAAGGCCGTTGACGCCTGACGTCTGCCTGTCGAAAAATTTAGCGGCGTTAACCTGATTTCTGTAATAAGATTTTTGCGCGTCTTCGGTAAGGAATTGTTCGCGGTATTTTTTGTTTACGATATCGCCGGCCGATACATTCGAAGCGATAAAAGAAAATAAAAATATTTGTGAAATAATTGTGAATTTTAATCTCATACTGTATTTTATAGCCCCTCAGGTTGTTTTTTGCAACAGTATTATAAAAAAATACAAATCTTCCGCAGAATTGAATTAAAATTATATGATAAAATGTAACAGCTGTAAAGAGGGGGCTTGATTGTGGCTGGAAAGGGGACTGACAAATTGGCTCTTTTTTCTATATTTTATTCCGGAATAACTCCTCCGTCCAGGCGGCTCATTGCTCTTCTCAAATTTTCTCTTGCAACGCCAAGAATGTTTGCTATTTTTCTAAAGCTCAATCCCGTTCTGTCATTTAACTCCGCGGCTATTTTTGCGAGAATATCGCAATCCGGCTTGTTTGACGATACATCATACCGTTTAAGCAGCTCTTCCAGGACAGCTTCATATTTTTCATAAATTTTATCATCGTGTTCAAGCCAAGCGCCATGGCTTTTTTCTTTCATGATTGCCGTAATATTTTCAGGGCTTATGTCATAAAGTTTTTTCGCTTCCTGAAAATTAACAATGCCGCTTTCCGTAAGATAATTCATATAGCTTGAATAACCGTAATCTTGCGCGCTTTCAACTATTTTTGCTTTGACGGGATTGTTATGAATATAAGCAAGGCAGTTTGTAAGATATTTTTCATCTTGAATAATTTCGCTTTTAAACCTGTCTCTGAAAACACTGCCTGATCTTTGATTTACGGAGTTATAATGCTTTGCATACCCGGTATTAACTAATTTCATGTATTGCGCAATAACGGATATGTTTTCTGCGGATAACAGCAAATGCGCGTGATTGTTCATCATGCAAAAGCCTAAAATAACAACAGGCTTTTTTTCCGCCGTATTTTGCATACGGCTTAAATAATATCCTTTTGTATCGTCTCCGTGGAATATATTTTCTTTCACGGTACCCTGCACCATTATATGAAAATATTTCCCGTCCAAATTCTTTCTTGCTATTCTTGCCATATATTTATTATACCGAATATCCCGTTTTAGGTCAACGTCAAAACGGCAATTACGAATTACGAATGACGAATTACGAATCAAAGACAAAAAAGTCGTTTGCAGTTTATTCGTAATTCGTCATTCGTAATTCGTAATTGCCGTTTTGTAATCGTCCGTATATCCCCAATGCGACGTGAATATGTATTCAGCGGCAGGTATGCGGCGGATAATATCCATGGATTTTACTGCCTGAGCGGTGTCCATATTGAAAATCGCCGGAATAGGCGCTATTTTGCCGTCTTTAAGGCTTAGAATGTCGCCGGTGAACAGATACTTGTCATTGATTAAATAAGCCGTCATTCCGCTGGTATGCCCGGGAACGAGAATACCCTCAATCTTCAAATTTCCTATTTGGACTATCTCACGATCTTCCAATAGTATGTAGTCTCTGCGGGGAATAGAAGTGCCGAACCATAAAATTTTTGATTTTCTGCCGTCTGTCATCTGCTCTTCTTCTTTGGACATATAAAGTTTAGCTTTGTCGAACAAACCCAATGCGCCGACATGGTCGCTGTCGGTATGTGTCAGAAATACTGCGGCGACATCGTCAGGGTTAATCCCCAGCTTTTTCATCTGTTCCGCCACTATCTTCGGGTTTATGGCGCTGTCAATAACAATGTATTGAGCATTGTCTTGTATAATAAACATATTGGCAAAATCATCCTTCACGGCAAAAATATCATCCACGACCCTGCCTGTTTCCAAAGGAGTAAATCCTGAAAATTCATATTTCATTTTCAGAGCTACCACGCCAAATGCCAATACCAATACACAAATAATAATGCCTGTGATTTTCAGAATTCTTTTTAAAATTTTATTCATCTATTTTTTCCTTTTTATCACTGTCAGTTCAACGTTACCGTGACATTTATTTTATCCAATGTACTTCACCAATTTTACGCCAATGGTTAAAAAAAAAGCGGGCGATAAAATCCGCCCGCTTTTTCTATAAACAATTAAAACTTACGGCTCTAACATAACCTCTGCAACAGTCTTACTTGTAAAATAAACATTATCTACCAAAAATGTAAATGGAAGAGACGGAGCAGTTTTACCTGCGACCGGATATTGATCAGAAGCAAGAACAAAACACATTATGCCTACAATGGAAGTTCTGCTTGCCGGTAATTCAATTGCACATTTTGTCCAAACAGTAGTAAGAGAAAAACCTTTCTGCACAAAAGGCGTACTCGTCCCAGCATCATTTCCCAGCGAACGGACAACAATATCCCCAGTGCCTGACGCAACCTTCGCATAAAAAACAAGCGTTTTATAGATAGTTGCATCTAAAGCCGGACTTCTTACAGGCGTTGGACCGTCCCATTGATTATTCCATGTAATTTCCAAAACGCCTCTAGTAACACCATCAACAGCTCCCGGCATTTGAGGCCAAGGCGTTGTTGCATTCCAAGCTCCTGCCGGACCGCCCCAAGTGTAGAAATCAAATAAACCGCCTTCCCATGGATAGCCGCGAATAAAAACAATTATATTCTCTGCAGGTATAGAACTTCCAACCGTTATCATTGTATTTGTGCTTACGCCTAAGGCTTCTACTTTTACGATGACCGAGCCGTTTCCGGCTGCAGCAGCGTTAAAGGTTACAGTAGAACCTGTAGTTGAAGAAAGACTTCCATAAGTTTGAGTATTAAGAGACCATACAAATTCTGGCTGCGGCGAAATAATAGCATTAGAGGCATCTCTCGCAACAGCATCTAAAGTCACAGAACCTGAATTGACAACAGCATTAGTTGAAGCGATAACTTCAATTGTTATGCGTGGGATATCGGTGGTTTTCTTATCGGACGAACATGCCGTTATGGCAAAACTACAGGCCAAAACAGCTGCCAAGACAAAAACTAATTTTTTCATTCTTTTTCCCCCATTTTAAAGACAATTACGAATGACGAATTACGAATTAACGTCGAACGACAAAGACATAACAGCAATTATGAATGACATTTCTTTTTACCGATGCCGAGCTGCTGAGCTGCCGAACTTCTGAACTTCCGCCTTTCACTGCAGTTGATCGTAATTCGTAATTGTCTTATTCATACACAATATTGTCTAAGTAAAAAATTGCTCCGTCTGGATTATTATCTTCTGTGATAGTAAAACAAAATCCGCCGATAATATTTGTCAGGTCGGCGCCTACAAGAGAAATATAATATTGAGTCCACTCTTGCGAAAGTTCTATAGGCCCTATAGACCTCGAATCCGAATCTTCATACTTTTTGCCTCTAATTCCGCCCATTAAAAAATTACTTATGGTTTCGCCGCCTTTTTCGCCTCTGGCCCAGAAAGAAAGCCTTTCGGCTCCGGTAAGATTAAAACCCGGACCTTGGTCTCCCCAGTTATTTGCCGGCTCCGTCCAGTAAACGCCAGACCATCCTACTTTGCCGCGTGAAGGATCGTAAGTCACTTTAATGCATGTTTTGCCAAAACGCGGATTTACTTTGTATCCCTGATTAATATTTAATGCCTGAACATCTCCCATAAAAGCATAAGGCTTATAATTATTTTCTTTCGCGCCTATGTCAGTATAAACAAAAAAAGGCTTAAATCCGGATCTGTTCGTAAAAGTTGTTATTTTTTCTTTTTTCAGTGTCTTGGCTGGCATCTCAGATGCAGGTTTTGTCAAATCCGCTTTAGGGGTTTTCTGTTGCGGAGCAGTTTTTGGTTTTTGAGCCGGCTCCGGCTTTGGTTTGTCTGCCGCAGGCTCCGGTTTCAGCTCTTCCGGAACAGGTTCAGGCTTGGGTTCTTCTTCCTGCGGCACGATTTCATCTACGTCAACAGTGTGATCCGAGTCTACGGCAACATCAAATCCTCCGGTATCTTTTTCTGCAGCGGAATTTTCAATATTTTCAATTTCAGCTTGTTTAAAGTTATTGTTTTGAGAAACTTTCAATGCCCATGGCCCTATGCCGTACGCTCTTAAAAACATAAGCGCAATAAGTATCGCTAAAAGAATCGCAAGAAAAACGGTTGTTTTTTTATTGTCCATGTTAAAATTTAACTCCGCTGTATGACATATAATAGTTACATATATATACTTTTATATCATTTTTGGGGGTTAAATATCAAGTTGCCGAAGGCTAAACGCCGGAGTGTTTATGAATAAAAGTGATGTAATTTTTCTTATTTTGACAATCTTATATCATCAAGATATATTGTGCCGCCATTGCAAGATGTGGCAGGGCTGACCGGCTGCATTGTAACGATAATGTAGTTTTCAACGGCATTACTGCTATATGATGAAATATTAAGTTGACAAAGTGTCCATCCTGAACTTCCGGTTATAACAAAATCCCTGGCAGGATAATCATGTCCGAAAACATTTATAACAACCTCCGTGCCGCTTGCCAATTCAGACTTATACCAAAAAGACATTTTTGTATAGCCTGCGGCGCTTAAATCTTTTGAAGTGCCTGTAGAGGTTGTAAGCCAAAAAGCCACATTATTGGCAGTTGCGCCAGTATCATATCTTTCGCTTGGCTGACCTGTCCATTTCATTTTGAAGGACATAAATCCGCTGTGAGAAACGCCTGTATATCTGGCTTCAAGCACATTGCCGTCTTGGCGGTATTTTTCCCAAATGTTTGTAAAAGCTCCTATGGCATCGTCCATAGGAAGCACGCGTGTCATAATATCGCCGTTACGGTAAATAATAAACGGGTTTGCCCAGCTTGAAGGGTCGGAATTATTTACGCCGTTATACATAAGCGCGCCGGCCGGATTTCTTTCGCATCCGCTAAAAACAAAAACCGTCATGATTAAAAGAAAAAGTATTTTTTTCATTTGCTCATCTCATACCTTATTTCATCTATATAAAAAATGCAGCCTTCCGGATTATCCTCTTTGTTTACGACAAAGGCAAAACCGCCGGCTATATATGACATATTCTTTTTTCCAAGATCTATCCAGTACAGCTTCCATTCGTCCGTAAGAGCTATTTTCTTTATTACGGCTTCGGTTGAATCCGGAAAAGCGCATTCTTTAAGCCCGCCGACTTTGACTTCGGATATTACTTCCCCGCCTTTTTCGCCTTTCATCCAAAAAGTAATATGAGTCGCCTTGCTTAAATCGTATCCGCCGGGTTTATCGCCCCAGTTATTTGCCGGCTGCTGCCAATATATTCCGGCCCACTTATTGCTGCCTCTCGGAGTATATTGTACACGTATGCAGTGTTTTCCGGCGTAAACGTCTTTGCCGTACTGCTGGTTAAAAATCAAATCTCTGCTGTCGCCCATCCAGCCTGAAGGATAGTAGTGGTTTAAAGGCGATTTAAAATCAGAATATACGTAAAATGCCATCTTTGCTCTTTCCTGAGGAGTTAAATCATCCTGTTTTGA
The DNA here is from genome assembly GCA_009778325.1 of Candidatus Endomicrobium neocapritermitis. GTDB lineage: Bacteria > Elusimicrobiota > Endomicrobiia > Endomicrobiales > Endomicrobiaceae > Endomicrobium_B > Endomicrobium_B neocapritermitis. The sequence continues at coordinate 71,072 of WRJZ01000047.1, read as the reverse complement.
CAAAACGGCGCTTCTTTCGGACTTATTTTTGCCTGTGCCCGAAGAAGACGCGCAAGCACAAATAAAACCGGCAGATATAAACGCCGCTGTCAGCAATGATAAGTAAGTTTTTTTATTCATTATTGTCCTATTTTCATGGCGGCGTAATAACGCCGCCATGAAAACAATTAAATTATTCGTAAATTATATCGTCAAGAAACATAACAAATCCGTTAGGATTGTCGTCTTTTGACGCAGCCCAGCAGAATCCGCCGATGATGTGCGTAAGATCTTTGTCTTTAAGATCGATCGTGAATTTCTGCCATTCTTTTGTAAGTTCGACAGGCCCGATTGAGGCTGAATCCGAATCAGGGAATTCTCCCGTGATTCCGCCCATTTTGAATTCGGCAATTTTTTCGCCGCCTGCCGCTCCGCGCGCCCAGAAAGTAAGTTTCGTCGCGCCGGTTAAATCATAACCGCCTTTCTTTTCACCCCAGTTATTTGCCGGCTGCTGCCAGTAAATCCCCGCCCAGCCCGCGCCCTGCGTCATTTTCGCGCTGTAAGTAATTTTAATGCAGGTATTTCCGCTTCTAGGTTTTTCGGTGCTTGCCTGGTTAAGCTTAATATCACCGTAATCACCCATCCATCCGGAAGGAGCAAAATGATTCTCCTTGGAAGCGTTTTCAACAAAAACCGCAAAAGGCCTAAATGTTGAACCCGATGCTTTCTGCTGGGCAAATACTGCCGCAGAAACTGATGCTACTACTGCCGCCGCAATCAACAAACCAAATACTTTTTTCATGCTTCCTCCTGTTGTTTTATTGTGCCGCATCTGTTTCCATATCTTCTTTCAAAATTATGATTTCAACTCTTCTGTTTTGTTCTCTTCCGGCAGCGGTTTCATTAGAGGCGACCGGCCTTAATTTTCCGTAGCCCGTCATCCTTATCCTTTCGGGAGCAATACCCTCATTTACAAGGAAATCCCTCACTGATCTTGCGCGGTTTTCCGAAAGCTTCTGGTTGTAGTCAACCTTGCCTTTCCAATCGGTATGGCCTTCAACGGATATATTGTTGTCCGGATACGTCTTAAGAAGGCCGGCAACTTCTTTCAATGTCTTTACAGCGCCTTTCTTAAGGTCATATTTGTTAACGTCAAACAATACTTTAGCTCCGAGCGTTATTACAAGTCCTCTTTCCGTTTCAACTATTTCGGTATCTTCAATCTTAGGCATTGTTGCAACCGTTATTTTTACCGGCTCGGTTTCGGCGCGGTTGCCGTAGTTATCAACGGCTTCAAGCACGGCATAGTAATTGCCGTCAGGAAGCGCTTGTTTCGTGTCTTCATCTCTTGCGTCCCATTCAAGTTCGTAAGGAGGCTCCTTGGTTCCCGAATACGTTTTAACGACTTCGCCTTCGGCATCTTTCACATATACAGCCCAGGTATCAATTCCGGAATGGGCTGAAGCCCACGGCTCTAATATTAATTTCTCTTTATTTGCGGGATAAATTACATCCTGTTTTGCTTTCAAAGCAACGGTAGGCAAACTCTTATCATATTCAACAGCGAAAGGAAGCTGCTGCGTATCTTTTTTTGAGCCGAATTTAAACTTAGTGTCAAATAATATTCTTAAAAATACTCTTATTTCATCAAAGTAGCCCTGTTCATTGCTTGTTTGTTGGCCGGCAATTTTTGCAAGTATTTCAGGGTCGATTTTTCTTGCCGCGACATACTCCACGCCGACATTGAACCACTCTCCTATGTCTCTGCTGATATGGGTGAGATAAAGCTCGTCATAAGTTGAGCCGAAGTTTCTGTTCCAGTCTTCCGGTCCCCAGAAATTTTTAAGATATGCGGTTTTAAAAAAATACGGTTTTCTGTCAACGCTCAAACTCGTTTTAAAATAGCCTATCATAGGCTTTAACAATGCATGCCCTGGGTCGCCTTTATAATCGGGATACGCGTAATTTAAAGTCGCCAAATCTTCTCCGACTTCAAAGTCGTAAATAATTTTTACTTTGTCTTTAATAAACTGCGCTAAAAAGTACAAAGAACCTATATATCTGTCGGGAGCATTCGTGCCGTTTGAGTACGCGTCCTCCCATACCGTCGAACCGTCTGCGTCCCAGTAAAACTGTCTGTCAAGCGTTCCGTAATATTTTTCAAAGTTAATTTTCGCGGCAAATGAAAAAGGAGCGTCTTCTTCTGGATTTAAATTATGCTGCACAGGAAGATTCGGGTCAAATTGGTAAAACCATGTTTCAGGAGTCGGGTCATATGTGAAAACAAACGAAACGGCGCTTGTTTCTCTGTTATCAAAACCTGAGACCGGATTGCGCCACCAAACCCAGAAAGGACTTTCCGGACCGCGTCCGTTCAAAGATATAGGGCCTGCGCCGGCTGCAGAGTAAACCAAAGGCATGGCTTCGAGCAGAGGCTTTTGATAATAATATCCCGCGTAAGCATTCCAAAACTTGGAAAGAGCTTTTTCGGCCGATACGTCAACTTTTTGCCTGTTTCCGGCAGCCAAACCTCTATATTCATATCCGAGTTTTATCAAATCAATACCCAATGTTTTAGGCATTGAAAACTTTACCGAGCCGCCCAAAGCGTCTAAATCGTTTGTAGTCCCTTCATGAACTTTATACTTACTGCCGTCTATGCCGTTACCGGTTCCGACATCTTCAACATATTTGTAATCCCAGCCCAGCCTGAAAGGCCTGTAAATCGCTCCGACCTGAAGAGTATTTTGGGAAATTTTAAAATCAGTGTTCAGCTGGAATGTGCGCATTCTTTCTTTGTAGTCGCCTAAATCCTGCGAAGAGTTAAACAAATTGTTCCAGTTTACCGTATTGGGATTTCCGAACGGAATTTGATGGTCGGCGTAGTAAAAATTTATATTGCTTCCGAAAATGTTTTTATACTTTATATAAACGCCCTGTTTATAATCCAGCAAAGCCTGTTCGCCGTAAATTACATCCAAATCGCCCCAGTTCCCTATTGCTTTTAACTCCCAGTAATCAGGCACATGTCTGCCCGAATAACGCAGATAATCGTCAGGATTGTCCGCGGCCGGAAGCAAATCAAACATGTCGCCTTCATTGCGCCAGCCATCATGTCCGTAATTTCTATAATATGTTAAACTCGCCCACTCATTTTTTATGCCGATTCTAGCGTTATTCCACGATACTTTCGGCGCTGTCGTTCCCTGCGTTTCCATCCGGTGCTCATAATTAATAGGCACCCAGTATTTGTCGGCATAATCGCCGATCATACCAAAACCTGACTCGGCAAAAAACCAATCCGCAGGTTTAATGCCGACATTGAACAAAAAGGTCTGTCCGTAAGTATCCTGCCATCTGTTATTGAGATTTCCGGGATTGCTTGGGTCATAATTGAAAAATTTATTTAGTCCGAGCGAGTCTGTGGAAGTGTACCAACCGCCGCCTAATTTATGAAAGATGAAATCAAAAATCAGTTCGCCTTTAAACGCAATTGTGCCAGTTTCCAAGCTGTCCGCGTCCAGCCTGTTATAATTTACATAAGGACTGAATATGCTTGAACCTGCGGCATACGCGTAGGAATTATGAAAAAGATTTACCAGGAGAGAAAAGACTAAAGCTATAAGAATCGAATAAAATTTCATTAATAACAATTCCTGATGTGTTTTAGACTTCACTACTTGATTTTACATTAAAAGCAAAAGCATGTCAAATAAAATAACGGCGATGCAGGGATGCGGGGATGCATAGTAACGACAAAAAAGACAAAATACGTTTTTACCCTGCCTCTCTGCATCCCCGCATCCCTGCATCGCCGTTGCTAATCTTTTATTCGTTTACAATATCATTAGCCCACAACACTTCCTGATATGTATAATAAACCTGCTTCAAACGCCTTTTAAAAGGACTTTGTTTTCCATCGCCTTGAGATGTTATTCCCAGCCATTCATCGTGAAAAAAACCGTCCTGCTTCGGACCTCTCCACGCTCCCAAATCCGTATCCTGAACTTTTGGAGAACCTATAAGCCACCACTTATCAAGCCAGCAATAGATAACCCCTCCTATAGCATTGCCGTGGCCTTTGCCCCAATAACTATTCTGCTCTATATCCCGCCACGCTCCGGTATGATATTTTGCCTGATACTCTTCGTCTTCGCGTTTTTTTACGGTGCTCCATGAATCGCACCCGAACTCGGTTATCAAAACAGGCCTGTCAAATTCATATTTTACTCTGCTCCACAATACGCCAAATCCGAAAGGACCCGTGTACTGATTAAATCCGAGGATATCTATTTCAGGAGCAAACTCTTTGTAATATTTCAAAAATCTCGTAGTGGCATTGCAGACTCCTACGGGATGATAGGGATCCATCTCTTTTATCATTGTGCATATTTCATTGACAAAAGACGCAAAAGCCTCGGGATTTTGGGGAGCGTTGGTGTTTGTTTTTGTAGAATTCGCTTCATTGCCGGAAACGTCATTTTCATTTCCGAGCATCCACATAAGGATATACGGTTCGTCTTTATGCTCTCTTACCATTTTTCTTACGCTGTCTCTCATTTTAATCTTTTGGAGTTCATCGGTGTAATCGGTGCCGCTGCGCCAGTCCGCGCCGCTTCCCAGGGTATAAGCGCCCAAATAATTTCCCATTATCACTCTGATTCCGTAAGTATTGTATAAATCCCTGAGCAGCTCTTTATTTATGTTTTCGGAATGATAAATTCTTACCGTATTGCATCCCATGGCTTTTAAAAGAGCAAAATCTCCTACGGGATTCTCATCCACATCCTGAAAATCATCCCTGTCCAAATCAACCCACGCGTCATAAGGGCCGTCTATTTTGCCGTTGTTATTGCCGTCTTCCCACATCCAGTCATTCATCTCGGGACGCCTGCCGACAGTATCGGCGGAATATTCCAGACCTTTGACGAAATACGGCTTGCCGTTTACCAGCAGCTTCCATCCGCGCTCATCGCGAACAACTTCAACTTTATCCGCGTCCGACGCAAATGATATAGAGTTAAAAACAAAAGCAAACGTAAATAGGGCTAAAGACAATATAACCGGACGGCATATTTTTTTAAAAATCATTTTTTATTCACTCTATAATCTTTCCACAAATCTCTATACATAAAATAAGATCTTCTCATCTGCCTTTTAAAAGGACTGTCTTTTCCGTCGCCTTGTGAGGTTAGCCCGAACCACTCTTCATACGCTCCGCCGTCAAGAAAGGGACCGGACCACTGGGTCACCGTATCGTGGGCGGCAGGATCAAATTCCGGAGGAGGGCCTGCTTTCCACCACTCATCAACCCACTCAAATATGACTCCGCCTAAAGCGTTTCCGACTCCGCCTTCAACGCCAGCCATATTATCCTCAATATTTAACCAATTCCACTTATGATAATCCGCCTGAGCCTGTTCTATTCTTGCCGTTTCCCACCATTTTGCGTACGCGGGACAGCCGAATTCGGTTACTAAAACCGGTTTTCCAAACTCTCTCATAACATCCGCCCACAAAGGACCAAATCCCTGTACTCCTCTATACCCGTTTGCTCCGTAAATGTCCAAATCGGGCGCATACTTAGCGCATATATCGAGAAAATACGTATCTCCGTTACATATCGCAACAGGCCTTTGATGCGGATCAAGCTCCTTTATAAGCTTTGCGCATTCGTTTACAAATGCATAGTACGCCTCAGGCTGGCTTTGAGTCTGATTACTTGTTCCGGCAAATACGCCGGGAGTCCCGACTGTTCCGTAATTATTCTCATTTCCGAGTATCCAAAGCAGCGTGTAAGGTTCGTCTCTGTATTCCTCCACCATTCTTCTTACGCTGTCAAGCATTCTTTGTTTTTGTACGGGGTCAGTATAATCGGTGCCTACAAACCACTCCGCGCCGGAATCCGCGCCGTACATGCCGAGGAGGTTTCCTATCATGTACATAAAACCGTAATTTTCATATCCGTCTTTTAAAAGATCTTTGTTAAAATTAGCGTAGTGGTAGAGCCTTATGGTATTTATTCCCATTTCTTTCATTAATGCAAAATCGCCTATATCCGGATTGGAATCATCACGTCTTTCCCTCCTTTCGGCGTCAACCCACGCTTCATAAGGACCGTCAACAATCCTATTTTTATTGATATCGGCAACAGACCATCCCATGTCCGTATTAAGGGAACCGTTGTCAGGGGTTAATCCTATAGGAGACGGAGAATAACAGACAGATCTTATAGGGTAGGGTTTATCGTCAACGGTTATACGGAAATGATTATTGTTATACTGTATAAGCTTCACTTTTCCTTTTCCGGTAACTTTTTTGACTCCGACTTTGTCAAGATTCATATATTTTCTTTTGAAATCTTTCGCTTTAGCCGGAACAAGCCTTCCGGGAGTTACAAAAAAAATGTCATTATTTTTATCATTATCATATCTGTTTTTAATAATTATCTCTGCTCCCTCAAGTTTGACTCCGAGTTCAGGATATCTCTTTGTGAGATAGTTAATTTTGTCTATGCAGACCGCTCCGATATACCAGGGCGTTTTCCACTGCGTAAATCCGACGGATTTTGGAAAAAATACAAGACACGCGTAATAAGCTTTTATGGCCTGTTTAATATTTCCGGCTCTTTCCAGAGCATGAGCCGTATAAAAAAGTTTTACGCCAGGATCATCTTTTTCTATAGCCCATTTATAAAAATTTGCCTGATTGTCATTACTGTTAACAAACTCCCATTTGTCGCCTTTAAGTTTGTCTTGTTTTATATACTGTTCATATCCTTTTTCTTTAAATACGCTTTGAGTATTAGGAAATATCCCGCTTCCGGAAGCTTCTTTTAAACCTGCCATATCTTTTATGACAAATTTATAATTCGGCTTCCCGACATTTTGAAACTCTCCGAACTGTGAATAATCTATCCATTGTATACTTCCCGGGAAATCTATTCTGAAAGGTTTTTCTTCATGATACTTCATCGACATGTTATGCTTATCCGCAGCGTCAAGAATCTTTTGAACTATCTTAGGATCGGGGGGCGCAGGGTATATAAAATCTTTTTTTGTTTCTTCTTTTTCCGAAAACGCCGCGACGGACAAAAGCACAATACACAGGGTTACTGTAAGCAAAAAAACCGGTTTAAAAATTTTCATCTTCTGCTCCCGTATTTATTTTATTGTGTGAAGAGATGTGTTTGGTGGGCAGTGAGGGACTTGAACCCCCGACCCCTTCCTTGTAAGGGAAATGCTCTTCCAGCTGAGCTAACTGCCCGATACGAATTATATGCAAATCGAAGTTTATATAAAATACCAAATTTTGCTTTTTGTGTCAACAATTTGCGCTTTGCGCAAATTGGAAGCTCAGAAGTTCGGCAGCTCAGCAGCTCGGTAACGGCAACAACAAGTCTTTTGTCTTTGCTGAGCTGCCGAGCTGCTGAACTTCTGCCGTTGCTGCCTTACCTGTATTTTTCCCACAAATCTCTGTACGTAAAATAAACTTTTCTCAGCTGTCTTTTAAAAGGACTGTCGCTTCCGTTGCCCTGACTGCATATTCCGAACCATTCTTCATATGCTTTTCCGTCAAGAAACGGCCCGCCCCATTGAGATTCGGTGTCATGGTACGACGGATCCGTGGAAGGTCCGGCTTTCCACCATTCATCCGTCCATTCAAAAATAACTCCGCCCAGCGCGTTGCCGATCCCGCCTTCGATTCCGCCTAAATTGTCTTCGATATCGTCCCAATTGCCTTTATGGTAACCAGCCTGCCCGTCTTCACTCCTTGCCTTGCTCCAGCCTTTCGCGTACGCCGGACAGCCGTACTCCGTTATCAAAACAGGTTTTTCATATTGTCTGAGCACGTCTTTCCAAAGCAAGCCGAATCCCGCATCACCCCTGTAAGCGTTAGCTCCGTATATATCCACATCCGGGGCATTTTTAGCGCAGTAGTCAAGAAGATACAGATCTCCGTTGCATATGGCTACAGGTCTTTTTTGCGGATCAAGCGATTTAATTAACTTCGCGCATTCATTGACAAAACCGTAATACGCGTCAGGCTGCGTCGGAGCAAGACACGCCGAGCCTACCGTGCCGCTGTAATCGCCAATCGAACCGTAATTGTTTTCATTGCCCAGCACCCACATAAGAATATAAGGTTCGTCTTTATACTCTTCAACCATGCGCCTCACGCTTGCAAGCATATTTTTAACGTGCTCTTTATCCGTATAATCGGTTCCCTCAAACCAGCCAGCGCCGGAATCTACGGCATACATGCCTATGAGATTTCCCATCATATACATAAAACCGTATTTTTCATATCCTTCCCTGAGCAATGTTTTATTTAAATCCGCGTAATGATACAGCCTTATCGTATTTATTCCCATCTCTTTCATTAAGGCAAAGTCTCCGACGGACTTTGCGTATTCGTCTTTTTTGTCATTTCTGTTTACGTCAACCCACGAATCATAAGGCCCGTCTACTCTTCCGTTTCTGTTATAATCGTCAAACGCCCAGTCGCGCAGATTGTTAAGCGTGCCGAAGTCAGGAGTAAGCCCTACTTTGCTAGGGGAGTACGAAATGCCTCTTACGACATATGGTTTATCGTCGACAGTCAGCCTAAAATGATGATTATTATATTGCGTTAATTTAACTTTTCCTTTACCGGTAACTTTTTTTTCTCCGGATTTTGACAAATCCATGATCTTTCTATTGAAATCAGAAGCTTCTGCCGGAACAAGCTTTCCCGGATTTATTATAAACACGTCATTTTTTGTATCATTGTCAAACGAGTTTTTAATTATTATGCTCTCATCGGCAAGTTTTACTCCAAGACCATGTTCTCTTGCGAGATACTTAAGTCTGGCAACGCATGCTGGAGCAACATACCACGGAGTTCCCCATTGCGTATAACCTACAGCGTTCGGAAAAAAAACCAGGCAAGCGTAATATGCCTTAACCGCGTGATGAAAATTTCCCGACCTTTCCAAAATAAAAGCGGTATAGTAAAGATTTAAACCGGGATCATCACTGCTTGTGCCCCATTTAAAAAAATTAAGCTGAAAATTATCATTATTTAAAAACTTCCATTTATTGCCGCCAAGCTTTTTTGAAAAATCTTTATAATCCGGCTCATTTAAAATATCCTGCGTATTAGGATAAATCCCTGCGCCCGAAGCAGCCTGCAGTCCTTCCAAATCTTTTACGATATATTTATAATTCTCAGTGCCCAGCCCGGAAAATTCTCCGTATTTATCATAATCTACCCACTTTTCAATACCGGTATTATGCACTGAAAACTTTTCCGGTTTCTCAAAAGTCATTGTATTATTATGTTTTTCTGCGGCAGCCAAAACCGACATTAAATATTTATCCGCCGGCTGTGCGGCCGCAAATGAGTAAAAACAAAATATTCCGGATAAAACTAAAAGCGCTTTAAAAAACTTCATCAAATTTCCTCTTACAAATAAACTTTTATGGATTTCGCAAAAACTTCTCTTATTTTTTCCGCGTCTTTTCCTTCAACAACGCTGCCGTCTACAACCTGTTTTTTGCCGTCTTTCCACAGTATCTCAAGCTTTTTAATGCCGGCGTCTTTTGAATATGTGTTTTTTCTTGAAGGATTTATATATATCACATCGGTCTTTGAGAACATCTTAAAAGAAAATTTTCCTTCTTTGTCAAAAAAGCCTGAATTTAAAACCGGTTTTAGCTCAAATTTAAGTTTACCTCCGGAATACGTGAACGGTTTTTCACCCATTGTCATTCTCATCCACATATCGATAAATTCAACCGTAGAACCGCTGAGCCTTGCGATAAAACCTCTCCCGTGGTTTTCCTTATCTGGAAAAGCGCTTGAACATATAAATGAAGAGTTTTCAAGAATGCTTCTCTTATAAATTTTCGGATCTGCAAAACATACAAACCCTGTTTTTATTTCTTTGAAAAACTCATCATATAATCTGGCTTTAAGAATTTCCAAAAGATATTTGTAAGCCATATGCAAAAACACGGATTCATTCTCAAGCCAGCCGCGGTTAAACACTCTTGTTCTTCCGATTTCAAGGCTTTCCTGTTTTAGATTCTCATTTACTTTAAACATTCCGAGTTTTTGGTCATAAACACCGCTTTTTCTCATGCTGCGCACATGTTTTAAAAGCGTATCTTTATTTGTTTCAGACCTCATATAATGAACTTCGCCTTCTAAAAATAAAGGAAGCGGATGACGTTTAAACGACGTGATTTTTACGCACGGCAAACCTTTTATATTTTTAGAGTTTATCGGCTGATATTTAACGGCTTCATAACTGAAATAAGTATAATAAAGACCGCTCTTAGGTTCAACCGCTTTTTTCAATCCTTCGTTTATTTTCTTAAGTACGTTTTCCAAAAATTTTATTACATATTCCGAGTCAAAGACTCTTTCATCGCCTTTTATTCCCATTACAACTTTTTTTCTGTATTCTTCTTTCAAAGAAGCTGCTTTATCCCAGAAATCAAAGGCATTCGCCTTCTTTTTAAATAAATCCGAAAGACCGATAATTAATTTAGCGGCTTCAGAAGGCACGGAAATTTTTTCCGAAGCATTCTTTTTCAACACTTCCCTGAAATACAATGCAAAGCGCTTAAGTTCAAAAGTTTCGCTTGTTGACGAACCGAAAATGCCCGGCAGCCCGTTAAGAGAGTCATACCAGCCCGGTTTGTCCGACTCCATTTCTATTCCTATGCCGTCAGGGTCTAAAGTAGCAGTTTTTATCGCAATCATCGTCAAAAATTTTGACGCAAGGTTATTTTTATACACTTCGCCTTTGCCGTCTTTTGTTCTCAAAGCATGCGGGTTAACTTTTCTCGATTTAATTAAAGCATCTTTTTCATCGCTTTTTGCCACAGCTCCGTATCTTCTGACTTTTCCGTCAAAAAAAACATGTTTTCTGTCGCGTGGCAAAACATAATGATTGCAGTCATAATAAATAAAAGATTTGTCTTTAAAAAGAACTTCGTTCTCTTTCTCCGGATATATCGCCAAAAAGCTGTCCAGCAAATCCTGATTGTATGTCCAGTGGTCAACCCAAAAACCTTCGCCGTGATCGGCGTCATTAACTTCCAAAGCCGACGTAACGCACTTCGCGACAAAATCTTCAAGTTTAATTTTTATTTTAATTTTTTCTTTAGCGACAAACATTGCAAGCTGGCCCGGCTCAAACCCCTTTTTAAAAAATTCTTCAGCTTTCTTTTTGCCGGATTTATCAACTATCTGAGCGTCTATATCTTTGTAATATTCTTTTGCGCTGTCAATTACAAAATACGCGCCTTTGACAACCAGAGGATTATTTCCGTCAATTTGAATAAGGTTGTAAAAATATTTCAAAGCGCTCGCACCGATTTCAGGATTAAAGAAAATATCTTTTCTTCTGTTCTGGTTTATATCCCTGAAATTTCCGTTGCCCTGCGAATAATAATTCGGCGACAGCTGGAATTCATTATAGTCTCTTTCAAGGTCGCCGTGCTTTCTTGAATACACATAATACGATGTTTTCCTGCCGCCGTCTTCAAAAGTTATAGGATAACCGCCCCTTAAAACATTGTCCAGATACATCTGTTTGCAGTAATTATCAAAATTTACAAACGCTGATTTCGTTGTAACATTGCTTGTTATATCGCGTATAAGTTTTTTATTTTCTTCGATTTTCGATTCAAAATATTTAGCCGAACCCGCTTTTTTGATAAAAGAGTTCAATGAACTCACGCTGTCAATATGGCCTGTCATGGAATAAAGCGTAAAATTTTGCTTTGGCGCAAGCTTTGCGGAGTGAAGGCTGAACGCGCATGGATATTTGTTAGAAGCAAACTGGCTTTTCGGATATTTGAAAGGTTTATCATATGAGAAAAAATTTTGAGGATATTCAAAGCTCAAATCGCTTCCGAACAAAACTTCGGGGTTTATAACGACATTTGCTTTCTTTACATTCTTATCATTGGCATAACCGAAATAAAAATTTCCTTCGCGGATTTCAACGACTTCCGCGCTGTCCGCGGTATCAACTTTCAGACGAAAAAAAGGATTTCCGGTTTTCTCAAAATTATCAACCGTAGTCCAAGCCTGAATCGTGGTGCTCATAAATTTTTGCGCCCACTGGTTTACATAATAAGGAATAAGTTTCGGCATACCGTCTGCAATTTCAATTTCAAGATTTGATTTGGAAATATTTTCAACCGTAACTGCTCTTATAATCGCCGCTATAGGCTCATTCGGGAGAGTCGCGTATCTTACCGTAGTTTTTATGCCCAAAGTTTCGTTAATTTCTTCAATCGCCATATCGCATGAAGTTATGTACATAGTCTGTTTCACGTCATAGCACGGATTAACGCGGAAAGCTTCATAATTAACGGTTTTGCCAGACTTTTTAATTTTAAGAAATGTTCTGAATCCGAAAGTTGAAACGAGACTGTAAGAAGTATTTGCCGGATAAAACTCCATAATCGAATAATTTTTATTTTTTATTCCAAACGACGCTATCCCCTGCGCTCTGTTGACATAAAAAGCCCACATCGGGATTCCTTTAATACCGGCTATTCCGGGAAAAAAACTTGAAAAAGCCGGCGCCGCATTATAATTCTCAATTACAAAAGCGCCGTCGTCCTGCAAAAAATAATTTACTTTCGATTCAGACATTTCAAAGTTCCTCTTTTATTTTATTTTCGTTGAGAATATTTATTTCAATTTCAAAATTTGTTTATTATCAAGTAAAGATTTTAATTGCGTTATTGCCGTTTGATTTAGGATTAGAAGCCTTTCTTTTTGCGGTAAGTTTTGACCTATAAGTAAAGCATTTATACTTTCTAAGTTAGACAGCACTACAAGCTGCTCTAATGTGGCGTCGTCTCTGATATTGCCTTTTGCTTTCGGCTTTTCTTTACGCCACTGTAAAGCTGTTTTGCCAAACAAAGCAACATTTAACAGATCAGCTTCCGAAGCATATACGGTATTTATTTGTTCTTTTGTTAATGCCGGCGGAATGATATGCTGTTTTATAGCGTCGGTATGAATATGATAATTTACTTTTGAAATAGTTCTTTGCAAATTCCATTCAAGCGATAACTTCTTTTGCTCTTCTGTTTTTAAACGCTGAAACTCTTTTATAAGATAAAATTTAAATTCCGCGCTTAACCAAGTGGCAAACTCAAAAGCGATATCACTGTGAGCAAAAGTCCCGCCTCCGTAACGGCCGGATTTTGATGTAATGCCTATTGCATTTGTTTTTTCAATCCACTGCTTAGCGGATAATACAAAACCGTTGCTTCCGCTTTCATTTTTAACCTTACTGAATTCCGTAAGGTTAAAATTCGGATTATTAAATCGCTCCCAGCAGCCAAGAAATTCTACCGTATAACGAGTGCTTAGCCAATGAGATATTACAAGACCCATATTCTCTCTATTTTTATATTTCGCCATATCTGTGAGAGAAATATACTCTTCTTTTTTATCAGATAATACCGATATATCTACACCCTGAACATTAATATTTTTACTCATATCTATCCCTTAAATGTTCTTTTGAAGATATAATCTATATTTTTAAATTGTGATTTCACATCGAAAGCTTTTTTGATCTCAGATATTGTAAGGTATTTTGTTATACTCTTACTTCTTGAACACGCTTCTTCAAGGGAAGTTTTATTTTTTCTTGCGTCAAAAGCTGCCGCCTGCACCATTGCATAAGCGTCTTCTCTCGAAAGCCCTTTATCAACAAGCGACAATAAAAGAGTCCCGGAAAAAATAACGTCTTTTGTTTTATCAAGATTACTCTGCATGTTTTTAGGATAAACGTTAAGTCCGGCAATCAATGTTTGCATTCTTACAAGCATGTAATGCATTACTATCGACGCATCCGGAAACATGATTCTTTCGGTGGAAGAGTGACTTATATCTCTTTCATGCCACAAAGCAATATTCTCCATGGCGGTTAGCGCGTATCCTCTGAGAAGCCTTGCGAGACCGCAGATATTTTCGGATATTATGGGATTTCTTTTATGCGGCATTGCCGACGAACCTTTCTGCCCTTCGGTAAAAGGCTCTTCCGCCTCGGAAACTTCAGTCCTTTGCAAATGTCTTATTTCCACGGCAATTCTTTCAAGCGACGCGCCGAGATGAGCCAATGTTGAAAAGTAAACAGAATGTCTGTCTCTGGGAATAATCTGTGTTGAAACAGGCTCAGGCTTCAAGCCCATTTTCTTACACACATAAGCTTCCACCTTCGGACTTAAATGCGCCATTGTTCCGACAGCGCCGGATATTTTTCCGTAGCTCACTGTTTCAAGGGCAGATTCCAATCTTTTTATATTTCTTTCTATCTCGCAATACCATGACGCCGCTTTTAAACCGAATGTCATGGGCTCGGCATGAACGCCATGCGTTCTGCCGATTACAGGCGTCATTTTATACTTTTTAGCAAGCTTCGCAATTAAAGCCGCCAATTTTTTTGTCTCGGTTATTAAAAGTTGGGTTGACTGCCGAAGCTGCGCGCCTGTCGCGGTATCCAAAACATCGGAAGAAGTCATTCCCAGATGCAAAAATCTGCCTTCAGACCCGGTTGTTTCGGCAACCGCTGTCAAAAAAGCTATAACGTCATGCTTAACAGTGCGTTCAATTTCATTAATTCTTTTGACGTCAATCTTTGCTTTTTTCTTTATAACTTCTACCGCTTTTTTCGGAACTATTCCCAACGGAATCATCGCTTCCGCTGCAAAAATTTCAACTTCCAGCATTTTTTTGAATCTGTTTTTATCAGACCAAATTTCCGCCATTTCCGGCTTCGTATAACGCGGTATCATTGTTAACTCCTTTTAACAACAGAGTGAAGAGTTAAGAGTGGAGAGTGAAGATAAAGTGTTTTTACTGAGGCTTTGCCTCTGCAAAAACGGATAACGCCGTATTTTCACTCTTCACTCTCCACTTTTCACTCTTCTTTATTTAAAATTTTCTATGACTTTTTTTATTGCCTGCTGATAAATCTGATGCTCGGCTTCAAGCACTCTTTTAGCTAAAGTTTCCTGCGTGTCATTTTCAAAAACGGGAACTTCTTTTTGTATAATTATTTTTCCCGTATCATAATTCTCATCGACAAAATGCGCGGTAGCGCCGGATTGTTTCTCTCTGCCGTCAATAACGGCCTGATGCACAAAATGCCCGTACATACCTTTTCCGCCGTATTTCGGCAGCAAAGCCGGATGAATATTTAAAATCCTTCCATGATAAGCATTGACGATATTTTTACCCAGAATCCTCATATATCCCGCAAGGCATATTATGTCCGCATGGCTGTTTTTAAGCTCTTTTAAAACAGCCTTATTATACGAATCTTCATTTTCAAAATTTTTTCTTTCAAAACAAGCTGACTTAATATCTTCTCTCTTCGACCTCTGCAAAGCAAACGCGTCGCATCTGTTTGAAACAACCAAAACAACTTCGGCGACTCCTTTAAGAATCCCTTTTTTAGTAGAGTCAATTATTGCCTGCATATTTGAACCGCTGCCTGACACTAAAACCGCAATTTTTTTCATTTACAAGTTTCCTTAATGATATACATATGAAACCGCCTATCCACAGCTTTACGCTCGTATGAACAGGCGGTGCCACCAACATTCAGCATCTTTTATATTAATCTTATTTCTTCTTTAAGAAATTAAAATCTATGTTCAAACCGGCGGCATCCATTTCTTTTGCCAGTTTCAATTCCATAAGCTCATAGATATCGTCAATGACAAGAAAATTCAACCCTTTGTAGTTCTCGTCATTAGAATATATATCGTCATATGTAATTATCAAGACTTTTTTATTCGTAAGTTTTGCCACATAATACCCGGTGCTGAATATAGCGCACGGTTTTGGAAGTTTTTTGCCGCCGCACTCAACATCTCCGTTCCAGTGAATTATGGCATAAGCAGCCTCCTCATCTATTGAACTGCTCATGACATCCGTTATAAAAGAATCCCCTTCCGTACTATGGTCAACTACAACCGGCTCATATCCCATATTTTTTATGAACATAAAAATGTTTTCATTTAATTTTGCGTCTTGTATATTAACTAGGAGAACTTTTTTACCTTTTTTCATGACAGACTCCTTCTTTTCTTCCGCCTTAACCTTATTTTTAACAGGTGTTTCTTCAACATTTTTAGCAATTATTTCTTCAACAATCTCCACAGGCTTTACAATTTCAATGTCCATATCCGGAGCGGCGTCAGGAGGTTCCTGAGGCGCCGGCTTATTGATAACCGTCTCTGTCTTTATATCGACACTTTGAGGTTCTTCAACAACAGTTTTAACTTTCTCTTTAACTTCTTCTTGTTTTTCCTCTTTCGGAAGAACGCCTGCAACATCGGTTCTAAGTCCTTCAAGAATGGCTTTTGCCTGCATTAAACCTTCAATCCATGCTTTTTTAAAGGCTGACTCAGACGAAAGAATATCAAATTGTTTCGGATAATAATCAATTTTTCTGAGCGCTCTAAGCTGCGGATGCTCCGCGCCGAAAGCCTTTTCAATAAACTGCTTGACATCTCTTACCCATTTAACAAAATCGTTTGATTTAGGCCCGCTTTCAGCTTGAATGACGTCAATATTGCTTATAAACTTATCCAACGACTCTATAATCATCTCTTTTTCCATATCCTCACCGCCTTAAATTATCTCTACGCCTTTAATTCCTTTTTTTACATATCCTATTGCCTTCGCGCCTTTAAAAAACTTTTTTGCCTTAACGGCAATTTCAGGTTTAACGATAAGAACCATTCCTATTCCCATATTTAAAGTCCTGTAAATATCGTCTTCGGGAACATTACCGTTTCTTTGTATTATCTGAAATACTTCAGGTACTTTCCATGAATTTTTTTCAATCACAATCCGGCAATTATCCGGAAGGATTCTCTTTATTTTATCATAAAAGCTTCCTCCTGTTATATGTGCTATGCCAGTTATATTTTCTTTTTTTGAATTGAATTTTTTTACGGCGGCCAAAATCTCTTTTACGTAAATTTTCGTCGGGGCAAGCAACTGTTTCGAATATTTTTTAAGTTCCGCGTCGGAAAAAATTTTTCTTATCAGGGAATAGCCGTTTGAATGAGGTCCGCTTGAAGGAAGCCCTATCAACACGTCTCCGGCTTTAATTTTTTTACCAGAAATTTCTTTGCCTTTTTCAACAATTCCGACTGAAAAACCGGCCAAATCATATTCGCCGTCTTTATAAAATCCTGGCATTTCCGCGGTTTCTCCGCCTATAAGCTGCGCGCCGGCCTGCTTACACCCTTCGGCAATTCCTTTTATCACATTTTCAGCCTGATCAACGTTCAGCTTGCCGCACGCAAAATAATCAAGAAAAAACAGCGGTTTTGCGCCGCAGCAGATTAAATCATTGACATTCATGGCAACTAAATCTATTCCGACGGTGTCATGCTTATTAAGCAGAAAAGCTATCTTAAGCTTTGTACCTACTCCGTCGGTAGAACTGACAATATTATATTTCGTGCCTGCTATCGGAAACAATCCGCCAAAGCCTCCGATTTTAGGAAATTTTTTTCTTATTCTTTTAACAAGCTCATTTCCGGCATCAATATCCACGCCCGCTTTTTTATAGGTAATCGCCACTTAAAATCTCCTTTTTGCACTTTGTCTTGTTTTCATATTCTAGCATATTAACGCTTTATTGACACTTTATTTATTTTCTGCTTCCCGGTTTTACGGCAGCGCTGCCATCTTTGCATAAAGGACACTCTTGCGCCTTATAGCTTTTTACATCAAGGCTCAATAAAGAAAATCTCGTAACGCCGAAGTCAACTTTACCGGCGCTTCTGTCAACAAGCGAAGCCACGGCAACGACATTTGCTCCTAACGGCGTAATGGAATCTATAACTTCCTTCGTCGACAGCCCTGTAGTAATCACGTCTTCAACAACAATAATTTTCTCATTTTTACCGATTGAAAATCCTCTTCTAAGAGTTACTTTCCCGTCAACTCTCTCGGTAAATACCGCCCTTACCACAAGCGCTCTCGCAACTTCATGACCTATTATAATTCCGCCCATCGCCGGAGATACTACGGCGTCAATCTTTATCCCTTTTTCGTTTATTTGTTTCACAAGTTCCCGGGCAAGCTTTTCAGCTTCTTTCGGATGCTGTAAAATTAATGCCGACTGAAAATAAGTATCGGAATGCAACCCGCTCGACAATAAAAAATGTCCGTTAAGCAATGCTTTATTTTTTTTAAACAATTCACTTACTTCACTCTGATTCATCTTATATCCCTTTTATAGACTCATATATATTTTTTGCCGCTTCAGCCGGATTTGCAGCTTCAAGAACAGGTCTTCCCACTACAATAAAATCAGCTCCCGCTTTTACCGCAAGTTCTGGAGTTGCAACCCTTTTCTGGTCATCATCCGCTTTTGCCGGACGAATGCCGGGAGTCACAACATTAAATTCTTTACCGCATTCTTTTTTTATCAATTCTATTTCAAGCGGTGAAGAAATAACTCCGTCAGCTCCGCATAATTTGGCGAGTTTCGCCCTTTTTATGACTTCTTCCGGAACAGTTACTTGGCTTGTCAAAACCGTCACAGCCCAAATTTTAGGCCTGTCTTTGACTCCGGCGGCGGCCTTAAGCATTTCTTCGCCGCCTGCGGAATGAACCGTCAGGCTGTATATTCCCAAATCTTTAGCAGACTCAACCGCGCGTTGAACAGTTGCAGGTATATCATGGAATTTTAAATCCAAAAACACTTGTTTCCCATTATCTTTGATCATTTTTATTATCTCTTTTCCCGACTGTAAAAAAAGTATGGGCCCGACTTTATAAATATCTATGTACGGACTCGTATCTTTCACAAGTTTTTCCGCTTTCTTAAAATCATAAACATCTAAAGCTAAAATTGTCTTATTCATTATGAATTCTTCCTCTTATGTCTTTAACTGATTTTATATTTTTTTCCTTTAGTATGTTTTCAATTCCGTCAATTATCTTTATAAGACATCCGGGTTCAACCAAACTCGCAGTGCCTACGCTTACGGCAGCCGCGCCGGCAAGCATAAATTCAACAGCGTCTTCGCCTGTCATTATTCCTCCGCATCCGATTATAGGAATTTTTAAATCAGGATACGCGTCGTAAACACATCTTATCGACATAGGCTTAACGCACGGGCCTGACATTCCGCCTTTAACCGTCGAAAGCTTTGATTTAAAAGTTTTTATATCTATCGCCATCGCCGGATAAGTATTTGTCAACGTTACGCCGTCAGCTCCGGCATTTTGAGCAATTAAAGCAAGTTCCGCAATATCGGCAACAAGCGGCGAAAGTTTTGCGATTACCGGAACTTTTGAAACTTTTTTAACCTGCTTTATAACATCAGTCATCAAAGGCAAATCGTGACAGAGTATTTTTTTCTTTAAATTCGGGCAGGATAAATTTAATTCTATGGCCGACACGCATTCGCGTGTTTTCAATATTTTGGCAGCTTCTACATAATCCGAAACGCAAGCGCCTGCCACGCTTACAAAAACAGGAATGCCTGTTTTAGATAATTTTTCAAGCGGCTCTTCGACAAACGCTTTAACGCCGATATTTTGAAGCCCTATCGTATTAAGCATTCCGCTTTCCACCTCGGCAATTCTGGGCTGCGGGTTTCCCGGCCTTGGCTCAAGCGTTATCGTTTTTGTGATAATGCCGCCAAGCTTTTTCAAAGGAATTAAACCGGCAAGTTCATAGCCGTAACCAAAAGTTCCCGATGCCGTAAGAATCGGATTTTTTAATTTTATTCCCGCAAAATCAACGCTTAAATCTGGTTTCATAGCTTTATTTATTTCCATCTTCATTCGCATATTTTAACATTCTTGTATAATCTCTAATATTTTCATACTCCATAGATGAAATAAAATTATAAAAAAATTCCATTTTGCCTTTATTAGCCAATCTTATAGAAGATATATAATCACTGCGCAATATCGGAGGAATTATAGCTATAACATACCCCGCCTGTAAAAGAGCAATGTTCATTACAAGTCTGGCAACTCTTCCATTTCCGTCAATAAAAGGATGTATGGAAGCTATTCTTTCATGAAGTTTTGCGGCATAATGCACAGGATGTAATTCCGCTTTCCATACAGACATTTTAGAAACAAATTCTTTCATAAATATAGGTACATCTTTAGATTTAGGCGGTAAAAAATCTGTTCCGGATATAAAAACCTGCTCGATTCTGTATTTGCCGGCATTGTTTGCGTCTATTCTGTAATAAAATAATCTATGTAATTCAAGAATATCATTTTCCGTAATTGTATCTTCAGAAGATAACTTTTCAAGGAAAGTATATGCTTCACTGTGTCCGAGAGCTTCATTAATCTCTCTTATAGATTTTCCTCCGATAGTAATGCCGTCCTCAATAACTACCTTTGTTTCAGATTCCGTCAAAGAATTTCCTTCCAAAGCATTACTTGTATATGTAAAACCGATACGATAATATTCCTGAAAATTTTTAATAATTTTTTGTGAAAAAGGACGAAAAGAATCAATTACCTTTTTTAATTTATCTGTTTCTATGTTTTTGTCTTCATAAATATTTGGCATAATTATCCTTTATATCTCAACTTCATCAATTTTAAATACAGGTCCGTCTTTGCATGTCATTTTATTGACGCCGTTAATCTTTACAGCGCATCCCTGGCAGTTTCCTATGCCGCACGCCATTTTTTCTTCAAGTGAAACATATCCGCTTATATTGTTTTCTCTTGCTATTTTAAGAACGGCTTTCATCATAGGAGTGGGCCCGCAAACAAATAAAATCGGTTTTTTATTCGTAATTCGTAATTCGTAATTCGTAATTTTTTCTTTTAATATGTCCGTTATAAAGCCTTTATGTCCTTTTGAACCGTCGTCAGTGGCTAAAACCGTTTTCCAGCCGAGCTTTTTAAATTGTCCCAAACAAAGTAAATCTTCTTTGCTTGCTGCGCCGTAAAAGAGCGTGCCGCTTCTTTTTAATTTTGCCGCTAAAAAATGCACTGACGCAATTCCTGTTCCGCCGGCTACTATCACGGGCTCTGAGTTCTTTGGCAGATTTAAATCATATCCGTTTCCCAAAGGGCCGAGCAGCGATATTTCTCCGTTTTTAATTCCCGATAATATTTTTGTTCCTTTTCCGGCGACTTTATATAAAAATGCCGCGTGATTTTTTCCGCAGTCGTGAACGCTTATCGGACGGCGTAAAAAAACGCCAGGAACAGTTATCATAAAAAACTGCCCCGGAACACATTTACCGGCAAACAAAGGTGATTTTATTTTAAGCTCAAAATAATTTGAACAAATGCGTTTATTAGATATTATTTCGCAGCTTTTATCCCATCTTTTAACGACCAAACTATTTCTCCCGCGACTATTGTCATCGCAACCCCGCCTTTAAACTTCCTTCCCAAAAAAGGCGAGTTTTTACTTTTTGACAATATATTTTCTTTATTAAATTCATAAGAATATTTCGTATCTATTATCGTAATATCGGCATGACTTCCTTCTTTAAGAGATCCGCGGCCTTCAAGACTAAAAATTTTTGCGGGATTTACGGACATTTTTGCTATAGCCTCGTTCAGCGTTAAAACATTTTTGTCGACAAGTTCGTTCAAAACAAGGCTAAACATAGTTTCAAAACCTATTATTCCAAACGGCGCAAGGTCAAACTCTTTATTTTTATCTTCTTGCGTATGAGGAGCATGGTCGGTTGCTATGCAGTCAATTGTACCGTCCGCAAGGCCTCTCTTTATAGCTTCGACATCGCGTTCTTCTCTCAACGGCGGATTCATTTTTGTATTCGCGTCATAAACTTTCACGGTATCGTCAGTCAAAGTAAAATAATGAGGGCATGTCTCAGCCGTAACGTTTAAACCTTTCTTTTTCGCCTGCCTTACAAGCTCAATAGAACCTTCCGTCGAAGCGTGCGCAATATGCAGATATCCGCCCGTAAGCTCCGCAAGCATTATATCGCGGCTTATCATAACTTCTTCAGCCTGACGGGGAATTCCTCTCAAACCTAAAATCATGGAATTCTTCCCTTCATTCATAACACCGTTTTTACTCAGCTCTTTATCTTCGCTGTGCGAAATAACCGGAAGCTTAAACATCTTCGTATATTCCAAAGTGCGGCGCATTATCTGCGAATTTGAAATCGGCATCCCGTCGTCGCTTACGCCTACTATTCCAGCTTTTTTAAGAACTCCTATCTCTGAAAGTTCAGCGCCCAAGGAACCTTTAGTCGCGCATCCCACGGGAAAAACATTCACAAGACCTTCTTTCTGCGCTTTAAGCAAAATAAACTCTACGGTCGGGGCATTATCCACAACCGGCTTTGTATTAGGCATACATAAAACCGTGGTTATTCCGCCGCGAGCGGCCGCTCTTGTTCCGCTGTAAATCGTTTCTTTGCCTTCCTGCCCCGGTTCTCTTAAATGCGCGTGAACGTCTATAAAACCCGGTGAAGCTATCTTGCCTTCACCGTCAATAATCGTATCTGCGGGTCCGGAAAGTTTTAAAACAATTTTTCCGTTTTCCGCGAAAATCTCGCCGGTTTTATCTAAATTTTGCGACGGATCTATTATTCTTATGTTCTTAATTTGAAGGCGCATTTTTCCTCACCTGTTTATATTTTTAATTGTTTTTTGCCGTTCGTAATTCGTCATTCGTCATTCGTAATTGCCGTTTTTTAGGAGCCAACAAATATAAAACCGCCATTCTGACGGCAATTCCGTTTGTGACCTGTTCGTTTATAACCGCCGCCGGACTATCCGCGACATCGGAAGCAATTTCTATTCCTCTGTTCATGGGTCCGGGATGCATTATCATGACATCAGGCTTGGCAAGCCCCAGCCTTTCTTTTGTAACCTGATAAAGCTCCACATATTCGTGTACCGACGGAAACAAATTTTCCTGCTGGCGTTCAAGTTGTATTCTTAAAATATTTACGACATCAACGTTTTTTATCGCTTCGTCCAAATCATAGTATATCTTAACGCCCAAGTCCGCAATTTTTGAAGGAATGAGCGTCGGCGGCCCGGCAACAGCAACTTCAGCGCCCATTTTCGTCAAAGCCCAAATATTGGATTTTGCCACTCTTGAATGTAAAATATCGCCGACCAATAAAACTTTTAGTCCGGCGATTTTTTTCTTTTTTTCATACATCGTATATAAATCTAAAAGCCCCTGTGTAGGGTGCTCGTGGAATCCGTCTCCCGCGTTTATGACAGAAGCATTCAGATTTCTTGCAAGTACGTCAGGCGCGCCGGCAAGAGAATGCCTGATAATAATATAATCGGCTTTCATTGCTTCCATGGTTTTTCCCGTATCTATAAGGCTTTCGCCTTTTACCACGCTGGAAGTGTTTACGGCAATATTTACAACGTCAGCCGAAAGTCTTTTAGCGGCAATTTCAAATGAAGTTCTTGTTCTTGTGGAAGGTTCATAGAAAAGAGTGACTACTGTTTTTCCTATTAATGTAGGCGCTTTTTTAACCGATCTTGTAAAAAGGCTTTTAAAAGGTTTCACCGAATCTAAAACTGTTTGCAGGTCTTTTTTGTCAAAATGTTCCAAACCAAGCAAATCTTTGCGGTTAAGGGACATGTTTTTCCTCGTATGAATTTATTTTAAAAGAATTACTTTATCTTCCTTTTCTATCTCGACGCACTCTACTTTTATATTCTCTTTGCTTTCATATTTTACGCCAACATAATTTGCTTCAATAGGCAGCTCTCTAAACCCCTTGTCAACCAAAACCGCAAGCTGTATGCATTTTGGCCTGCCGAAATCTGTAAGAATATCCAAAGCGGCGCGCACGGTTCTGCCGGTATATAAAACATCGTCGACTAAAATTATATTTTTCTGGCTTATATCAAAAGGAATAATCGTATCCTTAATCACGGGCATGTCAGAACCGAAATCGTCCAAATCATCCCTGTAAAGCGTAATATCGATAGTCCCGAAAGGAATATGCTCGGGATTAGCTTTCAGAAGTTTGGCAGTTTCTTCAAGCAGCCTTTGGGCGATAAAAACGCCCTTCGTATGTATGCCGATAAAAGCGAGCTCGGATATATCTTTATTTTTCTTTACGATTTCTTTTGCAATCTCGTTTATAGCTTTATTTACGGCTTTTGAATCTAAAATAACCTGTGTCATTATTTTTTCATTCCCTCTATATACGCATCTATACCGTCTTTCTGAAGTTTTAAATCTTTTTTTATTATTGCTTCAACCATATGTTTTCTGTATTGCGCAAGCTTTTCTTTAACGGAATCATTTGACACGGATATTATTTGAGCCGCAAGCACGGCGGCGTTAACAGCCCCGGCTTTACCGATTGCGACACATGCTACGGGAATTCCGTTAGGCATCTGGGCAATTGAAAAAAGAGAATCCATGCTGGATAAATTCTTTCCTTCCATCGGAACGCCGATAACCGGAAGCGTTGTTTCGGAAGCCACAACACCCGGAAGAGCGGCCGACACTCCGGCTGCGGCAATAAAAACTTTAACGCCTGAACTGACGGAGCCTTGTATGCATTGTTTAAGATGCTCCGGCGTTCTGTGCGCTGACGCAACATTTATGCTGCATGCCAAACCAAAGCCTTTAAGCGTTTTTACCGTCTCATTAATAACCGGAAGATCAGAATCCGAACCTACAAAAACCGCTACATCTATTCTTTCACTCATTTTACGCTCCCATATCTAATTAACAATTATTGTGTTTCGTTTACGCGAAACTCCGACATTATTCATTGTTAATTATTAACTGCCTTTTTCGCTATATCTTCTCTATAGTGCATACCTTCAAATTCTATCATCTTCCCTTTTCCCACCAGAGAGTAAACTTTGTCTCTCGCGGACTGAATGTCTTTTGCAACAGAGGTTACGGCTAACACACGCCCGCCGGAAGTAAAATAACATAACGGCGTCGATTCTTCAATTCCTCTCATGAATGAGTTTGGAATCTCAAAAGACCTTATTTTTTTATTGTCTTCATCCCACTTAAGCGAAGTAGTGCCTGAATGAAATATGAAGGTATCAGTATCACTGTTAAAAGGATTATTCTTCTCATAAAACTCTTTAAGTCCTCTAATTTTATAACTTTTTTCACATTTTCCTGGATAATCGCCTGATGCTAAAACAACGCACACAGCCGCCTTATCTTCTTCCCAATCAATTTCATCTTTAATGTCTTTGAGTTTCCCATCAAGGATTTTAAGGCAAATATCGGCTAAATTAGTTTTTAACAAAGGCAACACAGCCTGTGTTTCAGGGTCTCCGAAGCGACAGTTATATTCAAGAACATAGGGTTTATCATTGCCATCCATAATTATGCCGACATATATAATGCCTTTATACTCATATTTTAATCCCTTACTTTCATGCTCTAATTTTTCTGATTTTATTCCGTCAAGCGTTTTTTCAACTATGGTTTCCCTAACTATTTCCTTTAAAGCTTTTCCGTCTATTTTCTTGTTGGTCAAAGGCGCAGGGCAATACGCTCCCATACCGCCGGTGTTTAATCCTTTATCACCATCATCTCTTCTTTTATGGTCTTGCGCTGCAGGCATCATGACACAGTCAATGCCGTCGGTAAAAACAAGGTAAGAAAGCTCCTGACCGTCTATAAATTCTTCTATAACAATGCTTGACCCGGCTTCGCCCATAGCGTTGTTTGCCATCATTTCTTTAACCGCATTTACGGCATCTGCGCGCCCATTACACATATAAACGCCTTTGCCTGCGGCAAGCCCGTCGGCTTTTACTACTACTTTGTTATTTTCTTCCCAACTTTCCAAAAATTTTAACGCTTCGTTTATATCTGAAAATTTATGAAATTCCGCTGTCGGAATGCCGTATTTTTTCATAAATTCTTTTGAATAAATTTTACTTGACTCAAGCTTAGCCGCCTCTTTTGAAGGGCCGATTATCTTTAAGTCTTCATTTTCAAAACAGTCAACAATGCCTTCCGCAAGAGGAACTTCGGGTCCGACAAAAGTAAAAGTTATATTATTTTTTTTCGCAAAATCGGCAAGCTGTTCAAAATAGCCGGCGCCTGCGCATTCTTTCAAGTCTTCCGCGCTGACACATTTTGCAAATGAAGAAATCCCGACATTTCCCGGAGCGCAAAAAATTTCAATCTCTCGATTCTGCTCCTGACTTTGCCTATACAACTTCCAACATATGGCATGCTCTCTTCCGCCGGAACCTATAACCAAAACTTTCATTTAATCCTCAATTAAAAAATATACTTATCGAAAAACTTAACGATAATCATAAACATTACGAAAGCGGCGATCATGGTTACGATCATAGCTTTCCAGTTTTGATTTATCACTACAGAAATTTTGTTGCTGCCGCTTTTTCTTTCGCGGACTTCAAAAGCGTACTTGTTGCGGATTTCTTTGCTGAGATCCGCGTATTCGGTGAATTCTTCGCAGGAATCGTTTTCCGCCATCCATTTTCTTTTAACCATGCAGAAAATTCTTCCGTTTCCGTTTTCGTCTAAACTGTTATCGCCTTGAAATAAACAATTAATGCAATACCCCATAAATCCGCCTTTTAATCTAACATAATTTAATTAGATATGATTTTACAAAATATTTAATGTTTTTTACAAATAAAAAACGACAGAAGTTTGACAGCTCGGAAGTTTGGCGGACAACAACAAAGCCTTTGTCTTTGCTGAGCTGCCTAACTTTCAAGCTTCCTTTTATATTTAAATATTATAGTAGAACTCGACAAATAATTTATGTGATTTTTTTGTAAAATTATTTCGCATAGCCTGCGGAGTTTAGGCATTATTCATCAATAAATAAGGAAAGGGCGCTCAACATCAGGAGCCCTTTCCTTATTTTCACTATGGAAGTTAAAATTATAAATTAATCGTATTTTTCCAACTGCTTAAGAGGATAGCGGACTTTTCCGCAGCGTTTATTTTGTTTTTATCGCTTTCAAAAATTATTTCGCTGCAGTTGCAGACATGCCCTATTTCCGAGCAGACGCTGCCTTTAAATATTTCTTTAACTTTAGCTGCATTATCCGGGCTGACTTCAACTATAAATCTTCCGTTGGATTCGGAAAACAATATCTCCGCAAAAGTCATTTTTTCTTTGCATTTTACCGCATCAATATTTATTTTTACGCATTTTTGTCCCGCGAAAGCCATTTCGCTTACCGCTGTCGCTAAACCGCCGGCTGAAATATCATGACAGGCTTTTATTAAGCCTTTGTTTGCCGCTTTGTAAATGCCGCGCATAATTTTTAAAGATTCTTCTGGATAAACTTCAGGCACTACGCCGCCTGAAATTTTGTTTACTCTGTTAAATACGCTTTGGCCCAGTTCATTTCTGGTAATACCCAAAAGCATTATAATATTACCCGCGCGTTTAAAATCCATCGTCATGGTATTTTTTACATTATCAGCCACGCCCATAGCCGAAATTAAAAGTGCAGACGGTATTGCATAGGCTTTACCGCCGACTGTGTACTCGTTATACAAGCTGTCCTTGCCGCTTATAAAAGGCACTCCGAACTTTTTAGACATATCATAACAAGCGCGGGCCGCAGCCACCAAAGAGCCGAGCACTTCAGGTTTATTGGGGTTGCCCCAGCAAAAGTTATCAAGCACGGCAATTCTGTCCGGATTAGCTCCGACGGCAACAGCGTTTCTAAGCGATTCTTCAACAGCCGAAGCCGCCATTTTGTAAGTATTAACTTTACCGTACTCCGGGTTTAACCCGTGGGAAAGCACAATCCCTTTTTTTGTGCCTTTTATTACTTTGTCGGGGCATATAACGCTTGCGTCCGAAGGCACGCCGCCGGCCAAAGGCTTAACAACTGTTTGTCCCTGGACTTCGCTGTTGTATTTTTTGATAATCGGTTCCTGCGAACATACGGCCAAATCCGCCAAAACTTTTTTCAGGCTTTCTTTAATTTTTGCATCATTAAACTTTACGGGTTTTTGCAATGTTTCTTTTTTAGGCGTGTAAACCGCGTTTTTTATGCTTTTCGGAACGCCTTTATGCAAAAACTCCATATCCATTTGCGCTACAAAAGCATTATTATATGTAAGCGTCAATTTTTTGTCAGACGTAAATTTACCTATAACGACAGCTTCAACTCCCGCTTTTTTAAATATTTCCAAAAACTTTTTTATGTTTTTCGCAGGAACCACGAAAGCCATTCTTTCCTGAGTTTCGCTGACCCAAATTTGCCAAGGCTCTAAGCCTTTCTTTAATACCGGAATTTTTTCAAGCTCTATATTTACGCCGGTCTTTTCGCCAAGTTCGCCGAAAGCGCTTGAATATCCGCCCGCGCCGCAATCCGTAACCGCGCGGTAAAGTTTTAAGTCGCGCGCTTTAAGCTGCGCGTCCAATATCTTTTTTTGAAATTTCGGGTTGCCCTGAGGAACTCCCGAAGCGCCGGCATTTTCATCCAAATCCCTGGACGACATAGTCGCGCCGTGTATGCCGTCAAGCCATGTTTTGCGTCCCACGGCTACGGCCAAGTCGCCGGTTTTTACATCTTTATTTATAGCGCTTTTAGGCATTATGCCCATAACGCCCGCGTAAACAAGCGGGTTGGACATATAACCGTCGTCAAAACGCACGCCGCCGTTAATAACAGGTATACCGTGGTCGCGGCTGTAGTCGCGAACTCCGGCAACCGCATTTTTTAATACAAATTTCGGATGATGCGATCCTTTAGGGACTTTATTAGCAGGCGTTTCAGGGTTGCCCACGCAAAGCACGCCGGTAACCGCCAAAGGTTTCGCGCCTGTGCCAACTCCCATAATATCTCTTACGCAGCCGCCTACGCCGGTAGCCGCGCCCGCGTACGGATCTAATGCCGACGGATGGTTGTGCGTTTCGTCTTTAAACGCTATTCCGCTTAATCTGTCAAATTCTATAACGCCCGCGTTATCTCTAAAAACAGATAAGCACCACGGTTTGTTAAGCTCCATGGTGGCTTTAAAAATCGTTTCTTTAAGCATATTATTATAGGTAACATTTACTTTTTTGCCTTTAGAGTCTGCGCCTTTGTATTTTATGACGCCTGTCAATGTTTTATGTTTGCAGTGTTCGCTCCATGTTTGGGCTATGGTTTCAAGTTCAGCTTTGGCAGGCTCTCTTTTAAGCTTTTTAAAGTAATTCTGCACCGCCTTCATTTCCTGAAGGTTTAACGAAAGAGAATTTTTTTTGCTGAAATTTACAAGCTCTTTGTCTGAAAGTTTTAAAATTTCCATGTTATTGCGGTTCATTTGTTTTATAATCCTGTATTAAAGTATTTGCCTTCACGGCATAGTATGCGTAACGCCTTTAAAACTCGGAGTTTGGAGGACGCGGAGCAAGGTTAAGCTGAAAAATTTCGGAATGAATATGTTCAACGTGAACATTATTAAATCCCGATTTCGACAAAATTTTAATTTTGCGCATTAGAACTTCCTATTCTGATAATTAAATTGCGGCTCAAAATCCGCAATAACATTGCAGGTTCTTATTTAAAATTCTTCGGATGGCGGATATCTTTTCCGTGAACCATAAAAATTACGTCTTCGCTGATATTTGTCGCATGGTCGCCGATTCTTTCGATGCATCTGGCGACAAGAATTAAATCAACCGCAGTATGTATCGTATTCGGATCGGATGATTTGGTCATAAAAACTTTCAGATCTTTAAAAACAAGCCTTTCAAGATCGTCCACTTCATCGTCTTTTTCAAGAACCGATCTTGCAAGTTCGACATCGCTTTTATTAAACGCCTGTATGCTGTCGGCAACCATCTGCTGCACTACGCTGACCATTTTAGGTATGTCTATAAGCGGCTTCAGCTGGGGATATTTGAGCAAATCAAGCGCAATTTCCGATATATTTACGGCTTCGTCAGCCATTCTTTCCAAATCGCTGTTAATTCTCATAGCCGAAGTTATAAATCTTAAATCAGCCCCCACGGGCTGGTTTAAAGCTATAAGCTTAAGACATTTGTCGTCAATAACTATTTCCTGGACATTCACTTCTTTTTCAAGCGAAAACACCGTTTCAGAAAGATTCGGATCTCTTGAAACAAGCTCGTCGGTCGTGGCTTTCAGCATCTGCTGCACAAGTCCGGCCATATCAACCAAACGGCTTTTTAAATCGTTCATTTCCATATCAAAGTGGCGCATAAGTTTCCTCCGGAAACATATAAAATGTAATATATAAAATATAAAAAATAACGAAACTATCTTTCAAATATATAAATGCCGTTTTTTTTCTTTTTATATTTTATATGACTTTTGTTATCCAAAACGGCCGCTGACATAATCGTCCGTCTGTTTCTGTGACGGATTCGTAAATATTTTATCGGTTTTGTCAAACTCTATCAAATCTCCGAGCAGCATGAACGCGGTCTCATCTGAAATTCTCGCCGCCTGATGCATGTTGTGAGTTACTATGACAATCGTATATTTTTCTTTAAGTTGCATCATAAGCTCTTCTATTCTCTGATTGGCGACGGGATCAAGAGTAGAACACGGTTCATCCAGCAAAATCACCTGCGGCTTTACGGCGATAACCCTTGCTATGCACAATCTCTGCTGCTGTTCCAGACTGAGCTCAAGCGCTGATTTTTTTAATTTGTCTTTTATGTCATCCCACAGCAAAACGGCTTCAAGGCTTTCCCGTACGGTTTGGTCGATTACGCTTTTTTTCGATTCTATTCTGTTAACCTGAAGTCCGAAAGCGACATTATTGTAAACAGAAATCGGAAAAGGATTCGGTCTTTGAAAAACCATCCCGACGTTTCTCCTTAGCGAATCCACATCAATACCGTCGGCATAAATATTTTTTCCTCCGATATTTATTTCACCTTCGGTTCTAACGCCCTCTATCGTATCATTGATTCTGTTTAACGCGCGCAACAACGTCGATTTACCGCACCCCGAAGGCCCTATCATCGCGGTAATTTGTTTCTCTTTAACTTTCATGTTAATATTTTTTAACGCATGAAAATCCGTGTACCAGAGATTGAAATTTTTTATTTCTATTTTTTCCAAGTTGTAACTCCAAATACAGAGTGAAGATTGAAGAGTTGAGAGTGGAGATAAGGTGTTTTCGCTTCGCGAAAACCTATTAATCAGTTTCGGCAAAGCCGAAACACAACATCTTCACTCTTCACTTTTAACTCTTCACTCTTTCTTTATCCAAAACGTCCTGTTATATAATCTTCAGTCTGTTTCTGCTTAGGCGACACGAACATAGTAGCCGTTTTATCAATTTCAATAAGCTTGCCCATTAAGAAAAACGCGGTTCTGTCTCCGACTCTTGAAGCTTGTTTTACGTTATTTGTAACAAGAACTATAGTATATTTTTCCTTGAGCTCCAGCATCGATTCTTCTACTTTCGCGGTTGAAATCGGATCCAGCCCGGAACAAGGTTCGTCAAATAAAATCACTTCGGGATTAATGGCAAGAATTCTGGCTATACACAGCCTCTGCTGCTGTCCGCCTGACAATTTCATCCCGGAAGAATCAAGCCTGTCTTTAACTTCATCCCATAAAGAAGCGTCTTTAAGAGCTTCTTCCACTATGGCGTCCATCTCGCTTTTTTTTGAAACAAGCCCGAGCCTTTTTGGAGCGTAAACTATATTTTCATAAATCGTCATCGGAAGAGGAATAGGCATCGCAAAAAGCATTCCGACGCGTTTGCGCAGCTTTTCCATATTCATTGCGAAAATATTGTTTTCGTCGAGATATACGCTGCCGCTTCTTGAATAATTCGTATCCAAATCATTCATTCTGTTAAGCGTTCTTAAAAATGTCGTTTTTCCGCTGTTGGACGGGCCTATTATTGAAAGAATCTCATTTTTCTCCACGTTTATGCTGAGAGATTCTAGCGCGCATTTTTTATTATAAAAACAACTAAGATTTTCTACTTTTATTTTATCCATTTTTCCGCCGTTTTGCCTTTCATTCGTAATTGCCTTTCCCCTACCATTTTCTGTGTTTTCTAAAATATAATCTGGCAATTATCGCGACTAAACTCATTGATAAAACCAGCATCAAAAGCACGAGCGCCGTACCGTAAATGATATTTTTAGGCATACCGGGTATCTGCGTTGATATAATATAAAGATGATACGGCAAAGCCATTACCTGATCGAATACGGAACGCGGGAGATGCGGAACGTAAAACGCTGCTGCCGTAAACAATATCGGCGCGGTTTCGCCGGAAATTCTGGCTATGCTCAAAATCGCGCCCGTCAAAATCCCGGGAAGAGCATTCGGCAAAACTATGTATTGTATGGTCTGCCAGCGGCTGACGCCCAAAGATAAGCTGACCTCCCTGAAAGAATAAGGAACGCTGTTGAGCGCGCCGCGCGCCGTCGTTATAATCACGGGAAGCTCCATAATTGCCAAAGTTAAAGCTCCCGCTATAATTGATACTCCAAGTTTTAAAAGCATAACGAAAATGCCTAATCCGAACAATCCGTAAACTACCGACGGAACTCCCGCGAGATTTACTATAGCGAGTTTTATTATTCTTGTAAGAAGGTTATCTTTCGCGTATTCGTTCAAATAAATAGCGGCGCATACGCCTATCGGCAAAGCTATTGAAATAGCACACACGACTATGGACAAAGTTCCGAGTATGGCCGGAAGAATTCCTCCGCCGCGCATGCCGTCTTTAGGCATTGATGTTAAAAATTCCCACGTAATAGCGGAAGCCCCGTTTTTAACGATAATGAAAATTATCACCGTAACCGGTACAATAACCAAGCATGTAGCGCAAAAAAGCAGCACATACGAAAGTTTCTGCGATAATTTAGGATTTAGTTTAATCATTTTTAACACCAATTAACAATTTACAATTAACAGTTAACAATTATTGTATTTTTGCTTCGCAAAAATCTACTAACTAGGTTTCGCTTTCGCGAAACTCCGACATTATTCATTGTTATTTGTTAATTGTTAATTATTTCTTGCTCTTTCCCAATAACAAATCCGCTATAAAATTTACTATAAACGTAATTATAAAAAGCACAAGCCCGATGGCAAACAACGCTCTGTAATGCAAACCGCCTTTTACGGTTTCTCCCATTTCTGCTGCTATGGTTGCCGTCATTGTTCTTACGGGTTCAAATATGGTATTGGGAATATGCGCGGCATTTCCGGTTATCATCATAACAGCCATTGTCTCGCCGATAACCCTTCCGATGCCAAGCATTACGGCCGCGATAATTCCCGGCATTGCGGCTTTCAGAACTATTCTTCTTATCATCTGCCATCTTGTAGCGCCCAAAGCCAAAGCGCCTTCTTTATACGACCATGGAACGGAACGTATCGCGTCTTCCGAAATGGAAACTATTGTAGGCATCGCCATAAACGCAAGCATTATAGACCCGGAAAACGCCGTAAGCCCCGTCGGTAAATCAAAAAGAGTGCGTACTAACGGAACAAGCGTTACCATGCCGACAAAACCTATAACTACGCTTGGTATAGCCGCCATAAGTTCGACAAAAGATTTTAATACGTCGCGAACCCCTTTCGGGGCGATTTCGGAAATATAAAGCGCTGACATAACTCCGAGCGGAACGGCAATAATTGTCGCCCCCACGGTAACAAACAAAGAACCGACTATAAGCGAGAGTATGCCGAACTGCGCAGGATCTGAAGTAGGGTACCAAAATTTTCCTGAAACAAAATTCACTATGTTATAATCTTTAAAAAAAGCAAAGCCTTCTTTAAGCAAAAAACCAAATATCAATACTACAAAAACAATCGAAAGTATTCCGCATAAAAAAATAATTTTTTCAATAGTAAAATCTATAATTCTTCTCATCTCATTCCTTTTATGGGCACAAAATCCGTTTCAAGCACAATTTTTTGTCCTTCGTCGGATAAAGCATAATCTATAAACATTTTTACTAATCCTTCAGGCTGCCCGTCGGTATAAAGAAAAAGAGGTCTCGATATGGGATATTCTCCGCTCATTACGGTATCGGGATTAGGATAAATAAACGGGCTGTCCGCATTCACGGCAATGGAAATCGCTTTCACATTATCGTTTACAAAACCCATGCCTACATATCCGAGTGCATGGGGATTTTGATATACTTCATCGTAAATCGCCTGCGATGAAGGCATAAGCAAAGCCTGCGGCGCAAACTCTTCTTTAGATTTTTTGTTGTCGCACCTTAAAACATGTTCTTTAAAAAACATATGAGTGCCCGAATTGCTCTCACGGGAAAGAATCACTATCTTTCTGTTTTCTCCGCCGACTTCTTTCCAGTTGGTTATTTTAGCCATAAAGATATCCCGCAATTGAGCTAATGTTAATTTATCCACGGGATTATTTTTATTAACAATTATCGCCAAACCGTCAAGGCCAATCATAAATTCAACCGGTTCAACGCCTTTAGCGTCGGCAAGAAGTTTTTCCTTCTCTTCAATTTCTCTGGAAGATATCGCTATGTCGCAAGTCCCGTTTATCAAAGCGGCAAAACCCGTGCCTGAGCCGCCGCCTGTCACTCCTACATTATATAACGGATGCATTTCAACAAATCTTTCCGCCCAAACCTGCACTAAATTTATTATCGTATCCGATCCTTTTATCTGTATAGATGCGGCATATGCTCCGTCCTTTTGACCTGTACGTGAACAGGAAGACAATATAACGGCAGCAAATAAAATCAAAATTATTTTTATGCGTTTCATATAATTCCAGTTAATAGAGTATAGAGAAAAGAGAATAGATACGACAACGACAAAAGAGAAAATTTTATATTTCACTATTCTCTATTATCTATTCTCTGCCGTTTCATTCCCATTCAATAGTAGCCGGCGGTTTGTCGGAAATATCGTAAACCACCCTGTTTGCGCCTTTTACTTCATTAATTATTCTTGAAGATATTCTGCCAAGCAGGCCGTAAGGCAGTTTAACCCACTCTGCCGTCATCGCGTCTTCGGAATTAACCGCTCTTAAAACTATAACATGCTCATAGCTTCTCTCGTC
Source organism: Candidatus Endomicrobium neocapritermitis (assembly GCA_009778325.1). Classification (GTDB taxonomy): domain Bacteria; phylum Elusimicrobiota; class Endomicrobiia; order Endomicrobiales; family Endomicrobiaceae; genus Endomicrobium_B; species Endomicrobium_B neocapritermitis. The sequence goes on along the minus strand of WRJZ01000047.1, from coordinate 36,070 downwards.
ATTTTTCACGCCGACCGTTTTAACCGGGAGTATTATAGCAAAAGACTGCCATATTTTTTCATACAAACCTGCTTTTCTTATTTCCTGCGTAACGATATAATCGGCTTCTTTTAAAATTCTTAACTTTTCTTCCGTTATATCTCCTATGCAGCGAACTGCAAGCCCGGGACCCGGCAAAGGCTGTCTTTTTATAATCTCGTCCGGAAGCCCCAGTTCTCTGCCTAAAATTCGCACCTCGTCTTTAAACAAAAATTTTAAAGGCTCAACAAATTTCAATTTCATTTTTTCCGGCAAACCGCCGACATTGTGATGGCTTTTTATCGGCTGTTTTGCGCCTTTTGCAATAACGCTCTCTATGATATCCGGATAAATTGTGCCCTGTAAAAGGAAATCTATGCCTTTAATTTTTTTTGCTTCCCTGTCAAAAACTTCTATAAAAGTATGCCCGATAATTTTTCTTTTTTGTTCAGGGTCGGTTACGCCTTTAAGCTTTCCGAGAAAAGTTTTTTTCGCGTCAACCATAATAAGGTTTTTGCCGAATTTTTTTCCGAATATCTTTTTTACTCTTTCATTTTCTCCGAACTTTTGCAGCCCGTGGTCAACATAAACGCAAAACAGCCTTTTGCCTATGGCTTTATGAAGCATAACGGCCGCTACGGACGAATCAACGCCGCCCGAAAGCGCGCACAAAACCCTGCCTTTGCCTACCTGTTCTTTGATTCTGTTGATTTCACCGGCGATGTAAGATTTCATCGTCCATGTGCGTTTCAGCCCGCACGCGCCGAATATGAAATTTTGAAGATTTTTTTTGCTGCCGGAGGAACTTTTTACTTCAGCGTGAAATTTTGCGCCGTTTATAACCGGAACGCCAAGTTTGCGAACTTTCGGGTCAAGACGGGAAATGCCCCCAGAAAGTATTATGCCTTTAAAATCTTTTAAGTTTTCTATGGAAGATAAACTTTTATTACCGGGATAAATTTCACAATAAACTTTTGCTTCTCTGACGCGCCTTGCGATAAGCTGAGTATCCGGCGAGCCGAAATCCAAAATCAAAATCATTTTATGTAACCCCTATATGAGAAGCAGGGATGCAGTGAGGCAGAGATGCATAGCAACGACAACCGCCACCATAATTTTTGCCGTTTTGCCTTTACTCTGCATCTCCGCGTCCCCGCATCTCTGCGTCTTTTTATTATATCAAATTTTTGCCGAAGTTATGCTTTTTTGCGCCTGATATTTTCCTTTTCTGTCGGCATACGATACTTCGCATACTTCGCTCGCGCCGAGAAAAAGCACCTGCGCGATGCCTTCATTAGCATAAACTTTTACCGGCAAAGAAGTCGTATTCGCAATGGAAAGCGTCACAAAACCTTCCCACTCAGGTTCAAAAGGCGTCACGTTTACAAAAATTCCGCATCTCGCGTAAGTCGACTTACCAAACGCAATCGTAACAACATCGCGCGGAATTCTGAAATACTCTATTGTCTTTCCTAAAATAATTGAATTCGGCGGGACCACTATGTGGTCTTTTACTTTTACGGATTCAAACAGGCTTTCTGCTGATTGTTTCGGGTCAAGAACAGTTTTCCCGTCATGAGCTTTCATAACCATAAACTCATCGGACAAACGCATATCGTAACCGTAAGACGAAGTGCCGAACGAAATTACTCCGTTTCCGTTAACTTTTTTTACCTGTCCCGCTTCAAAAGACTCTATTATTTTTTTCTCTAAAGCGTTTTTAATTATCCACTTATCGTTTTTGACCATATTACCTTATACCTTTTAATCGTCATCAGTTTTTAAAGACTGGATTGCCACGTCAGGACTCGTCCTTCCTCGCAATGACAAAAGAGCGGATTTACAGCCTGCTTTTGTCACCAGCACTTGGAATACCCGCAATCCCTGCATACAACACACCCTTCGGCAAAAGTCAGCATCTCGCCGCACTCGGGGCACTGAGGGCATGAACCGGAAAAATTATTTCTCGGGTTGGTTGAATATCCGCCTGAAGCTGCTGCCGCGGCTTCCTGCGGTATCTCCGCATAAGGCTCGGAATGAGCAACTTCCTGAGCAAAAAGCGCCGGAGCTGATTTTTCTTTTGCGTATGCTTCCAAAGCTTTTGCAACGGCGTCAGCGCATGAAAGTATTGCTCCGCCTTCCGCCAAAGTAGGAGAAGGGCATCTTATTCCTTTCAGTTGGTCTATAACTTCCTGCTGGTCTATTCCGGAACGCAAAGAAAGCGAAATCAAACGGGCAATAGCCTCAGACTGTGAAGAAGTGCATCCGCCGGATTTGCCAAGCTGAGTAAAAAGCTCGCACGCTCCCCTCTCGTCTTCATTTATAGTTACATACATCTTGCCGCAGCCAGTATGCATAAGGAATGTAAAACCCGTCGTCTTTTTCGGCCTTGTTCTGGGTTTTTTCTCTTCCTGTAATGTTTCGGCAACAGACGCGCCTTCTTTTTTGTTCGCAAGATTTAAAACCTGTACGTCGCGGCTGCCGTCTCTGTAAACAGTCACGCCTTTGCAGCCCATCTTATATGAAAGAATATACACTTTCTTTACGTCTTCTTTGGTTGCGGCATTAGGAAAATTCACTGTTTTTGAAACCGCGTTATCCGTAAATTTCTGGAAAGCAGCCTGCATTCTTATATGGTCTTCCGGAGTAATATCCTGGGCCGTAACAAAAATCTTCTTAATCTTTTCCGGAATTTCCTTTATGCCGTGAACGCTTCCTTTTTCGGCAATTTTGTCCATAAGTTCGTCAGAATAAAAACCGTTTTCTTTGGCTATCTTTTCAAAATAAGGATTTACCTCATACATTTCTTCATTGTCAAGGCACTGCGCTCTCTTGTAAACCAAAGCAAAAATAGGCTCTACTCCTCCCGAAGCCGACGCTATTATTCCGATTGTTCCAGTCGGAGCAATCGTGGTGGTAGTCGCGTTTCTGATAGGATTGCCTTTTGCGTAAATGCTCTGCTTAAAGTTCGGGAAAGCGCCTCTCTTAAGAGCAAGTTCTTCCGAAGCTTCATGGGATTTTGCCTGAATAAAACCCATAACTTTTTCAGCCAGCATTATGGAATCATGCGAGCCGTAAGGAATGCCCAAATACATAAGCATGTCCGCCCAGCCCATTACGCCGAGCCCTATTTTTCTGTTTGAACGCGTTGTCTCGCCGATTTTTTGCACGGGATAGTTGTTCATATCTATAACGTTGTCAAGAAAATGAACTGCGGTTTTAATAGTGTTTTCAAGCTTGTCCCAGTTAACGCTGTCGTTTTTCACGAAACGCGCGAGATTTATAGAACCCAGATTGCACGATTCATAAGGCAAAAGCGGCTGCTCTCCGCAAGGGTTTGTGGATTCTATCATGCCGACTTTAGGGGTAGGGTTGGCATCGTTCATTCTGTCGATAAAAACTATTCCCGGTTCGCCGTTTTTCCACGCGGCGTCAATAATTTTATTGAAAACGTCTTTTGCGTTCAGTTTTCCGGCCGGCTCTTTTGTGCGGGGATTATAAAGATTATAATCTTCATCGTCTTCCAAAGCGTCCATAAACTCTTTTGTTATTGCAACCGATATATTAAAGTTGTTTAAGCTGTCGTTTTTATCTTTGCAGGTTATAAACTCTAAAATATCCGGATGATCCACTCTCAGCATGCCCATATTCGCGCCGCGCCTTGTTCCGCCCTGCTTTATTGCTTCCGTAGCCGCGTTAAAAACCTGCATGAACGATACCGGCCCTGACGAAACGCCGCTGGTTGTCTGTACCGAGTCCATTTTAGGGCGAAGCCTTGAAAATGAAAAACCGGTTCCGCCGCCGGATTTATGTATTAAAGCCGTATTTTTAAGAGTTTCAAATATTGATTCCATTGAATCTTCTATAGGCAAAACAAAACATGCCGAAAGCTGCTGGAGCTGCCTTCCGGCATTCATTAATGTGGGAGAGTTCGGCAAAAAATCCAAAGAAGACATTGCCAGATAAAATTCTTTTGTCAAAGACTCTACGTCGGCGTCTTTATCATATATTTTGTCGGCCTGGGCTATATTTTCGGCAACCCTGTACAACAAATCTTCGGGCTTTTCAATAACATTACCTTTTTCATCTTTCCTCAGATACCTTTTCTGAAGAACGGTTAAAGCGTTTTTTTCAAGTTTCGCGCTGTTTTTGGAAATAAGTTCTTCTTTAGTGTTTTTCGTCATTTTTACTGCCTCCGATAACAACAATTACGAATTACAAATTACGAATTACGAATCAACTGCAACGACTAAACTGCTATTTTTTGCCTTTAATTCGTAATTCGTAATTTGTAATTCGTAATTGCCTTTTTAAGTGTTCTTTTTTAAGTTTTTTAAGTTCTTCCATAAATGTATCTATATCGCCGAACTTCCTGTAAACGGAAGCAAAACGTATATATGCCACCAAATCAATGTCCCAAAGTTTATCAAGTATCTTCTGACCTATTATATTAGTAGGTATCTCCATAACATATTCTGCGGAAAGCTCATTTTCTATCTCATTTACTATTTTATCAATAGTTTCAACGGCTACGGGACGTTTTCTGCATGCCCTGTCTATGCCTGCCCACACTTTTTTTCTGTCAAAAGGTTCTCTTGACTGGTCTGTTTTAACAACAGCCAAAGAAATCTCCTCAGGACGCTCAAACGTAGTATAACGCTTTTTGCATTCCAGGCATTCTCTGCGCCTTCTTACTGCAGGGCTATGTTCAATAGGACGGGAATCAAGCACTTGGTCTTGAAAACTTCCGCAAAAAGGACATTTCATAATTTACTCTTGTTTTTTTAATAAAGGGACAAAAAATCGTTGCTACCTGTTGTAGCAGAAGCTATCCTACAACATACATATAGATTTGTCAAGCTGGGAACTTAGTTCCCTTTTTTATTTTTTGTTTTTAGAAAAATTAACTACCGGTTTGAATGAATGGATTGTAACATACTATGGATTGTATTGTCAAGGGACTACAGAGTGAAGATTGAAGAGTGAGGAGTGGAGATATTGAATTTCGGCTTCGCCGAAATCTATTAATAGGTTTTCGCGAAGCGAAAACACTTTATCTTCACTTTTCACTCTCCACTCTTCACTCTATTTTTTTATTGGCAATAAAGATGACACCGCAGATTTTTTTATCTCGTTTTCTTTATCAGCAATAAGTTTTTTCACTTCATTAATTTTCTTTTGTATATCATTCATTTTAGACTCAAGCTCTTTTTGTATCTGACTGCCGTACTTGTCAGCATCTGCCTGCAAAACGCTTCTCTGCGAGTCAACATACTGGGTGATTTCTTTTCTTATTCTGTCTTTAATGTCGCCGATTGCAGCGTTGATTATATTATTAAATCTATACCCGAGCAGTTTATCTATATCGGAAGTGAAATCAAATTTAATGCCTTCATCCTTTAATACAGACATAGACGCTTCAATATTCATTGAATTTATGCCATGCCAGAGCATGTCAACATATCTTATAATCTCCGGACTCACGCCTTGAAAATCCCTTGATTCGCAATCATACTGCAAACCGTTAATATAAATACCGGCTTTTGTTATAAAATCACTCCCAAGCATCATAAATTCCGCATAAATTTTGGCTTGAGCTTCTTTAAATGAAGGAGTGTAATCGCCTTCGGGAATGCCAAGCCTTACCGCGTCCATGCCCTCCGTGGTAAATGAAATTATATCTTCGGCAACATCTGCAACTCTGTTAAAACTTCCTTCAAGGGTAAGAGTCTGGCTCATATCATCGCCTTTAACTTCAAAAGTTGTTTTTTGACCGGTCAGCTTTTGATCGGAAGAAATATTTTTAGCGATACCGCTGAAAGTTATCGGAACGCCTTCTTTGCCTTCCCCTCCGGAAGTTCCCGAAAGTTTAATGCTTACTATCCAAAGCTTAGGAAGTCTGTTTTGAATGGGATAAACAATTTCCCTGCCTCTAATTCTTTCCCTTGGTTCGGGTCTGTTGCTTTCTTCAGTATTTCTTTCAGGCATATATTTTCTTATAAGATTCATATAATAGAGCTCTTTATCAACTCTCTGCATCCAAATCTCTCGAAAAAGCATCCTTGTTACGTTTTTTAAGTCCAAAGAAGGCACGGAAAGCTTTGATGCTATATTGTCAATATCCTGATTTATAAGCAAAGATATGTCTTTGAAAGCGTTTTGCTGTTCTTTCGCGTCTTTTATCAAGCTGTCTTTTATTGCTTTTAAATCGGCGTATGTCTGCTCAAGACTCTTCTTTTCTTCGTTAAGCATTGAAAGATTATCTTTCAATGCCTGCGCATCCGCGGCAGTATTAATATTTGTTTGTGAAACAGCGTCAGTGAGCGCCGTAATATCGGCAATTTGCGATTTTACGTCAAACTCGTCAATTTTTTTACTATACGCGTCGGTTCTGCCCATAAGGTTAACATAAGAGTCCTGAACTTTTCTTACGGATTGTATGCCGGCCATATCCACTATGCTCTGCGGGCTGAAATTATTTATCTGATTTTGTATTTCGCCGAATTGCCGGACGCTCGGTAAAGCATTGTGTTCTTCAACGGCTTTATTTTTCATTTCTCTTACGGCTCTTGAAGCAAATGATTCTTCAGCCGGTTTTGTCTCTTTTCGTTTTTTTGGAGCAAGCTTGTTTGAAGCTGTTCTTGCCGTGCCCCATTTAATGCCGTCAACAGTCATATCGTCTACTATAAATTTCATTGAAAGAAGCGGTATGAAGCGGACTCCGAAATTCACGTACTCTATATCGGCAAGATTTTTAAACTCATTGTCTTTATCGCCGATTTTTATGTCCCGTATATTTACGGACAAACCTATAAATCTCGTTTTCAGGCTGCCGACTTCTACTTTTGCCCCGAAAATGAGCTGCCCCGTGGAAATAAAAGCCCTTTTAAGATAAACATCCAAATAAAAAATAAAGAAAATGAAAATAAGAGCTGTAATTACTGCCGTAGGAACAATAAAAGTCCGTCTGAAGATTTTCATTAACGTCTCCAATAAAAATTAACAATTATTGTGTTTTTGCGAAGCAAAAACTTATTTATTATGTTTCGCATACGCGAAACTACGGCATTGTTCATTGTTATTTGTTAATTGTAAATTGCCTTTTTCGCCGTAAGAAGCTTTACTATTCTCCACTTAGCTATTCTGTCGCGCCAGTACTTCCTGTAATAAGCGACGAATCCTATTGAAAGCAAATATACCGGAACTGACAAAATAAATGAAAGGGCTATATTGCCCATAACAACGGTATTGTTAAACTTAGTGAAAGGAACAACCGGAATATTATACAGGGAACTCCAAAACGGAACCAAAGAATCCGCGTTTAAAATAAAGAATCCTATTCTATCCGATACCGGATCCGTAAAAAGCCCTATTAACCAAAAAACCGCAGCGCTTGCAAAAGCCGCAGCGATATTCACCTGCATAATCATTATTAACGCAAAAATAAAGATTTTCAATAAAATTCCCGGAACAAGCCCGAAAAAAACGCCGAGCACAGCGCCGAAAGCTATCTGATTGTGGGACACGTCTCTCCGTGAAACCTTCAGAATATCTCTGAAGAAAGTAAAAAACACAATGCCTCCTTTTAACGGCAATCGGATTTATCTGAATTATTTTTTTATTCAAAGCTTTCAACTTAATTATACAGCATTGGGATTATTTTTGGACTCTCCAAGCGTAATAATGTGCGCAAAAGGACCTAATAATGTGGCAAAAAAGAAATAAACCCAACCTCTGTGTTTATCGCCATTATGGTACTGATCTCTGTCCACCCCGCCAAACATATCCGCTGTTATTTCCCAAGGCGCAGCATAATATTTATCTGCTCCGGCCCACGGTCCCCATTTGAGCGCTGACGGAATTGCTAACATGAATACGGCATTTACAACCGGCATTATCCATGCTTGTACGGCATGTCCCCACTCATGCTTAACCGTAATCTCTCTGTCTTCTGTATTTCTGTTTAAAGATATGAAAAAAGCGCTCCACGATCTGCCGCTGCTTTTCATGATTACGGGAACGCCTTTATAGAATGATACTTTGTTCGAACTTAATACCGTACTTTCGTTTGAATTAAACGGATTCCAGTTGATAGCGCGCATATCTTCAAGAATTTCATTATCCCAAGATGAAGCGGCTACAAAACCTCCAAACATCGCTAGCGAAACACCTAATTGCACACCAAAACCAACGCCGGGAATAAGCAACAAAGCGGGACACATAACCACCGCAGCCGCTATAGCCACAATTATTGCTACGCCGACTACCGCAATAGCTACGCCGGCTACAAATCTTCCTACCGCTTTAAGCCCTTCCAAAAACACTCCCCCTGCCCTTTTCCAAAACTCTGCCTCAACAATCTTTTTAAAAAACGATATCCAACTGCTGCCGGTATCGTCAACACGCATAACGCAGTTATTTCCGCAATAAGCGTAAAGATTTAATCCGTTAATTGTGTTCGGATCCAAATAGGAAATCTCATCTTGCGAAATAAAGCGGCCGATTTCCGGGTCATAGTAGCGGTTCTGTAAAAAATACAGATTAGTTTCCGTATCGTAAAAATAACCGCGGTAACGGAAGGGATTGAGATTTCCGATATGGTTTTCGGAAGTTATCGGATTGCCTTCGGAATCGACGACAGTATGATTTCCCCACGCATCGTACTTATAACATGCCGTAAGATCTCCGTTTATGTCAAATATATGGGTTATATCGCCTTGTATGTTCTTGCGGTAAACGTATTGCGTATTTCCGCATTTAACTCCCGACAAGCCGCTTCCGTCGTAAATAAATTCTAAAGTATTTTCACCGTCGCTTTGACGCAGCAGTTTGTTGCCCATATCGTAAGTATATACGGTATTTGCTTTCTTTACGCGCTTCCCATAGCCGTCGTACGCGAACATTATGCCGTTAAAACCTACTAATTTGCATTTCTGCCACGTTAAAGCTTTGTTTCTGTATGTCACGGGATTGCCGAAACCGTCATAAACAAAACTCTCGCCGCCGCAATCCGTCAGTTTATCGCCGTCGTAAGAATACAGTTTTTTATAATTATATTCTGATATTTCATCCACAGATTTTCTTGTATAATTTGCTTCTTTCTTAGAAAGTATATTTCCGTTATTATCATATGAATAAAACCAAGATTTGCCTTTTGACATATTATCTTCACGTATAAGGCGCTGCAGTTGATCATAGGTATACGCAACGGCAAGATCGCCATCTTCCCATATTTCCGATATATTTCCGCGTACGTCATATTTGTAATCCAATCCGACTCCGATAACATACTGCCCGTTTTTAATATCACCGTATCTTATCGAAGATATCATATCCGTCGTATGATCTCCGACTTTTAGGTAATCAATATATTCGCCGAATTTATTCTGTCCGTTCAAATCCGTCAGCAGATTGCCGATATTGCGCCCGTTTGCGTCCGTTTGCGGTTTGCATAACAGATTGTTCGGCAAAGCTATCGAATCTAAATTTCTTGCGGCATTGTTTTTATACGCGTGCACGTATGTTTGGACAACCGTTCCGTCTATGCTGACATCGCGTATGCTTAATTCGCCGAGATTATTGTAAACATAACTCTCCGATAACGCGGCTAAATCTTCATATCCTTCTTTTGTTCCGGCCGTCCTGCTAGACATCGCCGCGCGTTTATTAGCGTCGTCATAAGTCGTTGTAAGCGCGCTGCCGGTTATATTATCCGCGCTGTTCGCCAAATTGTTGTAAGAATTGTAGTTATGGGCAAACTGAACTTGACCGTCTATACGGGTGCTTATCAGATTGCCGCGTTTATCTGTTATCACTTCCGTTACAATGTCCGGCGATGAACCGCCTTTTAATGTTGCTTTCGTCTTATCGGAAATTACATCGTTAAATTCAATATTATTCACGGTTACTTGTCCGGACGGAACGTCTTCTTCATACGCATAATTAACGCGCTCGGTTCCGTTTAATAATACTTTAGTTTTTCTGCGCTTAGCGTCGTATTCATAATTAACGGTATTTAATCCGCTTTTTAACCTTGTAACAACCCCGCAGGTATATTTGGTTTCAATAGAATTGGCTTTGCCTTTTTCAGTGCTTAGCGTCATGCCGGTAATTGCGCCGGTAATATAATCCCTCCCGTATGAAAACTTTCCGCCGTCGGGATTTGTTATCGTTTGAACGTCATCAGTGCCCGGCGCGTATTCAATTATCGTTCTATTCTCTCCGGTTTTATCGATTTTTGCCTTAAGCTGTCCGTTCTCGGAGTACTCGCTTTCGGAATAACCCTTTGACGCGCTGTCTAAAGTGTTATACACCAGATTCCTGATTGTATTTCCTTTCTCGTCATAAACCGTTTCTTCCGCTACTATGCCTGTCGTTCCTTCCTCGCCTTCTATATAGGTTTCGGTGCGCACAACGCTTCCGTAATCATTATAATAATATTTACTTGCGCCGTAGTTAAGCGCTTTATAGTAAAACGTATTTCCTGAGCTGGCTGACACTGTGCGCTCCGCTCTTTTCTTTATTAAACGATGTTCGTTATCGTAGCTGTAATTTATAACAGCCTTTTCATAAGCGTTTGAATCTTCGCTGTAATTTACAACTCCCCTTTCATAAGCGGTTGAATTTTCGCCCTTGTTTAACAGTCTGGTGCTATTTTCGGAATAATCTACATTCTTAAATTGGTCAAAAGTTTTGTATTCCCATTCGCACGGCGCAAAGCGAAAATCCGTAAAAGCCGCCGTGCCGCTGCCGGTATAAACATGTTTTAAAACAATGCTCTGCAAATCCGCAAGCAATACTTTATCCAATGTAACAGGCAGCGCGCAAAACTGCTTGCCTTTATTTTTATAATCGAAAGACGCTACAAATATTTGCGCGGGTTTGCCTGCATAATTTACTTCTGCAACAATCTCAAATTTATTTGTAGGACTGCCGGACGGCAAAGGACGGAACTTCGTGCCAAAGCGCATATCCGTGGCCGGCGCGCTCGCTGCAGCGGCATACGCGGAGAATACAAATTCGATTTGCCCCGCCGGCAAAGAAGCGGCCGGAACGGTAACGGAAGTCATTAAATTTTTAGGCAATACAAAAGCCGGAAGATCTATTTTAAGCTCCTTAGGCAGCGCCGAAATTTGTAAACCCTTAATCACTGCTAAACCATTGGGGTTTTCGCGCGATAACAAATCGCGTAACTCAGTGGCGGATTTGAAATTTTGTATTTGCCCGATACTTTGAATAAGCTGAAAGCCGCCCGACAATTTGACAGGATCCCCGGTTTCTTTAACCGAATAACACCAATTATTGGTCCTGTCAAAATAACCGAAAGAGAGTCTTTCTTCATCTCTCCCATCTGAAAGCTTTGAATACCCTCCGATAAGATTGCCTAATCTGTCCATAAAGCAATGCTTAAGTTTTTCGCCTATTGTTATCACGTATTCATTCGCGGCGTAACTGATTTCCGTAATTGACACTGTGGCTGATCCCGTTGTTATCGCGTCATCTTTTATTGCTATGGCGGCAGACTTATTTGTTATTTTAGACAGTTTATCGGAGAAATACGAAAGCTCTGTTTCCGTTCTGTCAGCAGATGAGGCAATCGTTTTTATTTTTTCACCCGTATACGCAAAACTCAATTTATTTCCGTCAGAGTAAACCACATTCGTTAACTCTCCGGAAGATGAATAAAAATAACTCGCCGTTCTTCCGCGATAGTCGGTTATTGATACAAGCTTATCGTGAAAATCGTACTTTAATACGGTCGCTCTCTTGCCGTCATATACTTTTGATATGCGCCCCTTATTGTCATATTCAACCGAAACGTAGTTATCATAATTATCGGTAATCGCGCATAGTTTTCCGGATTCATTGAAACACAAAGACGAATTACCGTCAATAAGATAAGATACGGGCAACTGTTCTTTCAATTTTTTAAGTTCAAACTCTTTGTTAACATATTCTTTGAAGACTCTTTTAAGCTCTTTTAAATTAACCGCCGCTTTGCCGGTAATATAGTTTTTTTGACCGTCTACGGCTTTTAATTGGGTTTTCAGGTTAGGAATATCATACACATTTATATTTTTTATTTGTGTATTGAGACAGTTTTTTTGCTCAATCAACTGCTTTCTTTGAATGCCAGATCCCCCTCCTTCAATGGTTAGGCTAAGTTCTTGTTTATCAACTGTTATATTATAAATCAACTTTAGTTGGTTCAATACATCTTCAAATTGACGGTCTGCAAGGTCCCTTTGAGGTTCCCAACAAGAAGGTTTATTTACAGATAATATTCTTCGTTGTAACACCAAAGACCATGCTTGGTTAAACAAAGCGTCAAATTGATTCCGCATCACCACGCCATATTGAGTCTCAAGAGAAACGACACTGTTTTCTAACGCTTCTATTTGCGTCGGCATCGTTTTTGTAATTTGATCGTTTAATTGTTTTTCCTGTAAACACAAGGACGCATACTGTATAGCCTCTCCTTTGCTTAAAATCATTTTCCCGCTTGCTGAGCCATTTGAAGTAAACTCATTAAATTTTGCGCTTGATAACGCGTCGGAGATGAAATAGCTTTTTAACTCGCTTAAAATTAATCCGTCCGACTTTTGCATTATTACATACTCTTTAAAGTTATTTTTACACGCTTCAATATATTCTTCCAGTTGTTTTTGTTCTTTTTGCCGTTGTTCCAAATACTCTATATTCTTAAACCCTTCCATTTTTACCGACAGTTTCAATCCGGTCGCCGTGCGTTGTTCTTTAAACACCTCGTGAGACCCGGTGACGGACTCATACCAAAGACTGCCATCCAATTTGACAGTCACATCTTTTTTAGCAACGGCAACCTTTGCATTGTAATGAAGATAATAATAAGTTTCTATAAATCCGTGCTTTTCTCCGGCGGAGTCGGTATAGATATAGTCTACGCCAAAGTTCATGATGCTGCTTTTAACCAGCGTCTGATGAAGATTAAGCCGCCAGTTTTTACCGCAGCCGTAATCCGTGCTGTTTTTTTTATGGACATGAGAAATCCGGCAAGCTAACGCCGAGCTTTTTGTGCTTGCGTCCGTAAAGCCCGTGACAAACTCTCCTGTAGTCATATTAAGCGTGCCTTTTACGCCGCCGGCGAGAGCAAAATCTTCTTTTGCCGGCATGGAATCGTCGCTTGTCAGATATTCTACCTCTAAAAACGGCGGTACCGGAAATATCGGAGGTATATGCGCTATCGGAGGCAGGAGTTCAACGGGAAGTCTAGGCTGTATTTCAAAGCCGGCGGCAACCGGATACGGTTTTATGGTAAAATCCGGCTTTATTTCTATATTGAAATCTTTTTTGCCGGCGCTGACAAGCATATCCGTTATATCGAAAGAATAATAAACGCCGGTTTTATCAGACAATTTTAATGTTGCTTTACTTATTTTTTCCGAATCGTCAAAATTTAAAGAGCTGTTATTAACGGTTAAAACAAACGTGTCATCTGTTAAACCGGAAGTTCCTTTAGGCAAAACCTGATACTTAAAAAGAGATTTGTCAGCCGCGACAATTTGCGGGTTAACAGTTGCGGGAAACACCCTGTCGCTTGAGTTTAGCCACTGCGCGCTCGCGACAACTTTCAAATTAAGCGTTTTTTCGCTCTGATCCGCGATTTCATAGTAGACAAGGTCGGAATACTCGCCGTTCGCGTCCGTCATAAAAGGAACCGGAATAAAGAACATAAGTTCTCCGGTTTTTTTGCTCTTTAACTGCAAAGTCTTGCCGTCATCCGATATTCCGGCGTACATATTCTCAATATTTAAGTCAAAGTTATACTCGTAAACGTCAGATTTCTTATTAATGATTATATTTTCTTTAACTCTGTCGGACTCAACAACATATTTAAAATCCGCGCTGTCTTTAATATTTTTTAGGATAATTTCGCTTTCTTTATTTTCAACTTTCAAACCTGCTTTAACCGCGGCTGTCTCGATGGAAATAAGGCTGACCTTGCAGTCTTTTTTAGTTAACTCAAAAACTTTACCGTTAGGAGAAGTCTTATCGAACTGTATATTAAAATCATTTACGTTGGCTTCAAGGTAATTGCCCGCGTCATGCAAACTACTGTCAATATCTTTAAATTTGTTATCAGAAGGATCAAGATAATGCACGGCTTGATTTTGAAATATAGCCGTAACAGTCCCGTCATTGGCAGTATAATGTTTTCCGTTTGTCTCGCGCTTCTCAACTACCTCATATAAAAACTGCCTGCGTGCGGACAAAACTTCCTCCTGCGTTATGCCGGATATTTTTCCCGACTGCATAATTGTGTTAATAACATGAGCATCCGTAATAACAGGCAATGCCGGCTGCTTATTTTCTACGACGGAAACTTCTTCTTTTATCATACCGTCTGTTTTTGTTTTATCGGAAATTTTTTCCGCCTGTATAATCGAGTCAATAATACGAGTATCCGGTGATACCGGCTGTTTATCTTGAGCAAAAAAAACTGTTTTTAGCATATCGTCTATTTTAGCGCTGTTCGTAAATACCGGCTGCTTATCCTCAACTGTGGAAACAGCTTGTGCAGTATCAGCTATTTTTGCGCTATCCGCTGCCGATTTAAGACTGGGACTCTGTTCAATTTTTTCAAGCTGTTCTTCAAACTTATTGCCTAAAATAAATTTCATACGAATCTCCTTTAACAACAGAGCGAAGTGCGGAGTTATTGTGTTTTCGCAACGCGAAAACCTATTTATTAGGTTTCGGCCAAACTAAGTTCTGCCGAAACACGACAACTCCGCTCTTCACACTTCAAACTTACATTACAAAACTGCCATTACACTTATCAAGCTAAAAAGAAGTAAGCAAACGGCCCGAATAAAATTGAAACAGCCGTATACCCTTTGCCTCTGCTTTCAGCGCCTTCTTCGTGTTGTCTTGTTACCCCTCCGAACATGTCTGCCATTGTTTCCCATGGCTTATCATAATAGCTCCACGGTCCCCACTTTGCCGCCGAAGGAATCCCTACCATTAATCCGTAGAGCGCAGGTCCCATAAGCATCTGCTGAACGGTGTGCCCCCACTCGTGCTTAAGCGTATTTACATCGCCGGCATCGCTTTTATCCAGCCAAATAGCGCCAAACGAGAATGACCTGCCGTTAACCCCAGCATTGTGAACTACCGGCATTCCTTTATAGAAAGATACTTTTCTTCCTGATTCCACCGCCGTCTCCGCATTGCTATTAAACGGGTTCCAGCCGATCGCGCACATATCTTTATAAATTTGCTTATCCCACGATGAAGCGAGCATAAAGCCTCCGTACATCATCGTCGAAAATCCGACCTGCGTTATAAACCCGGATAAAGCATTTGATATCGTTGCCACGCCAGGAATAAATGAAAAAGGCAGCATAAGCAGAGATAATGCCGCGCCGGCTACAGTAAGAACCGCGCCGACCGCAGCAATAACTACGCCGGCTATAGCTAATCCCACTTTTTTGAAAAAATTGCCTACCTTTTTCCAAAATGACTTCCATCCGCAGCCCGTATCGTCAACGCGCATAACGCAGTTATTTCCGCAGTAAGCATAAAGATTTAATCCGTTAATTGTGTTCGGATCAAGATAGGATACTTCGTCTTGGGAAATAAAGCGGCCGACTTCAGGGTCATAATAGCGGTTGCATAAGAAATACAGATTAGTTTCCGTATCGTACAAATAACCGCGGTAACGGAAGGGATTGAGATTGCCGATATTTTTTTTGGAAGTTATCGGTTTGCCTTCGGAATCGACGACGGTATGATTTCCCCACGCGTCGTACTTATAACACGCTACAAGTTCTCCGTTTATGTCAAATATATGAGTTATGTCGCCTTGTATGTTCTTGCGGTAAACATATTGCGTATCCCCGCATTTGACTCCGGACAAACCGCTTTCGTCATAAATAAATTCCAGCGTATCAGTCCCGTCGCTTTGACGCAATAATTTTTTGTTGATGTCATAAGTATATTCGACATCTCCTTTCTTTACGCGCAGTCCGTAACCGTCGTATGCGAACGTTACGCCGTTAAAGTCAACCAGTTTGCATTTCTGCCACGTTAAAGGCTTGTTCCTGTATGTCACAGGATTGCCGAAACCGTCATAAACAAAGCTTTCGCCTCCGCAGTCCGTCAGTTTATCGCCGTCATAGGAATACAATTTTTCGTAATTATACTTCGTTATTTCATCAACCGGATTTCTTGTGTAGTCCGCTTCTTTCTTAGACAGTATATTTCCGTTATTGTCATAAGAATAGAACCAGGACTTGCCTTTTGACATATTGTCTTCGCGTACAAGCCTTTTTAATTTGTCATAGGTATACGCGACGGCAATCTTGCCGTTTTCCCATATTTCCGAGATATTTCCGCGTACGTCATATTTGTAATTTAATCCGCCGCCTATCACATACTGCCCGTTTTTAACTTCACCGTATCTTATCGACGATACCATATCGGTCGTATGATCGCCTACCTTGCGATAATTAATATATTCTCCGAATTTAGAGCCTCCGTTCAGGTCTGTCAGCAGCTTTCCGATATTGCCGCCGTTTGCGTCCGTTTGCGGTTTGTATATGAGATTGTTGGGCAGGGTTACGGAATCTAAACTTCTTGCGGCATTATTTTTATACGAGTGCGCATATGTTTGGACAACAGTTCCGTCTATGCTGATCGCGCGTTCGCTTAATTCTCCGCGCTCATTATAAGCGTAACTCTCGGTTACGGCGGCTAAATCTTCATACCCTTCTTTTGTTCCGGCGCTCCGGCTTGACTTTATTGCGCGTTTGTTGGCGTCGTCATAAGTTGTGGTAAGCGTGCTGCCGGTTATATTATCCGCGCTGTTGACGGGACTGTTGTAAGAATTGTAATTGTTGATAAACTGGACTTGCCCGTCTATGACGGTGGATACCAGATTGCCGCGTTTGTCGGTTATCGCTTCCGTTATAATGTCCGGCGAAGCGCCGCCTTTTAATATTGCCTTTGTATTATCCGCGATTACCTCTTTAAATTCGATATCGTTTACGGTTACCGCTGCGGACGGCTTGTTTTCCTCATACTCGTATTTAACGCGCTCTTGGCCGTTTAACAATACTTTGGTTTTTCTGCGTTTGGCGTCGTATTCATAATTAACGGTATTTAATCCGCTTTTTAATTTTGTAATAACTCCGCAGGTATATTTGGTTTCAATAGAATTAGGTTCGCCGTCTTCCGTGCTTTGCGTAATGCCTGTAACCGTACCGGTAACATAATCCCTGCCGTATGAAAATTTGCCGCCGTCGGGATTTGTTATTGTTTGAACGTCATCGGTACCGGGCGCGTATTCGATTATCGTACTATTCTCCCCGGTTTTATCAATTTCAGATTTAAGCTGTCCGTTCTCGGAATACTCGTTTTCCAAATAACTCTTTGACGCGCTGTCTAAAGTGTTATATGACATCTTCTTGATTGCGTTTCCTTTCTCGTTATATACCGTTTCTTCCACAACTATGCCGGAAGTTCCTTCCTCGCCCTCTACATAGTTCTCCGTGCGGGCAATGCTGCCGTAATCGTTATAAAACTGTTTGCTTACGGCGTAAGTTACTGTTGCATTCGACCCTACGGCAGTCGTATTCGTCAGTCTTTTCAGTATCAGACGATGCTCGTTATCATAGCTATAGTTTACAAAAGACTTTTCATAAACGTTTGATGATGAGGCGTGATTTTTTAATACCGTGTTGTTTTCGGAATAAGACACGTTTTTAAATTGGTCGAAAGTTTTGTATTCCCATTCGCACGGCGCAAAGCGGAAATCCGTAAAAGCCGCCGTGCCGGTGCCGGTATAAACATGTTTTAAAACAATGCTTTGCAAATCCGCAAGAAGCGACTTGTCCAATGTTACCGGCAGAGCGCAAAACTGCTTGCCTTTATTTTTATAATCAAAAGACGCCACAAACGTCTGCACGGGCTTATCTTTGTAATTCACTTCTGCTACAATTTCAAATCTCGCGGAAGAGCCGCCCGAAGGCAAAGCGCGGAATGACGTGCCGAAACGCATGTCCGTGGCCGGCGCGTTTGACGCCGCCGCGTATGCGGAAAACACAAACTCGGTCTTGCCTGCAGGCAAAGAAGCGACGTTAACGGTAGTCGAAGTCAGCAAGTTTTTATCAAACGCGTAAATCGTATAATCTTTTTGCAAGTTAGCGGCCAACGCCGAACTTTGCAGCACCTTGACCGGAGTTGAAGTTTGCGCGTTTTCCGCAGATAAAAAGGCGCTTAGTTCCCTTGGCGATGCAAAAGTTTTATTCTCTCCGGAAGCCCTGACAATTTGCAATCCTTGAGACAGCGAAACCGGATCGTCGGTTTCTTTAACCAAATAGCACCAATTGTTGGTTCTGTCGAAATAACTGAAAGATAATTTCTCTTCATCGCTGCCGTCGGTAAGCTTGGCGTATCCGCCTACAAGATTGCCTAAAGTGTCAATAAAGTAATGCTTCAGTTTTCCGTCCGTTGTTATGGCGCATTCATTATCGCAATAGCTGATTTCCGTAATTGATACCACGCTTGCCGCAACGGTTAATGCATTATCCGTTATCGCGCTTACGGCGGATTGATTGGTTATTTTAGACAATTTATTCGACGAATATGCCAGCAAAGTTTTTGTTTTATCAGCCGACGCGGCAATCGCACTGACATTTTCTCCGGAATACGTAAACTCCAACGTATGTCCGTCGGAATAAGTTACTTTCGTTAAATTTCCGGAAGCCGATGTCGAAGAATAAGCGTAAGTCGTCCTTCTTCCGCGATAGTCGCTTACCGATACAAGCTGTCCGTAAAAATTGTATTTTAACGCCGTCGCTCTCTTGCCTTCATGTACTTTGGATATGCGCCCTTTAGTGTCATATTCAACCGAAATATAGTTATTATAATTGTCGCTAATCGCGCATAAATTTCCGTCTTCGTTGAAACACAAAGACGAACTGCCGTCCGAAAGATAAGATACGGGCGTTTGTTCTCTCAATTTTTTAAGTTCAAACTCTTTGTTGGCATATTCTTTGAATATCCTTTTGAGCTCTTTTAAATTATCGGAGGCTTTATTCTTAATATAATTTATTTGCTCTTCCGCGGCGGCTTTCTGGGAGTTTGAGCTCGAAATAGATTTATCAATATCATTTTTTTGCGTCGTAAGATCATTCTTCTGCGTCGTAAGGTCATTCTTCTGCGTTGTAAGGTCATTCTTCTGCGTTGTAAGATCATTTCTTTGCGTTGTAAGGTCATTTCTTTGCGTTGTAAGATCGCTTTTTTGTGTTGTAAGGTCATTTCTTTGCGTTGTAAGATCGCTTTTTTGTGTTGTAAGATCGTTTTTTTGAATTTCCAAACATTTTATCTGCGTCCTTATATATGGAGACCATCCACCGTTTGAACCGACAAGATTAGCATATAGTGCGTCAACGTAAGTTTGTGAACTATTTTTAGTGCCAACCCAATTAACTTGATTATATGTATTTCTATACTGACTGGTTTTTTGATCAGAGCTGCCTTCAAACTTATTCAACTCTTTTTGCATCCGTAAAGAGTTTCCCTGACAGACAAGCACTTCAATTTGCGTACTTAAAGATTCGATATTATTATTTATCGAAGTTATATTGTGGTCTAACGAAGTTATACTGTTGCCTAACGAATAAATACTGTTGCCCATCGAAGATATGTTGTGGTTTAACGAAGTTATATTGTTTCCCAGCGAAGTTATATTGTTTCCCAACGAAGTTATATTATGGTCTAACGAAGTTATATTGTGGGTCAATGTTGTTTTTTGTTTATTCATTGAGTCAATTTGCTCTTCAATCTGCTTTTTCTGTAAAAGCAAAGAGCTGTACTGCATGGCTTCGCCTTTGTTTAAAACCATTCTGCCGCTTGCGGATCCGTCGGAAACAAAAGTATTAAAATTCGCGGCTGATAATGTATCTCCGGTAAAACTGTTTTTTAATTCTCTATAAATTGTTCCGCCGGATATATTCATTACCACATTTTCTTTTAAGTTGTTTTTACACGCCTCAAAATATTCCTCCGCCTGTTTCCGCTCATTTTGCCTTTGTTCCAGATTTTCGGCATTTTTAAATCCTTCCATTTTTGTCGACAGACTCATTCCGGTTGCCGTACGCTGGTCTTTAAACACTTCGTAAGACGTACTGCCCGATTTGTACCAAAGACTGCCGTCCAATTCGACGGTCACAGCGCTTTTTGCAACGGTAACTTTGTTGTTTGCTGCATTGAGATAATAATAAGTTTCTATAAATCCGTGCTTTTCGCCGTCCGAATCGGTATAAATATAGTCCACGCCGGCGTTTGCGACGGTATTTTTAACCAGCGTTTGGTGAAGATTAAGGCGCCAGTTTTTTCCGCAGCCGTAATTCGTGCTGTTTTTCTTATAAACGTGCGAAATCTGGCAAGCTAATGCCGAGCTTTTCGTGCTTGCGTCCGTAAAGCCTGTGACGAATTCTCCGCTAGTCAGGTTAAGCGTGCCGTTTACGCCTCCCGCGAGCGAAAAGTTTTCTTTTGCCGGAACGGAATCGTCGCTTGTCAGATATTCCACCTCTAAAATCGGCGAATACAAACCGTTTACATATATTTTAATTAAGCCGTCATTATTAATTAAATCAAAATTATTAGTAAGTACGCTTGAAGTACTGCGAAGTAAACTAGGACTAGGACTATTATTGATTGGAGCAAAATTATTATTTAAGCCCCCTAACTCCGGATTATTATTAATTAAATTCGGTAAGTTTGAAGTATTGATAATTAGTCCCGGTAAGCTTGGGTTATTAATAATTAATTCGGGTAAACTCGGATTACTAATAATTAAGTCCGGTAAACTCGGATTATTAATAATTAAGTCCGGTAAACTCGGATTATCAATAATTAAGTCCGGTAAACCCGGATTATCAATAATTAAGTCCGGTAATCTCGGATTTTTAATAATTAAGTCCGGTAATCTCGGATTTTTAATAATTAAATCCGGTAATCTCGGATTTTTAATAATTAAATCCGGCAACCTCGGATCTTTAATAATTAAATCCGCTAAGTTTGGATATCTATTAATTAAGTCCTGTAACTTCAGACCATTAATTAAGCCTGAATTAGTATCAACCGGGGCTAAAACACTATCACTAACTAAATCTAAATTACGGGATACAAAGTTTATATCGCAATTTCCGGAAGCTGCGGTAAACTTATCCGTAATATCAACTGAACTGTAAACTCCCGGTGAAAGGTATGTGGAAATTCCGTCAATTAAACAATAGCCTGCCCCCGAATATGCCCGCACTTTTAAAGTTACTTTGCTTACTTTCCTATCTGCGACAGAAGTCATAAGCCCCTTTTTTATAGTCAGCGTAGATTTGTATCCGTCTCCTCCCACCAGCAAATACGGAGAATCCACCAAAATCACAGTGCTCGTCGGCTGTATATATACCGCACCTGAAATCTTGCCGGGAATGTAAACTTGCTGATAATTCTGATAACTGTAAAGCGATTCATCCGCTGAAATGATTTGCGGGCTGATAATCACTGGTAATACTATGTTTTGCGAATTTATCCATGCCGTATCGGCAAAAACTTTAAGGTTAAGAGTATTTTTATTTTTGTCTTCGATTTCATAATAGACACGGTCTGAATATTCGCCGTTTGCGTCCGTCATACCGGGAACGGGAACAAAGAAAATAACTTCATTTGTTTCTTTGCTCTTTAGCTGCAAGGTTTTACCGTCTTCAGACATAGCGGCAGTCATATTTTCAATGTTTAAATCAAAGCTAAACTCATAACTGTCAGCTTTCTTATTTATGATTATATTTTCTTTAACTCTGTCAGATTCAACTATATATTGAATATCTGTATCGGCTTTAACATTTTTTAAAATAACTTCATTTTTGTTATTTTCAAGTTTCAAACCGCCTTTAACCGCGGCTGCCTCGCCGGAAATAAGGCTGACCGTGTAGCCTTTTTTAGTTAATTCAAACACTTCTCCTTTAATAGGTGTTTTATTGAACCGTACATTAAAATCATTTGCCTTAGCTTCAAGAACATCGCCGATATCCTGTAAACTGTTATCGATATCCTTCAGCTTATTATCCGAAGGGTCAACATAATGCGCGGCTTGATTTTGGAATATAGCCGTGGCCGTCCCGTCATTGGCAACATAATGCTTTCCGTTTTGCTCGCGCATTTCAACCGCTTCATATAAAAACTGTCTGCGCGCGGGCAAAATTTCATCCGGCATTATGCCGGCGGTTTTTTCAGCCTGCATAGTTTCATTAATAACGAGCTTGTCAGTCGTCAATACAGGCTGTCTGACAATTGGAACCTCTTTTACCATATCCGCCATATCAGCTATTGCCGCTCTGTCAACCGTTAATTTGGAAATAGAGCCAAGATCTCTGTCAATAACAGGACGTAACGGCATTTCTTCAGTCGCACTCTCTCTTACCGTATCCGCTATTGCCGCTCTCTCAAGCGCCGGTTTGAGAATGTCATCATCTGCTAATTTTGAAACAGGATTCTGATCCTTAATCTCCGGCTGTTCATCAAATTTTTTACCTAAAATTAATTTCATACTCTCCTCCCTGTTATAAAATATTGTCCGCCTGCATGCTGTACTCTGGTTTTTAAAGAAATCTCATTGCTTTTACCGTTACATTGCCTCCTTGTATCTCAGAATCTGACGCTCATAAAACTATTTCTATTATCTCTTGCGGATTACTGACAATATAGTCAGGATTGCATTTTTTTATGCTTTTCAAATCGGAGTATCCATACAGAACCGCCAGAGAAGCTACCCCAGCCGCTTTTGCGGCTTTAATGTCGTTTTCGCTGTCGCCAATCATTATGGTTTTTTCGGGAACTGATTTGGTTATTTTCATCAAATCCAGAATCGGTTTCGGGTCGGGTTTTTTAGCTCCTGCCGTATCGCCGCCCCAAATTTGAGTAAAATATTTGTCAAGACCGAGCCTTTTTGCGATTTCGCACGAAAAAAGCTCTGTTTTGTTTGATAGAATGGCTTTCTTTTTATTTTGGAGAGTTTGCAGCGTTTTTTCTATTCCGTCGTAAGGAACTGTTGTGTCGGTAAGGCAGCAGGCATAATAATGCTTAAATTTTTCTAAAGCGGCGGCATGAATTTCTTCGCTCTTTTCAGGAACAACCCTGTCAACCAAAGCTTTAACGCCGCTTCCAAGATAAGAACGGACTTGCTCTATCGTAAGCGGCTCAAAACCAAAGTCTTTTCTTACGGCATTCACCGCTGCCGTAATATCTCTTTGGGAATCAACAATGGTTCCGTCCAAATCGAAAATAAGAAAGTCGTAGCCCATTTTTAACACCAGTTAGTAGTTAGTAGTGAATAGTTAGCAGTTGTCGTGTTTCGGCAAAGCCGAAACCTATTTATAGGTTTTCGCTGAGGCTTTGCCTCTACGAAAACACCAAAACTACTAACTACTCACTACTAACTGCCTTTTATATGTTCCACTGCCACTTAACAAGATCCGGGATATACTGAACTTCGCCGCCGTACTGAGGCATAACTCTTATCGTATAGCCGCAATGACCGACTTTGTCCATCTTCACTTTACTTTCATATATGTAATTGTCGCCTTCTTTTGAAACAAGCCTCATTTCATCTATTGAAGCTTCGCTTATTCTGTGTTTTGAATCAAAATAACCGCTGTAAACCTGCACGCTCACATCGTCCGGAGCTATAGGTCCGAGATAAATCTTTGCCTGTACGGTCATATCATTGGTTATGCTTATTTCATTCTTAACATTGTCCTGCGAAGAAATTATTCTTATTCCGTTCCAGTTATTTACCAGATTTTTCTGCCATACGGATTTTTTCTTAGCTAAAATATAGTTGTCTCTTTTAAGCTTTTCATGTTCCAGGGCAGCTGGAATATAAAATTTTTTCGTATACTCTTCAATCATTCTGTTTGTATTGAAAACCGGACCCAAAGTCTGCATCGCGGTTTTCATCTTTTTTATCCAGCCGCGAGGAAGTCCGTCCTGGCCTCTGTTAAAATATAAAGGAATCACTTCTTTTTCAAGCGTTTCATAAATCGCGGTGCTTTCAACTTCATCCTGATAATCTCTGTCAGGGTACTGGTCAATAGAACCTATTATCCAGCCGTTGTCGCCGTTATAACCTTCGCACCACCATCCGTCAAGCACGCTGAAATTTATTATGCCGTTCACTGCCGCTTTCATTCCGCTTGTTCCCGAAGCTTCTTCCGGTCTTAAAGGATTGTTAAGCCATATATCGGTTCCCTGAACAAGATAATGCGCGACGTTCATATCATAATCTTCCAAAAATACGACTTTATATCTTAAGTCCGGATCTTTGGATAACGCGACTATGCGTTTAATCAACTCTTTTCCGTTATTGTCCTGCGGGTGGGCTTTTCCTGCTATTATTATCTGTACGGGATGTTCTTTGCTGGTAAGGATTTTTTTGATTCTCTCCATATCCCTGAAAATAAGAGTCCCGCGTTTATAAGACGCGAATCTTCTTGCAAAACCTATTGTCAGCGCTTCAGGGTCAAGAACTTCATCGGCATTGTTTATGTCTTTCTGCGACGCGCCTCTTCTCATAAGCTGCTCTCTTAATCTTGCTCTGGCAAATGAAACAAGCCTTTCTCTTCTTCTTTCATGGCTTCTCCAGAGTTCTGCGTCAGGAATTTGCGACACTCTCTGCCAGATTGTATGATCGGCAGGTTCGTCTTTCCATGAAGAGCCGAGATATCTGTCAAAAAGACCCGCAAACTCATAGGAAATCCACGTATTCGTATGAATGCCGTTTGTAATATTCGTTATGGGAACTTCTTTTTTAGGAAGCTCCGGCCAGATTCCTGACCACATATCCCTTGAAACCGTCGCGTGAAGCCTGCTTACGCCGTTTGCTTTACTTGACAGTTTAAGCGCAAGAATGGTCATTGAAAAATTCTGCGGATCCGACGGTTTAATCTCTTTTGCGGGAAACGAACCCAAAGCCAAAAACTGCTCTTTGGAAAGCCCGAGCTTTCTATATAAAGGCTCGAAATATTTTAAAACAAGTTCCGTTGAAAACATTTCATTTCCTGCCGGAACGGGAGTGTGCGTAGTAAAAACGCAGGAACTTTTTACCATCTGGAAAGCTTCTTCATAAGAAAGACCCTGTTCTTCAATAAGTTCCCTCATTTCTTCAAAAAGCAAAAACGCGGAATGCCCTTCATTTATGTGTATTACGCCGGGATCTATTCCGAGAGCTTTCAAAAGCCTTATTCCGCCCATTCCCAAAACTATTTCCTGCCTTATTCTCATATCCCTGTCGCCGCCGTAAAGCTGCCCTGTGATATCCCTTACTTCTCTCGGATTATCGCTGAAGTCGGTATCCAGAAGATAAAGAGGAACTCTGCCTACCTGAATCTTCCAAACTCTGGCATAAACTTTTTGTTTAGCCATGTCTATTTCTATTTTTAATGTGTTTCCGTCGCTGTCTTTAAGAAGTTCCAGCGGCATGCGGAAAAAATGGTTTTCGCTGTATTCTTCCTGCTGCCATCCGTCAAAGCTCAAAAACTGTTCGAAATATCCGAATCTGTAAAGAAGTCCCACGCCGACCAGCGGAAGGCCCATATCGCTAGCTGATTTTAAATGGTCGCCCGAGAGCACGCCTAACCCGCCCGAATAAATCGGAATGCTTTCATGTATGGCAAATTCGGTTGAAAAGTATGCGAATTTTAAATTGCTGTAATCCGAACATGAATCGTGAAACCAGGTATTCATCGTCATATATTTATCAAGGTCATTTTTAACTCTTTCCATGTGGGAAACAAAACTGTCGTCTTCGGCAAGCTGTTCAAGCCTTTCCTGGCTTGCCATGCCGAGCATTGCCTTGGGGCTGTGGTACGTTTCTTCCCACATATCCCTGTCGAGCCTTCTGAAAAGCTCTACGGCGTCGCTGTTCCAGCACCACCACATATTATTCGCTATAGCAAGCAGCGGAGACAAAACTTCCGGAAGATTCGGCGTAACAACATATGATTTCGCGTTCAATGCGACAAAAGTCTCCTGATTTTCATTGAATAAATCCAGTTTCATATATGCTCCTTGGTATTATTATCCTCTAAGCATGAATATAATATAAACTTTAATTTTGTTTGTCAAAACGCATATTGTTATTATTTATTATTATCGTTTGCCTGTTCTTTTTTGTCCAAATGTAAAACCGAACTTACGACTCCGGCGGAAAGCATGTACTGAAAAGCCTCATCAACGCTAAAGTTTATGCTGGTTATCACTTGTTCTTCCTTGAAAAGTATTACAAAACCCGTTGTGATATTAGGTATTGTAGGCATAAAAACGCTAAAGTATTTTTCGCCTTTTATGAAGCGTTCGCCTGTCAAAAAACCTATGCTGTATGTATCTTTTACAGGATACGGCACAAGCACAGCCTGCTTAAAAGCGGAATTTTTGCCGTCAGAGCTGACAATAAAATCCAAAAACTTTTTACTCGCGTTATAAAGACTTCCCACAACAGGAAACTTTACAATAACATTTTCGATTGCAACTAAGATTTTTTTACCCAAAAGCTGGGTAGTCAGAAAACCTACGGCGCTTATAAAAAGTATCGAGATTATAAAGCTTATAAATTTTACCACGGGATATACCCATGTTCCGATAAAAAACATCCTCACTAAAGGAAGAGTATACGGCATTGAAAAGCTGCTTACCCATGTAAACACGATGCTGATAAGAACATAACAAACCCACAAAGGTATTATTGCCACTAATCCGGTTAAAAAATATTTCCTAATCAATGCCCAAACCCAGTGCTTAGATTTAATTTTATTGGAACCCATACCCGTTAAAACTTCAAAACTGTTTTTTTCGGCAGTATCGTTTTTATTATCGGTTTCTTTATTTTCATTGTTTTCCATAAATAATTCTCCTTCTTTTAATTGATGCGGTATTATAACATATTTTTATTCTGAAATTTAACAAGTATTTTTTATATAAAATTTGTTACGCTTTGACAAACAAGCCAAATATAAAATATATTATATTGCAAAATTAATTGATATAAGCAAGGTTAAAAATAAAATTATGCATGAATACCAGCTTTTAGAAATTCTGGCAATCGGGTTTACGCTCGCGCTTGTGTTCGGGTTTGTAACGCACAAACTCGGGCTTTCTTCCATGGTAGGTTATCTTTTGGCGGGTTTTTTAGTAGGTCCTTTTTCTCCAGGTTTTGTGGCGGATTCAAATATAGCCTTCCAATTGGCTGAAGCCGGCGTAATTCTTTTGATGTTCGGCGTAGGACTTCACTTTAGGTTAGACGATTTGTTTGCCGTAAAAGGAATAGCCGTTCCGGGCGCGATAGCGCAAAGCACTGTCGCGACAATATGCGGAATATTTGCCGGAACAGCTTTGGGATTGGATTTTAAATCAGCTTTAATACTCGGCATAGGGCTGTCGGTCGCGGGCACGGCGGTGCTGTTAAAAGTTTTAAATGATAACAATGCCACCAATACAGTTCACGGACACGCGGCAGTCGGATGGCTGGTAGTAGAGGATATTATCACCGTATTGGTTTTGGTTATTTTGCCGCTTCTGCCGGCGCTTTTGGATATGCACGGCTCAATATCAAATAATTTTAAGTTAATAGAAACCATTGCCATGGCGCTTGCTCGCCTTGTAATTTTATGGATACTGATTATGTGGGTCGGCGGAAAACTTGTTCCCTGGGTTTTGGCAAAAATCGCTAAAACGCGTTCCCAGGAACTTTTTATTCTGTCCGTGCTTGTCATAGCTTTTTCAATCGCCGTAGTTTCCGCGCTTGTTTTTCAGGCTTCTTATGCTTTGGGAGCATTTCTCGCCGGAATGGTCGTAGGCAAAACAAAAGTAAGCCATGAGGCGGGAGCCGAACTGCTTCCGTTAAGAGATGCTTTCGCGGTTTTATTTTTTCTTTCTGTAGGCATGCTTTTTAATCCGAATTTTTTACTGCACCATCCGATGCTTACCGCAGCGTGCCTTATAATCGTGCTTTTTATAAAACCGCTTACCGCGATAAGCGTCGTAGCCGTTTTAGGTTACTCCCCGCGCACGGCTTTAACGGTGGCCGTCGGTTTGTCGCAGGTCGGAGAGTTTTCTTTTATACTTGCCCAGGAAGCAAAACGGTTAAATCTTGTTGGCGACGCGGTTTACAATGTTATCGTGGCTTGCGCGATAATTTCCATAACTTTAAACCCGTTTCTTTTCCAAAGAATACCTAAGTTTGAAAGTTTTTTAAAAACAAAGAAAAAAATTTGGAAAGCAATGAACTTTGTCGCTGAAAGAAGAGGGCGCAAAATAAACAAAAACCGAGATATTGTAAATAATCTTCTTCCGGCGGAAAAACATTTAAAAGAAAAAACCGCGATTGTCGTAGGTTACGGACCTACCGGAAAAAGCGTTGTGCGCGCTTTAGAGGAGCACAAGATAATCCCGATAATAGTTGAAATGAACATAGATACTGTAAACTCTTTAAGCGGCCAGGGATACTTTACAATTTACGGAGATTCCACGAAAAGAAGTATTTTAGAGGTCGCTGGAATCGGAACCGCGGACTATTTAATTATAACCGTTCCTTCTTCAACTGTTGCGTCTTCAACAGCGGCTCTTGCCGCGTCGTTAAATCCGAAAACGCGGATACTTACGCGCGCGCGTTTTCTCCACAGCAAGGCGCATTTAAAACAAATAGGCGTAACGGGCATAGCTTGCGAAGAAGAAGAAATAGCAAAAGCTTTAACATCTCTTCTTTTGGACGATTTGGAAAACCAAAGCCTGATTGCAGCCGCGTCGGAAATCGCTTCGGAAAACAACTAAAATTAAGACTCCGCATCTTTATTAAACGCATTATCATAAATGCATTTAAGAACTTCTTCAAAATCAGCCGTTTTCGTAACCTTATTAAACATATTTCTTACTTTTGCGGCGTTTGGCAGGTCTTTCACATAATAATGCGAAACTTTCCTGAGTAAAATATATCCTTTTTCCTCTCCGTAATACCGCGCGGCAAGTTCGGCATGCTTTTTAAACCAATCTATTTTTTCACGCCATGGCGGAGCGTCAAGCAATATCCCGTTACCGAAATAACTTTCTATTCTTTTAAACAGCGAATAATTTCCCACGGCGCCCTTTCCTATCATTAAACCAGAACACCCGGGAATTTTATAAAATTTTTCCGCTGAAAGCTCGTCAATAATACCGCCGTTGGCAACAACCGGTATCTTTGCGCCGTCGCAGGCAGCGGCAAAAGCCTCAATATCAGCTTCGCCCGAATGTCCCTGAGACGCAGGACGCGCGTGAACGGCAGCCATCTTAATTCCTGTTTCATAAGCAATTTTAATGATTTCTGGAGCGACATTCTGCCCGGGCAGCAGTCCTATTCTTATTTTTATTGTCACCGGTATATTCACGCTTTTTGCGACGGTTTCCATAATATCCGCGGTAAGAGCTTCATTTGCAAGAAGTTTCGCGCCGGCGCCGGCTTTGGCTATTTTACGCACCGGACATCCCATGTTTATATCAATAATATCCGCGCCGCTGTCTCTTATAATTTTCGCGGCTTCCCCCATGGAATACGCATCTCCGCCGAAAATTTGCACGGCAACAGGCCTTTCATTTTTATGTATTTTAAAAAGTTTCTTTGTCTTTTCATCTCCGTAAACAAGCGCTCTTGCGGATACCATTTCAGTGTAAACAAGTCCGGCTCCGCCTTCTTTTGAAAGAAGCCTCATAGGCAAATCGCTTATTCCGGCCATAGGGGCAAGAAGAAGATTATTATTTAATTCAATATTCCCGATTTTGAGTTTTTGGATTTTAGACACGTTTTTCCTTTTTAAAGTGAAGAGTGGAGAGTTAAGAGTGAAGATAATGTGTTTTCGCTTTGCGAAAACTTGTTAATTAGATTTCGGCTGGAACTAAGTTCCGCCGAAATTCAATATCTCCACTTTTCACTCTCCACTCTTCACTCTTTTTTTATATCCAGTTTTCCAATTGAAGAGAAGGACTTGGCTTAAGCTGCTCGGCAGTGTATTTTAAACCGCATCCGCGCTGCTTGAGGTATGCGGCGCAGCCTATCATAGCGGCATTATCGGTGCAGTAAAGCGTTGACGGAAGAAATACTTTTATTTTATTTTTTTTTCCTTCATTCAAAAACATCTTTCTTATTAAAGAGTTTGCGCATACTCCTCCGCCTAAAGATATCTGCTTTAGGCCAAACTCTTTTGCCGCTTCAAACGCTTTAAAACACAAAGTTTCGGCAACCGCCTGCCTGAAAGAAGCGCATATATCATTTAAATGATTTTCATTTTTTACGGGATTTTGTTTCAAGTAGTTTAAAAGTGCCGTTTTTATCCCGGAAAAAGAAAAATCCCATGTGCCTTTCAGGTATGGTCTTGTAAAGTTTACGGCTTTGGGATTTCCTTTTTCCGCTCTTTTATCTATAACAGGGCCGCCTGGGTAAGAAAGACCCAGCATTTTTGCCGCTTTGTCAAAAGCTTCTCCGGCGGCATCGTCTCTTGTGCCGCCTAAAAATTTATATCTGCCTAAATCTTCAACAATTATAAGCTCCGTATGTCCGCCCGATATTATCACGCCAAGAAACGGCGGTTTTACGCCTTTATGCTCAATAAAAGCCGAATATAAATGTCCTTCCAGATGATTTACCGGAATTAAAGGTTTATTATAAACCGACGCCAAAGATTTCGCAGCTATTGCGCCTACAAGTAAAGCTCCGGCAAGCCCAGGGCCCGACGTAAAAGCTATCGCGTCAATTTTTTTCTCAAAAGTATCGAATGAAATTCCTGCCTTTTGCAAAGCTTCGTAAATTACATGGTTTATGTTTATTATATGGGCGCGGCTCGCAAGTTCAGGAACTACGCCGAAAAATTTTTCATGTATGGCGACCTGCGATGATATTATTACGGATTTTACTTTTATTCCGTTAACCGACACTGAAGCGGATGTTTCGTCGCATGATGTTTCTATTGCAAGAATGTTCACTTTTTTGCCTTTGTCCTGGCGTTTTTCTTTTTTGTATTTTTTACGTTTGAAAAAGGCTTTGACGCGACAGCGGTTGACGAAGAAGGCGAAGACACATCTACGCCGGAAGACGACGGTGAAACCTCAGGTTTTGAAGTCCGCTGCTGCTCCTGCTGCGACGCAGGTTTATCGCGCAAATCCTTTTTATTGCCCGTATTGGCATTTTTTACAGGCTGCGGAACCGAAGCCGAAACGGGTTTTTTGGGATTAATAAAAGTTATGTTTGAATAGTTGACGTTTGCCGAGTAAAACTTATATGTTACCGTGCCGTCAACATTCTCGGTCTTGCTTAATCCGAGTTTCATTGCCCGGGCAATAGCCCTGAAAGAATCTTCAAAATTTTCAGAACGCTTATTGCCGCGCAGCTGTATTTTTTTATAAAACTCGTTCCATGTTTTAGTTGTTGTTTCTCTTTCTCTGGCATACTGGGAAATAACGTCGCTTTGAGCGACGCCGCCGGCGACTAAAGCGTCAACAAGTTTTTGTTCAAGCTCAACGTCGATCGCCAGCTTCTGCTTTGGGACGCCGGCATTATTCGTCGCAAACCACAAACCTATTCCGCAAAGAAACAAAACCAATATATAAACTTTAACTAATACGCTTTCCTGCTTCTTTTCATTATTCGTCAATATTTTCCTCTTTATTTTCGTCTTTTTCGTCATTTTTTATTTTTTCCCGCTCCGCGGCAAGAAGATTAGGATTGGATATGATTTCCTTCACTTTATTTTCCCTTATTATTTCCAGAGCCTTTGCCAGAACTCTGTCTTCAATTTTATCTTTATCTTCTACTTTGGATTTAGGGGCTTTATCTTTTGAAAAAATCATTTCCGACTGGGAGTATAATCTTACTTCGTCAGCGGGTTTTACCGTTATTTCAATATCCGGAGTAATTCCGTTTTTCGCGTTTTTATTATCGAAATGAACTATCGGACGTCCCGAAGGAAGATAGTATCTCGCTATTGTAAGCCTCAAAGCGCTTCCGTCGGAAAGAGGTATAACCGTCTGTACGCTGCCTTTGCCGAAAGTGTGAGAACCTATTATCAAAGCTCTTTTCAAATCCTGCATGGCTCCGGCGACAATTTCCGAAGCGGACGCGGAACCTCTGTTAACAAGTATTATAAACGGAATATCAGTATGTTCGCCGCGCCCTTTTGAAAAATATTCCTTTTTCATTTCTTCCACTCTGCCTTTCGTAGTCAGAATCAAAGTAGGCTCTTCTAAAAACATCCCGCATATTTCAACGGCCGAATCAAGAAGCCCTCCGGGATTGTTTCTCAAATCAAGCACCAGCGCTTTCATTCCCTGTTTGGCAAAACCCGCCAAAGCTTTTTGCAGGTCGGAAGCGCTCTGCGCGTTAAACTCGGATAATCTTATATAAGCCGTTTTATCTTCAAGCATGGTATATCTTACGGTTTCAATCTTAATTTTCTCTCTGGTAAGGACAAATTCAAAATCTTCCCTTACGCTGTCTCTTGATACGGTAATTTTAACTTTTGTTCCGGCTTTTCCCCTCATTAAATTTACGGCTTCGTCGCTGGACATATTAACGGCTGATTTGTCGTCAATTTTTATGATGCGGTCTTCGGGCAGAATGCCCGCTTTATACGCCGGCGTGTCCGGCAAAGGCGATACAACGGTTATAAAACCGTTTTTAACCATTATGCGCAAACCTATTCCGCTGTACGCGCCTTCCGTTTCGCTTTTCATGTCTTTATAATCTTTTTCCAGCATGTATTGGGAAAAAGGGTCCAAAGTTCTCACAATACCGTTTATCGCCCCGATTACCAAATCCCTGGGATTTGTTTCCGTCACATAATTAACATTAATAATTTCCATTACGTCAATCATAAGTCTTAATTTGTCATAAGTTTCATCGCCCGCCGCAAAAATATTCGCACAAGCAAAAAATAACGTTAAAACAACTGTCAAAATCATTTTTTTTACTGCTTTCATTTTATTCCCCTTATAACGACAGTTAATAGTTAATAGATAATAGTTAATAGTTTCGGTGTTTTCGCGGAGGCTTTGCCTCTGCGAAAACCTATTTAATAGATTTCGGCTTCGCCGAAATACAATAATTATTAACTATTAATTATTAGTTATTAACTGTCTTTTTTTCCAGCCACAGCAAAGGATCATCCGGATTGTTATTCTGCCTTACTTCAAAATACAGCACGCTGTCTTCGCCTTTGCCAAGCTTGCCCAAAACCGTTCCCCTTGAAACTCTCTGGTCTTCCTTTACAAGTATCTGGTCAAGCTGTCCGTAAACCGTAAAGCTGGAATTTCTATGATCTATTATAACAACTTTTCCGTAAGAGCGGAACTCCCCCGTAAAAATAACCGTGCCGTAATCCGAGCTTTTTACCTGCGAAAAATCCGATGCTTTTATTTTTATACCGTTGCTTATTAAATAAGTATCAAGCTCGGGATGCTTGCTTTTTCCGAATTTTAAGACGACTTTTCCTTCGACAGGCCACGGCAGGGACTTCTTCCTCTGCGTCTTTGCCGCAGGCGCTGCGGCCGGTTTAACCTGTTTTTTATCATTCGCCGCGGCTGACTGCGCCTCGGCCTGCTGCTTTTTCTTCTCCGCTTCCGACAACTTATTTATAAGAGACTGCAAAGCTTTGGCGCTTTCATTATGAGTTCTTATTTCTTCTTCAACCAAGATTCTTTTATTTGCCGTAGATTTTAAAAGGTTATTCTTTTCCGATATGAGTTTTTTTCTTTCATTTGCCGTTTTATTTTCTTCAGCGCGCAGGGCAAGCAGTTTTTTCTTCGCGGTTTCCCATTTGTTCATTTCAGCGGTTGACAAATTCACAGCCTTGGCTTCTTTGTCAAAATTATCTTTTTTATATTGCAGCGCCGCCCGCCTTATTTTATATTCAACTGGATCGTCTTCATAAGAAACCAAAAACGTCATTTTATTATAATAGTCCATTTCATCAAGCATCGCCCGGCTCCACCCTGTCTGCTTTTCATAAGATTTATTATACTCGGCTGAAGCCGTTGAGAGATGTTTTTCCGCGTTTTTTATATCCCGAGAGAGCTGCTCAAGTTTTCTTTCGGCGTCTTTTATCGCCGTGTTAAGATTGTTTAATTCGCGCTTAAAAACTCTTTCTTTCAGCATAAGCTCTTCTTTTTCCCGCTGCTTTTTCCTTATTGTGCTTCTTTCGTCGGAAAGCTGCTTTGTATGCTGTTTTAATTCATTATTCTGACTCTGCGCGAAAACAAACTGGCACAATAAAATTAACGCTGCGGCTGATACTGTAATTTTTATCTTTTTCATTGCTTAATCCGAACTAGAAGATTAGAGAGCTGAGAAGTTGAGAGGCTGAGAGGAGCTCCGGCCGTTTTGTCTCTGACGTGCTGTTGTCTTTTCTCAACATCCCAACTTCCCAGCTTCTCAACTTCTGCAGTTTTCGTTAAATATAATTCCGAAAGCGGCTGTGAGAGGTATTATATAGAACGCTGCGATTTCGTTTATAATCAAAGGATACTGCATAAAAAGGCATATGCCCCACACGACGACAAAACCTATTGAAGCCGCTATTAAATATGAAATCGCGCCGATTATAAATTTTCTCGTATTGTCTTCGCTTTCCAAAATAAAAAGTATGCTTTGCGATATAAGCAAAACAATTATAATTACGGCAAAAATTAAAAGAATCTTCCGGTAAAAATCCAAAAGATTTTTTACCCGCGCGTATTCTTTAAAAACTTCGGGATTGAAGACCACTTCGCTTACATTTTCCACGCCTGAAACGGCATTTCTTGCGGCTACAAGAAAATCTTCGGTAGGAAAAGAAGACGGCGACGCTTTAACATATGACTGAAAAATTTCGCTGTCCCCGGGAACGGAAACATCTTTCAGGAAAGGATTTTTTTCAACCGCTTTATCATATACATTTTTAGAATGCACGTATTCGCTGACGGTAACAAAGCCCAATGCCTCAATAGCCTCGCAAACCTGCGCGTCGTCATTGCAGTTTTTGTCTATAAACACGGTCATGCTGAGCTTTGGAAGCAGTTCCCGCGCATGATTTTCTATACGGTAATAATGATCTGCGGCAAAAACGCAAAAGCCCGAAATAACCGCGATTGAAACAAATTTGATAATTTTTGAAGCCGTTTTGATTGAATCACTCATAAAACCCCGTACAAACAATTACGAATTACGAATAAAAGACAAAAAACCGTTTTGCTAATGTCTCATTGACACATGACATAATCACCGCAAATTTAAAGTACAGTTAACATTGCGCTAAAAATTCTATTGGCAATCTCTTCCATGCCCGCATCGTTTGGATGGATAGAGACACCGTAATTTGCGTATTCATCAAGAGCTTTATATTGCGATAAATTTAAAGGATGTAACTCGACAAGCGGGACATGTAACGCAGCGGCAGCTTGCTGTGCTCCTGAAACTTTTTCTGCGCCGCCCCAGAATGACGTACATAGCAAAACTTGCACGCCGGGACGCGCAGTACGGATTTCCGTAATAAGATACTC
Organism: Candidatus Endomicrobium neocapritermitis; assembly: GCA_009778325.1. GTDB lineage: Bacteria > Elusimicrobiota > Endomicrobiia > Endomicrobiales > Endomicrobiaceae > Endomicrobium_B > Endomicrobium_B neocapritermitis. The sequence goes on along the minus strand of WRJZ01000047.1, from coordinate 457 downwards.
CAGCGCATTTTGATACTCGATTGCCGTTATTGCACCGGGAACATTTTCGCCTAATTGCAGGCTTACAACATCAGGGTTAAAACTTTTCACTGCAGTTATAATAAATGAATAGTTATAAGACGGCGCTGTCAAACTTGTTTCAAAAGTTGCAATACTTAAAAGGTTATACTCATATGGTCCGAACCTGTCATTTATGTTTTTCTGAAGTATATGCGCATAGTCTTTTTCCGGCGATGACGCCGCCATTCCGTTATTATTGAACCAGCCTAGTGAAGGGTTTGGGGCATGCAATAGAATCGAATTCCCGCAAAGCATTATTTTACGTCCCTTTATAGGTTTATTAATGGCAAAAGTTATGGAAGAAGACTTCACGCCCTCATAAGACGCCGATATGCTTCCGTCTCCCATTTTTGACGTATCGGCGGTAAATACCGTTGAAGATGCGGGATTTACGTCA
>WRJZ01000046.1 GCA_009778325.1 Candidatus Endomicrobium neocapritermitis | reverse complement strand
TTGTTGGCAAGACAGGTAAACGTGCCTTCGATAGTAGTATTTTTGAACAAATGCGATGCGGTAGATGATAAAGACTTGTTGGACTTGGTAGAAATGGAAGTGAGAGATTTGCTTACAAAGTACAACTTCCCCGGAGACAAGACGCCTGTAATCAGAGGCTCGGCGCTTCAGGCCTTGCAGGGAGTAAAAGAAGGGGTAGACTCAATAATGGCCTTGATGGACGCGGTAGACACAACAATACCGTTACCTGCAAGAGATATAGATAAACCGTTTTTGATGAGCGTGGAAGACGTATTTTCGATAACGGGAAGAGGAACGGTAGCTACGGGAAGAGTGGAAAAAGGGAAAGTGAAAGTAGGGGATAACGTAGAGATAATAGGAATAACGGATACGAAGAAATCGGTAGTGACGGGAATAGAAATGTTCAGAAAACTGCTTGACGAAGCGCAGGCGGGAGATAATATAGGTATGCTGCTGAGAGGAATAGAAAAGAATCAGGTGGAAAGAGGGCAGGTAATAGCAGCTCCGGGAAGCATAAAGCCGCACAAGAAGTTCAAAGGGCAGGTATACATATTGACAAAAGAAGAAGGCGGAAGACATACGCCGTTCTTTACGGGATACAGGCCGCAGTTTTATTTCAGAACGACGGACGTGACGGGGATAGCGAATTTGCCTGCGGGAGTAGAGATGGTGATGCCCGGAGACAATATAACGATGGATATAGAATTGATAATGCCTGTAGCGATGGAACCGCAGTTGAGATTTGCGATAAGAGAAGGCGGAAGAACGGTAGGTTCTGGCGTTGTAACGGAAATAATAGACAAATAAAAATCAAATTACGAATTACGGATTCAAAGATTTTTTGAAGTTTACCCGTAATTCGTAATTTATAGTTTGTAATTAAAATAAAGGAAATATCGAAAATGGCTGAGAGATTTATTATTACTATGGCTTGCAGCGTATGCAAAAACAGAAACTATTATTTTGATAGAGGCAAAAAGCAGGAAGGAAAACTTGCTTTAAAAAAGTTCTGTAAAAATTGCGGTAAGCGTACCGACCATAAAGAAACGAAGTAAAATTGTAAATCGGTTGCAGCGGGAAATGAAGTCAGATTTTTTGAATAATAGAAGCTTGGGGGCATAAGCTAACGGTAAACTGCTGGTCTCCAAAACCAGCTTTGGAGGTTCAAATCCTTCTGCCCCCGCTTTAAACGGCAGAGAAGAGAGAAAACAGCAAGTAGCTCGACAATTACGAATCAACGGTAACACTGCCAAGTTTTAGTTTTGTTTTTTATTCGTAATTCGTAATTAGTAATTTGTAATTGCAGTTAAAAGAGGGTGTAATATGAATTTTATAAAAAATGCCATACAATTTTTCAGAGAAGCTTATTATGAGCTTACGAAAGTTACGTGGCTTGGCAAAAAAGAAGTAGTCGGCACGACATTTATAGTGGTAATATTTGTTATTATAATGTCTCTTTATGTAAGCGCTGTCGATATGATTCTCGGAAGAATAATAGGTATTATATTATAAGTTTGGAGTAAAAAATGGCTAACCAATGGTACGTTGTCCATACATATTCGGGACATGAAGATAAAGTAAAAAAGAGTTTGGAGATGTCCGTTGCCAATTTGGGAATGCAGGATGTTATTTCCCAGATTTTGGTTCCGACGGAAGAAGTCGTTGAAGTTAAACAGAATAAAAAAAGAATAAAAAAGAGAAAATTCTACCCGGGTTATGTTTTTGTGGAAATGACAATTAATAACACGACATACTGGCTTATAAGAAATACAGCTGGTGTTACAGGTTTTCTGGGCGGCGTTAAGCCTGTTCCGATGGCGCAGGATGAAGTTGCAAGCCTTCTGAACACTATCGTTAACCCGGAAGCTTCTAAACCTAGACCGGCTGTTTCTTTTGAGAAAGAAGAAAATGTGCGTATTATTGAAGGCCCTTTCAAGCATTTCATAGGTATTGTTGAAGAAATCAATCAGGAAAGAGGGAAACTTAAGGTTATGGTCACGATTTTCGGAAGACCTACGCCGGTAGAACTTGATTTCCTTCAGGTTGAAAAAATCTAAATAAAATAAGAAGTTGGGATGCGGGGATGTAGGGATGCGGAGCAAAGACAACGGCAACGTTAAAGACAAAACTGCCACAGCTCCTCCCGGCTTCTCAGCTGCTCAGCTCTCTCATCTTCTAAAATAGGAGTAAGTAAAATGCCACCAAAGAAAATGAAAGCAATGATTAAACTTCAAATTCCGGCAGGAGCAGCAAATCCTGCGCCGCCGGTAGGTCCTGCGTTAGGCCAGCAGGGCGTAAATATAATGGATTTTTGTAAACAGTTCAATGAAAGAACAAAAAAGACCGAACAAGGTATGACAATACCTGTAGTTATAACAGTATATGACGACAGATCATTTACTTTTATAACAAAGATGCCTCCGGTCGCTGCCTTGGTAAAAAAAGCGGCGGGCGTAGCAAAGGCTTCTGGCGTGCCAAACAGAAATAAAGTCGGAAAAATAACGGCAGCGCAGGTCGAAGAAATAGCGAAACAGAAAATGCCTGACTTAAATGCAAACGGCGACATCAATGCCGCAAAGCTTATGGTTGAAGGAACTGCCAGAAGCATGGGAATAGAAGTAGTTAAATAAAGACAATTACGAATTACAAATTACGAATTACGAATCAACGACAAAAAAGTATTTTTCCTCGCCCCTTGCGGGGCGAGTGTGCGACGAATAAGGAGCACGTGCCACGAGCGGGCGCGAGATGTGAGCGCCCTGGAAGTAGCTTGACTACTTGGGACTTGCGAAGCAAGAGGGTGAGGGGTTGAAGTTGATTCATCATTAGTAATTCGTAAATAAATAAAAAGATTTGTGGGAGCAAAATAAAATTTTGCGCGTAACCACAGGAGGAAAAAATGGGAAAAAGAACAAATGAAGCGGCAAAATTAGTTGACAAGAACAAACTTTACATGATTTCGGAAGCAGCCGAACTTGTAAAGCAGACTGCAAAAGCAAAGTTTGACGAAAGCGTTGAAATACACATCAGGCTTGGCATTGACCCAAAGCAAAGTGACCAGATTGTAAGAGGAACGATAACTCTTCCTCACGGCATCGGTAAAACAAGAAAAGTCGCGGTTATAACAAAAGGCGAAAAACAGAAAGAAGCTAAGGACGCGGGCGCTGACATGGTCGGCGGCGATGATTTGATAGAAGACATATCAAAAGGCAACCTTGATTTTGATATTTTGGTAGCGACTCCGGATATTATGAAAGATTTGAGCAAAGTCGCAAAAATTTTGGGACCTAAAGGTCTTATGCCTAACCCAAAATCAGGAACGGTCACATTTGAAGTAGGCACGGCCGTGAAAGAACTCAAAAAAGGCAGAGTAGAATACAAAAATGACGCGTACGGAATTATTCACTGTTCCGTAGGCAAAGTTTCTTTTGATAAAGAAAAATTAGTTGATAATATAAAAGCTTTGTTTGAAGCAGTTTCAAAAGCAAAACCTTCAAGCTCAAAAGGCCAGTATATAAAGAGCGTTTCCATCTCTTCAACAATGGGGCCCGGAATATACGTCGATCAGAGAATGTAAAAAAATAAAATAAAAAAAAGAACTGCTGCTAAAAACGGCAGTTCTTTTTTATTTGGTATATAAAGCCATCAGCAGTGCCGGTGGTATCAAAAAGCTTTGGGATATAAAAGTTTCTAAATAAGCAGGTTGTTTTTAAATGGAAGATTTGTTATTTTGATTGATTAATTTAATAGTTTTTAATATTTTTACAATATTTTTTTTATCATTTTCTGAAAAAGATTCAATAAGATTAATGACAGTTTTATCTATCAAGTTATCGTTCTTTTGTTTTTTAAAGATATCTTCTAATCCTATATTTAAAGCTTTAGCTATCTTATTAACAGTTGCTATTGAAGGAATCCCATTTCCTGTTTCTATCCTAGCCAAAAAAGACCAATCCGTGTCTGTTAAATTTGCAATGTCTTGTATAGTAAGACATTGGTCTTTTCTATTTTTGCGTATATTATTACCGATTAATTTATATAATTCTTCATTTTCCATAACTATACCTTTATGCTGTAACAAAACTTTTCAATAAAAATAAAACTTTAAATTTTTTTAACTTTACAAAAGAATAAGGTTTTTTTCTATTGTTTATTAGTCTTATTTTTTATATAATATAAGTCTGATTAATAATGTATTGCAAAATGGAAATTTTAATATATGAAAAGAGATAATACGTTCGTAAAATGGTTCATACAGATTCAAAAAGCAAAAACTTATTACAAGGTATTTATTACTTTGGTTATAAGCTCTCTTATTCTTTCCATATTAAGTTATGCATTCCCTTGGTATTTCAGCTTAATCATAGATAATTTAATCATAAGAAATACAACTATAGTATATACTGCAATCTTATTAAGTTTTTTTACAAGTATGTTTATGATTGTACTTACGTTTTTTAGAGCATATTTACAAGGATGGCTGCATAATAAATTAATCCTGAGCCTGAGAAAAGAATATTATGAATATCTTTTAAAGTTGCCAATTTCATTTTTTACCGATTTCCCTACCGGAAAAATATCCCAAAGGATTTTTGAAGACGTAGATATTGTTGCGGGGACGATAGTCGGGACAATTATAAACATATGTGTTGAAGTTACAAAAGTTGTAATGATAGTTATAATTTTATCCTTTATAGGGTTTAAGTTTCTTATTTTATTTGCTCTCATGTCGGTTTTATATGTTTTAAATCTCACATTATTTAAGAAGCCGATAGAAACTTCTTCCCGTGCAATCGGAGTTAAAGTAGGCGAGTTATATTCAAAAATATATGACGTAATTCCAGGAATTAAAGAAGTTAAGAATTATACTACTGAAAAGCATGAAAGTAAAATATTTGTCAGCGAAAACTGTTCTTTGTTCAGACTGAGAATGAAAAGCTTTGTAATATGCAGCGTTATGAATATATTTGCCGAATCAATACCTGCGATTGGAATATGCATAGCTTTTTTCTTTGCCGTAAGCGAATATATGAGCGGAAATATTTCGCTGGGGTTTTTGGTTATGGTGATGTCATATTTGCAAATGGTCAGAGGACCTATAGAAGCTCTTGTAGGAGTATTGACGAGTTTAAAACAAGGCAGGCCCGCTATAGACAGGATAGAGGAAATATCTAACATAGAAACAGAAGATAAGATAATGGGAGTAAGTGCTTGCAATATTATTAACAATAATGACTTTATTCCCAATATAGAATTTAGAAACGTAAGTTTTTCTTATCCAAAATCAGATTCAAAAAAGGTTTTACAAAATATTAATTTAACTATAGAAACAGGCAAAAATGTGGCTTTGGTAGGTCATACAGGCGCAGGAAAAACAACTATTACTTCTTTAATATTAAGATATTATTTACCGGATTCTGGAAGTATTTTAGTATCGGGGCGCGATATAAAAGAGTATAAAGTTAATGAATTAAGAAAAAATATAGCCGTTGTTCCGCAGCATCCGCATATATTTTATACGACGTTAATGAATAATATAAGCTATGGTCATAGAATTTCCAGAGAGAAAGTTGTTGATATTTGCAAAAAAATACATTTGCACGACTATATAATTTCCTTGCCGAAAGGCTATAATTCTATGGTTGGAGAAAACGGTGTGAAGCTGTCCGGCGGGCAAAAACAGTTGATTGCGATAGCAAGAGCGATGATTAAAAATCTGCCGATACTTATCTTAGACGAAGCAACTTCATCGCTTGATTCGCAGACTGAAACGGTCATAAAAGACGCTATAAGCCAGCTTGTAAAAAACAGAACGACAATAGCAATAGCTCACAGATTGTCAACGATTATAAATTCCGATGAAATTATCGTTTTGGAAGCTGGAACCGTAAAAGAAAAAGGCAGACATTCGGATTTATTAAAAACTGGCGGATTATATTCAAAATTATACAAAGAACAATTTAAGCAGGAATATATTCAGAATGTCATATAAATAACAGAGCGTTTGAAATGATTATTAAAAGCATCCGTAAAATAATATTTGCAATAAATAGTTTGTTTATAATACTTGTAATCGCGATAGTTTGCATATTTTTCTTTTTTAAGAAAAACTTTTTTGTTTCGGGATATGGTTTTATAGAGCCTTATAATCAGGAATTAATAAAAGCTCCTATAGACGGAATCATAGAAGATGTTTACATTGAAGAAGGCGGTCAAATAGACAAAGGCTTCCCGATGTTTAATATACGCGGCGTGGATGAGGAAATTAATAATGAAATAGCGCTTGAAGATTATAGACTGCAAGAAGAGATATATACTAATTTAAAAGAACTCTATCAGAAGGATATAGTATCCAGGAGGGAGTTTTTAGAGGCGGAGAATAAATACAAAATCGCAAAAATAAATAAAGACAGGATAGCAAAAACTACTATTAAATCGTCAATGGCCGGGTTTGTAATTAGCAACACCGAATTAAAGTTAAAAAAAGACGATTATGTCCAAAAAGGAACCATTTTGGCAAAAATGTCCGATTTAGACGAATATGTCGTGCGTTTGAACGTTCAAGAAAAAGACGTTTATAAAATAAAACTTTCGCAGAAAGCGATAATACAAATAAAAGGGTTTTCAAATTACAGAGCCGTCTTAAACGGAAAAGTAATTAAAATTTTACCGGAGGGAAAAATAGACGGAGATAAAGGGGTATTTGAGGTTATCGTTTTGCTTACGAATTTTATATCTCCGAGCGAATATATGCAGCATATTAAAATGTTTCCGATGATGAGCGCTAATGTGCGGATAATGTACGGTCATATGACATTTTTTGAATATTTAATTAAGGAAACAATAGGCAATGAAAGTAATTAGTATCTTGCTGTCAATTCTTTTATTGTCTAATAATTGTTTTGCCGAGAAAATAAAAGAAATAACGTTAAACGAATGTGTAGATACGGCCATACAATCGTCAAATTATTTAAAGATAAAGTTGTATGAAATATCAAATTTGAAATTGGAAATTAAGCGCGCAAATGCAATATTCGAGCCCTATTTGTGGTCAAATGTAATGCTTAATAATATCAATACTCCGGCAGATTCGACTTTGGACGGCGTGGATATCTTAAAAATTACGGATTTATACGCTGACGTAGGCCTTACAAAACAATTAATTACGGGAACACAAGTCGATTTCGTGTTTAATAATTTTTATGAAAACACGAATATAGTAAATCAAGTAATGAATCCCCTATACAAAAATTCAATAGGTTTCAATATTAGGCAACCTGTGTTAAGCGGGGCAAAAGTAGCTGTTATAACACAAACTATAGAAACGGCAAAAATCAATTTAAAAATTGCAAATGATGAATATGAAGATTTAAAAAATCAAATAGAAAACGATGTAAAGAAAGCATATTTTGAACTTAATTACACTTATTACGGTTATAGATTATCACAGGAAACGCTGTCTGCTATAAAAGAAATAGAGAATAATTCGTTAGCTAAGTTAAAAGCGGGCGAAATATCCGGAATAGATGTTTTAAAGGTCAAAGAAAAAGTCTCAGAAGAACAAGCTTCTTGCATTGATATGAAACGGCAATGTATTGAAGCCGAATTCATATTAAAAAAACTGATGAACATAAATTACGACGATGAAAATTATAATACGAAATTGATACCTCAGGATAAATACGAAACATATATAAATAAATACGATTTTGAATATGTCCGCAAAAAAGGACTGACGCATAATTATGAATACATTAAACAGCTTAAAGAAATAGAAAAAAGAGAAATCACGCTGAAAGTTGCAAAAGCTACTAATATGCCGATTCTAAATGCCATAGCCGGCGCAAAAATTAACGGAATGGAAAGAAATTTGTTTGATTCTTACGCGCAAACTGCAAAAGCGGATCACTATACCTGGCAGATAGGAATTGAGCTTGCGGTTCCTGTCGGGAATAAAGATAAGCAAAATACATACGAGCAGGCCAAAAATGAATTACATAAGGAAAAAATCAAACTATCCGATCTGGAAAAAGATTATTATTCGGATGTCGCGTTGAAGATAAACCGTTTGGAATTTCTTAATAATCAAGTTGAAGCATTAATACAAACAGTTTCTCTTGCAAATAAACGGTTTGATGCCGTGAAAGAAAAGTTTAAGCGCGGAATGGTATCAAATAACGATATTTTAGAAACCTTATATGAAATGAAAGATATTAAAGAAAAATTAAATAAAGCAATTTTTGAAAATAATTTGACAGCCATAGAAATAGAACGACTAATAGGAGAATAAAATTGTTTATCAGCGTTGTTATACCTACGTGTAATAAAAGTAAATTTTTAGATGTTACTCTTGCTTCTTTGTCTAAACAGAAATTATCAAAGGAAGATAGTTTTGAAATTGTAGTAGTAAACGACGGGAAAGAAGAAGAGACAATAAAAGTAGTCGATAGTTGGAAAGATAAGCTGGATATAAAATATTGTAAAACGACGGGAAAATCAGGAAGAGCGCGCGCGAGAAATCTTGGCGCGGAAAATGCTAATGGCGAAATATTGATATTTCTTGACGACGATATGCTTGTGATGCCGGAATTGATAAACGAACATATATCGGCTCATTCTAAACAAAAAAATATTGTCGCAATAGGTTATAGATACAGGCTTGAGCAATCCACTTTAGAACTATTTAATTTCATAACCCCGGTAAAAGTCGCCGCAAATATAGAGCATATAAAATATCTGCCGTCTTTGCTTGATGAAAGAGAAACCGTATATAAAATGTGCGATGACAACATTGAAAAATATTTTACGCCTTGGGTATGTTTATTTTCAAACAATATGTCAATCGGAAGAGATATTTTTATTAAACATAAATTTGACGAGATATATCAGAAGAAATGGGGAGTTGAAGACGTAGATTTGGGATATAGATTATATAAAGCAGGAATACATTTTACGCTGATAAGGAAAGCAAGCGCCTATCATTTGCCTCATCATACCAGCTGGCGCAAGAACTTGAGTGAATTAAAAGAAAATCTTGTGATATTCCATAACAATTTTAAAGAGTACGAGATTGAACTTTATGCGGACCATTTAAAGGTAGGCTTATTGAAATATATGGAATGCATAAAAAATATTAAAACAATGAATTATAAAATATCAGATAGCGGCATAAAATCAAAAGTCTTAGAGTTTTATAATGAAAATATCAAAAATAAAAATAAAGTTTTTATTTCAGGTATAGAAGATTTAGATGTTATTGATAAATTGAGATTAAATAATAAGTCTATAGCGTACTCAAATTTTGGCGGATTAATAGGTGCAAGGACAGAATATGCAGACAGTCATTTTGAGCAAGTTATAATAGGTTCAGGCACGAATAAAATCATTTATCCGTATATGTCTTTGATCCTTAAAGAAGCGCTGCGTATTTCCAAGAGTGTTTTGTTTGTCATTGATAGAAATGATTTAAGGAACATTTTTGAATTTTTTTCAATCGGAAATATTAAAGATTATAAATATGAATTAATAAAACTGCTTGAACTATTTGGAATAAATGAACAAAGCTTTAGCATTTCTGAAGATGCGGATATATTTTCTATAAAAATTGACAAACAAAATGGTATTTTAAAAGAAAGCAATATAAATATTTCTTTTTCAATTGATTTGGAAGTGCCGTATGAGAAAACAGTTTCAGCTTTAGAGTTTGCAATAGCTTTAAACAAACAGGGCATAAACGTCCATATTCAAAATACTGAGCATTTCATAAAATATGACGAAATTAACAGAAGTAAAGTATTCGCTAATGACGACTATCTTTATGAAGAAGAAAAAGCGATAGTTTCAAAAATGCTAAGCAATGATTTAAAGCTTTTGAGCAGTAATTATCATGAAATACCTATCGAAAGGCTTGAAAACTATACGCCTAATATTATCGGATGGTCTGACGGTGAATTGGTAGGTTTTCCGTTAAATGAAAAAATAGAATTTATAAATAATGAACTGGGAGTTTTGTGGCACTATTCTGAATATTTAATGGATTTCTTTATAAAACAAGGCGGAGATAAAAAAAAATCTTTTGTAGTGCCTGTAGGAGTAAATCATCAAGTTTATAAGCCGGTGTTAAAAAATAACGATAAATTTATTTTTATGGCAATGGGTTCTGTTTTTAAAGAAAGCGGAATAGATATAGCGTTAGAAGCTTTTAAAAGCGTGTTTAGCAACAATGATAATGCGGAGTTTTATGTTTATATAGAACCTATACGGGCGGTTTACGAACGCGGATTTTTTCAAACGGAAATAAGTTATAAACAATATATGAAATATTATGAGCAATATAAAGAATTATACTATGCAAAGATCAATAAATTCAAAAAACTGTATGAAGATACGTCTTCCAATATTAAAATACAGTTTGCCGATTTAAACTCCAGAAAAAGAGTGGAGAATTATCAAGAGTGCGATGTCTATATGCATTTGCATAGAAACGATTTCCAAGCAGGGAACGTAATGAAAGCAATGTCTTGCGAAAAAAACGTAATAACGGTTCTGCATTTCTTTCCCGATAATTTATGCACGCAAGAAAATAGTTTTCCGGTAAAAGCAAATATAGAATCCGGATGCGAACACGAATACAGCACGTTTTCAGAATATTCTTTATGGGCTGAACCGGATATTGAAGACGTAAAATCAAAAATGTTATATGCATATCAAAATAAACAAATTTCAAAACAAAAAGCTAAAAAAGCCAGAGAAGATATTGTTACAAAGTGGACATGGGAACATGCTGCAGAGAAAGCTGTTTGCAGTATTAAATTAAAAACTGAGCAGGAAGCATTGAGTTTGCCGGCTTGAAAAGTCAGGTTTACAATAAGGACTTCAAAGGAAATAAAAATTAGGAGAAATAAAAAATGATTGAATGGCCAATAAAATCACAGGCTATAAAAGAAAATCTTCTTAAAGTTATAGATAATAATGTATGGTGGAGCAGGGAAGGGGAGTTTGTATATAAATTTCAGGATAAATTTAAAGGTTTTTTAGATGTAACTTACTGCTTAGCGTGTACTAACGGAAGCCATGCTTTGAAGCTTGCGTTAAGGGCTTTAGATATAGGCTATATGGATTATGTAATAGTACCGAGTATTACTTTTATAGCAACGGCTTTTTCTGTTTTAGACGTAGGTGCAATTCCTGTTTTTGCGGATGTTGATTTAAAAACTTCATGTATTGATATAGAGTCAGTAAAGAGGCTAAAGGAAAAATACGGAGAAAAAGTGAAGTGTATCATCCCAGTTCACATGGGCGGACAGTGTTGCAATATAGAAGAGTTGTGCAATTGGGCAAAGAGTGAAAAAATTGCTGTAGTTGAAGATTGTGCTCAGGCAATAGGCACGGAATATAAAGGAAAATATGTAGGTAATTTCGGCGATATAGGATGTTTCAGTTTTCAAAATAGCAAAAATATAACTTCAGGGGAAGGCGGAGCCGTTGTTACAAATAACAAAGAATTGGCATATAAAATAAGTAAATATCTTGATTATAATCATTGGTTCGGAATTCTTCATAATGATGTTTTATTGGGTGGAAACTACAGAATAAGCGAATTTCAAGCGGCAGTACTTGAAGCTCAGGTAGACGGTTATGAAAAACAAAATGCATTAAGGGAAAAAAATTATTATTACCTTGCGAATATACTATCAAAAATGGAAGGTTTAACTTTGATGGAGATTCCCAAAGGCTTAACAAAACACGGCTGCCATCTTTTTATGTTCAGATATCATAAGGATAAATTCAACAATAGAACAAAAAGTGAATTTATTGAATGTCTCAGATTGCATGAAATCCCATGCTGGGGCGGATATGACGATATCCCGCTGAATAAATATCCATATTTCATGGATAAGGTATTTTTAAAAGAAGATCCTTTATGGAGCAGAATGTACAAAGCAAATCCGTTTCATTATCCTGAAAGCGACGATTGTACAAATGCCGAGAAATTAGCCGAAGAATTTGTATGGATACCTCAGTTTTTTTTGTTAAGGGATGAAAAACAGATTAATGAAATAATCATAGCGATAAATAATTTTAAAGAGCTTTCAAAATAAAAGGCGTAAGAAAGATGTCTTCTAAAAGGTATAAAGTTTTCAATAAGGGGATACAGTTTTTACTGCTTGATCTCTGGAACTATTTTAATAATGACGGCATTTCGTATGACTCATTAAAATGTGACGGAGCATTTGATGGATCCGGTGCGACATTTCCTGCGGAAGAGCTTCCACAGTCTAACTCCTTTATATCTGTTGACGGAATTCCTTTTTTATTTCCTTCTAAGGAAAACGGTAACAAGAACAATATGATTATAAGAAAGCAGGAAATGCTGCTTGATGAACAAAAATATGACAAATTATATATATTGGGGGCATCGGAAGGACAAGCCGGAGATAACTTAAAAGAAGAAATCGCCATAATGAACGGAAATAAAATAATCACGATTGCATATGCAGGGTTAAGCAATTGGCTTTTAACATCAGTGTTTGATGAAAAAGCAGCTTTTTGCTGCAGTCATTTTCACATTCCTGATTATATGCAAAAAGTTAACAGAAACCTTTTTACAAAAAACGAACTGCAAGAATATGATACGGCATCGGATCCTGTTGAATATTTTTCTGAAGTTTTTGACAAGGCTGTTTTTGACAAGCTGCCTTCAGGTGACTGGAAGCCTAAGATATGGTTTCAGGAGATTGTGCTCCCTTACTCACAAGCAGTAAATAAGATAAAATTTAAAAATGAAAATCTTAACTTTCATATTTTTGCAATGACTTTTAAAATAAACGAGGCAGTGTAAAGTTATGCAAAGAGAAATAAAAAAAATTGTAATCAAACTGACCGACAGATGTAATTTAAATTGCGTAATGTGCGGACAGCGGGTGAGGAATGAAGGTGCTGCCGGAGGAATATACATAAAAACGGAACTTTTAAAAAAATTTTTTCAAAACATTCCTGAAAATATGCAGGTTTATCTTTGGGGTGGCGAACCGCTACTTCATCCTGATTTTGAAGAGATAGTAAAATTTTTTATTTCAAAAAAAGGAAAGGTTTCAATAAATACAAATGCTTTTTTATTAGACAAGTATCTGGATTTTTTAATTGAAGCCCCCATAGAATCCATGATTGTTTCAATAGACGGGCTCGGCGATGTCCATGATTCAATCAGAAGAACAGGCGGGCTTTTTAAAAAAGTTAAAGAATCACTTTTCAAATATATAGAAGGAACTAGAAAATATCAACGAAAAAACGTGGTAATTAATTTTACGATACTTAAGGACAATTACTTGGACATAGAAGAGTTTTGTGATGAAATTAAATCTTGGGATGTTCATTCCATAACAATGAATTTTTTGATACTTGTGGACAAAAAAAAGGGCAATGAATTTGCTATGGAAGTTTTTGAAAAATGCGGTAAAAAACTTGAATCATGGAAGGGATACAGCGGTGATTATAAGAATATATTTGATTATGATAAGCTAGGGCAGATTTGTGAAAGTATAGTAAATAAGCACGGTTTTTTTGTCAGATGGTCAAATGAAAATTTCATACCTGATAGTAAAAATCTTGAGATATACTATGAAAAACCGGATACTTTGCTGGAAAGTCTAATACCTTTAACTTGTGAAGCTATAAACAAACCCTGTTCCGAAATTGAAGAATCGCTGGCAATTGATTCAAACGGAAATATTGTGATATGTCCTGATTTTCCCGACACTGTTATAGGAAGTATTGAAACTAGTAAGTATGAAAATTTTTACAATAGGGAAATTTATTCTTTATATGGTTTGGATAAAGAGTATAAAGCAACATGTTATAGGTGTGCACACAGGAGTAAGTATTAAAGTTAAATAAAATCTTTTGAAAAGCTTATACTTTTTGTATTGTTGTTAGATGGAAATGCTTGTAGAATTTTGTTGAAGTACTGTCAGACTATAATTTTTTGTTAGTTGGTATTATCATGAAAATAGAAGAAAAAGAATTTAATAAAAACATAATAAATATTAAACAAATGCTAGCAGCATCTCTTAATGTACCTTATTATAGATCATTATATAGAAAATGCAATATTGATATAGCAAATATTAAAAATTATGAAGATTTTAAAAAAATTCCAATTACTACTAAACAAGATTATAGGAAGAATATCTCTGATTTTATTAATGAGGACATTTTGGCGGCAGGTTTTAATTTAGAAGAATCGCTTAAAAAAAAATTTCCGAGAGCATATTTTAAAAAACACAACATCGATTTAGTTATGTCAAGTGGATCCACGGGGGAACCATTAACTATAGCTAAACATCATAGAGATAGCAATAATGCATTTTTATTGTTAAACATGCATAGAAAGAAAAAAAATGACGATATTCTTAATATGCCATATATTTGGATATGGCCTGTTAATCCAATCACTAGAATAGAAAGTATTGGTTGTAAAAATGATTTTGAACAGATTAATCAATATGGAAATATATATTACTTATACAAATATAACGATATGGTTTTTGAAAAATTATTTAAATTTATGTTAAAGGAAAAAGTAAAATGGATAATAGCTGCTCCTTCAATTTTATCTTATTTTTCAGACTATATTATAAAAAATGCCAAAAAGAATATTTTGGATATAAGATATATAGAATGCCAAAGCGAATATATGTTTGATTGGCAATCGCAGATAATTAAAGAAGCTTTCAATATAATACCGACTAATATTTATGCTACAAATGAAGTTCAATTTATTGCTTCAACATGTTCAAAAGGTAAAATGCATGTTTTTACAAAGAACGTTTTTGTTGAGCTTCTTGAAACTGATAAGAATGTTAAAGAGGTTGTTATATCAACAATGTGCTATAAACAAATGCCATTGCTTAGATATAAGATTGGCGATTGTGCCGACTGGGAAGAAAATTCTTGTGATTGTGATAATACAACTCCAGTTATAAATTTGAAGCAGTACAGACTTAATGATTTGGTAGTAGGTAAGAATAATTATTATGAGCATTGGATAACTACCGATGCAATGCTTGCCTTACAATTAAAGAATATATTTGAGTTTAGCCAATATCAAATTATTCAAGAAAAAGTTGATGAATTTCAATTTAAGTTTAGAAGTTCTGAAATTCCTAATTATGTTATTATGGAAGAAGTGAAAGTATTTTTAAAAAATTATTTAGAAAGAGTTTTAGAATACGAAATAGGGATTAAAATTAATATTTCTAAAGAACAAATTCCAAATGATCCGATAAGCGGTAAATTTAAATTTTTTTATTGCAAGATAAAGGATAAAATTAAGGAAGAAAATGTTTATTAATAATACAAATGGTAAAAAAATAAAAAAATATCTGCATGAAATAGTAGATATGGGAGTGGATTTTAAAACCATGGATTCCATTACAAAAGTAATGCATCCCAAATATTTCAAGGGTTTATTATTAGAACCCATACCCAATACTTCTATGTCTTTAAAAAAACTGTACAATGAATTAAATAATAAAATTGTTAAATTTTCTACAAACTTTGCGTCAAAAAAATTTTGTGCTTTTCCTGATTCAGGCAATTCTGTTTCTTCAATAGCAGCAGCGTTGTTAGTTCCACTCCTTAACCAAAATATGATAAATGCCGAACACTGTTCTCCTGTTGCAAGTTTTGTTGAAATGTCAATTATAAACTGGCTTAGAGAAATTTTAGGATATGAAGTCAATTATGACCCTGAAAATATTTTTGATATTGGCGGAATTGTAACTCTCGGAGGAACGATATCTAACACCATTGCTATGATGGCTGCAAGAAATAAAGCTTTCCCTATGGTCAGAGAAAATGGAATTACTTTCGATACTTCCAAAGTAAAAGTAATTCTGCCTAAATATATTTCTCATTATAGTATAAGATGTGGATTGTCATGGATAGGCTTAGGAGAAAAAAATATTATTGAGGCTGATATAACGGATGAATATAAAATCGATTTGGTAAAGTTAAAACGCAAAATACGAGATTATAGATGTGACTATAAAATAATATCTTTAGTTTGCTATGCTGGAGATAGCAGGGCGATGTCAGTAGACAATATTGAAGCTTTAAGTGATATAGCACAAAAAGAAAATTTATGGTTCCATGTGGATGCATGTCACGGATTTCAGCTTGCTTTCAGTGATAAGCTGAAATATAAAATACATGGAATTAGCAGGGCTGACAGTATTACGTTGGACCCTCATAAAGTATTATTTATGCCGTATGTGTTAAGTTCATTACTTTTTAAAAACCCTAAAGATTTTAAATTAATAGCTAGTAATTCAGATCTTATTATGAAAGAAGATTTTGCTTTTGGGCAGATTACCCCAATGATAGGAAGTAAGTCTTTTGATAGTTTGAAATTGTGGGCTTCTATAAAATATTTTGGGAAGAATAAAATTGGAGAAATTGTTGACAAGCGTTATGATTTGGCTAAATTTCTTTGTAAAAAATTACAAGAGAGAGATAACTTTATTGTTTTGAATAAAAATACCGATATAAATTCAGTGATGTTTATGTATGTGTCTGCAAAAATTAAAAATGAAATCAATAATAACAAAGATATTTCAGCTAAAGAGGTTGAAAAAGTTAATGCTATTAACAAAAAAATACAAGAATATTTATTTAAAAATAATAAATATTATCTGCATACATTTCCATTTTATGACTTAGGGGAAATATTTAACAAAAATATAAATATTTTATACCCTATGCGATATATGAGTGGAAATCACCTATTAAAGAAATCTGATGTACTAGAAATGATAAAACACATAAAAAAAGTAGGGGATCATTTAGAAAATGTGGGAATGTATAAATGTTGATTCTGATATTTTAGTCTTTCTCGTTAGTTATATGTATTTCCCCGTCTATGCAATTTATTTATTGTCAGTTTTAGTCAGACATGAGAAATGCCTTTTACTATACCAAATGGAGTTTCGTCCCAAGTAGGTAATTCCATGGCTTCTCCTTGTACAGCCAAAGATATTATTCGTTCATCAATTTCAATGATGAGATTGTTTTCTTTAAGCATATCAATGCATTCGTTAACATCTTTTGGTTTAGCTTCAAAATGAAATTGTTCTTTTAGTAATGAAGATAGAGATTCCTTTAAAGGCGCTTTATCACATAATAAATAAATATAGCGAGATAAGCCTTTGATAGAAAAATTCTTTTTACAAGAAGATTTTCTAGTATCAATAATATCTATTGAATTGCCGTTATCTACCATATTTAATATTGGTTTTGTTTGAATCCAAAATGCTGATTGCCAATCTCTAATAGCTTTTCTTAATGCAGATACCCCAACTTTTTCATTAGCTAAATTTTCTTTTTTTTCAAAAATACTATTTTTTTCAACAAAAAATGTATACGTAAGACTTTTTAACTGTTCCTGCGATAAAGGGTAAATATATTGTAATGCAGGGTGGGGTATTAGTGTGATGTCATATTTTTCTGGGTTGTTATAGTAATCACTATATCTATGATATAACAATTCAGCAAGTCTAGCTGGCGGATGAAGGTGTTCAAGCATGGGAACAAATTTGGACATCTCTAAATACCATTTATCATCTTCTCCAGGGAAATTCCACATGATATTCCAATAAGTGCGCACTCCGTATTGTCTGGCCCATTTTAATAATTGTATGTTTTGCCATGCTTTAACGCCTTTATTCATAAACTTGAGGGGATCAGAGTGGAGGCTTTCAATGCCAGGTTCTATCCATTCAACTCCGGATTTTTTCAACATTTCTACTTGTTGTTTGCTAAGATTTGATTTAGTTTCATAAAAAATACATCTTTTTTTTCCGTCAGATGCCAAGTCTGGAAGCAGACTGTTAAAATATCCCATATCAAGGATATTATCTGCCATTAAAAGTCGGTTTGTTTTGTACTGGATTTCTAACGTTTTTATTTCTTTTAATGCCCGTTCAGGAGACTTTACTCTGTAACAGATATCGGCGCCGTTTAATCCACAGAAAGAGCATTGATATTTTTGTCCCCACCAACATCCTTTTGATGTTAAAAGTATAATGCCAGGAACAACAGATTCCTTTATTGACGATATATTCAACGCGTCGAAATAATCTGTAAAATCAGGAATAGGAGAGTTATCAATATTTTTAACTGTTGCGTAATATTTGCTTCCAATTTTATCATAATGGTTTTGTTCTCTATGCTTAGGCCCAAATACGCCAAAAGGAAGGTTTTCTATGTCAAGATTCGTTCCGTAAGCAAGAATATCTTTACATAATTTTCCAATTATTTCTTCTCCTTCTCCAGATACAAGAAAATCTATCCAAGCAAAACTTCGGTGAGTTTCTTTTCCCATATCTGCTGAACAATTCGCACCACCTATCATGGTTATTTTTGACGGGTCAAGTTCTTTGACTTTTCTTAACAATGCAATCGAAGAAACATGTTGTCTCAATGTAGAAGTGCAGGCAATTATTTTAGCGCCTGTTGCAATAGCTGCTTTAGCGGTTTCTTCTATAAAGTTTTTAGTGGCTTTTCTTACTTCCAAACAACTTCTTATAAAAGTTTTTAATTCTCCTGGATAATGTTCATAAAATTTTATGGAACTATAAATTTTTCGCAGATATGACAAGTCATTTCTTTTCATGTTGGGAAAGGCAACTTGAGAAAAAGTCCAATCCCATATTAGCATATCGTCACCTTTGCCTACATACGCAATAAGTTGATAATTTTTTAGGCCTATTTTTTCAGCAAAACTGATATTTGAATATAATATTTTTGTAGATATGTTTTCATCTGAAAGCGCAACCTTTAAAAGCCCAAGAGCTAGAGAGGGCTCAGTGACTTCAGCATAAGGCATGTTGATAAGACAAACGTCGATGTTTTTATTTTTCATATGCTATTAATGTGTATACGGTAAAATTTTTATATCTTTAGCAAGTCTTTCAGTTAAATGGTTCATAATCTTCTCGGAAAATGGACAAGCAAAATTGTTGGATGATCCTTTGTTTATACAAGTTGCCATTGCTATAGTATCAGCTCCTTTTTCTATCATTTTCATTGCCCGCATTGTTATTTTTTTTCCTGGACATCCTCCGCAATTTATCATGCCAATAATTTCTATATCGTCTTTAATGTTTTCAAAAATACCCGTTTTGTTTTTTATTGCCCTAAAATCTGCTGTCCCTGGACAATAATCTTCTGTTTGCATACAGCGTATAATCCCTATTTTCATAAATTTTCTCCTCTTTTTTTAATGTCCATTATAGATTTAGTATCGCTTATATCGTTATTATACATTCTAATGGTTAGAAAGCAAATATTTTTTTATTATCAAATAAAATTTTAAAAGCTGTAAAAGAAAACTGAGGGGAAAGAATAATCTTTTCCGGTATTTCACCATATTTATTAACAAAATTTGCATTAATGTCTAATATAAATTTATTTAAAAAGCTATTTTGAACAAAAGATTGTCTTTTATTTATAAAATTAATTAAATCTGTTTTTGGAACTTTTATTATCGCCGGAATCTCATCTTCATTGATTCTAAAAGGCTTGGATATATACCCAATGTATAGAAACAATTGTAAACATGATTTTTCCCAATTATTTTTTTTAAATATAACGTCTTTTCTTAAAGGAAGCTCTCTTTCAAAAATGCATAGCGGAGCAGGAATGGCATCAGGAAATGATTTTTCTAAAATATTTGAATCCTTGTCTATAATATATGTTATCCTAAAGGATTTGATGTCTATATCAGAAATGGTTGAAGTTATTTCTTCTTTTATCTCTCTTGCTAAACATTGTATAGGGGTTTCATTATTTTCTATCGCTCCACCTATTGCTGAATATTTTATTTCATACGAAAAGGCATCTTTCTTTTCCCATTTTCTTTTTTTATTTAATAAAAGATAACAAAAGTTATCATCAAATAAAATTATTCCTGCGCTCTGATTGATTTGATAGGTTGAATTATTATATTTTTCCTTAAATGACATGGCGAGATTCTCTATTTTAAGTGGCATTTGATAGCCTCTACTAATTTTGTATTCAGATAAGTATTATTTACGGATATTCTTATCCATTCACCAGGAAAATCTTTGTAATGTGTAGTTAATTCACGAATATAAAATTTTTCTTTTTCCAAATTAGAAATCAAATTAACGGCAGAGGATCCATTTTTTATTTCACATAATATGAAATTTGTATTACTTGGAATAACTCTTAATTCTTTAATAGTTTGTAGCATTTTTATTAAAGATTTACGTAAATCATGTAATTCTGTTCTTGTTGAATTAACAAAATTTCTGTCTTTTAGCGCCAAAGGAAAAAAAGCTTGAGCTAATGTATTTAATGAATACGGTATTTGCCAGTCTTTAAAAAGCTTGACTGTATTTTTATTTGATACCATAGCTCCTATTCGGCACCCTGCGACAGAAAACATCTTTGACAAGCAGTAAATAAGCGTAACATTCTTTACATTGCTGAAATTTTTAATATGATTTAATAAGCTTAACTTCATGTGATTGTTTTTTAATAGAATGTGTGACTCGTCAATCATAAAATGACAGTCTTTATATTTTTTTATTATTTTCATCAGTTTTTGGGGATGTATGAATGAAGAGGTAGGATTATTAGGATTACATATATATATTAAATCGCATTCTTTAGCTAATTCATCAATATCTTGAATATTATATTTTAGGTTGTTATCGATTTTCAAAAAGCTTTTTTTTAACGGTATATTTAGTTTATTAATTATAAATTCGAACGCCCAGAAAGTTGGTACGATTACGCCGGCTTTCTTGGTTTTTAATAATTGCGGAATAGCAAAAATAGCTTCCATAGAGCCATTACATACTACAGTGTTTTTATTAGGTGACATTATAAAATCAGATAAATGTCTGTTGATTTCAATGTTTTTGTAATCAGGATAAATATTTGCATATTTTGAAAAAAACTTTATGCTGTCACTCATTATGCTTGACGGCCCTAGCGGGTTGGCGTTTTCTGCAAAATCAAAAGTTTGCAATTTTTTATATGAAGAAGGCAAGTTTTTTCTAATATTTGTATTCGATGGTTTATTATACATATTAAACTTAAAGTCTTCTAAACTGTCTTCTGTAAATTTATATGCGTTATTGCGTAATTTAAGCATATGTTTTTCATTATATAATTCAACAAATGTCGTTTTGATGGACGATTTTAAATATTTAATTAGCGGAAGTCGGTTTTTATATCCGATATACATTTCGGCTCTTCTAGACGTATAAGGATCTTTAAGCAGATACTGTAAAAAAGTTTCTTGCGTTATAGGAAAATTATAAGTATATGCGAAAATTGTTTTTACAAGAGTTTTAAATGCCAAAGATTTATACATATTAAAGATATCATTGTTCCCTAGAATAAGCAAAGAATCTGAGGTTAAAACGAAGAAAAGCAATCTAAGTTTAATATGTAGAGATTTTAAGAAATCTTGTGATTTTTCTATTTTTTTTATAACAATGTTATCTCCAACTATATCAAAAGGGGAAAAATCTATGACATTCAGTATATCTTTAAAAGAATAAATGATTTTATTTTCGTAAGGCACTTCATATTCAAGCTTTAAACTGTTGTCTTTATGAAAATCAACAATAATTTTTTTCAGCAATTGAACGTCTTCTTTTGAATATGTGTGCAAAAACAAACATATGTCAAAGTCACTGGTAATTTTTCCATGTACTGCGGAACCGTACAATACAAGATAAGGGTCTTTTGTTTCAAAAGCCTTAATTACCCTTTCCTTTAAATCCAAAATAAGTTTTTCTGTCTTTTGCATAAGTTTAATCTTGGGAACCAAATTTTTGTTTGTACTTTTCTACATCTTCGGGCAGAATGCGGTTAAAAAGCAGTATCCCTGGATCTTTTATTTCTCTTCCAGGGACAAGACTTTTTAATTCTACAGAGATATCATCTGTAGTCCATGCTCTTTCATTTTCTAATAAACTTAAGTTGTCTGCTGTTATTTTCGCGAATTCCGGTATAAATGGGGCGCTTAATATGCTGATAATTCTTTGCATATTAACAAGGTAACGCATACAAATTGCAACGTCTTCCATACGGCCTTCCTTGGACGCTTTCCACGGTGCCCTTGCGTCACAATATTCATTTGCCAGCTTCCATATATTGCGCAATGCAATTGCAGCTTTTCTAAATTCCAAGTTATCTAAATGGTGTTCATATTCTTTTTTAAAATCACATAAGCCATGCACTAATTTTTCTTCATGTTCCGATTCAGTTCCTCCTTCAGGAATAACAGTACCAAAATATTGAGATAACATTTTAAATGAACGGTTAAAAAAGTTTCCTAAAACTCCGCATAAATCTTTGTTTACACAAGAAGCGAATAATTCCCATGAAAAGCTTACATCATCGGTTTCAGGTATGTTGCTCATCAAATAATAGCGCCAGTAATCTGAAGGATATAAATTTATTGCTTGATCCATAAATATTCCGCGTTTTTGGCTTGTTGAAAATTTGCCGCCGTAATAGTTAAGCCAATTTACGCCTTTTATATAATCAGGAAGTAAAAATTCTTCGCCTGACCCTATTATTGTAGACGGAAATGTGATTGTATGAAAAGGAATATTATCTTTTGCCATAAACTGAGTATATCTTACATTCCCTTGTTTTTGTTCCTTGGAGTCCCACCATTGATGCCAATCTTGTCCATTGTGTTCTGCCCAATCCTTTGTTGTGGAAATATAGGCTATCGGTGCGTCAAACCACACGTAGAAAACTTTG
The DNA here is from genome assembly GCA_009778325.1 of Candidatus Endomicrobium neocapritermitis. Classification (GTDB taxonomy): domain Bacteria; phylum Elusimicrobiota; class Endomicrobiia; order Endomicrobiales; family Endomicrobiaceae; genus Endomicrobium_B; species Endomicrobium_B neocapritermitis. Next base: position 43,815 of record WRJZ01000046.1, on the reverse strand, counting down.
TTTTCAAAACCAGGTTTATTTATGGGTACTCCCCATTTAAGATCTCTTGTTATTGCTCTGTCCAGCAAGCCTTCTTTAAGCCATTTGTCTGCAATTGAACGCACTAATTTGGGCCATGAGTCTTGTTTGTGCAGCCATGTTTCCAATTGATCTGCAAGTTTCGATTGCAATAAAAATAAATGTTTTGTTTCTTTGAGTTCAATATCTGTACTGGAAGATATTGCTGAGCGGGGATTGATAAGTTCTTCAGGATCAAGAACACGGGTGCAGTTTTCGCATTGGTCTCCTCTAGCATTCAAATATCCGCAATGCGGGCAAGTTCCTTCCACATATCTGTCCGGCAGAAACATTTTATCGGTATTGGAATAAAATTGTTTTATTGTGCGTTCTGCAATGTAGCCGTTTTCTTCAAGTTTTTTTGCGATATATTGAGTTAACAGTGTGTTGTTTTCGCTTGAACTTCTACCAAAATAATCAAATGATAGCCAAAAACGTTCTCCAACGTTCTTTTGAAGTTCATGTTGAATTCGACAAAATTCCTCAACGGGAATGTTGGCTTTAGCAGCTGCTATTTCTGTTGCAGCGCCGTGCTCATCTGTTGCGCATATGAACAAAACCTCATTATCGCGAGACCTTAAATAACGCGCATAAACATCTGCAGGAAGCATAGAGCCGACAAGATTTCCTAGATGCTTAATTCCATTGATATATGGTAGAGCGCTAGTGATTAAATGTTTCATTTTTTGTTTCCTATGAATTTAAAATTATTTTATATATGAAAATATACAAATTAACTGTTATAAAAAAAAGCTATTTTTTGTAATAATTGTTTATTAGATGCTTTGTCATCAATATTATAACATATAGCGTTCATATTAACCAATTGGGCATTTTTTACATTTTCAAAGTCATCATCAATATATAATATATTTCCTGGAGCAATATCTAAAGTATTTAATACGTTTTCAAAAACTTGTGCGCCATGTTCTCTTTTTGAAAACCCTGTTTTATAAGAAATAAAAATGTTATTTTGTGGAAAATGAGAAAAAAAAGATGGGTACTCTGCGGTTATTATCTTATAGGGAACACACCATAAGTCAGATATAATCCCATATTTAAATTTATCGGAATAATTGCGTATTATTTCAAATAGTTCATTATTTATTTGAATCCAAGAGTTCTTGAATTTAGTCTCTTCATAAAAGGCAAATATGTCCTTTCCTGCCAATTTGTTCATGGACATAATAATATTGTCTTCTGGTGCTTCCCCTAAAAAGGCCATATCAAGGCAATTTAAAAAACTTTCATCAAGCTCTGAATTATTAAAAGCTTTCAGAAAGGACATGAGTTTAAATTTAATTAATACATTGCCTATATCAAAAAAAATATGTTTCATTTGGGTTCAATAACTTAGTAATTTAGTATTTTTTTATAATTTTCTGTGTTGTAGACAAGGTCAAGAAATTGTGAATAAGATACACCCGGTATTTCATTATTTAAATATGTCATTTTATCGAAAGCCATGATCTCATCAAAACTTAAGTTTTTTGTTGAGTCGGCATCCCATTCTCTTATGTATTCTCTAGGAGAGTATGCCGAAGCTCTTATGTTTGCTCCCCATTCTTGAAGTTTTGAAAATGATAAACAAATATTTTCTCTTGTTTGCCCTTTTATGCCAAGCATCATAAGAGAATTAATTTCTACCTTGTTTGAAGTAAAAAACTTAACCGTGGATTCAGCTTTTTCTAAAAAATTAGCCTCTTTGTGCTTGCTTAAGACATGAGAGGAGTCCAAATCTAATGTTTCAAAGCCTATAGCAAGCTTATAACATCCGCTTTTTACAATAAGCTTTTTCATTTCATCGTCATTTAGTGTGTCTATTCTTGTTGTTCCGCACCATGGAATATTTAAATTTTCTTTTATCAACATAGAACAAAAAGTTTTAACCCATTCCGTGTTATAGGTTAATGTAGGGGAAAAAAGTTTGAAAGATTTGAATTTCTTGCTGTTTTCTTTCATATACGCAACGATTTCTTCAGGTTTTTTTCTTCTGTCTTTTAATCCAAACGTAATAACTGCCGTGCAGAATTTACAATCAAATGGACAGCCTCTGCCAACAGATAATGTTATTTCATTATTTGTTATAGTATTATAAGTATTTAAGTCAAATAAATATTTGCTTTGCGTATTTGGAAGTTCCCAGTCAGAAACGTAATTGCCTTTTTTATGTGAATGCCAGATGCTGGATTGTTTATAAGTTATCCCTGTAACTTCATCCAGCTGTTTTTTGCCAAAAATATAATCTGCATATTCAGATATTGATATCTCCCAATCTCCGCAAGTGACAATGGCATCAATATTAAGATTATTTTTGAAATAATTGGGGGCATATGCGCATATGTCACCATATAATAGGATATTGGTATTTGGCAAAATCTTTTTTATTTTATCTGAGAGAAATGAAACTGAAACTATATTCTCAATTCTACTAACACAAATAACTAACTTATATTTATTTTTTGCTACTAATCCCATAACTTCGCCTATGCTAAACTTTGGATCCAAGCAGTCTACAACATCATAAGAATATTGCGTGAATTTTTCTAGATAAGAAACTATTTCAATTAAATATGCCCATCTTTTTGGAATCTTTGTATGGGTTTTCATCACATATTGTTCATCTGGCCATACTATTAAAATGTCTGACATGATACACATCCTTATTAAATTAAAGTAATAAAAATCAAAAAAAGCTAATAAGCATTCAATTACAAAAATACATTATATGACTAATAATATATACAAAATAGGACTAATAATCAATATTAATTTGCAAAAAAAATGAAGATTGTCATGTTATTCTTGAATCTACGTTAAATATTTGTCCATTTATATGGTTGCAATAGTCAGAAGACAAATAGATAATAAAATTTGCAAGTTCTTCCATTTTTTGAATATTTTCTTTACTTGATTTCATTTCTTTAGTGCATTTGTTTAAATCTGTCGCAATAAATCCGGGACATATTGCATTTACGCATATATTGAATTTTGCCATTTCTTTAGCCATTGATTTTGTAAAACCTATAACTCCGGCTTTAGAAGCGGAATAGTTAGAAAGGCTTTCTTTGCCTGTTTGCCCAAGTAAAGAACTTATATTTATAATTTTACCTCTTTGCTTTTTTATCATCTCAATACCAAATATACGACTTGTTAAAAAAACGCTTTTTAAATTCGTATCTATAACTTCTTCCCATTCCTCTATTTTCATGATGGGGATTGGATTGGCTGTTGATACTCCGGCATTATTAATTAGAGTGTCTATGCTGCCGAATCGTTTGATAACTTTATCTCTAAGTTTTTTAACATCGGTTTGATCGGAAACGTCTGCCTGTATTGCTATGCAATTTTTATTAAATGAGTTCAATTCTTTTATAAAATTATTTGCGGCATCTGTTGAATTTTTGAAATTTACTATGACATTTGCTTGCTCTTTCGCAAACTTATAAGCCAAAAATTTTCCTATTCCTCTGCTTGCTCCTGTGATTACTATTGTTTTTCCTTTAACAGAAATATTCATAACGAACTCCTACGAATTTTTTAATGTTGTTTTTATACAATCGCATAAATTTTTGAAGTTGGAAATGATATCTATGGAAAGCATATCGTAATTAAACGTTATATTAAAAGTTTGCTCTATGTTTACTATAAGTTCTATAAGCGATACGGAATCATATCCAAAATCGTTAATTAGATCTGAGTTATCTGATATATTTGCCACTGAGGTTTTTAATCTTGAATTTTTTACTATTATTTTTTTCAACTCATTATTGATATCCTTATTTAACATTTAAACTCTCCGTTCTCTTAATTTTCATATTATTCGTATATTGTAATTTATCGACAAAAATTATTTTGGCCGGTATTTTATAATCCGAAAGTTTTTCTCTACAATATTGTAACAGCTCCATATCGCTTATGGCGGTTTCTTTTTTTATGACAATTTTTGCCTCCGGGATTTCTCCATAAGTTTCGTTCAATATGCCGTAAACATAAGCTTGCTCAACCGCATGGTGCGACATTAATACGTCTTCTATTTCTTCTGGATAAATATTAATGCCGTTTGAGATTATAATATTCTTCTTTCTTCCTGATAAATATATAAAACCCTCCTCATCATAATATCCGATGTCTCCGGTATGCAGCCATCCGTCTTTAATCGTTTTTGCCGTTTCCTGCGTATTTTTATAGTATCCTTTCATTACATTATCGCCTTTTAGCGATAACTCGCCTTTTTCATATTCTTTCGCTTCATTTCCGTTTTCTAAAATAATTTTGACTTCTATTCCTTTCATAGGTTTGCCTATTGAAGCTGTTTTTGTACGACAATCTTTACTAAGCAATGTTGATACTCTCGGAGAAGCTTCGGTTAAACCGTATGTTTTTATAAATTCGATATCTTTAAAAGATTCGATTAATTTTTTAAAAGTTTCATTGTCAATCGGAGCGCCGCCGATAGAAATCCATTTTAAAGATTGAATAGTTTTTTGATTAGAATAGTTTAACAGTGTTTTTATTATTGTAGGAACTGTCATAAAATTTGTAATTTTTTCTTTCTCTACAATTGAAAAGAATATATGAGGTAAAAAGATAGTATCCAGAATGACTATTTGAGCGCCTACGTACATATGACTGAGCAATTGAGCTGTATTGCAATATGAAAAATACATAGGTAAGGATATTAAGGTTTTGTCATTTTCTTTAATATTCAAAGCTTCAATATTAGCTTCTATATTAGAAATTATATTTCTATTTGTAAGCATTACTCTTTTTGGTTTGTCTGAACTTCCGGAAGTGTGCATCAGCATAGTCACATCGTCAAAATGTGTTTGTAAATCACATTTAATGCAAGACTGGCTGTTGATTTCCAATGTGTTTGTTTCAATATCAAATATATTAATATTTTCAACATCCGTAAGTAATTTTTTGTGCTTGGTATCCGTAATAATCAAATTTATATCGCAATAATTAATAATGTTTTTAAGTTCCGATTTTTTTATACTTGCTTCAAGAGGAACTGCCGCCTTGTCCAAAAATAATATAGTAAATAGGCCTATTATATAGTTTGAGGAGTTCGGCAACAATAATCCTATATTATGCGAATTGCTTGCATATATTTTTAATTTGTCAGCATTTTTTTGCACAAATTCAAATAATTGTCTATAGGTTAATTTTTCTTTGCCGAAAGTAACCGCCAGATTATCATTACTTTTTTGTCTTAGTAGTATATCTTTTATTAACATAGGTTTTTATTTTTCAAGAGTCATAGAAAATATATGGAAATTTATGTTTTCCATAAACGTTAGAGCGACTATTTCTTGTTTAAATTTAAATGTTGTTTTTTGCAACCAGATTCTCGGACGCCAAATATTTTTGTTAATATTTTCAATATCGGATTGTTTATCGTATTGCGTTTGATAACTGATGTTTCTGTCATCGATATATGTTTTTATATTTTGGATTTTAGTGTTGGCATTAGGAATTTGTCCCATATCCGGATAATGCAAGTGGCTGCAATAAAAAGCTGGGATTTCGTTATACTTTGCAGGTAACAGCCAGTTACTTAACTTTAAAATTACCGTTTTATATGTGCCGTTTTCAAAAGAAATTGTTACTTCTTCCTCATACACTTCGCCACCGCTTCCTTCAACAGCTCCTAAAATATGTATACATTTATATATATCGTTTGGGATGCAAATAGTTTGTCCATTTAGAGCCATATTATTTAGGAAACCGTCGTTTTTAGAAGGAAAGAAAAATGGTATTCCATTATTGCATATAATTGAATTAGATCTTGGTAGTTCTTCTGCGGGATAAGTTGCGCCGCCTGAATCAAAATTTCCATCACATTTCAGATAATCATGCGAAAATGCATCATTGTTAAAATACTCTCTTAAATCTACTAAAACAAATTGATCTAATACGGTAGTTAAATTTTTAATAGCCATAAGTTTATTATCCTAATTTAAATATATTATCCAACATTTTTAATGCTTTTTTTTCTTCTTGTAATAAAGTATTAAATTTATTTATTATCATTTCATTGCTTATATTATTGACTAAAGTTTTTTTTAAGCATAAACTTCTCAATATATCCCAAGAGAACGTCAATTTTTTATATAAATTTATTAAATCTTTTGTCTTATATAATTTTGTTTTTGATATTTCATAAAGGAAGCATAAATATCTTTTGCGTTCTTCGACAATAGTTTTCGATGACTTAAAAATATTTCTTAGAAGTTGATCAATCTGATTCTTTTCCAGATTATTAAAAAAATAAGTTAAGTCTTCTATAAAGTTTGTCATTCCTTGAATGCCGTAGTATTTATTATCATTGTTATTCATTGATTTTATGTTTATCTGTATTGCTTCAAATATATATTTGCGAAGATTTGTTTCCTTGATATTTTCGTTGAAATTAATCAGTTTAAACCATTTGTTTTGAATCATAGTTGCGCTTATATTTGAATTTCTTGCAATTTCTAATTCTTTTAACGGTATCCAGCCTCTAAAAGGTTTTGAACAGGTTATTAAAACTTTTTGACGAGCTTTATCAATTTTTTCAATTATAAAAACATGTATGTCATGTCCTACTCTTTTAGGAAAGAATTTTAGAAAGAATGTATCTCCGCAAACCATAGCTGGCTGATTCTTTTCAATATATTCTATTAGGCATTCTTTTTGTGAGCTTACGATTTGGAATTCAATTTTTTCAAGCATCTTTAATGAATTTAATACATCGTCAAATGTTCCATATGAAATATTTACTGTCGTATAGTCCATATTCTTGATGTGATATATAAAATTCCAATGTCTGTTTACTATAAAGTTACTCCAAGAGCGTCCTATTTTTCTCTTTAATATTGTTTGCAGAGATTCAAAAAAACAATTTTGATTATGGTTGTAGGTTGTTAAATTATTACTCATAAATATAAATTGAAATTTCCATTTTCCGTAAATTTTATATAAAATATTAATAGGACTTATAATATATATAATATATGACTAACAGTCAATAAAAATCAAGCTGAAAAGAATTTGTCTCATAATACATCAAAGAGGAGTCTGCGAATGAATTATTTTATCAAGATAGTATTTATTTTAGGAGTTTTTTTTAGTTTTTGTATGACAGCTTGTGCATATGAAAAAATAGAAAATCAGGAAGAGAAATATTTTATTTATTTGCCAAAAGCAATAGGGGATAATCCTTCTAAAGTACTTGTGGTATTTCATAGTTCGAAAATGTCTTTCAAAGAAGAAGCTCAACGCTGGGAATTCAACGCGGAAAAGAAGAAGTTTATTATTATAGGATTTGATATCGATTATAAAGGCATAAAAAACGACGCTGATATTGAAAATATATATAATAAAATAGAAAAAGCAATAGGGGAATTAAATACAAAATACAACATTGAAGTCGATAAAGTTTATACGGTAGGTACGTCGCTAGGCGGACTGTTTGCCATAGACCTTCTTTTGCGATATCCGGATTCATTTTATGCCTGTGTTTCAGTAAGCGGAAACAAGCTGTTTTCCGGATCTGAGCGCTATATTGGCAACGCCAAAGAGAAGAAATTTTATTTTTTTCATGGGGATGATGACAAATACATTCCAATTGAGGAAGCATATATTGCGGAAAAAGAACTTAAGAAAAATGGAGGTATAGTAGAAATGTTTATTTTTAAAAATGGCGGACATACATTAACTTCAGATGCATATTATAAGGCTATAACGGAATTATCAAATATTAATTAGGTTGCTCGAAAAACTCTGTTTTTAATAGAATAAAACAATAACACTCGATTAAGACATTCGAGTGCAGGTTGCTGTGGAATAAGGTCTTTTTAACAAAATACCAGTTAGGCAAGCCTAACACCGCTTTTGAAAAAATGGGAATATTTTAGGTTTACAGAGACATCCGTTTCATAGAACATATCTGTTTGCGTTTAAATCTTGAAAAATATTAAATTTTAGAGAACGGAGGTTTAAATGGCGGAGTCTTATTTATCAAGAGGCGTATCACCGACAAAAGAAGACGTTAAAGAAGCGATTAAAACGCAAAATAGAGGTTTGTATCCGGGAGCTTTTTGTAAGATAGTTCCGGATATAGCCGGTGATGAAAATTATTGCTCCGTAATACACGCAGACGGAGCCGGAACGAAATCAATATTGGCATATTTATATTATAAAGAAACAGGCGATGCTGAAATTTTCAAAGGGATTGCTCAGGATTCGCTTGTAATGAATATAGATGATATGCTTTGCGTAGGAGCGGTAAATAATTTTATAGTCTCAAATACAATAGGAAGAAACGCTCATAGGATTGACAAAAATATTTTAAAAGCCGTAATAGAAGGATATGACGAGGTTATTCAGCGTTTAAAAAAATATAATATTAATATTTATATGGCCGGAGGTGAAACTGCCGATATCGGAGATTTAACGCCGACTGTAATTGTTGATTCTACGGTTTTTGCAAGGATTGAGCGCTCTAAAGTTTTGACTTGCGACAATATCAAAGAGGACGATGTTATTATAGCATTGGGTTCATACGGAAAGTCAGTTTATGAAAATTCTTATAATTCCGGAATAGGATCTAACGGTTTTACTTTAGCAAGACATGTTTTATTGTCGTCTTATTATAAAGATAATTATCCCGAGACGTATTCGACAACGATAGATAAAGAGAAAATTTATTCAGGTAAATACAGATTGACTGATAAAATAAGCGCCTCTAATCAAACGGTAGGAGAAGCTTTGCTTTCTCCTACAAGAACATATTTGCCGGTAATTAACGAAATATTAGATAAAAAATTTAATGAAGTTCACGCTATTATCCATTGCACCGGCGGCGGCATTATGAAGAGTAAAAATTTCGGCAAGGGATTGGTTTATATAAAGGATAATCTTTTCGATGTTCCTGAAATATTTAAAGAAATACAATCTGCAGGAAATATTCCGGATAAAGAAATGTTCAGCGTGTTTAATATGGGACATAGAATGGAATTATACTGCAATGAAAATAATGCCGATGAAATTATCAATGTAATCAAAAAATATAATATAGATGCAAAAGTTATAGGAAAAGTTGAAAAGAATGATAATCCGACGCAAAATAAAGTCGTTATAAAACACAACGGCAATTCATATATTTATTGATACGAAAAATAAAAAAGGTAATATATGACTAATAATAAATAAAAAGTAAGAGGGTATCGAAAAGAATTTATCGCATAATACATCAAAAATATAAACAAGGAGCGTGCATGTGAATTATTTTATTAGGATAGTATTTATTTTAGGAGTTCTTTTTAATTTTTATACGGCAGGTTATACGTATGAAAAAATAAAAAATCAAGAAGAGAATTATGTTATTTATTTGCCAAAAGCAATAGAGAATAATCATGCGAAAGTTCTTGTGATATTGCATGGTTGGGGAATGTCTTTTAAACAAGAAGTAGAACGTTGGGAATTTAATGCGGAAAAAAAGAAATTTATTATTATCGGGTTTGATATTAATTATGGCGATATCAAAACTGATGCCGATATTGCGGATATATACAATAAAATAGAAAAAGCGATCGGAGAGTTAAATACAAAATATAAAATTGACATTGATAAAGTTTATACGGCAGGCACGTCGGCAGGCGGAATGCTTGCAATAAATCTTCTTTTGCGCTATCCCGATTCGTTTTATTCCTGCGCCTCAATAAGCGGCAGTAAGTTGCGGCGCTTTGATTCCGGACAGTATATCTTTAATGCCAAAGGGAAGAAATTTTATTTGTTTCATGGAGATAAGGATAAAGTTGTTTCTGTTAATGAAACATATATTGCGGAAAAAGAACTTAAAGAAAATGAAGGTATGGTAGAAATATTTATTTTTGAAAACGGAGGGCATACATTAAATTCAGAAGCATATTCTAAAGCTGTTACGAAATTGGCAAATGATAATTAAATTTGGAACATCATCTATCGGATGTCCAAAAAACTATTATATACGCTAATATTAAAGCTGTGTCAGATTCAAAATTTAAAATAGAACGGAGCGTGTGCAATGAATAAATTTTTTTTTGTGTTATGTTTATTATTATTTATTTGTATTCAGTCTTGCGGCACAGCAATTATTGCTAATCAAAAAAATAATGAAGAACATGGATATTATTATGCTTTATATTCTGATGAAGATATAAAAATTAACGCTGAAGTGAAAGAAAAAATTTGGGAAAAAGTTGCATGGTATCCTATAAATCAATGCTATGTTGGGACTCCTTCGCCTGATTTTGCAGGAAGATTTAAAGTCGTATGGAGAGATGATAAGATTTTTTTACTTGTAGAGATTAGTGACAAACTTTTAATGAATTGGCTTGAAGATGGTTTTGAGAATTATTGGCAGGGAGATTGTGTAGAAATTTTTATTGATGAATCGCATAAAGGCGGAGATCACCATCAAAATAATAATGCTTTTGCGTATCATGTTATGCACACCGGCGAAGTGATAGATATTGATTCCGACGGTCAGCCGAAAATATTTCCTGATTCGGTGAATTATGTGATATCGAAAAATGGCGATAAATATGTTTGGAAAATGGCTGTAACAGTCTATTCAAATAAATATGATCCTAAATCAGAATCAAATGAGAGCAACAAAATAAAACTCTTTGCCGGTAAAAAAATGGGATTTACCGTAGCTTACGGAGATAATAACGGCGAAGGAAGAGAATGTTTTTATGGAAGTACTCCCGGACAGGGTGATACCGGCTATATGAATTCTGATAAATTCGGGACATTGGAATTAATTAAGCGATAATTTTTATGAGAATCTAAATATGAACAAATATATTCAGAATGTAAGATATAACAAAATTTATTATTATGACCGTTTTTGTAATGTGCCGTTTAGAGACTTAAAGATAAAAGATAATGGCGATATATATTTTTGCGCTTGGTCTGACCAAAACGGTATGCCGCCTTTGGGAAATATTTTTAAGACTAAGAATTTAATTAGAGATATTTGGAACGGCAATATGGCTAAGCAATTTAGAGAATCTGTTTTAAACGGTTCTTTTAAATTTTGCGGGGACTATTGTTGTCATTTAATATCAGGTACAGGGCCTGTCTCAATTAAAAATGATAAGGCAAAAATTTTAAATGATTACTTTACTCAAGGGATAAATGAGCATGAGCATAAGTGTATAGAAAATAAAATTACTACGCTTGAAAATTATCCCATAAACTTAACTCTTGCGACAAGCTCAAAATGCAATTTAAAATGTACATCGTGCAGGAGTGATTTTATTACAAAAGATTCTAAAACCGAAGAAGAATGGAAATTGCTTGAAACCCGCAGAATGCAATTTCTTGAAAATGCGGAAACTATTTTTTTAGGTTCGTATGGAGAAATAACGGTTAACGAGCTTGATACGAAAATGTTACGTAATTATATTGAAAAAGAGCTGAAAAATATTAAAAGTATCGTAATACAAACGAACGGGGTGTTATTTACAAAAGAGTATTGGGAAAAAATTAACGATTTTATTAAGAGAAAAATAACAAGAATAGAAATATCGGTTGATGCGGCTACGGAGAAAACATACGACATAAACAGACCCGGAGGAAATTGGAAGAAGCTTTGGGAAAATATAGAATTTTTGTCAAAATTGCAAAAAACTTGGATACAGCTGAATTTTGTTGTTCAAAATAATAATTATGTTGAAATAATTCCTTTTATCAAGTTGGCAAGGCAATATGGCGTTATGGTTCACTTTCAATTGCTCTATAACTGGGGGACTTATTCTAAGGATGAGTTTAATGAAAGAGATGTGTTAAATCCTTCGCATTATAATTATAACGATTTGTTAAAAAGATTATTATGCGAAGAGTTTGCAGGAAATAATGTAATTAATGACCTTGCGTTAGGTAATAATTTTAACAATGAACTTTTAAAATACAAAAATATTTGCCGTAAGAAAGCTGATTTGCCTTTTAGCGTATATTCTCATCAAAAACAATGCGGATATAAATTGATGGGAGAGAAGAACGGCATATCTTTGTTAATTGATAACCACTGTTATGATAAAGAAGGATTTTATGTTATGAGATTGCATAGCAAGGGCAATGAAAGTTGGGCAGGCATATATTTTTTAGCGTCTGAAATATTTGCTTTAAATGACAGAAGCAAGAGTATTGAATTTATAAATGCGAGCAAAATAAAATTTGTTCTCAAAGCTTCAAAAAATATATTCATTAATGAAATAGGGTTTGGAGAAAAAACAGATTCGCATCACGCAAGTATTAAAGATGTTGAAATCGGAATGGAGTATTGCAACTATGAAATAGATTTAAAAGAAAAGAATTTATCCGATATTAACGGTTTGTTTTATATTTCTACAAAAAGTAATTTTGAATGGGATATTTTCATAAAAGAGATAACAATATATTAAAGTTTATGAATAAATTTATATTAATAGTTATTTTATTAACAGGCGTTTATAATTTAGGTTTTTGTTATGACAATGATATTGCTAAAGCTGAAAAGGCATCATATCAAATAGTGTATGATCAAGAAATAACATATCAGTATAAAACTTCAAATTTAAAATCACGCATTCCTACCGATAAATGGTGGTCATCAGCATTGTCAACCCAATATTCAAGTTATATGTATGCGTATCCTCTATGTTATAAATGTGACAAAACAGGATTGTATATTTCATATCCTGATGTTTATGTAGATGGAGATATCGCATATTATGGTAAAGAAACAGTAGCTCCTTATAGAAAACAGATATTAGTGCAAGGCACATATAATAATAATGTTTTAGTATCATCCGATGTTAAAGTGTCCGGTTATTCGGATTGGGCAATTACAACTAAATGGGTCGATATCAATGACAAATCAAAATATTTTGAATCCACGTTAGGGCAAGGATTTATATTTACATATTTTAATTTCTCAAAAGGAATGAATCCCAGAATAGTTTTGCCTCCTGAAATAAGTGAAGGTAAATTAAAATTATATGATGAAACAGGAATTGAAATATCGGAAGGGGAGAAAATTAGTTGTAATTTTGCAGTTGTAGAATTTGAAAGCGAAGCTCAGGAAAAGAAGGTTTACGGCATATTTCCTCCAAGCGGTTCTGCTTTTATTTTTAGCGGCGTTAATTGCATAGACATAATAATGCCGAAAAATAAGCGTTATTTATCAATAGGCTTAATGAAAAGCAAAGATGATTTAAAGCAATGGAGCAAATATGCATATGCGTTCATAAAAGATACAAAAGTATATTGGAAGATTGAAAAGAATAAAAACGTAGTGCATAGCATATATAGAGTTTCAACGGTTTCAAAACAAAACTCTCAAAAAGCAACAATCCTTGCCATTCTTCCTCATCACTATAAAAATTCTCAAAACAATCAATATTTAAACCAAGAGTTCTATACAATTCGCGGAAATATGAAATTAATTACGGACAATAAGTTTGAAACATATAACAACTTCAACGGAATACTTCCATATTTGCCGAATGTAAATTTATCTAATAAGCAGCATTTAAAAGAGCTGTTGTTATCTGAACAATGCATAACTCTTGACGAAACTAAGATTTATAAATATTGTAAGCAGCTTTGGAAGGTAGCGTCGTTAATTCCAGTGGCAGAACAAATTAATGAGATGCAGATAAGAGATGAACTCATCAAAAAATTGAAGTTATCTCTAATTGATTGGTTTACATATTTTTCCGAAAAAGAAAACAGGTATTTTTCTTATAATTATATTTGGGGTTCTTTGATAGCACACGAGCCAGAATTTGGAAATGAATTATTTAACGACCATCATTTCCATTACGGATATTTTATATATGCTTGCGCGATAGTTGCGATGTATGATAAAAACTTTCAAAAAGAATACGGAAAATTTATTGAATTATTAATCAGGGATGCTAATTCTCCTTTTAGAAAAGATAAATTATTCCCTTTTATGCGTTCAATGGATATATACGAAGGCCATTGTTATGCTAACGGGTTTGCTAAATCTGACGACGGGAATGATCAAGAGTCAAGTTCCGAATCTATGAATGCATGGGCAGGTATATATTTATGGGGGTTGATTACAGGCAATGATAGATATAAGAATTTAGGTATTTGGGGTTACGCTACTGAATACTCGGCGATAAAAGAATATTATTTTGATATAGACAATGACATATATCCTTTAGAATATGACCCCAAATCTATCGGCATACTTTTTGGCGGAAAAGTAAAATACGGAATATGGTGGAAACCGGTTAAGATAGAGTATATTCATGGGATACAATTTCTGCCAATAACCCCGGCATCTTTATATTTAGGATACTGTCCGGATTATGTAAGAATAAACTATGAATATATGATTTATCGAAATAACGGAAAAGAAAATGTTTGGGAAGACGTAATATTGCCGTTTCAAGCCCTGTATAACGCAACGGAAGCATTATTGAAATATAATAATGATATTGCGACTGATAATGGTCTGAAAACTTTCACATATTATTGGATAAATAATTTAAGTGTTTTAGGCAGAGTAAACACAAATATATATTCAAATATTCCGTCGTTTAATGTTTTTAATAATGAAAAAGGCAATTTTTATTATGTATGTTACAATCCATATAATAAAAATAAGACATTTAAATTCTATTCAAGACATAATAATGAATTTTTAGGAAAATTAAAAGTTTTGCCTAAACAAATCAAATTTTCTACGGAATTAGAATGAATTTTGATTTTGTATGATTTACACAATAAATGACGGAAAATAATATTACAAAGGCTTAACTCAATGAAAGCATTTATTTTAGCTGCCGGAGCCAGTACTCGTTTGCGACCTTTGACTTATGATATACCAAAACCAATGGTTCCAATAATAGAAAAACCAGCTTTATACCATACTGTTGAAAACCTAAAAAAATATGGATTTAAAGATGCCTGTATAAATCTTTATCATTGCCCTGAGGTTATTACAGATTATTTTAAAAATAACAAATCAGGGTTAAATGTAATTTATTCAGCGGAAAAAGAACTTCTTGGCACTGCCGGAGCTATAAAAAAACATGAGAAATTTTTCGATAATACTTTTGTAGTTATATCAGGTGACGGACTTACAGACATAAATCTTAAAAAAGTATTAGAATTTCATAAAAAAAAGAAATCCCTTGCCACTGTAGTTTTAAAAGAAATTGATGCTAAATTCGAATATGGAATAATATTGCCTGACTCAAATGGAAAAATAAAGTCTTTTATTGAAAAACCAAAATGGAAAGATATTTTTGTCAATACTATAAATACGGGAATATATGTTTTTGAGCCTGAAATATTTAAATATATTCCGGCAAATAAATTTTTTGATTTCAGCATGGACTTGTTCCCGCTGCTTTTAAAAAATAAAAAAAATATTTATGGTTATGTAATGAAAGAATACTGGACTGACATAGGAAATATTTCGGAATATAAAAAAGGTATTTTCGATGTTTTAGACGGAAAAGTTAAAATAAAAAGTGCATCGTCGTATAATGAACAATCACGAAAAGACGTAAAAATTGAATATCCGTGTTTTATAGGAAAAAATGTTAAAATAGGAAAAAATGTCGTAATAAAACCTTATTCTGTTATATCTGAAAACTGTGAAATAGGTGATAATGTCGTTTTAGAAAAAGCAATTGTCTGGAACGGTTCGAAGATAAGCAAGAATGTAACACTTTCAAATACTATAGTTGGATTTAAAACCATAATTCCCAAAGGAATTTCTCTTTTTGATTCAATAATAATGAGACGATAAAGTTAGCAGTTGTATATTTTTATATTAATTTGTATAATATTTTACGTTAAGGCGGCCAAAAGCCGCCTTTTATTTTTGATACGGGATTTACGGTATGATGAGCAAAACAAAAGCGCTTGAAGAACTTTTGACGCCGGCTGCGGAAGCGGAAAATATTGAGATTATCGACGTGCAATATCTTAAAGAAAACGGCAATTGGGTGGCGCGGGTTTTTATAGATAAAAAAAACGGCATTACAATGGGCGACTGCGAAAGGATGAGTTATGTTTTCGGCGATATGCTGGACGCGAGCGACATATTGAATGAATCTTACGTTTTAGAAGTTTCTTCGCCCGGGATAAACAGGGCTTTAAAGAAAGAAAAAGACTTTAAAAATTTTGTTGGCAGCAAAGCAAGGATACAGACATTTAACGCGATAAATAACCAGCGCAACTTTTTGGGCGAAATACTTTCCGCAAAAGACGGCAAAATAAAAATTAATGACGTGACAAAAGGCGAAGTTGAAATAGAACTTGCCGACATAAAAAAAGCAAATTTAGAAGCAGACATATAAAAATTTACTAAAAGGTTAAAACGGAGGATGCAATGGCAGAAAAGGGCGAACTTTTAATGGCTCTTGAGCAGATCGAGAAAGACAAGAAAATAAGAAAAGAAGATATTTTAAGCGTTATAGAAAACGCTTTGGTATCGGCGTATAAGAAACACGTCGGCAAAAATGTCAACGTTGTCGCCAAGGTTGATACTGAGACAGGCGAAATGGGAGCTTATGTCGTAAAAATGGTTGTCAAAGACGTTACAAATCCTCTTCTTGAAGCAAGCGTTCAGGAAGCAAAAAAACTCGGGCAGCCGCACGAGATAGGTTCAGAGGTTAAAATACCTTTGGATACGCAGGACTTTTCGCGTATCGCGGCTCAGACGGCGAAGCAGGTTATTGTTCAGAAAATAAGGGAATCCGAAAGAGATTCTTTATATGACGAAATGAAAGAAAAAGTCGGACAGATTATAAACGGCGTAATATACCGCATTGCAAATAAGAATATAATCGTTGATTTGGGTAAAACGGAAGCGATTTTGCCTGTCAGCGAGCAGGTTTTCAGAGAAAAGTTTAACGTTGGGCAGCATATAAGGGCTGTTATAATAAAAGTTGAAAAAAGTATTAAAGGCCCGGGAACCGTATTGTCGCGCGCAAGCACTGAGCTTGTCAAAAGGCTTTTTGAGCTTGAAGTTCCCGAAATATATGAGAAAGTCGTAAATATCGTAAATGTTGTCAGAGACCCCGGAATGAGGTCAAAAGTCGCGGTTGTGTCGCATAATCCGAAGGTTGACCCTGTCGGCGCGTGCGTCGGAATAAAAGGCGCCAGAGTGAAACCTATTATAGACGAACTCAGAGGCGAAAGAATAGATTTAATACCTTATTCCGAAGACGCGGCAAAATATATCTCGTCCGCGCTTGCTCCGGCAAAAGTTATTTCCGTTGTTTTAATTTCACAGGAAGATAAAAAAGCCGAAGTTTTGGTTGCCGACGATATGCTTTCTCTTGCGATAGGCAAAAACGGGCATAACGTAAGACTTGCCGCAAAGCTTACCGGATGGCATATAGACGTTAAATCAGAAGGACAGAAAAAACAGGAGAGCGAAGAAAAAGCCGAGCAGCAGACGGAAGCTCTTGAAAAACTCGAAGGTATCAGCGATAAAAATATAGAAATTTTAGTTAAAGCGGGTTTTACGAATATAGAAAAATTGTCGCAGCTTACGATTGACGATCTCACGACTCTTCCCGGAATAGGCCCTAAGACTGCGGAAAAAATTATTGAGGCGGCGAAAAAAAGTATTTCTTAATTTGTCATGTATTTAAGTATAAGGAGAGTGAATACAGCTTATGCCAACAAAACAAATAAAAACCAAAGAATCAGACGCCGAGAAGAGTAAAAAAAAGCCGACGGCTAAAACAAAGGAAACAGCTGCTCCAAAGAAAAAAACGGCTGCGAAAACTGTCGTGACAGCGACGGCTAAAAAAACCGTTAAGGAGAAAGCTGCGCCTAAAAAAGCTGCGGAACCGAAGACGGCAAAGGCAAAAAGCGTAAAAACTGCTCCTGCCGTAAAAAAGACAATTAAGAAAAAAGAAGAAGAAATTAAGAAGCCCTCAATTGTTCATCATGAAAAACATGCAGATATAAAAAAAGCTGAACAGAAAACAGAGCCACCTAAAAAAGAAGAAAAGCAGCCGGTTAAGCCTGCTGTTGAACCGCAAAAAGAGGCTGTAAAACCGCCTGAGCCGGTCAAACCTCCCGTTATTGAACAAAAGCCCGAGTCTCAGAAGCCTGTTGAGAAAAAAGAAGAAGAAATCAAAGAACCTGAAAATAAATATATAGGCAAAATTTCAATAAATGAGCTTATAACCGTCAGAGATTTGGCTGAAAAGATGAAGCTTAAAGTAGGCGATGTTTTAAAAAAGCTTCTTTCAATGGGAAGCCTTGCAACAATAAATCAGCGTCTTGATACCGACACAGCCATTCTTTTGGCAAATGAGTTCGGATATGACGCTAAGCTTGCGTCAATATATTCCGAAGAAAAAGTTGCCGAGGAAGCCGAAGATCCGGCAAAATTGAAGACTCGTCCTCCGGTTGTTACAATTATGGGACACGTTGACCACGGCAAAACTTCTTTGCTTGACGCCATAAGAAAAAGCCAGGTTGCCGAAGGTGAACACGGCGGAATAACCCAGCATATCGGAGCGTATAAAGTTAAAACGGCTAACGGCGCGTACGTGACTTTTTTGGATACGCCGGGCCACGAAGCGTTTACGGCGATGCGTTCAAGAGGAGCGCAGGCTACGGATATAGTTATTTTGGTGGTTTCGGCTGCCGACGGAGTTATGCCTCAGACGGTTGAAGCTATAAACCACGCTAAAGCTGCAGGCGTGCCTATTTTAGTGGCTGTTAATAAAATAGATTTGCCTACTTCCGACCCTCAGAAAATAAGGCAGGAGTTAAGCAATTATAATCTCATGCCTGAAGAATGGGGCGGAGACACTATAATGGTTGATATCTCGGCAAAACAGAAAATAAATATAGATTCTCTTCTTGATATGGTTTTGTTAAAAGCCGAAATGATGGAGCTTAAAGCAAATCCCGACAAAAATGCAGAAGGGATTGTCGTTGAAGCAAAGCTTGATTCCAGAAGAGGTCCGGTTGCGACTGTTTTGGTGCAGAGCGGTACTTTGCGCGTCGGAGATAATCTTGTTGTCGGCACGACTTACGGAAAAGTAAGGGCAATGGCTGATGAGCACGGGAAACGTTTTAACGAAGCTCCGCCTAGTACTCCCGTTGAAATTCTGGGAATTAACGAACCTCCCCAGGCCGGAGACAAGTTTGTCGTGGTTGATCAGGAATCGAAGGCCAGAGAGATTGCCCAGTCAAGAAAAGAAAAAGTTAAAGCAGATGCTTTAAGACCCAGGCATCATCTTTCGCTGCAGGATATAAGTTCGGGAAAAACGAAAGATTTGAGAATAATTTTAAAAGCTGACGTTCAGGGTTCTTTGGGCGCTTTGAGCGATGCCCTTGAAAGATTGTCAACGTCTGAAATAAGCCTTAAAATAATTCATAGAGGCGCGGGTTCGATAACCGAGTCCGACGTTGCTTTGGCAGTTGCTTCGGACGCGTTGATAGTCGGTTTTAATTTAAGGCCTGACGTTACTGTTGAAAAACTTGCGGAAGCGGAAGGCGTCAGCATTAATGTTTACAGAATAATTTACGACTTAATTGCCGACGTGAAAGCCGCTATGGAAGGGCTTTTGGACCCTGATATGAAAGAAAAAGTTTTGGGTAAAGCCGTAGTTAAACAGGTTTTCAAACTTTCAAGCCACGGGACTATTTCAGGATGTTCGGTAATTGACGGAAAAGTTCAGAGAGGGGCAAAAGCAAGGCTTTTAAGAGATAATGTAATCATTTTTGAAGGCAATATATCGTCACTTAAGAGATTTAAAGACGATGTCAGAGAAGTTGAAAAAGGTTATGAATGCGGAATCGGGCTTGAAAACTTTGCTGATGTAAAGGCAGGAGATATAATTGAAAGTTTCACAACCGAAAAAGTAGCAAGGAAGCTTGAGGAAGAAAACTAAAACGGCAGAAGTTGGGATGCGGGGATGCGGAGCAACAGCAACGACTTAACGACCACAGCTTCTTTCATCAGAGGTTAAAATGGGTTCATCATATAAACGTTCGACAAGAGTGGGCGCTTTGATACAGCAGGAAGTTTCGGATATTTTAAGAGATATACGCGACCTGAACGCAGGGCTTGTTACCGTCATGGGAGTAAAACTGACTGACGACCTGCTTTTTTGCAAAATATTTTATTCCGTTTTCGGAAGCGAAGAGGATAAAAAAAGAGTTGCGGGTATTCTAAAAGATAATACAAAAGCCGTAAGACACCGGCTTGCGGTAAATCTTAATTTAAGAAGAACGCCGGAAATTACTTTTGTTTACGACGATACAAATGAAAGCGCTTCAAGGGTTTTTGATATACTGAAAAAAATAGAAGAAGAATAACGGCAATTACGAATTACGAATGACGAATTACGAATCAACGGCAAAGACAAAAAAATAATTAACAATGAACAAATCAATTACTAAATCAGAATTAAAACAGCTTTCCGAAATATCTAAGATAATAAAACAATCGAAAACATTTTTTATTGCGGGGCACGTTAAGCCTGACGGAGACAGTTTAGGGGCCTGTTTGGCTTTATGGTCAATGCTTAAAAGGCTTGGTAAAAAAGCGATTGTCTGCTGTGCGGATGATGTGCCTGATATGCTTAAATTTATGCATGGCGCCCAATCGATAAAAAAATCTGTGTCTAAAAATGCGGTTTTTGACTGCGCGATAATACTTGAATCAATAAATTTTGCGCGCATGGGCGATATTATTTCTCATTCACAGGCTAAAAAAATTATTAATATCGATCATCACTCGATGTTTACGGACTTCGGGAGCGTCAACTATATCGTTCCGCACTCTTCGTCTGTTTCTGAACTTATTCTTAAAATTTTTGAATTTATGAAAATAAAACCTTCAAAAGACGAAGCGGATTGTTTATATACCGGCCTCGTTACCGATACAGGGCGTTTTCAGCAGCTTAATACAAACTCGGATTCTCATGCCGCGGCTGAAAAATTGCTTAATTACGGCGTTTCTCCGAATGACATTTTCAACAAAGTTTATGTTAACAGCACTGCGGAAAGTTTAAAACTTTTAGGGTTTGCGTTAACCGGACTCAAAACTTACTTTAACGGAAAAATGGCTTATATGATTATAACCAAAGATATGTTCAGGCAAAGCAGCGCGAAAGAAGATGAAACCGAAGGAATTGTAAATTACGGAATGATGATAAAGGGCGTTAAAGTAAGCTGTTTGTTTAATGAAATTGATAAAAATACAACTAAAGTAAGTTTACGTTCCGTAAAAGGATTTGATATTCTTGAAACTGTAAAAAAATGCGGCGGAGGCGGGCATAAGAATGCCGCGGGATGCACATTAAAATCGGACATAAATTCCGCTTTAACAATAATAAGCGATGCTTTTAAAGATAAATTAAACAATGCAAAATGACATTTCGGGAATGCTGCTTTTTGACAAGCCTGAGGGCTGGACGTCTTTTAAAGCGGTTAATAAAATCAGAAAAATTTTAAACATTAAAAAAGCAGGGCACTGCGGAACGCTCGACCCGTCGGCCACAGGCCTTTTGCTTGTTTTAACCGGAACATCCACAAAACTTCAGAATAAATTTATGAAGCAGGATAAAGTTTATCTGAGCACTTTTCTTTTGGGCACGATAACCGACAGCGGCGATTTAGACGGCAATATAATTGAAAAAAATGAAGTGAAAGATATAAATCTTGAAAAAGTCATTAAAGCTGCCGATTGTTTTAAAGGTGAGATTGAGCAGATTCCTCCGATGTATTCGGCTCTCAAACATAAAGGGAAAAAACTTTACGAACTCGCCAGAGAAGGCATAACAGTTGAAAGAAAACCGCGAAAAGTTACGATAAAAAATATTGATATTATATCTTTCGACGGCATAAATGTTGAAGTAAGAGTTGAATGCACAAGCGGCACATATATAAGGACATTGGCGGAAGATATCGGAAAAATATTGGGATGCGGCGCTGCTGTAAGCCGGTTGAGAAGGGAAAAAATCGGCAATTTTTCGGTTGATGACGCAATGAAGGAAAGCGGCCTTGAAAATACGGATTTAATAATTAAAAATATTATAAGTATCGAAGATTTAAACGGTATGACAAATGAAAAATAAAAAATCAGCTTTAACCATAGGCACTTTTGACGGCGTTCACAAAGGGCATCAGCTCCTTATAAAAAAAACATTGGAAACAGCGAAAAAAAATAATCTTAAAAGCGTAATTATCGCGCTTAAAAAACCCGTAAAAAGCGTCAAAGGATTGCTGTCTTCAAATGAAGAGAAAGCAGAGTTGATGAAAAGTTATGGAGTTGACGAGATTATTGTTATTCCGGTTCCTTCTGATGTTTTATCACTGTCTCCGGACGAGTTTTTTAAGGAAATTATTATTGATAGTTTTAATGCCTGCCATATAGTTTGCGGCAGTGATTTTGCCTTTGGAAAAAACAGGGCTGGAAATACGGAGTGGCTTCTTAAAAAAGCAAAAGATACAAATGTAACCGTCGACGTTGTAAAGCCCCTCAAAGCAGCGTCTAAAACAGTTTCTTCGTCGTTAATCAGAGCTTCGCTTCATAAAAATGATTTGAATAGCGCTAACAAACTGCTGGGCAGAGAATACTCTTTTATGGGAATGCCTTTTAAAGAAAAAGGCATAGGCTCTAAAATAGGTTTTCCGACAGTTAATATGAGAGTCGGTAAAGATAAAATACTGCCTAAAGGAGTTTTTGTAAGCATAATTTCGCAAGGCGGTAAAACTTATCCTTCAGTAACAAGCATAGGAAACAGGCCTACTTTTAACAGAGGGGAAAATATTGTTCCGGAGACGCATATATTGGATTTTAGCGGTAAGTGGAATAAAAAAACGACAAAGGTCGCTTTGATTAAGAAAGTCAGAAATGAAAAGAAATTTAAAAGTATAGAAGACCTAAAAAAACAAATCTCAAAAGATATTTCCTTCGCAAAAAAATATTTCGGAATTATCCCTGAGGTCACATATTTTGTGAAAAAATAGGTGAAGTTGATACAATAAAACATTGAATCTCGCAGGAAAATAAAAGCCGCAATAATTATAAAAAGGATATAAAAACCATGTTAAAAAAACGTTTCGCTTTACGGTTTGTTTCCGTAATAACAATGATCGTCCTGTTTTCAACTGTCCACGCAAGTTGGTGGGATACAGAGGAGTTCTTTAATGCCGTCAAGTATGGAGATACGCAAGCAGTAACCTCTTCTATTAAAAACGGAATTGATGTAAATATGCTATCAGACTACGGCAGAACTGCCTTAATGTACGCCTCAGGGAGAGGACACAAAGATATAGTTGAACTACTATTGAAATCCGGAGCTGACCCTAATATGCAAGATCAATATGGATTTACCGCCTTAATATGTGCTTCGGAATACGGGCGCAAAGATGTAGCTGAAATATTATTAAAATCCGGAGCTGATCCTAATATAGAAAGTAAATTTCGAAACACTACGGGAAGCGATATCATCCCCAAGTATACATATGGAGATACTGCCTTAATACTCGCTTCAAAAGGTGGACACAAAGATGTAGTTGAAATATTATTAAAATCCGGAGCCCCCCCCATAAAAGGAAATATCGCCTTATTGTATGCCTCAATGAGAGGGCACAAAGATGTAGTTGAACTACTATTGAAATCCGGAGTTGACCCTAATTTGAAATTATTATACGGCAAAACAGCCTTAACACTGGCACTTGAAGGAAACTATACTGAAATTGTCGATATTTTGAAAAAGGCCGGCGCCAAATCGGCGCAGCAAGATTAAGCGGTATCAGCCGTGTGTCATGTGGACCCTTGACCACTCCCCTTGAACCAAGTAATGGATGAATGGGTAATGATAAAATAGTTTGCTAGAATGATTGAGCATAGAGAAATATAGCTTGAGGTTATGTGAATAAAATAAAACTGTTTGAAGATAAAAAAATAAGAACTGCTTGGGACGAAAACGAAGAAGAATGGTATTTTTCTATTAATTTAAAAAAGCGGCTTTCAACGCTTCATTTTGCCGCAATGTTCCCTATTTTAATTTTTCTTTTTTAAACTGCAAGCGTAAAATTGTTTTCTGTCTTTCTATTTCTTCCGCTAATTCTTTTTCCGTAGGTTATGACTCTAAGATGAATTCGCTACACAGTGTGTAGCGAATTCATTCTCTAAAATCATTTCAACTTCTTTACTTCTCTATGTCCAAGTATTTTAGCATTTTTACTGCTGATTACCGATCGTCCTGAGCGTTTTTCAATTTCCTTTCTGGTGTTAGACGCGACAGTTCCGCCTTCTTTGGCAATTGTCTTGCTCTCGCTAAAATTCTTCGGCAGTTTTGTCTTTGATAATTCTGTTGTTGTAGTTTCTGCAAGCATATTGAGCACCAGCTCAAGAGTTGTCATATTATCGCGTAAATTTTCTTTTTTTAAATTTTTATGTTTTTTATATTCTTTAACAGTTTTGCCTGTCCATTCTTTAGTCATTAAGTTGGTTAAAATTGCATATTCCAAACCTTCCTTAACTCCGGAATTATCCCATTCGTCCGTTAGTTCTTTACGAACTTGTATAGATTGAAGCCGTAAATTTATCCAATCATTAGAAAAACCAAGAGCCTTGTATTGTTTCATTGCGCGGTTGATTGTAAGTTCAGGATTTTGGGCTTCATTAATCCTTTCCTGTCCTACTTGCGCTAACCATAGTTTAAATGGTTCTGCTTTTTTGCTTGGGATTGACTGAATTATACGCAAAAGCTGTTTTGGCGCTGCTGCTAAAGTTTTACGAAGTTTTCCGGTGTTTGTAACCATATCTACCTGGGGACAATTTGTCCCTATGTAGACACCGACTATTCTATCTCTCTTTCGTAATTTTTTAAGATAGTCCGTAGGATTTGTACTGTCTGTCAATGCAGAAATAACATCAACAACAGAAAAATACCATTCTTCTTCTTTTTCGTTCCAAACCGTTCTTATTTTTTTATCTTCAAACAATTTTATTTTATTCATATAACCTTCAACTTTATTTTGAACAACTATTATACGATTATTTTACTAAAAGTATATTCTGTTAGCAAATATCGTAATATAGCCTTTGTAATGATGACAAGAGATGATTTATAGCCTGCTTTTTTTCAACACCGAAATTCCGAAGGAAATAAAAAATAGCGCTGCTATTGCGCCGAATACCGCAAGCCTGTTCCTTAATACCAAACATGCGGCTAAGATCACAATGCCGATAATAATATATGTAACTCCTGTTGTTTTCATCATTTTTGACATCTTTTGAGCTTCAAAGGCAGTGAAATCCTTTATCATTTGGAATTCTTCGCTGTTTAGGTTTATTCCGCGCGTTGTGAGAGTTTTTAAGGCTGTTTGATTATCTTCCGAATTGCCGGAAATAATTTGTTTACGAAGGCCGGTCAGTACTTCCGCGTCGCCTCTTTTAGTAAACTCCTGATTTATGAGGTTTGAAAGTTCCGCAATGTTTCTGTTCATAATTTATTCCTTTTAAAGGCAGAGTGAAGATTGAAGAGTGGAGAGTGAAGATAATGAGCGCTTCGCGCGGATATTTAGTGTTGTTGCCGTATCTCAACTTTTCACTCTCCACTCTTCAATCTTTTTTTATTATATTTTGTATCGCAAGATTTGCCAGATTAAGTCCGAAAATGCCGGTTATTGTCGGCAGGCTGCCTAATATTTTTGTAGAGTTTTTTTCAAACTCTTCCGTACCTTCCGGCAAATTTTCAGGATATAAAGGCTTCATTTGCGCGGACTGTTCGGAGAATACGCACGGAATGCCTTTATTTATTCCGCATTTGCGCAGTTCGCCGCGCAGTCTTTCGGCAAGGCGGCAGTGATGCGTTTCAAATAAATCGGCGGTTTTTATTGCCGCCGGTTCGGTTTTCAAAGCAGCTCCCATTGAAGATATTACGGGGATATTATTTTTTACGCAGTATTCCAGAAGCCTTACTTTAGGGCTGAATGAGTCTATTGCGTCAATTGCCAAATCAGGTTTGCTCTTGAAAACTTCATCTAAATTGTCTGAGTTTACAAAAACCTGCATAGTGTTAACTTTACATTTTGGATTTATATCCATCACTCTTTCTTTTGCCGATTCTGCTTTTGCTTTATTAAGCGTTGAATGCAATGCGTAAAGCTGGCGGTTAATGTTTGTTATTTGTATTTTGTCGCTGTCTATAAGCAGAAAATTGCCGACGCCTGCCCTTGCCAGCGCTTCAACCGCAAAACTTCCGACCGCGCCAAGGCCTATTACGGTAACCGCGGCATTATGCAGTTTTTTTAGATTTTCTTTGCCTATAAGTAATTCCGTTCTTAAAAATTGTTCCATGAGTTATCCTGAAAATGACTTTAGATATTTTAGCAAAAGCTGTTATCTTTTCTCTATTATCTATTCTCTGTCTTTTTTATTTTCCTATAATCTCAACTTTCAGCTTTGCGGATGACGCTCTGCCCATATCGTCAACGGCTCTTACCGTGTACTCTCCCGGCTCAGTCTTTGCGCTGAGCACAGTGCCTGACTTGCTTTGACCTATGAATTTATTATTTAAGAACCAAAAAACGTTTTTTGCGTCGCTGTCGGTGTCCGCTTTAAACGGAACGGTTTCATTCTCAAAATTCTCGGCGCGGAAAGTATATGTTATGTTCTGCGTAGGCAGTATTATTTGCGGAGGGTTTCCATATTCCGTGACTTTTGATATTTCCAAGTCGGGCATATATTTCGGCGGAGTTCTGTGAGATATTCCCGCCATTGCGAAAATAGACATAATTTCTGAGTTCCAAAACTCATATACAGCCGTGTTTGTTTTTTCCGGGTCATGGAAAGGAGTTCTTAAACCTGTTTTTTTGTCTATATATACTGGTCTGTGCACATCGCATATCCTGATAGGCGATTTTGCCGGAATAAAATATGTTTCTGTTGTCATATTGCAATACTGCGAAGGCAAATCGCCTGAAACGGAACATACTTCTATTTTGGAAATGTTTAAGCCGTCATCAGATATTTTTGAACCTCTGATTTCTCTTTTTTCGCCTGATATTGATTTAACGATTTCAAAAAATAAAGGAGCTGCAGAAGTTCTTGCAGTGAATGTCTGGCGTCCCTCATTATCAAATTTTCCTACCCATACGACAAGCACATAATCGCCGAAGACTCCCGCTGTCCATGCGTCTCTGTAAGCGTAAGAAGTTCCTGTTTTCCAATATACTTCAAAATCGTGAAAATTCTCGGCGGCTCTGATTTCATTTTCAGGCCTTTTATTGTCTTTCAGCATTACTAAAGTCAGAAAGGCCGCTTCCGGGGTTAAAATATTTTCTTCTTTAACTTTTTCAAATTTATTAAATTTTAAACTTTTTAATATTCCGCCGTTGGCAAGCATGGCGTAAAGCTCTGAAATTTTTTCCATGGAAATTTCAAAGCCGCCGATCGCAAACGAAGAGCCGTAATATTCGGCGTTTTTTAAGTTTCTTACCCCGGCTTTTTGGAGCATATAAAGAAAATTGTCAGGATTTATCCTGATGAGAAGGTCTATTGCAGGTATATTTCTGCTTTGTGTGAGCGCGTCTTTGGCGAAAACCGGCCCAAGAAAATCTCTGTCTGAATTTTCAGGCGCGTAAATTCCGTAATGTTTCGGCGTATCCTTCATTAGAGTCAAAGGATGTATAATTCCTTTATCTAAAGCTATAGCGTAAATAAAAGGTTTTAACGTAGAACCCGGCGAGCGGTACGCGGCGCATCCGTTAACCTGCCCTTCAATCAGCTCATTAAAAAAATCCGCGGAACCCGCATAGGCGCTAACTTCCATTGTTTTATAATTTACAAGCATTACACTTGCATTATTGATGCCTTTATTTATATTTCTTTCCACATAAAATCTGATTCTTTGTTCGATAAGATGCTGGAGGTTTAAATCTAAAGTCGTAGATATAACTGATTCATCGCTTAAAGCCAGCATTTTATTTACGAGATGCGGGGCTTCAAACGGAAGATTCGACGGTTTTTTGATATGGAGCGGCATATCAAAATAATTTCTTTTACCGGAATCCTGCGGATATTTTTTTATCCACATTTCAAAAACTCTTTTTCTTGCGTTTTCAGGCTTTTCTCTGTTTTCAGTATTTGAAAGCGAAAGCCTCCTGAAATTTGGATTTTGCGGTATAACGCACAGAGTAAAAGCTTCCAGTATGGTTAAGTTTTCAACTTTAGCCGAGAAGTAAATCAGCGAAGCGGCAGGCGCGCCTTCTATATTATATCCGTAAGGAGCAATATTTAAATACGCCTCAAGAATGTCGTTTTTACCGTAACACATTTCAAGCCATAAAGCTGCGAAAATTTGTTTTAACTTCCCGGGGATTGACGTACTGTCTATATCGTAAATCATTCTTGCAAGCTGCATTGTTATAGTCGACGCGCCGACCGGCCGCTGTTTTTTTATTATGCTTGTCCGAAAGCCCTTCAGCAGCGATACGGGATTTACTCCCGGATGAAAATAAAAATACTTATCTTCGTAGAGCAGAGTGCCTTTTTTCAAAGATTCGGGCATTTTGGAAAGGGGGATAAAAAGCCTGTATTTTTCGTCATGGGAAATTGTCAGCCTGAGAAGTTTATCGTTTTTGTCAAATACTGCCTGAGAAAAAGAATAATCCGAGAGGATTGGGTTTTTTGGAGAAATTCTTATGATAAGCAATAAAGAAACAACGCACAGCAAAACAACTGCTGTGCGTTTCAAAGCTTTGTTTTTAAAAATATTTTTTATGAACTTCATTTAAAACACCAAATGACACAGCGCTGTTCTTTTAGTTATTCGGATGAGTTATCTCTATTTTCGATTGCTTTGTCATTGCGCTGATTTCAGTATCGTACAACCCTGTTATATAAATTCCAGGAATGGTAAAATTTCCTTTTGTGACAACTTTTACATTGTAAGTAAACTCGCTGATATTTTTTCCGATAGTAGCGTAGAAAACCATTCTGTCTTCTCTCGCGTCGGAACTTGAAAACGGCCCGCTTTGGGAGCCGCTTATTATCTCAAAGCTTGCGGGCAGCAAATCAACAATGACCGCCGTCAAATAATCGCTGGATTTTGTTCTTGCTCTTATGCGCACCGTAATGGTATCTCCGACGTTTGCGGATTTAATTGCCACACCGTTTGAATCAAGATACTCTCTTGATATTTCTACGCCTTCGGCATACTCTTTAAGCGTTCTGTCATAACCCTGCTGCAAAACGCTGTAATATATTTTTCCTAAATTTTCATTGGCAGATATGTTAAATGAATTTGCTTCGGAATCAAATTTAGAAAACGGAAACGGATCCGCATTAAGGCTTAATTCTCTTTCTTTTCCGTCTTTTCCCTTTACGCTTATCTTTATGTTAGCGTCTTTGCCTTCCTCGCTTTTGCCGAATGAAAGAAGCGCGAGAAGCGTTTTGGCAGATGAAATCGTATTAAATTTGCCGTCAGCCAAAACTTTAATCAGTCCGTCCGCAATACTTTGCGCATCAGGATTCAAATTGTTGGGAAAGTGTTTATTGCACAAATACAGGTATGTGGCGTTGCGCTGGGAACTTGAATCGTAATCCGAATAGAATATGAATTTTTCTTTTGCATCGGGTTTAAAAGATTTTATAAGCTCGTCGGCCTTTTTGAAATCTTTCAGCATCGCATAGCAGGAAGCCAGATAAGCCGAAACAATATCTTCTTTCCACTTCTTATGGTTTGAGTTTAAGTAATCTTCAATTCTGAGAAGATTATTTGTTGTTACGGCATTATTTCTTGTAAGAATATAGTTGGCGTAAGCTTTGAGCCTTGCGTCTTCAAAACTTGTGGGAAGGTCTGAAGCAAAATTTTCCAGCCAGTTTCTTCCTCTTGAAAGAATTTCATTGGGAACAGGATAGCCCAGATCTTTAGCATCCGTAAAAAAGTGTAAAGCGTAAAGCGTTGCGTACGCGTGCGTTTGCGCAGCTTCAGGCCATAAAGCGAAAGAGCCGTTGCTAAGCTGTCTCGAGCGTATTCTTGAAAGCGTATGGTTGAAAAGTTCCTGCTGCTCCTGAGGCGTTATAAAGCCTTTTCTTTCGGATGTCGCGCTGTAAAGGAAGGGGAATGTACCGCTTATTATCTGTTCCGTGCAGCCGTAAGGATATTTTTCAAAATACTGTCTTAAAGTTCTAAAAAGCAGCTGCGGGCTGTAGGACGCCGAGATTTCTCTTCTCGCGTATTCGTCGTACATATTTCTGGCAAAGCCGTCAACTTTAGTCTTGCTGTTTTTTGAAATTCCGGAATTAATTGACGTTCTGTACGCGAATGCCGGCCTTACGCTTACGCTGACATTTGCCTTAAAAACTTCATTTTTATGTTTGGCTCTGAACGTCAAATCTCCCGAGCCAAGCTTGTCATTTGTTTTGAGATTAAACCTGACAATCTTTTCGCCGCCTTCTTTTACTTCAATGGTTTGGTTATTTGTTCCGGTTATTTCAAATTTATCATTGCTTTCAAGCCAGACTTCAAGAGAGGCGGATTTTGAGCCTTCAATATTATTTGATACCGTAGCGCTGACTTCAAACGTATCTCCTGCTATTGCAGCAAGCGGAGCCATAGGTAAAATTATTACCGGCGATTTTACTATAACTTCTCTCTCGGCAGAGCCGAACTGTTCCGGGTTTGCGGCTACGGCCATAATTCTCAGGCTTCCGTTAAAATAGTCCGGAATAGTGTATTTGACGGTTTTGTACTCTGTTGTCGAATCAATCATCGTTGACCAGAAGACAACCGGTTTGTGCTGTTTTCTGGAGAAAGGATTTAAATTTCTTTCTATCATGTCAAACCCTTCGCCGCCGCCGATACCCGCTATTTCCCTGATAATTTTATAGTCCGGCAGAATCATGTCAACCGTTTGAAAAGTTTCTATTTCAAGAGCGCCTTTTCTAAAAAAGAAATTTAATGGATTTGGCGTCCTGTACTGCGCAACCTGAAGAATTCCTTCGTCTACGGCGTAAACGATTATTTTTGAATTTCTTGACGTCTTATAAGAAATTTCAAGCTCATCTCCGGGCCTTGCCGTTTCTTTTGAATTTAAGTCTATCTTAACGGTTCTTTTAGCGAGGCTTATTCTAAAAGGCACAACCGCGTAACTGTGCGGGCTTGAAAATATTTCTCTTGAATCCATCGAACGTATAAAAGAAACGTTGATATATCCGTTTCCTTCAATATCTTCAGGAACAGTTATTGTCTGAACCGTGCTGTTTGAATCGGTTCTAAACCATTTATAAGCATAAACTTTATCTTTTTCTATTGTTATAAGCCCGGCGCCGGAATAAGGAGCGGTAATATTTAATGTTATCTGTCTGCCGGGCTCTACATCGTCATTTTGGAGATTTACCATAAGGTTCGCGTCCTTTTCAATTGAAAAAGACTGGTTTGACGCTCCGGCGATAAAGAACGGAACAGATAATATCTTCATGCCGTTTGAATCCGTTATTTCAATTACATAATTGCCGGGATTTGACGTGTTTAAATTTACTCTCGAGCCGTTTGAAGAAACTTCGAAATCCTTTTCTTCGACAAGATTTTCTTTTGTTATTGTCTGATATTTATACACGCCTGAGTTTTGTTTTACGAGCGACGATATGTACTGAATCTGCATCATTCTGACTTTAAGATTTTTCAGGTCTATTGTTTTAAGGTTATTATCCACGGCGATAAGGTCAATAACCGCGGAAGCGTCTTTATTAAGATAGCTGAGTTTTGAAGCCGATTTAAAACCGAGAAGATATTTGTAAGGCGACATTTTTACGCTGTCATAGGCGGAAACGCTTTTTCCGCTGTCTCCTTCAAATCCTTCCGCGGACAATATAAGATTGTAAGTTCCTCCGGCAAATTTTGATAAATCAAAATCATGCGAAGCTTCGCCGTTTTCATCGCTTCTTGCGTTGGGAAAACTTTCGCTCACGCTTTGTATGGCATTTCTGTCGTCTCTTTTAAAAGGGTCGGGGAATCTGTATTCCTGAAATTTGGGGAAACGGAACTCCGTTGGGCTTACGGTAAATTCGGCTTTAATCATTCTGTCCTGCGCCGGCGTGCCGAAAAAATTGCTCAAAGATATTACGGCTCTCAGATTTTCCGGAAGCGCCCATCCGTTTCCGGAAGAGCCTGCTATCTTAGCGGAAATTTTTAACGTATCGGTTCTGAACTCCTCTATTCTTATAGATTCGCTTCCGAGCATAAACTCTTTTTTGTCATCTTTCACAAGATAGGCTATGGCAGTATAAGTGCCCGTAGGAAAAACGTTTTGAGTCGGTATTGCGTCAATTGAAAAAAATCCTGAGCTGTTTAATGTCACTGTTTTTTCAAAAACCGTTTTTGAATACGGATCTTTTAAAACAATTTTAACAGGAATGCCTGATACATTGCTCCAGTCAAAGTTTCTTACTATTACTCCGAGATTAATATCGTCTCCGGGGCGGTAAATTCCCCTGTCGGAGAAAATAAAGGCTTTCATGCCTTTTTCTCTGTTTGACGAATATTCGCCGCTGACGTTAAATTTTGAATAGTCCACGGATCTGTCGTATCTTCCGAAAGGCATAAACGATATATCGCTGCCGCTGGTAACAACGTAAGCCACGGGCTGTTTTTCGCGGCTGTAGCCTTCAACTTTATTAAAAACGGCGCATCCCTGCTCGTTTGTATATTGCGTCAGCACGGGAATTCCGTTTATGCCGAGAATTTCAACTTTCGCGTTGGCGACCGGCCTTCCGTTTTTAATAGACATTACAAAAACGCTGTGCTTATTGCTGTTATCTTTTTTTACAAGAATTCCAAGGTCAGTCGCGAGAATAAATCTTTTATCCGACGGGCCGTCATTTGAATTTGTCGCCGGGTCAAATCCCTGGACATTTACGAAAAATAAACCCGACGAATCCTGGGTTTTCAAAAATTCGCTCAAATCTACGCTTGAATAATTCGCTTTGCTTACGGAAACTTTTAACGGAATAACTTTTGAAAACATCTGGGATATATTATTTTCGTTAAAATTATAATTGCTGAAATAAGGATTGGCAAAAGTTCCGTAAGTCTGCGATATCAGGTGGTTTATCTGGTTCGGCATTACTCTTGCAAGGTCAACTTTTACTCCGCTAACCCCGCGCGTTACAAAGGTAAGCCTTTTTGAGCCTTCAAGAGGAAGTATGGCGCCGTTCTGTAAAAGTTTTACTTCTTTCGGGAATTCCGCTGATACCAAAACATTGGCATAAGGCTTTTTGGTTGTGAAGTCAATTTGCGATTTTATGCCTTCTTTAACTTTTACATAAACATATCTTCTTGATAAATCCGGAGCAAAATATCTGTACATAAAAACGGAGGAAGCGCTCTCTGCAGTGGGCATAAGTTCTAAGTTCAATTTTTCCGATTTTTCAAGAATTTCAGGCGTGACTTCCGGGAAAGACCATCTGTAGCTTACCGGACGGGTTGTTCTTTGCGGCTCTATATAATTGTCGTATTCGTCATAGTATCCTTCGTCGTATTCATTGTCATAGTCATATTCGTTTGAGCTGTTCTTGTCTGACGTGGGATGCCTTAACGGCAGAAGATAAAGTTCGACTTTTCCTTCCATTTCGGAAACTTCAACGCCCGTAGTAAAAGCTATTTCCAAAAATTGTTCCGGTTCTTCTTTGTCATTTCTCACAATCACGGTTCTTGCATCCGAAATTCTGAAAAATTTCTCTTCGGAAGGAATATCTATAGCGCTTCTAATCTTATCTGCCATGGCTTTGCCGCCGGTAGCGGCTTTAACGGAACTCAGTTCTATAACGGCTGTCTGGTCTTTTGCGAGGATTTTTATAGGATCGCTTACCACGTAAGCGGTTCTTTTTACGGCATCATAAGAGATTGTCGTAGTTACTCTTTTTTTATCTATGGTTAACTCAAGATTTTTTTCAAAAAGTTTGGTGTCCACCGAGTGGGTGAAGCTGAATACTGCCTGAAGCTGGTGTATTCTGGGATTTTTAGGATCCTGGTATATGCCGAAACTGTATAAAGAAGCTCTAAACGCCGGCGTTCTAACCTCATAAGAGAAAGTCGTAAGATTAAGTTCGCTGTTAAAAATTTCTCTGGGAAACTTAATCTTATACGTTTCACCCGCGGGCCAATCCTGCGCGGGCGTAAATACCAGCATATATTGATTTTCCCATTTCCATGTTCCTTCAAATTTCGGAGACATGGATATTCCCGATACTTCTTTGCCGACAAGCTCGATATTTGCCGCAGACGAATTAAAATAAAAAGATAAAGGGTCGGGCTTTGCCAGCTCTGCTTCGCCTTTTGAATTTTCCTGAACTCTCGTTATATTCGGAGGGTAAATATATAAGTTTGAATCGCGGTATATGTCCTGATACTGTTGGGACTCTTTCTTTTTTCCTATTCCCAAATACCTGAGCGCTTTTACCGGCTTAGAAAGCATTTCAGAAGCGCTTGGAAAGTATACATAACCTCTTTTTACCAAAAAAGCGCCAAAAACAAATACAACTAAGAAAGCAATAAGTACAGCCCGCGAAATCCTGTTTTTCATAAAATCCTCTTTTAAAAAATGAAATAAATAATAAGTTGAATGGCAGGCAAACATTATAGCAAATTTTGTAAGTAATACGATGCGGATGCAGAAGCTTAGAAGCTCGGAAGTTCAGCAGCTCGGCAAAGACAAAAGATTTGTTGTTGCCGTTACTGAGCTTCCGAACTTCCGAGCTTCTGAGCTTCTACTTGTGTGCCATATTGCACAATCACGTTATATTCGTTATAATTTTCTTATTATACTATTTCTGATAAAAAAGAAAGTTAAGGAACAATTCCTATGAAGCTTATTTGGAAGCTGGCAATTCCACAAATATGTATTGTCATATGCTGCGGTCTTATCAGCTTCATTGTAATCAATTCGTCATTTCGAAGTATCCGTGACCACTACGTTATGGATGTTATCGATACCCGTTTCCAGTTTATAAACAAGCAGATTAAAGCCAGTTCGCTGCTGTCGGTAAGCGAGACTTCAGTATTTGTACGTATGCCTGCTGTGATGCGAGCCTATGAAATCGCGCTGAAAGGCGATATCTATGACCCCCATTCGCCCGAATCCAGGGCAGCCCGTGAATTGTTGTATAAGGAACTCGCTCCGATGCTTAGCAGTTACAACGATTTCATAGGTAAAAAGCTTCAACTGCATTTTCATCTGCCCAGCGGATTAAGCCTTGCCCGCCTGTGGCGGAATCCGGAAAATAATGACGGAAAAGGGAACAATATTTCCGATGACATCAGTTGGTACCGCCCGACAGTCATGGATGTTAACAAAAACGGCGGTGTTGCCATGGGGCTGGAACCCGGCAGCGGAGGTTTTGCCATCCGCGGGGTTATCCCCGTAACCTCGCCTGACGGCAAGCATCTCGGTTCCGCCGAATCTCTTCAGGATTTTAATCCTATACTGGATGCCGCTACCGAAGAAGGCAGGATTTTTCTCTCCCTGTACGCGAATAAAGAACTGCTTGAATTTTCAGTTGAGCTGCAGAATGCGGAAAAATATCCGCCAAAAGGAGATTTTGTACAGGTCGTCAAGGCAAAGGACAGTACGGTTGATACTCTCGTAACCCCGGAAATGCTGTCAAGGGCGAAACACGGCACCTTTTTTGAACACTTCGGTTCCATGACGATCGCGCTTTTCCCGCTGGATGATTACCGGGGATCCCAGGTTGGCGTAATCGTCTTTGCCATGGATACCAAAACAGTCTCCGCTCTTACGCGAACAGCATCGATGATCATGCTGCTAATGCTGATTGGCATGGCTATGCTGCCCACTTTCTCGCTTTTAATCGGGCTGCGCATGCTGGTTACCAAACCGGTGAATCAGATCAAGGCAAATATACAGGCCATCGCCGAAGACCGCGCGGATCTAAATGAACGGATCATCATCCGTCAGCGGGATGAGATCGGAGAATTAGCCAACTGGTTTAACACGCTTAGCGCTAAACTGGACAGTATATTAAGCGAGCGCCAGGCCATGCTTGGAAAGATTCGCGAAGAATCACAGAAATTTGAAACAATGGCCCATTGGTACGGCTCAATTCTTGACTCAATTCCGTTTCTTATTTCCGTGCAGGACACGGAGATGAAATGGACGTTCGTGAACGCGGCGCTTGCAAAACTGCTTGGAAAAAAACGCGATGAACTCATCGGTCTTCCGTGTAAAACATGGGGAATTGAAATTTGCGGCAACGAAAGTTGCTCTATTGCCTGCGCGCTGCGGGGAAAAAAGCAGACGCGCTTTTTATATAAAGGTATGTCATATCTGGCCGATGTTGAAATACTTAAGAATCTTCATGGAGAAGCCACCGGCTATATCGAGGTTATACAGGATATAACGCCTTTGGAGCATTTGGCCAAACAGGAAGCGGAAGCCAAAGCCGCAAACCAGGCAAAGTCCGCTTTTCTGGCAAATATGAGCCATGAGATACGCACACCCCTCAACGCGATTGTCGGTATGACCTCCATAGGCATGTCATCGGATGAAACCGAGAAGATGAAATACTGCTTTATGAAAATTGAAGAAGCGTCAAACCATCTGCTCGGCGTTATAAACGACATTCTGGATATATCAAAGATCGAAGCGGGAAAATTCGATCTTTCGCCGGTGGAGTTCGGTTTCGAGAATATGCTCCGCCGGGCTGTGGGTGTCATTACCTTCCGCGTTGATGAAAAAAAGCAAAAGCTTGACGTGCATATCGGCAAGAATATTCCGCAGAATTTAATCGGCGATGACCAGCGTCTGGCGCAGGTCATTACCAACCTGTTGTCCAACGCCGTTAAATTTACTCCGGCGCATGGCAGCATCAGCCTTGATTCCCAACTGGTCGAAGAAACGAACGATGTTTGTACAATACAGGTCAAAGTAAGCGACAGCGGAATCGGCATCAGCTCCGAACAGCAAAAGCATTTGTTCCAGTCGTTCCAGCAGGCCGAAAATACGATAACGCGCAAATTCGGCGGTACGGGCCTTGGTCTGGCTATTTCAAAAAACATCGTGGAAATGATGGGCGGCAGGATATGGATAGAATCCGAACCGGGTAAAGGATCTGTATTCTCTTTTGTCGTTAAATTGAATAAAGGCGCGGATAAAACGCAAGGACTGCTCACGGCGGGGATAAACATAAAAAATATCCGCGTATTGGCTGTAGACAGCGATCCGAAGGTATTGGCGTATTTTAAAGAAATTCTGCAGGAGAAGGGAATTTCCTGCGATACGTCCGCGAGCGCGTCGGAAGCATTATCCGTTGCGGACAAAAACGGACCCTACAACATTTATTTTATCGACTGGAAAATACCAGGCGCATACGGATTGGAATTGGCCAGAAAACTGAAGGAGAAAGCCGTTGCGCCAGGAAAAGCCGTTGTGGTCATGATATCGGCCGCGGAATGGAGTATGATCGAATCCTACGAAAAGCACACATGGGTAGACCGGTTCCTGACAAAACCGCTGTTTCCGTCAACAATTACCGACACTCTCGCAGAGTGTCTGGGCATTGAGAAAACACAGCTTGAAAAAAACAGGTCTTCCGACATTAATAATTTTGAAGGGCGCACCATACTGCTTGTCGATGACGTGGAAATAAACCGCGAGATCGTAATAGCGCTGCTGAAACCAACCAATGTTACGGTTGAATATGCCGTAAACGGCGTTGAGGCGGTCCGCATGTTCAGAGAGGCGCCACAAAAGTACGACATGATATTAATGGATGTACAGATGCCGGAAATGGACGGCTATGAAGCGACGCGGCAGATTCGCGCGCTGGATATACCGCAAGCGAAAAAAATTCCTATTGTAGCTATGACAGCCAACGTATTTAATGCCGATATTGAAAAAAGCCTTGAGGCCGGAATGAATGATCATATAGGAAAACCGCTTGATATCAATGTAGTGCTGGAAAAACTGCGCAAGTATATATTTGGTTAAACTATATCCGTAATCAGAAGCTCAGAGGCTCGGAAGCTAGGGTATGTCGGCACACCCTGGGCAGCTCGGTAACGGAAACAACAACTCTTTTGTCTTTGCTGAGCTGCTGAGCTTCCGCACTTCCGAGCTTCTGCCGTTTTTCAAGTTTTTATTGACTGAACCATTCTGATTTTGTTATAATCTTAAATCTTAAATTAATATGTCTCCGTAGCTCAACTGGATAGAGCAACTGCCTTCTAAGCAGTAGGTTAGGTGTTCAACTCACCTCGGAGACGTTTTTCACTACAGAGCTTAGAGTATAGAGTGTAGAGTTTAGATAATGACAAAAGAAAATACCGCCAAGTATAAAAGCAGAAAATTTGCAATTAAAATAGTTGAACTCTATAAAAGTTTAAATAGCGTTCAAAAAGAATTTATACTTTCTAAGCAACTTGTAAAGAGCGCAACGAGTATTGGCGCAAATTTGGCCGAATCGGAATATGCCGTAAGCAAAAATGATTTTTTATCTAAGATTTATATTGCATTAAAAGAAGCGGCAGAAACTCTTTATTGGTTAGAATTATTATTTGAAACTAATTATATTGACAATAATACATATTTGTCTTTAAAGAAAGAGTCTGAAGAAATATTGAAAATCTTAAAAGCGACTACTAAAACTCTTAGTAAAAATAACCGTTTGTCTTTGTAGTATCTATACTCTAAACTCTACTATTTAATACCTGTCTTGTTATTGGTGAGCGTAGCTCAGCTGGTTAGAGCGTCGGTTTGTGGAGCCGAAGGTCGCGGGTTCAAATCCCGTCGTTCACCCCATTTATAAAATACATTGAAAAATAAATCAATTTTTAAATCAAAACAAGCTAAGTAAATTAACCTTTACCGTCGACAACTTGCGAAAGGCTTTTTTTATGCCTGAAACAGAGACATAATCTTGTCATAAACAATGCCGCTGATGTCTCAACTCTTTTAAATTAGGGTATATTTAGATTATGACTGTTGTTTGGGTAAATGTTACAGATGGAAAGCTGAATTTAAGCTATTTTCCTGCATTTTTTTAACTGTTGCGGGTAACTTTCACAATATCTATATAAGCTATAACTAATGATGTTATAGAGAAAACAGTTAAAAATAATGCGATCCGCAAATGTTTTTTATTTTTGTTAGTTGATGCTGATATAAATAAAGGAATAATAAATATGAAAGATAATACTGACAATGCTAATAATATAACATATAAAATACTGAAAACATATGCGATTTCAACCGGTAGGGGCGTCGAAATACCAAGATAATAAAGAATGTTCGGAAACAGTTGCAAAAGCAATGCTGCAAAAAATGCAAATACTACTGTCTTTAATAATTTCTCCATGACCACTTCCCCGTTTTATCTATAACATCCAAAAGGTCTTTATTTTTAAGGATTTCTCTAATATAAGATATATCATCTTTGATCCCTTTTTCGAATAATTCTTTAGCTATTTCTCTGCCGACTTTATTGTTGTGCATATCCATCTCTTGTTGTCTTTTGGTTTGATCCTTATCAAATATCTCATGGTTTGTAGCAAATTCTTCAGCTAAACTTTCGCCCATGTCTCTTACCATGAGAGCATTCCAAAGAGCATGCCTGAATGCATCGCTTTCATCATCGGCTCCATTTCGTAAAAAAACTGCTTTTGTATATTGTGTGGACATAAAGCCTTCCGCAAGAAAAGACAGCAGCGCGTGTTTATTTTTAATATTATCCAGTATCGACTTGGAATCTCCGTCGTTTCCTATTTTAGAAAGCAACAGAGCAAGCAATTTGTCTATTTCATTTTCAATATCATTTTTGTATTTTTCATATTCTTCAAGTATTGAAGGCATGTCTAAGCCTATTGGTTGCACGTTATTATTTAGGGGATCTAAAAAAGCCGCACAGCTTATGACATGGAGCAAACTTGTAATGTTTATGAATGTTATTGTTGTGCCTGAAAATCCAGAACTTTGCGTTAATGTGTAAATGTCATAACCGTCTGCCTTGATGGGTCCTTCGTCAGGAAGAAGTTTTAATTTTGAAGCAAGCTTTTCTACTTTGTTTGCATAATCCTGATATGTGTATGCTTTTCCTTTTACTAAATCTATTGTTTTCTTTGTATCATTGTAAAATGGGATATTAGCCTTAGCATACTTTGTCAGTTGTGCAGACACTTCAGATTTAATCATATTATTCACTTTTAAATAAGCCATGGGATCTATTTCCGTAAGAAATGCTTGTTGGTCTTGTGGAAGATTTTCAAACTTTACATCGTTTTTTAAATTCCAAAATAAAAGTTGTTTGTTTACTGGTTTGATCTTTTTTCCAGAATTGGTGTATAAAACTATGTCTTTGTATAACGGTATATCCGGAGAGTTCTTTCTAAGAACAAATTGTTCATTCTGTCTTGGAGATGCTTTTCCTGAGTTTAAGCAGTATGAGTTAAATTTGAAAGTCATTTTACTGTTAGGCTGTACGGAAAATGATATGTCTTTACGGGTAAATTCAAGAGCTTTGAATATTTTATATTGTTCTATTACTGCAGAGAATTCCTTACCCAATTTTTCGCATTCTTCTATAGTTTGTGATTTGTCGAAGTTGATTAATTTTTTATTTAAAGATT
Organism: Candidatus Endomicrobium neocapritermitis; assembly: GCA_009778325.1. Classification (GTDB taxonomy): domain Bacteria; phylum Elusimicrobiota; class Endomicrobiia; order Endomicrobiales; family Endomicrobiaceae; genus Endomicrobium_B; species Endomicrobium_B neocapritermitis. The sequence goes on along the minus strand of WRJZ01000046.1, from coordinate 3,115 downwards.
TGATTTCTTCTAAAAAATTTTTATGACTGAATTTTGTATAGTCATATTCTTGCAGCTTTTGAGTTTTTTCAGATAGAAGTCTGTCAGGCGATATTAATTTTGTGGAACATGAATTTAAAAGTAAGCAGATACAAAGGAATAATGAAAATTTCTTACTGATTTTTTTCATTCCAGCCTCTTATTTTTTTAGAATATGCTTCCTGTTCTTGGATAGAATTTAAATAATTTTTCTAAATCGTGACTCGTTATATAACCATTCCTCTGCACTTCCAGCAAATAATCAATATTAAGTTTTTTATAAGCCTTTTGGCTTAGATATACGACAAAATATCCCTAAAATCTATTTTTTATTATATAAAATTACATAGCATAAACAAAATGACGTTTTTTTTTGTCTTTTTGATATAATCAAATAATAATATTAGTTTTATTAGGGGCATGTGAACAAAGCAATGGGCAAAGTAGAAAACAGTACAACTATTTTAAATTGCTTTTGTTTGAAAATTAAATTTATATTTTAAGGAATTGAATAATGGATATTGAATCCGAAGTTGAAAAAAACTTTTCAATAATAAAACTATGTTCGAATATGCTGCAGGTATTTCTACAATAGGTGCATTTTTACAGGAAGTTAAAATATTGACATTATTGCATTGGCAGATGTAATAATTTAAACTCTATAAAAGAAAATAAGTGGTCGTTTTAGAAAAAATTATGAAGAAAGAAATAAAAGGTAAATTTTACGCAGATAAGGAATGTCAAAAGCTTTTATTTTTAGGACAGCTAGTACAGAAGAATAATATCACAAAAATAAAAGTTTTAGATTTCTATGGCAAAAGCTTTTCTCAATTTGGTGGGCAGACGCTTTTTGCGGTTATATACGATGAGCGCCGAGTACGCACGGGGTACTCCTTTACTAATTGCCGTACAGAAGGCTCTTTGGAAGAATGTATACAACACGACAGATATGTTTATTTCAGTGAAAGCATTAGTTATAATGACTTTTTAAACGAGCGTAAAGAAAATATTACTCCTAAATTTATATTGCCTAATGATAAATTTAAGCGAATGTCAGTTGGGGTAAAAAATTTAGACGATTGGCTTTGGAAATCACATACTTATGACCTTAAAGATATCGTCATAGCACTTGATGAAAACGATAACCCTGCTAACTATGAAAACATCGCCAATTATGTTGTTAAAAATAAAAAGTTATCAAAGAAGATAAAAATTGATGGTTTTACAATAGTATTAAAATCAGGATTGAGTTTTTGGGCAGGCAAATATCCAGATATAGAGTTTGCTCAAAACGCTTCACTAGAAATAATAAGCGATAAAAAGATAGAAGTATATTATTTTTACAGAATTATCTCTCTTTTGAGAATGTATTTTACGATTTTGTGGAATAAAGAATTTAGAATATATGATATATCTGTTTTTGAAAAGTTTAAATATAGAATAAATTTTTTCTCTAATAATATACCAATTGAAGAGTACACACTTCCAAAAGACTATTTTTCAATTTCAACAGGAATGTACTTTCAGCACGTAAAAAACAAGCTTTCCTGTTCTATAAAGCGATTTTTTAATGTGTACTATACATTTTCATACCTAATTAATTTCTTAACTGATATTGATGTTAATATGTATATTGATGTGTATACTTCACAGCAAATACAAGTAATAGAAACATATGGCAATATAAAGTCCAATGGTGTTAATAAAACTAATAATGCAAAAGATATAGAGTTTGTAATCCAATCCATTCCGGATGATATTTTTAATAAATTATTTGTTGATAATGGTATATGGAGCTTAGTTTTTGGTTTTGAAGAATATAAACAATCAGACACAAAAGAAATTTTAAAAACAAATCTACAAAGCATAAGGAATTATCTTATACACCCTTGCTTAGACGGTCAAAATAAAAACTTATTAGATGCAAAGTGTAAAATTGCAAAAAATTTCATAACCCAAGAAGGAAAAATAAACTTGGATTCTCTATCGTATTTATCTGGAAGATTAACTATGATGATTAGATATTTATATTTTAGAGAAATAGGATTAGAGGATTGCTATAAGGATAAAAACAGCTATCTTTTCTGATTGTTTAGCAAATGGATTGTTTTTTGTACAGCGTGCAGATTGCAGGTTTTTACAACTCAAAATTTAAATCATTAGTAGAAAAGTAGTTATATAAATCATATATTAGAGTACCCTCAGAGAGATTTTTCACTACATCAGCCGCAAACCTGCGGTATTTTTCAGAGTTGGATTAAATTATCTTTTAAATAGATACGTGCCTGTGACACCGTTCATAATAGTTGAGCGGTATTTTTTTGACTATCATATTGAAAAAATATAATATAAAGGCAGGTTTTGTTTAATAAAAGTAAGTATGGGAGCGAAATTATGAAGAAGATGTTGACTACGTTATTGTGTTGCGGTTTGTTGTTTGCCATGACGGATTACGGCAAAGCGGCAGGCGGTAAAGCTGCGGAGTATTTCAATATGCTTGCAGGCGGGACTTTTCACATGAAAGCCAGAATAACGGCTGAAGACGGCAGCAAGATGGATATGGAAACCTTTGCCAAAGACGGCAATGTAGCCACTACGATGATAAGCGACAGCGACGGCCAAACCGGCAGAACGGTACTGAAAGGGAACAAAATGCATGTTATCATAGATTCAGCCAAGATGATTATGGTTTCCGAGAGCATGGATCCGAAGGCTGACTTTATGCAGGCCGACGGTATGGTTTTGACCGGCTCCGGCAGCGCAATGTTTGACGGAAGAAATCTGCCTTATGAGGAATATACTGATAAAGAAGGAGATGGAAAAACGCAGTTTTTCTTTGACGGCGGTAAACTTGCCGGTATAAGGAACGTAGTCAATGGAGGTAAAGTTGATACGGTAGTTCTTGCGCTGGATAAAAATATCCCGGCCAATGCGTTTGATATTCCCGCAGGCTACAATATAATCAAGAATTAAAAAACTTTGATTTCTTTATCCAAGCGTTCCAAAAAATGTTATTTAAATTTTAAAACAGGACTATTAAAAAATTAAAAGTGGACTCCTTTGAGCAAAGCGTTTTTAATGATTTGAACATCTAAAA
>WRJZ01000045.1 GCA_009778325.1 Candidatus Endomicrobium neocapritermitis | reverse complement strand
CATAGCGCAGACGGAAACAAGAACGGATTGGGCGTGTATGGAGGATATTTAAGAGACAGCTGGGAATTGAAAGGTATGCTTTTGGGAAGTTATGACAGGTTTAGCACGGAAAGGATGACATTCGGAGGGGATAAAGCAAAAGCAGATATAAATGCGTTTACTCTGAGCGCGGACGTGGAAGCTGCCTTAGTAGTAGTATTGACAAATACTATATATTTTAAGCCGTATTTGGGAATAGAAGCGCAGAACACAATGTATGAAGGATTTAAGGAAACAGGCGCAGGAATGTACAATTTGGATGTTAGGTCAGGAAATTATTTGAGGAGTGCTGGAAGATTAGGATTGGGGTTGGATTATGAAAAAGGCAGATGGATATGGTACGCAAATGTGGAAGGGAAGTATATGATAGCAGGGACAAATCATGAGATAAAAAGCGAGTTTGAGCAGACGGGAGTAGAGTTTTACAGCAGAAGCAGCGAAGAAGGAGAAATACAGATAGGAGCGGGGCTGGGAGGAGAAGTAAGGATAGGGCAAAATTGGAAAGCGTTTATAAACGGAAAATATTATATGGCGGACAGATATGAGAATTTGTACGGTAATGTAGGCGTGAGATATATGTTTGGGAAAAAGAGAAACGGAGCGGCGAAAGAAGCGGTAAGAGAAGCGAAACTGAGCGCGGAAGAGGCGGAGAGATTAGCGGAAGAAGCATTGGCAAAGTCAAAAGAAGCGTTGGTAAAAGTGGAAGAAGCGAAAGATCTGAAAGAAGAGATGAACAAGGCGGAAGATAAAGCAGCCAAGGAAGAGATATATGAGTTAAAGATAAAAACAGCGAAAGAAGCGATAGAAAGAGCGGAAGAAGGGATAAATAAAGCGGATGAAGCGATAAAGAAAGGGGAAGAAGTGCAAAATAAGGTAGATGCGGCAAGAATAAATAAAGCGAGAGCGACGGAAGAAGGGTATGGAATAACAAAAGCGGAAAAAGCTGAACTGGACAGTATAGAAATGTCTGCGGAAAGAGCGTTAAATAAAGCGGAAGAGGCGAAAGCGAATGCGATGAGAGCAAAAGCGGAAGCAAAGATCTTGCTGCTGGCATTGGAAGCAGAGAGAACGAGAAACGAAGAGCTGGAGAGGCAGAGGCAGGAAGCAATGATAAAAAAAGAGATAAGCGATGCGGATTTGGCCAAGCAGAAGGCGGAAGCGCAAGAGAGAAGAAAGAGGCCGATGCTGCAAACATACACACTGACGGCGAATTTTAAGACAGGGAGTTATATGCTTAGTGAAGAGTTTAAGGCGCAGATAAGGGAAATAGCGCAGGGGCTGGCAAGATATGATTATAAGCATATAACGATAGAAGGGCATACTGACAATACGGGTTCATTAGAGGTAAATAAGAGATTGTCGAGGCAGAGAGCTAGAAGCGTGCATGACGAATTTATAAAAGCCGGAATACCGGCAGAAAAGATTAGTTACGCGGGCTTTGCGGACAGTATGCCGGTAAAGAGCAACAGTACTGCGGCGGGCAGAGCGGCAAACAGAAGAACGGAGATATTTATAGAGTAAGTTAACGGCAGAGAAAAGAGAATAGATAATAGAGAATAAATAACAGAAGCCGTCCGGTAACACTTTAAATTGTTACCGGACGGCTTGTTTTTGTCGTATCTATTCTCTTTTCTCTATTATCTCTTCTCTGTTTTTTCAAAAGCCTTTAAGAGCATAAGCGACAAACGGAAGTGTTATAAATGATAAAGCTGTTGTAAGCATAATTGCCAAAGCTGCTAATGTGTGGTCAAGTTTATAATGCGAAGCCAGCACAAGCGTTAAAACCATTGTCGGCATTGCGGCTTCCATAACGGAAGCTTTCAAAGCAAGCCCGCTCATGCCTAAAAGCGATGCAATAGCGAAAGCCATTAACGGAACTATGCAAAGTTTTATTACTATTGCAGGCACAACGGTTACCGTTTGTTTTAACTTTGGGACCGTTAAAGCCAATCCTACGCTGAAAATCATTAATGGTATAATAGGCATAGACATCAAATCCAGCGTTTTTATAAGAAATTCGGGAAGCCGTATCCCCGCGAAGTTTACCGCAAAACCCAAAACCAAAGCCCAAATCGGCGGGAGTTCCGCTATTGTTTTAAAGCTTTGTCTGATTGAAAATTTTTCGCCGTGCCCGTAAGAAGACGCTATGGCAACGCCGGCAATCCATACCATTGGCGTTGTGGCAAGCAAATCATAGAGTAAAACATACTTTGCCGCTTCTTCTCCGTAAAGACCCGTTAAAAGCGGCAGCCCCAAAAATGTCACGTTTCCGAAAGAAGCCGCCAAAATCAGAACGGCTTTTTCTTTTTTGGATAACCCTAAAGATTTTGAGAAAACCGAATATACGGCAATTGATAAAAGAATTGAAAGCGATATTGTAATTAAAGCCGAAAGAGGAAGTAAAAGAATGTTTTTGTCTATTGCCGCGGTTGAAATTACTTTAAAGCAAAGCGCGGGAAAAAAGAAACGTATAACAATTGTATTTATTACATGCCTTAAATCATCAGCGTTAATGTTTCCGGGCCTTTTCCACTGAAAAAAGACCCCTCCACCCATTATTAAAAAAAACGCTATTAAATATTCTGTCATAGTTACCTAAAGAACGGCAGAAGATAAGATGATAGGATGATAAGAGGATAAGAGAAGCGCCGTTCTTGTTTTTGCCGTTGCTTAACCTCTTATCATCCTATCATCTTATCTTCTAGTCGTTATATCTGCTGTAATTGCTTTCTTCTTTGGTTATGAATATATCATGCGGATGGCTTTCCGCCAAACCGGCAGCAGTTATCTTTACAAATTTTCCGTTTTCAATAAGTTCTTTTACGGTTTTTGTTCCGCAGTAACCCATTGCAGCCCTTAGTCCGCCGACCAGCTGGTAAACAACGTCGCTTACGGCTCCTCTGTAAGGAACTCTTCCTTCAACGCCTTCGGCGACAAGTTTTTTTGAATTTTCCTGAAAATATCTGTCGCCGCTTCCGGACTGCATTGCGGCCGAAGAACCCATGCCTCTGTAATATTTAAACGCGCGTCCGTTATAAATAATATCTTCTCCGGGGCTTTCGTTTGTTCCGGCAAATAACGAGCCCATCATGCACACGCTTGCGCCCGCGGCGATAGCTTTGGGTATATCCCCGGAGTATTTTATTCCGCCGTCGGCAATAATCGGTATTCCGTACTTTGCGGCGATTTTTCCGCAGTCATAAATCGCGGTAATCTGCGGTATTCCTATTCCCGCCACGACTCTTGTCGTGCATATTGCTCCGGGGCCGATTCCGATTTTCACGCAGTCGGCTCCGGCTTTTATTAAATCTTCGGTTGCTTCCGCTGTTGCCACATTGCCGGCAATTATCTGTAAATCCGGGAATTCTTTTCTGAGTTTTTTTACGGCTTCAATAACTCCCTGGCTGTGACCGTGCGCGGTATCTATTGCCAAAACGTCGGCCTGCGCGTCTATTAAAACTTTGGCCCTTTCAAACATGTCTTTTGTTATTCCTATCGCGGCTCCGCAAAGCAGCCTGCCTCTTTCATCTCTTGACGAATTAGGAAAGCGTATTGCTTTTTCAATGTCTTTTATTGTTATTAAGCCTTTGAGGGTAAATCTGTCGTCAACTAACGGAAGTTTTTCGATTTTTTTTGCCCTGAGAATTTCTTTTGCTTCGGCAAGAGACGTTCCGACTTTAGCCGTTACAAGATTATCTTTTGTCATTATATCGGAGATTTTTTTATTGTTGTCGGTTTCAAAACGCATGTCTCTGTTAGTTATTATTCCGATAAGTTTGCCGCTGTCTTCAACAATCGGCACGCCCGATATTCTGTATTTGGCGGCAAGAGCTTTCGCGTCGGCAAGCGTATTTTCTTTTTTCAGAGAGAAAGGATCTGAAATTACTCCGTGGTCGCTCCTTTTTACGCGGTCAACTTCAACTGCCTGCGCTTCAATGGTCATGTTTTTGTGAATAATGCCTATGCCGCCTTCGCGCGCCATGGCAATAGCCATTTTGGATTCCGTAACGGTATCCATGCCTGCGCTCATAAGAGGAATCTGTAATTTGATTTTTTTTGTGAGATTCGTGCTTAAGTCAACGTCTTTGGGAAGTACTTCGGAATGCTGCGGGATAAGTAAAACATCGTCGAACGTCAAAGCTTCTTTCAAAAATTTACTGTCCATTTTTTGTCTCCGCTTTCTGTTAATTATACTTATTTTGATATTTGAAGGCAATATAGATGAATGGAAGTTGGGAGGCTAAGAAGCTGAGAGGAGTTGCGGTCGTTTAAATAATTGTCGTTATTCATCCTCTCAGCTTCCGATCATCCCAATATATGCCGTTCTTGCCGTTGCTCAACTTCCCAGCTTCTCAACTTCTGTCGTTCTAAAATTTGACAAAGAAAAATTATTTGTATACAATCCTAAATTGTAATGATTACAAATAAGCTTTCTTTGTCGGGTTTAAAGCAGACTTTTCAGCGCAGGAAGATTTTGGAATTTTTAGAAAATACAAAATCCCATCCTACGGCTGACGCTATTTATAAAAAAATAGTAAAAGATATACCGGGTGTTTCCAAAACCACGGTATACAATACGGTAAATAAACTTGCCGAAGAAGGTATTATTAAATGTATTAAAACCGAAAATTCGGAAATGCGTTTTGACGCCGTCACAGAGCCTCACTATCATTTTGTATGTGATAAATGCGCAAAAGTGTATGATGTGGGAATATGCTGTAAAAATGTATTGCGTTACGATATTGACGGCCATAAAGTCGAAGATGTGTTTATATGTTACAACGGTATCTGCAAGACTTGCAAAAAAGCTAATAAAAAAGGATAATAAAACGGAAGTTAAAAATCCGAAGAGGAGGATGTGATATGGAAAAATGGAAATGTACGGCATGCGGTTATATTTATGATCCTGAAGTCGGCGATACTGACGCAGGAGTAGCCCCGGGAACTCCTTTTGAAGGACTGCCTGAAGATTGGGTTTGCCCCGTGTGCGGAGTCGGCAAAGATTCTTTTGAAAAAATATAATAACGGCAGAAGCTCAGAAGTTCGGCAGCTCAGCAGCTCGGCAACGGCAAACAACAAAGACAAAGCGACCAGAGCTTCTCCGAGCTGCTGAGCTGCCGAACTTCTGAGCTTCATTTTAATATTATGAAACAAATATACTTAGATAACCAGTCAAATACGAAAATTGACGAAAGAGTTTTTAATGCGATGAAACCGTATTTCTTTGAGAGTTACGGAAATCCTCAGAGCATTTATTCTCTCGGGTCAATATCAAAAGACGCGGTTGAAAAAGCAAGAAAAGAAACTGCCGGTTTAATAGGAGTAAATCCGAACGAAATTATTTTTACTTCATGCGCGACGGAATCAAATAATCTTGCCGTAAAAGGCATAGCGCAGGCGTATAAATCTTCCGGAAAACATATAATAGTTTCGGCAATCGAGCATTTTTCTGTTTTAAATCCTGTAAAAAGACTTGAGCAGGAAGGTTTTGAAATTACTTATCTGCCGGTTGACAGCCAAGGATTTATTAAAGAAGAAGAGCTTCAAAAAGCATTAAGAAATGATACTGTTTTAGTGTCAATCCAACACGCAAACCCCGAAATCGGCACAATTCAAAATATTAAAAAACTTGCGGAAATAGTAAAAAAAGGCAGCAAGGCGGTATTTCATACCGATGCTGTTGCTTCATGCGGAAAAATATATGTAAATGCTGCTGATTTAGGCGTTGATGCTCTTACGATTGCCGGTTCCGTAATGTACGGACCGAAAGGAGCGGCTGCTCTTTATCTTAAAAAAGGCGTAAAAATAGTTCCTATTTTGGAAGGCGGCGTTCAGGAAAATTCCAAACGCGCAGGAACGGAAAATGTTCCCGCAATAGCAGGTTTTGGCGAGGCATGCCGTATAGCTAAAGAGGAAATGGCTAAAACCGCCGATGATATGACGCGGTTAAGCAATATATTAATTGCTGAACTCCCCAAAAAAATTGAGTATATTTATTTAAACGGCGCGCCGCAAGGCGAAAACAGGCTTCCCGGAAATGTTAATTTTTCAATAGAATTTGTCGAAGGAGAAGCACTATTTTTAATGCTTGACGCGAAAGGCATAATGGCTGCCAGCGGTTCGGCTTGCGCGAATAAAAATCTTAAAATTTCGCATGTTTTGTCGGCTATGAATGTGGATGTGGCAATAGGTCAGGGTTCAATTTTATTTACTTTGTCAAAATACAATACGAAAGAAGAAATAGATTATGTTTTGGAAGTTTTTCCAGATATAGTGAAGAGATTGAGAGAGATGTCTCCCTTATATTCGCATTTCGTTAAAACCGGCGAAAGAATGAAAGCCGGCCCTAGAACAGATTATGATGAGCACGAACACACTGAAGAAGACAATTACTAATTACGAATTACGAATGAAAGACTAAAAAGCCTTTTGCCGTTGATTCGTAATTCGTAATTGCCGTTAAAAAGGAGTTTTTATGGCGTTTTATTCGGAGAAGGTTATGGAGCATTTTGCAAATCCACGCAATGTCGGCGAGATAAAAGACGCGGACGGCGTAGGCGAAATGGGCAATCCTGTTTGCGGAGATATGATGACTTTTTATATTAAAGTCAAAGACAATAAGCTTGAAGACGTAAAATTTAAGACTTTCGGCTGCGGCGCCGCTATTGCCGTTTCGTCTATGGTTGCCGAAATGGCAAAAGGAAAAACTCTTGACGAGGCTATGCAGCTGACCAACGCGCAGGTTGCCGAAGCCCTCGGAGGGCTTCCGCCGAACAAGATGCACTGTTCAAACCTCGGCGCTGACGCTCTTCATAAAGCAATCGAAAACTATAAATCCAAAGGTGACAAAAGCAGATTTTAATCCGCTCTTTTGTCATCCTCGAATGTTTTAATCGAGGACCCATGTCAATAATAATAGGTAAATAAAATGGAAAAAGCTAAAGAATGCGGCTGCCCGCACTGCGAGCCGGAACTTAAAAAAGGATGTTTTGAGCCGAAATTTTGCAAACCGTGCCAAATTAAAAAAAATATTAAAGTATGCGCGGAATGTAAAGCAGAATACGCGGCTGAGTACGACGAGTGCCCGAGTTGCGCTGCAAATAAAGAATAGTTAGAAGTTAGGAGTGTGGAGATGAAAAAGAAGTTGAGAAGCTGAGAAGTTGGGAAGTTGAGCAAAGACAACGGCAAAGATAGAACGACCAGAGCTCCTCTCAGCTTCCCAGCTTCTCAGCTCTCCAAGCTTCTAATAAAAGGAGAATCAAAATGTCAGGTAAATTTTCAGACAGAATGTATCATGCTTTAAATGAACAAATCAGAAACGAGTATTTTTCAGCGTACTTATATCTTTCCATGTCGGCAGCATGCCTTGAAAAGAATCTTCCGGGCATAGCTCGTTGGTTCAGAGTGCAGTATGAAGAAGAGCTTTCGCACGGCGATAAATTTTTCAAGTATATGACGGACAGAAACGCTAAGGTAAAACTTTTACAGATAGACCAGCCTCCTCATGAGTGGAATAATCCCCTCGATATGTTCAAAAACGCTTTAGCGCATGAAAAATATGTTACGGGGCTGATTAATAATCTTGTGACTATTGCCAATGAAGACAAAGATTATGCGACGCTTTCTTTTCTGCAGTGGTTTGTCGACGAACAGGTTGAAGAGGAATGCGCCGACGAAGAAATAATCGCGAAACTTGAAATGATAGGCGGATCAAAAGGTTCTCTTTTATATCTTGATAAAGAACTCGGCAAAAGAAAAGAAGATTAATTAAAGGAGAACTGCGAGATGGCTGCGAATTTGGTTAAAGAAGGCGTGTATTCCGTAGGTTGCGTTGACTGGAATGCCAGAAATTTTCACGGCAGCACTTTTATAACAAAAAGAGGGGTAACGTACAACTCTTATCTTATTATCGATGATAAAATAACGTTAATAGACACGGTCCACAAAAATTTTGCCAAAGATTTCGAAGATAATATAAGGCAGGTTGTTGATCCGTCAAAAATAGACGTTATAATCGTTAACCATATAGAGCCAGACCATTCCGGCGCGCTGCCGGAAATATTGAAGCTTTGCCCCAATGCCAAAGTTTACGGCACGGAAAAAAGCCGCCAGGGGCTTTTAAAATATTACGGCGTTTGCGGAGAGTTTACGACGGTAAAAACAGGGCAGAGTTTGAACATCGGAAAAAGGACTCTGGATTTTATCGATGTCCCGATGATTCACTGGCCTGACAGTATGTTTACATATTCGTCTTTTGATAAAATTTTATTTTCGAACGACGGTTTCGGACAGCATTATGCCACGAACAAAATTTTTGACGATGAAGTTAACTATTGTTCGTTAATGGATGAAGCGAAAAAGTATTACGCAAACATTTTGTGGCCGTTCGGCCGGCTTATAGCCGCTAAGCTTGCGGCTATACAAAAGATGAATCTTCAAATAGATCTTATTGTGCCGAGCCACGGCTTGATTTGGCGCAAACACATACCGCAGATAACGGATAAGTATCTTTTCTGGGCTGACAATTCCACGAAAGAGAAAGTTGCCGTAGTATATGAAACCATGTGGAATTCTACGGAAGCGATGGCAAAAAAAATAGTCGAAGGTTTGGCTTCGCAAGGCGTAAAAGCATTTATGCTTGACGTCACGAAATGCGACAGGACAGAGCTTGCCACGTTTATGCTTGACGCCAGAGGTTTTGTTTTCGGTTCTTCAACGCACGACAATGACATGCTTCCGGTTATCGCGGGTTTTCTTCACTTTTTTAAAGGGTTTAAGCCGAAAAACAGAAAGGCTTTTGCTTTCGGTTCTTACGGGTGGAGCGGCGAAGGCGTAAAAAATATTGAGGCTGTTCTTGCGGAAGCCGGGATAGAAAAAGTTCAGGACGGCATCAGCGTTACGTATCATCCGTCAAAAGAAGAACTTGATAAATGCTTTGAAGCAGGCAGAGAGTTTGCTATTAAAATAAAAAAGAGTGGAGAGTGAAAAGTGAAGAGTGGAGATATTGAATTTCGGCTTTGCCAAAATCTATTAATAAGTTTTCGCGGAGCGAAAACACTTTATCTTCACTCTTCACTCTCCAATCTCCACTCTGCTGTTAAACTGAGGTGCAAAAATGCCTGATTTCAGAATTTTTGGAATTGTTTCGGCGGTTTTGTTTCTTGCCGCGGCAGCAATGGCAATGAGAAAAAAATTTAAGTACCATAGATATGTGGCGTTAGCGGCAATTTTTTTCATGCTTGTCCATATTGCCGGAGCGCTGGGACTGTATTAAAAGCAAAAAAACAAAGGGGAGGGTTTTATGAAAGGTTTAGTTTGCAAAGTTTGTGATTACATAGCTTTGGACGGTAATACGGAGCTGTGTCCGGTATGCGGCGCGAAAAACGCGTTTGAGGAAAAGGAAGACGCTTACAAAATGCCTGATTTTAAAGCAGAAAAAGGCGAAAGCGAAAAAAAGCATATTCCTTCAATACTCGTTGTTGAAGAATGCGGTCTTATTCCCGGAACAGGATGCATAGACGTTCACGTGAAAGTCGGCGAAATTCCTCATCCTATGACTCCGGAACATCATATTTCAACAATCTATTATTACCTTGACAAAAAATTTGTCGCGGTGATGCATATGTCCGGAAACGGCGAGATTAATGCCGCGGCCGCAGCCCATTTTAAAGGCGGAAGCAAAGGCGTTGTTTCAATTATAGAGCAGTGCAATATTCACGGCTCGTGGTATAATGAAGTTAAAATAGGGCACTAATTACGGGAGAGGGGGATAAAATGTCAAAGTCAGTTAAAGGAACAAAAACAGAAAAAAACCTGCTTGCGTCTTTCGCGGGTGAATCGCAGGCGAGAAACAGATATACTTATTTCGCTTCAGTGGCTAAAAAAGAAGGTTTTGAACAGATTTCCGCGATATTTGCGGAAACTGCCGATAATGAAAAAGAGCACGCGAAAAGATTTTTTAAATTTCTTGAAGGCGGAGCTCTTGAAATAACCGCGACATATCCTGCCGGAAAAATCGGATCAACGGCTGAAAATTTAAAAGCCGCCGCAATGGGCGAAAACGAAGAACATACAAAACTTTATCCGGATGCCGCCAAGGTTGCCGATGAAGAAGGTTTTCCTGACATAGCGGCATGTTTTAGGTTTATCGCTGAAGTTGAAAAACACCATGAAGCAAGATATCTTGAACTTTTGACTAATGTGGATTACCAGAGAGTTTTCAAAAAAGAACACGAAATAAAGTGGAAATGCAGAAACTGCGGATATATTTACGCCGCAAAAGAAGCCTTGGAAAAATGCCCGGCTTGCCTGCATCCTCAGTCGTATATGGAAGAGGCTGCGGACAACTTCTAAAGATAGTGTGGAGTTTGAAGTTTGGAGTGTGGAGTTGTTGAGTTTCGCCTTTGGCGAAAGATATTATAAGTTTTCGCTTTGCGAAAACACATTAATTCCACACTTCACACTCCTCACTCCAAACTGCTGTTTAAAAAGAGACTTTTAAATGGAAATACAGGGTTATATAATCCACATCAAAAATGCGCCTGAACGTAAAGAGCATATGCTTAAACAGATTAAAAATTTAAGCATACCTTTCAATTTTGTTATGGAAGGCGACCGGGACGAGCTGACTCCTGAAATTATATCCTCTAATTTTAAAGGAGACATGGCAGAAGTTTGCGGTTATACTTCCTGTACGTATAAACATTTGCTGGTATTTAGAGAGATGATAAAAAATAATATCCCATACGGGCTTATTTTTGAAAATGATGTTTTTCTTGAAAAAAACTTTGAAACGGCAGTTTTTAACGCCTTAAAAGAAGTTAAAGAGAGAAATATAACGAACTTTTTTTTAAGCCTTGAAGATTCCTTTTTAAAATTTGTCAGAGGAAGCGTCCGTAAAAAAGGCAGGACGGTTTATAAAGTCGAAAAAGACGAATATACCGGCGGTTTTAACGGATATATAACAAGAGCCTGCGGCGCTTTTATCGTTGATCTTGAAGCGGCAAAAAGCATAATAAAAGAAGTCGATACCAATAAATGCGGCATGGTTACCGACTGGTTTTACGCTTATTTGGCCGGCGAGCATATAATAGATTTGTATTATCTTCACCCTACAATAGCTTCACAGGGAACCCATAACGGCAAAATGAGGTCGTTATTTCCCGGAGTTAATCACAGGCCAAGGTGGTCGTATCTTATTCAAAGAGCGTATAAGCGGCTGCTTTGGCGGTTAAGATAAAACAGAGCGGAGAGTGGAGATATTGAATTTCGGCTTCGCCGAAATCTAATATAGGTTTTCGTACAGCGAAAACACGTTATCTTCACTTTTAACTCTTCAATCTTCACTCTGTCTTAAAAGGAGTCTTTAAAATGCCCAAAATCTTTAAAGATGACGTAAGCATAGTTTTATGCGGAGAAGCAGGGGCGGGAATACAAACAGTAGAAAATGTAGTTTCAAAAATCTTCAAAACGGCAGGTTTTAACCTGTTCACTTCAAAAGAGTACATGTCGCGCGTCCGCGGCGGCAGCAATTCAACACAACTCAGAGTTTCAAGCAAACCGATAGACTGTTATTGCGACAGAATGGATATTTTTGTTCCGCTTGATAAAGAAGCGTACGAGCATCTTTATCACAGGATAACGGAGCATACGGTAATTCTTGCCGATAAAAAAATAATCGGCGAAATTGATAAACCTTTTACGGATATACCTTTGTCGGAATCGGCTAAAGAAATCGGAGGCGCTATTTTTTCAAATATAATTGCCAGCGGCATTATACTGGGTATGTTTAAAGCCGATTTCGCAAGCCTTGAAAAAATAATAAAAGAAAGTTTTGCAAAAAAAGGCGAAGATACCGTAAATAAAAATATAGCTGCGGGAAAGAAAGGCTATGAAATAGCGGAAAATATTTTAAAAGAAGTGCAGATAAAAGTAAAACGAGATTCAAACTCCGAAGGAAAAATTCTTTTAAGCGGAGCTGACGCCATAGGGCTTGGCGCTCTCGCGGCAGGCTGCGATTTTATTTCTTCTTATCCAATGACGCCGGGAACAAGCGTGTTTATGTTTATGGCGAAAAACCAGAAAGAGTTCGGCGTTGCCGTTGAGCAGGCTGAAGATGAAATTGCCGCGATAAATATGGCAATCGGCGCGTCTTTTGCGGGCGCAAGAAGCATGGTTACGACATCAGGCGGAGGATTTTCGCTGATGTGCGAAGGCGTGAGTCTTGCCGCCGCAACCGAAACGCCTGTCGTTATACATCTTGCGCAAAGGCCGGGGCCTGCCACGGGTTTGCCTACAAGAACGGAGCAGGCGGATTTAGAGCTTGCTTTATATGCAGGCCACGGCGAATTCCCGAGAGCGATTTTCGCGCCGGGAACGCCGAAAGATTGTTTTGAGATGACCCAGAAAGCTTTTGATATCGCCGATAAATATCAAACGCCTGTTTTTATATTGAGCGACCAGTATCTTGTCGACTCAATTTCAAACTGCGAAATGTTCGATAAGCTGGAAATCCCGGTAAAACATATTTCCGAAATGCCCGAAAATTATATGCGATATTCTAATACCCCGAATGGGGTATCTCCTAGAGGCGTGCCCGGTTACGGTAAAGGTTTTGTCTGCGTTGACAGCGACGAGCATGATGAAAACGGACGCATTACCGAAAGCGAAAATACGCGCGTGCTTATGCACAAAAAACGCATGAAAAAATACATAGGCATTTTGGCGGAAGCCGCGGAGCCCGAACTTATAGGAACTCCCGACTATGAAAATCTTGTAATTTGCTGGGGCTCGACAAAGAACACGGTTAAAGAAGCTCTTAATATTCTTAAGCATGAAAAAACCGCGATTTTGTATTACAAACAGGTTTATCCCGTTCATGTTAAAACAAACGATTATCTGCGTAAAGCCAGCAGAATAATATTTGTTGAAAATAATTTTTCGGGACAGTTTGAAAATCTTATCAGAAAATTTACGAATATCAGGTCTACCGTGCACGTTCATAAATATGACGGTTTGCCGTTCAGCGCCGACAAAGTCGCGCAGCAGATAAAATCTCTTCTGGAGGTAAAATAGCATCTGTCATTCCGGCCGGAGCCTGTCCTGAGCGTAGTCGAAGGATGCCGGAATCCACTTTTTGCTAAAAATAATATGTATTCATTGTGTCTTTTAACAACGAACATGGATCCCCACCCGATTAAAGCATTCGGGGATGACAAAAGAGAGGTCAAATAATGGCTAATATTTATGATATGAACGGTATGGATATGGCATGGTGTCCGGGCTGCGGAAATTTTTCAATTTTGGATATTGTTAAAAATGCCGTTACCGAGCTTGGCATTGCGCCCGATAAACTTTGCATGGTTTCAGGAATCGGGCAGGCCGCAAAGCTTCCGCAATATATGAAAGCCAGCTATTTCAACGGGCTTCACGGCCGCGCTTTGCCTGCAGCCGTGGCAATAAAAGCTTCCAATATGGATTTAACCGTCATTGCCGAAAGCGGCGACGGCGACATGTACGGTGAAGGCGGAAACCATTTTATATCTACAATCCGCCGCAATCCGAACATAACAAATGTTGTTCATAATAATATGGTGTACGGCCTTACAAAAGGGCAGGCTTCCCCGACAAGCCAGATAGGAATGAAAACAAACATTCAGGTGGACGGCGTTTTTGAACAGGCTTTCAATCCCCTGGCCGTAGCAATAGCAATGAACGCCACTTTCGTGGCAAGAGCGTTCAGCGGCGACGCGCAGCAGACGAAAGAGATTTTAAAACAAGCCATACAGCATAAAGGCTACGCGCTTGTGGATATTCTCCAGCCGTGCATAACTTTCAATAAAATAAATACTTTCCAATGGTTTAAAGACAATACTTATTATATTGAAAATCACAACGCGGCAGACCGAAACGCGGCTTTTGCCTTGGCAACAAAAGAAGGAAAATTAGGTTTGGGAATTTATTATAAATATGAAGGCAGACCGGTTTTTGAAGAACAGCTTGACGTAAACCAGACCGACAAAACGCCTTTATACAAACGCAGCGCGGACAGGCAAGCAAAGCTTGAGAAGTTGATAAAGAGTTATATTTAAATATTATAGTAAGGATAAAAAATCGGAAATTCTATAGAAGAGATTGTAAAAATGTATAGTTACAAAAAATATGATTTAGCAGCAAATAAATGAGTAAAATATCTTTGTCAGGCATAAATATAAAAATTATCAATAAATTTTGCGAAATGAAGAATATGTATAGATGTTATTATAGTATTTTTTAATTTTATTTTATATAATATTTACGATGGATAATTCTTTTTTTATTTTAAGTAAACAAAAAGTTAAAATTTCTCGTTTTCATATCTGTACTTGGGATATAGAAAATGAGAATTCTTTTATTGAACTGGGGCTGGAATTTAAATGCATAGAAGAATTTAATCAAGACACGGTTAAAGAGATAGAATTTAAATTAGTAGCGCCTTTTATGAAGAAAGAGGATACAGTACGTTGCTTGGCTTGTAGTCTTATAGAAGACACGAATAGTTGTAAATTTGTGTTTAATGATAACATAAAAAGTTTTTCTCCCATACGTAATGACAAAAGACATGGCGGTGTACTGCAATTTGAAACTAGAGGTGCACTAACAATACTGCCTCTATCAAAAAACTCAATAGATGACGGCGGGCAAGTACTATCTTTTAAAATAAAAACAATCGATTTAAGTAGATTAAATTCAAACTATACTAGGTTTCTAATAAAGACCAAATCAAATACTTTGTCTGCAATGATAAAAGGTATAGCATATACGAATTATATATACGATATAAAACTAAACGAAAAGCGAAATTTACCCGATAGAGTACACAGTATAATAAATGATGAATATCATTTATGCGTAGTAGAAAGTTGTTTCTGCTTTCATGTTATACCAAATACATTTACCCTTTCTTTTGTTGACCAAAACAAGCTTAGAAATATTCGTGAACTAGAGGTTCCCGCATTTAAGAAATACTTGTCTGAAATTGAATCTATGGAAAATGGCAAGTATATAATTGTTTTTAATAAGGATGGAAGTCAAGCAGATTCATATTCATTTTTTACTATATTTACTAGAGAGATAATAGGTATGAAGCAGATAGGAATAGCGATAGCTGCTAATATAGTGTGCTCGTTATTATTTGCTTCTGCAGCATTGCGTACCTCGTATTCATATGACAACGGGATTAGTTTTTTTAAACAAATACCTATAGAGTATTGGTTTGCAATTCTTGTTTTATTAATCGCGTTGGCTCTTCTGTTTTTTCCATTTATCAAGAAAATAAAAAAGATAATTCTATGAAAAAAGCATTGCTCGATACAAACATTATAATCCATAGAGAAGCTTCTAAAGTTATCGACCAATCTATTGGGACATTATTTAAATGGCTCGATAGAACTAAATTAACAAAATGCATCCACCCTATTACAGTACAAGAGTTGAATAAAAATTTAGATAAAGTCACGCGCGGTACATTTAATGCAAAAATACAAAGTTATGAGATACTTAGAACGGTTGCATCTCTGAAACCTGAAGTTCAATCTATCTCTAGCGAAAAGGATAAAAATGAAAACGATAAGAATGATACTATATTATTAAATGAAGTATTCAGCGATAGAGTTGATATACTAATCTCCGAGGATCGAAAAATTCATGAAAAAGCTAAACTGTTAGGGGTTGAGGATAGGGTCTTTAAGATTGATTCTTTTCTTGAGATGGCAGTAGCCGAATACCCAGAACTGATTGATTATAAGGTTTTAGCTGTAAAACAAGAATATTTTGGAAACATAGACATAAAGGATACTTTTTTCGACTCGTTAAGATCGGATTATCCTGGTTTCAATAAATGGTTTAATAAAAAGTCTGAAGAAAAAGCATATATAACTTATAACAAAGGGCGGATACTGTCTTTTTTATTTTTGAAATTAGAAGATAAACATGAGAATTATTCTGATATAAACCCAGCGTTTGCTCACAAAAAAAGATTAAAAGTTGGAACTTTTAAAGTAGTTAGTAACGGAGTAAGGCTTGGCGAAAGGTTTATGAAAATTATATTCGACAATGCATTACGTAATAAAGTTGATGAGATATATGTCACCATCTTTAACAAGACAAACGAACAGCAGCGACTTATTAATTTAATGGAAGAATGGGGGTTTAAGTTTTTTGGTGCAAAGGGTAGTAGTGGAGAGTTAGTGTATGTCAGAGATTTTTCCAAAAAATTTGATTTAAAAAACCCAAAAAAAACATTTCCGTTTATTTCTACAGATACCAGTATTTTTCTAGTTCCCATATATCCAGAATATCATACAGATCTTCTCCCGGACTCTTTTTTAAAAACTGAATCTCCAGAAGATTTTGTTGAAAATGAACCACATAGAAATGCATTAAGCAAGGTATATATTTCACGCTCTAAAGAAAAAAATATAAATAGAGGAGATATCATTGTCTTTTATCGTACTGGTGGATATTATAAGAGTGTTTTAACTACGATAGGCACTGTCGAGGAAATTATTTTAGATATAAAAAACGATACGGAATTCATTAATCTTTGCAGGAAAAGAAGTGTTTTTTCAGATAAAGAGCTAACAGCACATTGGAATTATTATCCAAATTTAAAGCCATTTATTGTTAAATTTTTACATAATTATTCATTCTCCCATAGAATTAATATGCAACGTATGATAGAGCTTGGAATTATTAAAGATAAAGATTCTGCGCCTAGAGGGTTTCAGAAAATAACAAAAGAACAATTTCTTACAATATTAAAGGAGACGAAAACAAATGACAGTTTTATTATCAATTAAACCGGAATTTGCACAAAAAATTTTTGATGGTACAAAAAAATATGAATTTCGCAAAAATATTTTCAAACGTAAAGATATTAAAAAAATCATTGTTTATGCTTCGTCTCCAGTGCAACAGGTGATAGGTGAGTTTGAAATAAAAGATATACTGCACGATGATGTCGCTTCAGTATGGAAGGTGACTAAGCAGTTTTCAGGAATAAGCAGACAATTCTATAACGAGTATTTTGCCAATGTGAATAAAGCTTTTGCAATTGAAATTGGAACCACAAAGAAATATTCTTCACCCAAAACCTTATTATATTATGGTTTAAATTTTGTTCCTCAATCATTTGCATATATCTCTTAAGATAATTGCTATTCCATATAAACTATGCCAAAGCATCGACAGCCAAAAGATTATTGTTGGAAGATAGCTTTTTAGAGTGGATATCGTGAATTTATGTCAATTTTGTTAAAAATTCACGTTCAATTCACTGCGATTTTATCAAATTAGATGAGTAAAATATATTTGTCAGGCGTCGGGGGCAGCGGTAAAGCCCATTATTTGTTTAAACGCATTTTGGAGGAACTAAGTTCCGAGGGGGGTACCCTAAATCCAAACTTGCGCGCTTTTCTATTTGTCAAAGACGAGGAGTTAAGTTCCTTTTATGATGATTTGAATGCGTTTTTTGGCAAAGATAATATATCAATTCCCATCATTCTCTATCCTTTGGATGACGCGCAGCAAAGAGCTTTTGCCGCGGATAAAATCAAAAACTTAAATAATTTTATACTTTGCGGGAGCGATTTATCTTTAAATTCTCCTGTTGTGGCGCCTGATTCGGACAGCGGAATAGTTTTTAAGCAGGGACAGAAACATAAATTTGAAGAATTGATTCGTTCTCTTGTCGGTCTTGGTTATACGAGAATGAATTTTGTTGAAGACAGGCTTCAGTTTGCCGTGAGAGGCGATATAATAGATATTTGGCCTGCCGCCAACAATGCGCCGGTAAGAATATTATTTGATTACGATATTATTGAGGCTCTAAGAATTTTTGACCCGGGAAGCCAGCTTTCCAATACGTTTATTGAAGAAATAAAAGTTCTGCCTGTAAACCCTCAAAATGATACTGCTACGATTAAAGAATATTTTGGGATGCAGGGATGCAGGGATGCAGAGATGCAGAGTAACGACAAAACGACACAAAGCCGTTTCCCTGCCTCTCCGCATCCCTACATCCCCGCATCGTTGTTGTTCTTCGATTTTTCAATATCAAAAGATGAAGAAGAACAATATGCCGAACATGAGATTATCATAAACGCTCCTTTGAATAAAAACGCGCAGTATCAGGGATATAAAAGTTTTGCCGGCTTAGCCGGCGGGTTTCAGGGGGATATAAAGTTTTTTATAAACTCGCTTGAAAATTTTGCCCGTGACGGCGTTAACATAAAAATATATTGCGCTAATGACGGCGAAAGGGAAAGAATACAGGATATTTTTCACGAGAACCGCTGGGATTATGAGCTTCCTGAATTTTTGTACGGAAATTTATCCCAGGGGTTTTATCTTGAAAAAGAGAATCTGGCATGTTTGTCAAGCCGCGAGATGCTTTATAAAAAGAAGCCTATAAGTTTTCCGAAAGTGCAGGGTGGAAGAAGGCTTGAAGGTATTTGGGAAATTTCGTCCGGCGATTATGTTGTCCACGAAAAGTACGGCATAGGTCGCTATGTCGGATTGAAAACCATTTCGCGCGAAGATAAAACTTCCGAATATCTTTGCATAGAGTACAGAAAAGGCGATAAACTGTATGTGCCGCCCGAAGAAATTAAAACCGTAAAAAAATATATAGGCGTTGAAGGCGTAAAGCCGAAACTTTATTCTATGGATACCGGCGCGTGGGAAAGGGTAAAGTCGCGCGCGAGGGAAGCCGTTGCGGAGTTCGCAAAAGAGCTTTTAAAACTTTACGCCGAAAGAAGCAAAGTCAAAAGAAATCCTTTAAGCCGTGAAACTCCGTGGGAAAAAGAACTTGAAGACGCGTTCCCTTATGATGAAACGCCCGACCAGATGAAAGCGATAGAAGACGTTAAAAACGATTTTGTAAAGCCGTATCCAATGGAAAGATTAATTTGCGGCGACGTCGGTTACGGTAAAACGGAAGTCGCGGTACGCGCCGCTTTTAAAGTCGTGCAGGATAATATGCAGGCCGCGGTTTTAGTGCCGACAACGGTTTTGGCGCAGCAGCATTTTAATACTTTTTATAACAGGCTTTCGCCGTTTCCGACTAAAATTTCCGTGCTGAGCCGATTTCAAAGCAAAGCCGAGCAGAAAAAAACTATTGAAGAAATTTCAGAGGGCAAAGTTGATATAGTAGTCGGAACGCACAGGCTTTTGCAGAAAGACATAAAATTTAAAAATCTCGGAATGCTGATTGTTGACGAAGAGCACAGATTCGGCGTTAAGCAGAAAGAGAAAATAAAATCCATAAAGAAAAATATCGATATGCTTATGCTTAGCGCGACGCCGATACCCAGAACATTATCATCCGCTTTGTCTGGCTTTAGAGATTTATCCGTAATAGAAACGCCTCCTTTCGGAAGGCTTCCGATAGAAACGGCTTTATCGCCGTATGATGAGAAGCTTATCAAAAATATTATACAGGCGGAGCTTGCAAGAAACGGGCAGGTTTTTTATGTTTACAACAGAGTAGAAACGATTCTTACCAAAGCCGATGAAATTAAAAAACTTGTTCCGGATATAAAGTTGGGCGTTATTCACGGTCAGATGAAGTCAAGAGATATAGAAAATATTATGTGGAAGTTTACAAATTTGGAACTTGACGTGCTGCTTGCCACCACTATTATAGAGTCCGGATTGGATATCCCGTCAGTTAATACAATGATAATTGAAGAGGCCGAAAATTTCGGTCTTTCGCAGCTTTACCAGCTGCGCGGAAGAATCGGAAGAGATAAAAGAAAAGCTTACTGTTATTTATTTTACAGAGATGAAAATCTCAGCGATGAAGCGATAAAGAGGCTTGAAGCAATGAAAGAGTTCAGCGAGCTCGGCTCTGGCTTCAGACTTGCGCTTAAAGATTTGGAAATAAGAGGCGCCGGCGGAATTTTAAGCGCGAATCAGCACGGTTTTGTTAGAGATATAGGTTATGATATGTTCGCCAAACTTCTTGAAGAAGAAGGCAGGAAAATAAAAGGCGAAACATTTGAATCCGAAAAAGAGTCCGGCACTGAAATAGATCTTCAGGTTGCGGCTTTAATACCTCAAAATTATATTGAAGACGAGGACATAAGAATTTTATTTTACAGAAAGCTTTCTGACGCCCAAAGCCCGGAAGATATTGAAAAAATAAAAAGCGAACTTTTGGACAGGTTCGGAAAAATACCGGATGAAACCAAAAGGCTCTTTGAAATCACAGTTTTAAGGCTTGAAGCGGAAAAACTTAAAATTGAAAGAGTATCGGAAGATAACAACTATATATATGTGTATTTTTCGCAAAACGCGGATTTTTCAAAAGCGGATATTCCCAAGCTTATAGGCGATTACGCTGATATGATTGAATTTATAGCCGGAAAACATTATGCTTTTAAACTGAAAAAAAATACAATAAGTATTTCTTCCGTTGAATTTGCAAGACATTTTCTGAAAAAACTGGAACTTTATTTTAAATAAACAATGCAATATGCGTGATGATTCGTACGTTTATCATTATAGTTAAAAAAATAATTTACAAAAGTTTGACAAAAGCTTTTATAAAATAGTAATATTAAAAAGTATTTAGTATTGGTAAAAGGAGAAGGCCAGATGAAGAAAGTTTTAATGTTGTCTGTACTTGCAGTGTTTGCTTTTGGCGCTTGTAAGGAGAGGGGTGGAACAGTTATCGCGAAGGTAGGCGGAACGCAAATAACCGATGCCATGCTTGCCGAAAAATTGCAGAATACGCCTCCGGCATATCAAAGTTATGTTAATACCCCGCTTGGAAGAAAACAGTTTGTTGACGCCATAGTAAGGGAAAATATAATGCTTGAAGCCGCTAAGCAGGCAGGCGTTAATAAAAAAGCCGAATATACGGAAGCTTTGGCTGATTTTAAGCGCGAACAGGAAAGGCAGTTAAAAGAGTATCAGGACGGACTCCTGATAGAGACTTACCTTAGAGAAGTGCATACGAAGATAATCGCGAGCGAGACGGATATTCAAGAATATTACAACCTTAACAGAGAACAGTTCGATTCTCCTGTGGCTTATACTGTTAAACATATTCTTCTTACCGACAGAGCCGAAGCTGAAGCGGCTTACGCAAGACTTCAAAACGGCGAAAGTTTTGACGATGTGGCCAGAGAAGTGTCGCAGGATACGGGTTCCGCGGCTCAGGGCGGTTTAATAGGACCTTTCAGGAGAGGAGATCTTGTTCCCGAATTTGAAAAGGCTGCGTTATCGCTTCAAAATAACCAATTGTCCGGAATAATCGAAACATCTTACGGATTCCACATAATTTTGAAAGTTTCCGAAGAAAAACTTCCGCCGATGACGTTTGAACAGGCAGTGCCGGAAATAAAGAGAATTATAGAAAGAGAAAGATTTGACAAATGGTTTGAAGAAACAAAACAGAAACTCGGCGTTAAGGTTGATTACGCGAAAGCCGAGGCAGTTAAAATAACGCCGGACAATAATATGTTTCAGATGCCCTACGGCGAATTTGAAATGTAAAAAATAATTTAAGGAGAGTGAAAATGTTTAGAAGATTATTGGCAGCTTTAGTTTTTTCGATTTTTGTTGGTTGTAATGTTTTTGCGGCGGAAGATGCGGACAGAAGCATAGCGGTAGTGAATAACGAGCCTATCATGGCTTCGGAATTCAATAAGGTGCTTATACCTATGCTTGAACAGTTTAAACAGAATTTTCCGGCTTCGGAACAGACTGACGCCAGAATAAATGAATTTAAAACGGCTTTGTTAAACCAGAAAATTGAAGACGTTCTTTTGAGGCAGGAAGCAAAGAAGAGAAAAATTAAAGTTTCCAGAAAAGAGCTTGACGACGGCATAGCCCAGATAAAGAAAAGGTTTGCCAGCGAAGCCGAGTTTAACGCGGAACTTAAAAAAGAAGGCGTAACGATGTCTGAGTTCGAAAAGAAGCTTGAAGAACAGATGGCCGTTATGAAGCTTGTCGAACAGACAATGAAGTCAAGAGTAAAAGCTCCGGATGAAAAACAGATAAGAGCTTTCTTTGATGCGGTTCAGGTGAAAATGAGAGGCGGAGAAACCGGATTGTCCAAAGAAGATGACGATATGGTGGCAAATGTCGCGAATATCATGCAAAGAATGTCCGCCGAACAGGTAAAGCTCAGACAGATTTTTATAGCCAGCCCGAAAGGCGCCAGCGCAGCTGACGTTAAAGCAGCGCAGGCCAGAGTAGATTTAGTGAAAAAAGCGCTTAGAGAGAAAGACGCCAACTTTGCGGATATAGCCTCAAAATATTCCGAAGATGCAGCTTCAAGAGCGAGAGGCGGAGACATAGGCGTAGTTGTTAAAGGGGATTTGCCTGCCGAAATAGATAAAGTTGTTTTTAATATGAATGTGGGTGAAATTACAAAAGAACCCGTGAGAACAGACAACGGTTTTCATTTCCTGAGAGTTGAAGAAAAGAGAGCAAGCAAAGTTTTCACTTTTGAAGAAGTCAGAAACGATATAGCCGAATTATTGTCCCAAAACGAAGCGAGAAAAGCTTACGCGGCGTGGATGCAGGAGCTTAAATCCAAAGCTAATATAAAAATTAACGCTAACTGGAATTAAAGATAATGTCTAAGCCCCGCATAGCGGTTACTATGGGAGATCCTGCGGGAATAGGACCGGAAATAGTTTACAGGGCTGTAAATTCTTTGAAAGTTCAAAGAGTTTGCAGCCCTGTAGTTTTTGGAACGGTAATTACGAATGACGAATTACGAATGGAGCCTGCCCCCGAGCGTCTAAATCGGGGGAATCAACGGCGAACGGCAAACAACGGCAATTACGAATTTATAGCTGCTTCAAATGTCGGTAAAGTTGCTTTGGGTAAGCCTTCAAAAAAAGCGGGGATAGCGGCTTACAGCGCTATTAAGGCTGCCGCGCAATTTTGTCTTGACGGTAAAGCAGATGCTTTGGTTACCGCTCCGGTATCAAAAGAATCTTTTAAGCTTGCCGGCGTGAATTATCCCGGACATACGGAGCTTCTTCAGGCTTTAACCAAAAGCAAAAATGCCGCAATGATGATGGTGTGCGGAAATATTCACAGCGTTATGGTTACAAGGCATATTCCTCTTTCGGAAGTTTCAAAAAGATTAAAATCCAAAGATATTGTTGAGACAGTAAGTCTTGCAGTTTCATTTTTAAATAAGAGTGAAGATAAGACAAAAAATAAAGACGTTTTGTCGTTGCCGTCTCTCCACTCTTCCGTCAAAATCGCTCTGTGCGGATTAAATCCTCATGCCGGAGATAACGGAATATTGGGGAAAGAAGAGAAAAAAATTATTTTCCCGGCATATGAAATCTTAAAAAAATCAGGGTTTAATATTTCAAAACCTTTGCCAGCTGATTCCGCGTGGCTTAAAACAAAAAACGGCGAATTCGGCTTAATATGCGGCATGTATCACGATCAGATAATGATACCCTTGAAATGCATAGACGCAAAAAAAATCGTAAATGTTACGGCAGGTTTGCCGTTTGTAAGAACTTCTCCGGGGCACGGAACGGCCTTTGACATAGCCGGAAAAGGCAAAGCCGACGCGGATGCAATGATAGAATCAATTTTATACGCAGCGGAAAAGGCAATTACGAATTACGAATGACGAATTACGAATCAAAAACAAGAAAAACAAAGATGTGTTTTCCCTCGCCTTTTGCGAAGCAAGAGGATGAGGGGTTGCCGTTGATTCGTAATTCGTCATTCGTAATTCGTAATTGTCTTGAAATCAGGGATTTCTCAAAAGACGATATAGATGATATAATATCAATAGAGGAACAGTCGTTTAAAAAGCCTTGGACAAAAGATATGCTGATGAGTTCGGCTTTAAACGAAAAAGTGAGTTTTAAAGTTGCTTTGGAAGGCGATAAAATCGCGGCATTCTGCATATACTTGACAATAGAAGGGGAGACGGAAATTCTTAATATTGCCGTTCATCCGGATTTCAGAAGGCGCTCCATAGCCAGAACAATGCTTGAGTATATGGAAAATGACGCGGGAAAAGAAAAATCAAAAAATATTTTTCTTGAAGTAAGGGAAAGCAACGGGGCGGCGCAAAATCTTTACTTATCCTTAGGCTTTGAGAAAATCGGAATAAGAAAAAAATACTATACCGATGAAGACGCTATACTTTTGAGGAAGATAATAAAATGAAAAAAATTATTTTTGTTTTGTGTTTTACGCTGGTTTCTCAGTCCGGCTTTGTGCACGGCGCGAATTACGAGGCTTACAAAATTTACCTTAAAGGCGTTTTGGCACTTAAGGCGGGAGATTTTGACTTAGCGCAGAAAGATTACGAAAAAGTTGCCGCTATTGATTCGGACGCGCTTGCCGTTCTTAAAGATCTTATGTACTTGTACTGGCAGTCCGGCAATAATCAAAAAGCTTTTGATACTGCCGAAAAAATAGAAAAACTTGACGGAGAAAATCCAAAAACTACGGCTTTTCTGGCGACTTTTTATCTTATGGCAAACCAGCCCGATAAAGCAAGGATGTTTTGGGAAAAAACGCTTGAACTTGACCCTGACAACGAAACCGCCACGGTGTATCTTGCCGCATACTATTACTCTGATAACAAGCTTGAAGAATCCGCGGAATACTGGAGTAAATTTTTACAGCAGCAGCCTGATTCGGCGGCCGGTTATTTTCAGCTGGCGCTGGTGCAGGAAAGGCTTAATATGACGGAAGAAGCGTTGAAATCATATGATAAAGTTATTGAGCTAAAGCCTGACGCCCGGGAAGCTTATCTTGCAAAGGCCAGAATTTATGAAACCGTTAAAAATTTTCAAATGGCAATAGCGGAATATGAAAAATTCGTCGAAGTTTTTCCGGATAATATGCATGCGCTTATGTATCTGGGGCGCTCATATTATGAGAATCAGGAATACGCTAAAGCAAGAGACGCGTTTTTGAAAGCAAAAAAAGGTTTTAGCGGCAGCGGCAATGAAACCGAAATGGCGTCATATTGGCTTGGCGTGATATATGAAAAGCTGGGCAATATCGAGAAAGCAGCCGCCGAGTTTGAATATTTATCGTCAAGACAGAAAGACAATGTCGCGATTCTGGCAAGGCTCGGATATTATTATTCCCTTTTAAAAAATTATGCGAAAGCCGACAAAAAATTGCAGGTGGCGTCAAGTAAAGATCCTTTAAATTACGAGATTTTATATCTGCAGGGATTAAATTATATTGACTGGGGAAAATACGATAAAGCAATTAAAACATTTGAAAAAGTGATAAGCCTGAACCCGGATTTTGCCGACGCGCATTATTTTATGGGAAGCGCTTTGGACAAAATCGGCAATTTTGAAGCTGCGGAGAAAGCGTTTTTGCGTGTGCTGGAAATAAATCCAGACCATACAAGGGCTATGAATTATCTCGGCTACTCATATGCCGACAGAAATATAAAACTCGCGGAAGCGGAAATTCTTTTGAACAGGGCCGTAACTCTCGAACCTCACAACGGCGCTTATCTTGATTCTTTAGGATGGCTGTATTACAGGCAGGGTAAGTATGATCTTGCAGAAAAACTTATAGTAACCGCGGCAAATATTACCAGAGATCCCGTTGTTTACGAGCATCTCGGAGACGTGTACGTTGAACAGGGAAAAATTAATGACGCATGGGTTGCTTATGCTTTGGCATATGACGCCGGAGGTAAAAAAAGCGCCAGGCAGAAGCTGGATTTAGTGCAGGCAAAATTGCCTCAGCATGATTTTTATAATGCTGTTTTATTCAGGGCGGACAGCAATTACAAAAAACTTTTTTCGATGAAAGCCGGATATAAAATGAAAATCAACATTCACAGTTATAATGTTAAAGGATATTTTTATTTTAACTATGTGAAAGGCGAAGGCATAAGCATAGGCATACCTTCGAAATTTTTTCTCGGCGGCGCGATGATATATATTAAAGACGGAAAAATAACATTTGAGCCGAGAGCGATTGAAAATGAAATTCCGGATGAGTTCAGAGGACTTTTATCTTTTGCTTCCAATATTTTTTCTCCGGACTTTTTTAAGCAGTTCGAAAACAATGCAGTAGGTCAAAAAGACAAAAGAATTACATATAAGGCAAACGATATAGAACTTGTTTTGAATTCCGAAACCGGAATGGTTGAGAGAATTACAAAAGACGGAGTATCTGTTGAGCCTGTAAAATATAAACAGTTTTTCAGCAGCAAAATCCCGCATGTAATAAATGTGTCTTCAAGAAAATTTAATTTTAAAGGTTCATTTGAAGTCGTGAGTGTTTCCGTGTCAGACCAACATGTTCGGAACGCCGCTGATGAATCCGACGACAATGATAAAAAATAAAAAAGTAAATTGACAATGAAAATAACGTTTAAAGCACCCGCAAAAATAAACCTTTATCTGGAAATAACCGGAAAAAGGCCTGACGGGTATCACAATCTGGAATCTATTATGCAGACGGTCAGCCTTTACGACGAGATAACCGTTGAAGACGCTCCTGGCGGAATAAATCTGGAATGCGATAATAAAAATCTTCCGTCAAACAGCTCTAATATAGTTTATAAGGCTGCCGAGGCTGTAAGAAACCGCTTCAATATACAAAAAGGCGTAAAAATCACATTAAAAAAAGAAATTCCTACGGGCGCAGGTCTCGGCGGAGGTTCTTCGGACGCTGCCGCTGCCATAAAAGCTTTGGTCAAACTTTGGAATATAAAAACTCAAAAAACCGAGCTTGAACAAATTGCCGCGAAGCTCGGCGCGGACGTAGCTTTTTTTCTTACGGGCGGCACGGCTTTATGCGAAGGAACAGGCGAAATTGTAACGCCTCTTTTAAGCATACGTAAAATGCCCGTAGTCTTAGCTAATCCGGGATTTGGCGTTCTAACGGCTTCTATATATAAAAAGGTCACGTTTCCATTGACAAACCCAAGAAAAATTCATACAATCAAAAAGCTTATTTGCGATGGTTCTTTTAACGAAAATTATGCTTTAAAATATTGCTTTAACAGGCTTGAGGAATTCGTATTTCCTGATTATTCTGAAATAGCAAAAATTAAAAGCGTTATGGCTGATTTGGGTTGTGCAAGCCTTATGTCCGGCTCCGGCGCAACGGTTTTTGGCATCTTTGGATCTGAATCTCAATCAGAAACCATACAATCTAAGCTGCGTGAATATCAATGGAATGTTTGGACGGTATTTCCGGTTGATTAATCAATATTATGCAGTGGGGGATAGATGAAGATAACCGAAGTCAGGATGTTTCCTAAAAACGAAGAGAAACTAAAAGCATACGCTGCAGTTACTTTTGACGGATGTTTTGTCGTGCACAATTTAAGGATTGTAAAAGGCGAAAAAGGTTTGATGGTATGCATGCCGTCGAGAAAAAAGAACGACGGAACGTTTAAGGATATAGCCCACCCGATTACCAATGACTTTCGCGGCGAGCTGGAAGCGTTAGTTCTTAAAGCGTATGAAGAGAAATTAAAAGAAACTGAAATGCAGGCGTAAGTTCCGCAGGGCGTAATGCTTTCCGATTCGTACCAGAATAAATGCCATACATAAACAAAACTGATTCCGGGATTGTGTAATGGTAGCACAAGGGATTTTGGATCCCTTTGTCTAGGTTCGAATCCTAGTCCCGGAGCTTTTTCTCTAAAGGGGGTTAAAGTCTATCCATTTTTGCTTTTGCGCTCTTCTTTCATGGTGGTTATATAAGCAATATCTTCTTGCAGCGCTTTTATGCCGTTAACTTCATTTTTAAAATACTTATTTTCAAAATTTGAAAATTCTCTGATTAACTCATCTGACACAAACAAAATACAGTCGTTCATTAATTTTTTTAAATCAGCTATGTTTTTTGTTTGAACCTTTATGTACTCATCATGCACCATTTTTATATCCGCGGAATTAAAAATATGCATGATTTGCGCAAATGAATTTTTTGTAGCTTCGTTTAACTGTACAACGCGTTTGTTAATTGAATTGACTTGCGAGTAAAATTGGAATATGGCTTTGGGAAAAGCTTCATCTTTATATTCGTTTAAAAAAGAAAGTTTTTCCATGGAAGAAAATAAATTGATTTCACAGACAATATAACTTTCTATCCTGCCTACGCCGTGAACGGATTTGGATAAATCTATTTCGCTTAACACTTTTAAATATTCGCTCACTTGATTTCTGTGCACTGCAATCATTACCTGTAAAGCCATTTCTATGTCAATGGCAAGCGTACGCAGCAAACTTATTTCGGTCTCTCTTTTCCTTTTTTCTTCTTTCCTGCTTCCATAGTACCATGTAATCACCCATATAAAAACAGGTATTATAATCAGCCCTAGTATATTTGCTATTTCAGAAATAAGGGTAGATAAACTTTTAGCGTCTGACATTATGTTCCGCCAATATTTTATTCTTTGCCGAAATATTTGTGCTTCAGTTTTACTTCGCTGTAAATATTTATTGCCGATATTACCGCGTTTGCCGTTTTAAAAAGTTCCGATAATTCTTTTACTTTTTCAATATTTGCTTTGAGTAAAAATAAGCCTTTATTTGAAAGAAAAGAAAAAATAATTTCGTTTAATTTTGGCAGGGGAATTTCTTTAACAGGTTCCGCTTTTTGCAAATATTCCTGCGCCGCAGAAACAAGTTTTATTGCGGCATTTTTAATTTCCGGTTTGCTTGCTCCGTTTACAAAACCGCCTCCAAAACTGTAATATAAACTCGCGTCTCCGGTAATATAAGTTATAAGAGTTGCCGTGCCTTCCTCATAACCAATATCCATAACAACGCCAAAAACAGAAATGTCTTTTTTCGGCAGATTTTTAATTCCCACCTCTTTCGGATTTGTCGAAAGGGCGGCAATTCTCATTGCAGACCAAAGTTTATCTTCAGACATAAAATATCCTCATTACAAATTTAAACTTATTCTGTTATATCTTTTATTCATTTGACAAGAAATTCAACATATTTTATAGTATAAAAAGTATTTTTATATATTTACTCACAATAAGCATTTTATCTAAATTTAATATATTTGTTTAGGCTCAAATGCACCACAATATTATTTAAAGATTTTCTAAAATATTGACAGAATAAATTAAAAGGATTCTATGCAAGTTTTAAATAAGTATAAAAAAACTATTACTGAAAGCTTGCTTTTCCAAGATATGTCAGCGGCGGAAATAGGGCAGTTAATGCCTTATTTATCCCTTGAAGGCTACGAGTATACAAAAGGTTCATTTATTGAATGCGATAATGAAAAATTTTCGTATACTGCCTTTTTACCAAAAAAACTTTATATTCTTTTAGAAGGCCTGGTACATCTAATTATCGAAGACTCTTACGGCAGGCGATTGATGGCGCAGCAGTATGAAGCCGGAGACGTCTTGGCCGGAACGCTTTTTGACGTGCCTACGGAAAAATTATTTGCCGGATATCAGACAATAAAAAACTCCGTTGTGGCATCGGTATCTTTTGAATCGATAATGAATATGCAGGATTTGCCGAATAAAGTCACTATTAAGATGTTAAAAAATTTATGTTTATTTTTTGCCGATGACAGAATAAAACTGTATAAACGGCTTGAATGTGTCAGCAGAATATGCATAAGGGAAAGAATAAAATTTTATCTTTTAGATCAAAAGTACAGAGCCGGCAAAGATAAGTTTGTGCTGCCTATAACTAAAAATGATATGGCAAATTATTTGTCCGTAAGCAGAAGCTCAATGACAAGGGAGCTTGCCGCGATGAAAAAAGAAAAACTGATAAATTTTAAAGCCAGGGAATTTACTTTGTTTTTTAAATAAATGTAATGCCAAAAGGAGGTCTTATGGCAAGTCTGTCTGTAAGAAACCCAAAAGAAGATTGGCTTATCTCTCCGAAAAATGCCGCGCTTGTAATTATTGACTACCAGCCTACACAGGTAAACTCAATAAATTCTATGAGCCGCGCGCAACTTGTAAAAAATATCGTTATAGTTGCTGAAATTGCAAAAATTTACGGTCTGCCGATTATCTTGTCTACCGTTAATGTTAAAACGGGAGCAAATAAAGAGACTATTCCTTCGCTTAAAGAAACTTTGGGCGGTATTCCGTCTTACGACAGAACTTCTATTAACGCATGGGAAGACAAAGAATTTTACGAAGCTGTAAAAGCGACAAACCGCAAAAAACTTATAATGGTCGCATTATGGACGGAAGCGTGCCTGACCTTTCCAACGATTGACGCCATACGCGAAGGCTTTGAAGTTTATCCCGTAGCAGACGCTGTCGGCGGAACTTCCGTGTCGGCGCATGAAACGGCTCTGCGCAGAATTGAGCAGGCGGGAGCAAAACTAACCGGCATAGCACAACTGGCCTGCGAACTGCAGCGCGACTGGAGCCGCAAGGACACAGTCCCGGATTTTTTAAAAATAATGTTTGAAGCCGGAATTTTTTTAAAGCTATAAAAATATTTTTAAAGGAGAGGTTTATGATAAAGCATATAGATCACAAAAAGATGGGACGCGGAGAACATTCTTGGCTTACTTCCATACATCATTTTTCTTTTGCAGATTATTACAATCCCGATAATGTGCAATTTGGAATTTTGCGTGTTTTAAACGACGATATTGTAGCGCCGGACACCGGTTTTGACACTCACCCGCACAGAGATATGGAAATAATAACTTATGTGATTGACGGGGAAATTACCCACGCCGACAGCATGGACAACAAAGGCACGCTTAAGCGCGGCGAAGTGCAGTATATGAGCGCAGGTACAGGCGTACTTCACAGCGAACATAATTTTGGCAATGATACGCTGCGTTTTTTGCAGATTTGGATTTTGCCTGACGCGCCGAATTATGAGCCTAATTACGGAGACTACCGCTTTAAATGGAAAGATAGGGAAAACAAATGGCTTGCATTGGTTTCTTCAACAGAAAATAAGAAGAGCGCGGCGCCTATAAAAATACATGCCGACATTAATATTTATGCAACGCATATTACAAAAGGCAATGAAAGCATTTTTAAAATCGGAAAAGACAGGCAGGCGTATCTTGTTTTGATTGAAGGAAAAGCGGCTGTTAACGATATCGCCAAACTGACGGCTAAAGACGCTTTGGAAATTGTCGCGGAAGATATTGCCATAAAAGCCGATTCCGACGCTCATATACTTATTTTAGAAATGGCAGAGCCCAACAGTGCTCAGTTTAACGGTGAATAACTAATGGTATAGAAATAACTTTTAAGGGAGTTTCTATGAAAAAAATTAAAGTTACAAAGAACGGGCCATATATTGTTTCAGGCGAAGTTTCTTTATATTTAAAGCAAATAGCGGAAGAAGACGGAATAAATGTTTTAAAAACAATAAAAAAATTTGACACCCCTAAAACAGGCTATGCTTTATGCAGATGCGGAAAAAGCAATAATCCTCCTTTTTGTGATGCCATGCATCAAAGTGTTGAATTTGACGGGACTGAAGACGCAGGGCACGGCAAATACGCGGACAGAGTAGAAGTTTATAAAGGCGGGGGTATGGATTTACTTGATGACAATAGGTGTGCCTACGCCAGATTTTGTCACAAACATCTTGGAGATGTATGGACATTAACTGAAAATTCTGATAACCCCCAAGCAAAAAAACAAGCCATTGAAGCCGCTTCACAGTGCCCTACAGGAAGGCTTACAGCCGTGCTTAACCAAAAACTCTTCGAGCCGGATTTAGAAGACAGCATAAGCATAGTTGAAGATTTGCCTAAAAATGTAAGCGCCGGAATATTCGTTACAGGTAATATTATTATTGAAGACGCGGACGGTAAAACATATGAAGCAAGAAACCGTCAGGCGCTATGCAGATGCGGAGATTCAGAACTAAAGCCTTTTTGCGATGCGAGTCACGTAAATGCTCATTATAATGACGGCATAAAGAAAAAAAGCGGCAAAAAAGCCTAAATTGATTGATGGATTGTTGTAATTTTGGTTTAGTCGAATATCAGCAATAAGGCGGTCGATGGCAGGGATAAGAGTGTGAAACTATAATAACGCTTAGCAGTGATCAGATATAAGCCTTTCGAACTCTGTATGTGACTCGGAGTTTTTGCTTTGGCTTTGAAGTTTTTACATCCTTGTATTTCGCCTCGCTTATGTTCAATTAATTACAAAAGACTTTATAAAAATTATTGCCAGCGGTTTTTGGTTAACACCCCTCTGACCATGACCATGTCGGAGTTGAGCACCTTTGACCATTATCATATTCTCTTTGATGCTATAATAGTTAAAATTTCTTCTAAATCACAATCACTTAATAACCCTTTTGAAACTTCCGATTCAACCTCAATAAAATCGTTATTCAAAAGAAATTGCTTAAATTTTTTCATTTTCTTTGAAGGATTAGAAGCCAAAATATTTCTTATAGCATTAGTATTATCGTTCATTTTTCCCAATTTCAAACAGTATTTTTTCAAATCTATGCTATTAACTAATATTTTATCCAACTCAGTTATTACATCATGTATACTTTGGATAATAGAAGCTACCTCTTTAAATTTGGGAGATTCTTTTTTGTCGAAGTGGCTAAGCAGATCTTTTAAATCCAAACTACAAAACCTGTTAGATACATCAGGTGCATTTATAGATTTCTCTATAAAATTTCTATACTTTGCCTCAAGCTCATTATCCGCATGATAATGGATAAGATTGTTTCTCCATTGAATGCCCAAATGAACAATAGCTAACGACAAATTCGTTGAATATTTGCAAAAATCAGTAATTGTTTTTAATCTGCAATAAATAGACCTTTCTGACAGTTTATCTTGTATATCTTTTGGAAAACTAAAAGGATCTTTTTTTAAAAAACCCAGATATGAGTCAATGGAATCAATAGCCCAAGATAACCCTGCATTTCTGGCAAAACGTCTGCTTCTTGTCACGGAATCTTCTATACTTTTAGGATTCCATTTTACGTTAAAAGACTCATCTTTGGAAACCTTACGCAATCTCACGCCTTCTAGTCCAATAAGAATAGTAATTAAATAATGATTATTTTGCCCTAAAAGGTTTTTAAAGTGTTTGAGTCTTCCTGTTTCATTTAGTTTTAACATAATTAAAAAACGCTCCCAGCCAGATTTGAACTAGCTCCTCCTGCTTTAAAATAATTTTTTGAAGGCAGGCGGCTCAACCATTCGCCCATGGGAGCAATAAATTTTTACTCCGTAATATTTACTATTTGTATAAAAATTTTATCAAAAAGTTCATATTTCTTTCAACCATTTGGCCAATGGGATGAGGCATTGATCAAGAATGCAACCCTGAAATTTGAAAAATTAGTATATTTTTGATATCATTTGTCTGTAAATTTTAATTTCCTCACCTGATTGGCAGTATTAGGTGAGTGTTTTACTTTATCGTTAAGCAAGGCTATATATGAAAAATTTTTCTGCGGTAATACTTGCGGCTGGCGCCGGCACTAGAATGAAGTCGTCTTTGCCGAAAGTTATGCATAAACTTTCAGGCAAACCTTTGATAAACTGGGTTATCGGTTCGGTTAATGCTCTGAAGCCTGACAATATCGTCGTCGTTTTGGGACATAAATCGGAAGCGGTTGAAGAAAATTTAAAAACCCTCAAAAATCCCAAAATAAAAATCGTATATCAAAAAGAGCAGCTCGGTTCGGCGCACGCTTTAATGCAGGCGCGGAAAGCGCTTAAAAATTATCGCGGCGGAATTTTGGTTATAAGCGGCGATGTTCCGCTCGTAAAGCCGCAGACTTTGTCGGCTCTTGTAAAGTACGGCAAAAAAATCAATGCTTCGGTCGCGGTTTTGGCGGCTAAAGTTGATGATCCGTTTGGATACGGCCGTATACTAAAGGCAGGAACTGCCCTTGAAAAAATAGTTGAAGAAAAAGACGCGACCGCGCAGGAAAAGCTGATAAATGAAATCAACAGCGGAATTTACTGTTTTGACAATAATATATGGAAAGCTCTTTTAAAAGTAAAGCCCGATAACGCGAAAAAAGAATATTATCTGACCGATACTATAGAAATTCTTAAAAAATCAGGGAAAAAAGCAGTTTCGCTTACGGCTGAAAATGCTTCTGATTTGAGAGGCATCAATAACCGTTTAGAGCTTCATGAAGCTGAAATAGCGCTGCAGGAAGCAAAAATAGCGGAACTTTTTGAACAAGGCGTTACTATTATAGACGCGAACAATACGTATATTTCGTACGACGCGCAGATAGGCCGCGACACGATAATATATCCCGGAGCTTTTATAGACTCGGGGGTCAAAATCGGAAACAGCTGCGTCATTCAGGGCGCAAGTTATATAAAAAATTCCGCAATTTCCGATAATGTTTCGATTTTATATTCATACATTAACGGAGCGCAGATAGGCAAAGATTCAAAAATAGGTCCTTTCGCGCATCTAAGGCCGGGCTCGGTTTTAAAAGATAACGTGAAAGTCGGCAATTTCAGCGAAACAAAAAAAGCGGTAATATCAAAAAATTCAAAAGTTAACCATCTTTCTTATATAGGCGACGCCGAAATAGGCGAGAATGTAAATATAGGAGCAGGAACCATAACATGCAACTATGACGGAAAAAACAAGCATAAAACCGTTATAGGAAACGATTCTTTTGTTGGTTCAAATGTTAATTTTGTCGCTCCCGTAAATATAGGAAAAAGCGTTTTGGTTGCCGCGGGTTCAACAATAACGAACGATATCCCTTCAGGAAAACTTGCCATAGCAAGGGCCAGGCAGGAACTTAAAAATAGAAAAAATAAAGTTTGAACTTTAAACTTTGAAATTTGCCGTTAAAAGGATTTTTTATGAAGCTTAAGATTATTTCCGGAAATGCCAACATTGAACTTGCAAAGCAAATAGTCCAGAAGCTCGGCGTAGAGCTGAGCGAAGCTAAAGTAGGACATTTCAGCGACGGCGAAATACAGGTCAAAATAGTTGATAATGTAAGAGGTGCGGACTGTTACATAATACAGCCCACATGTTCTCCTGTCAATGAAAATCTTATGGAGCTTCTTATCATAGCCGACGCTTTGAAAAGAGCTTCGGCCAAAAGAATTACGGCTGTTATGCCTTATTACGGTTACGGAAGACAGGACAGAAAAGCCGAACCCAGAGTTCCTATAACGGCAAGACTTGTAGCTAATCTGCTTGCAACTTCCGGCATTACCAGGGTTTTGACTATGGATTTGCATGCAGGCCAGATTCAGGGATTTTTTGACATACCCGTAGACCATCTTTACGGAACGCCGGTGATTTTGAGTTATTTTCAGGAAAAGAAATTTTCCGATACTGTTATAGTTTCTCCGGATGCCGGCGGAGTGGAAAGGGCTAGATCTTTCGCCAAACACTTTCACGCCGATTTGGCGATTGTCGATAAAAGAAGGCCGCGTCCAAACGAAGCGGCGATTATGAATATTATCGGCGAAGTAAAAGATAAAACATGTATAATTTTGGATGACCTCGTTGATACCGCCGGAACTCTTACTCAGGTTGCCGAAGCAATAAAAGCTAAGGGAGCCGCGAGAGTTTTTGCAACGGCTTCGCACGGAGTTTTGTCCGGCGCTGCAAAACAGAAAATTCAGGATTCGTGCATAGAAGAGCTTGTAATAACAGACTCGATTCCTTTGGCTCAAAACGGCCCTACGGAAAAAATTGTCGTTCTCAGCATTGCGTCCATTTTAGCGGAAGCGATTATGAGAATTTCCAATGACGAATCCATTAGCGCTCTTTTCGTATAAGAGAGTTTTTTCATTATATAAGAGTTTGATTTTACGGAAAGTTCTTATATATAATATATAAATTGCAGTATAATAACGGAGGAAGGAAATGAAGGAAGTAATTTTAGACGCAGAGACAAGAGAAATCGGTTCGAAAAGCAGCTTGGAAAGTTTCAGAAAACAGGGCAAAATTCCCGGAGTAGTTTACGGAAAAGATATAAAGCCGGCGTCAATAACCGTTGATTTAAAAGCTTTTATGTCAATAATAGAGGCAAACGGCTCGAACGTAGTTATCAATCTGAATATGAAAAGCGGTAAACAGGCGGCCATAGTGAAAGAGCTTCAGAGAAATGTTCTGACACAGTCTCCCATGCACATAGATTTTCAGGCTATTTCTCTTAAAGACGCAATAGAAGTTATGGTTCCGATACATATAGACGGAGTTGCCGACGGAGTTAAAAATTTCGGCGGCCTTATGGAATTTATAGTCAGAGAAGTTAAAGTTTCATGTTTGCCGACAAATATTCCGCAGAAAATAAGCGTTGATGTTTCGCCTTTGGGATTAGGACAGGGAATTACCGTGGCTGATTTGCCTAAACTGGACGGAGTTTCTTATCTTCAGGATCCTTCGACACTGATCGTGCATGTTGTCAGCGTGACGGTTGAAGAAGAAAAGCCGGCAGCCGTGCCTGGCGCGGAAGCAGCGCAGCCTGAAGTTATTTCCAAAGGTAAAAAAGATAAAGAAGGCGAAGGCGCAGCGCCTGCGGCCGGAGCTAAACCTGCGGCGCCCGCAGCAGCCGGAGCGAAAAAATAGTATAAAGGATGCAGAGATGCAGGGATGCAAAGACGCATAGTAACGGCTTTAAAGGCAGATTTTCTTCATCCCGGCCTCTTTTTCTAACTGATGATTAAACTTTTTGTCGGGCTGGGAAATCCAGGAGACAAATATAAGAATACCCGCCATAACCTTGGATTTATGGCTTTGGACGCGATAGCGGAAGCTAAGCGTCTTGAGTTTAAAAATAGGGATAATATGGCGGATATTTCTTTTTATGAGACTGACGGCGGAAAAATAATTCTTGTAAAACCGATGACTTTTATGAATCTTTCAGGCGTGCCTGTTTCGTCGATAGCGAGATATTATAAAATAAAACCGGAAGAAGTTTTTGTGTTTTATGATGATTTTTCCGTGCCTCTGGGTGAATACAGGGTAAGGCTTTCCGGCTCTTCGGGCGGACATAACGGAATAAGTTCTTTAATAACGCATCTGAACACGGATAAATTTGCCCGTATGAAACTCGGCATAGGGCCTTTACCGCAGTTTATAAAAATGCCGGACTTTGTTCTTTCCAGATTTCATGAAGAAGATAAAGAAAAAATAAACGCGGTATGTGAAAAGGCAGTTAAGCTTTTTGACGAAATAATTAAAAACGGAGTTGAGAAAGCAATTTCAAACGGCGGAAGGTAAGATGATAGGAAGGTATGAAGATAGGTAACGGCAAAGACAAAACGACCACTCTTCTCTTTTATCCTCCTATCTTCTTATAATAAACTATGATAATAACAACAAAAAAAAATCAAGAAGAAGTATTAAATAACCTTAAAGGAAGGCAGACTGTTTTTATAGTCGGCTGCGGCAGCTGCGCCTCAAAGTGCGGCACCGGCGATGAAAAAGCCGTCGCAGAAATCAAAGAGTTTCTTGAAAAGAACGGAAAGAAGGTTTTAGGCAGCGTAATATTGGATTCAGCCTGCGATATGCGGCTTGCAAAAAAAGATTTGGTTAAAATTTCCGATTTTCAGGACGCGTCCGCCGTCATTATGCTTTCCTGCGGAGCCGGAGGACAGTCAGTTGAAAAAATAAGCGGAAAAGATATTGTTTCCGCGCTTGACTCAAAATATGTGGGCAGCACGGAAAGAATAGGCGTTCACCGGCAATTCTGCAGTATATGCGGCACATGCATACTTTCCGAAACAGAAGGAATATGCCCGCGCACAAGATGCGCGAAAGGGCTTTTAAACGGACCTTGCGGAAGTTTTGTGAACGGTAAATGCGAAACGGACCAGACAAAAGATTGCGCATGGGTTTTGATATACGAAAAGTTGAAAAAGAACAACAAACTTGATAAATTTTTGAAACAATATATACAGCCTAAAAAGCAGAGTGAAGTTTGAAGTGTGAAGAGTGGAGTTGTTGTGTTTCGGCGGAACTTAGTTCCTGCCGAAACCTGTTTTAGGTTTTCGCTTTGCGAAAACACATTAACTTCACACTCCACACTTCAAACTCCAAACTCAAAGGAAAGTTTTTGAAATTTAAAGATAAGTTAAAATCAGATAAGTTTTTAATTACCGCGGAATTGTTTCCTCCAAAAGGGACGGATATTTCGGTTTTTTTAAAAAGAGCCGCGTGTCTTACCGGTTTGGACGCTGTGAATGTTACGGATAACCAGCGCGCGTCAATGCGCGTAGGCTCTTTGGCAATGTGTAAGCTTTTGCTTGAAATGAACATAGAACCTGTTCTTCAGCTTGCAAGCCGCGATAAAAACCGCATAGCTTTGCAGTCCGAGCTGCTCAGCGCCGCTGTTTTAGGGATAGAAAATGTTTTAATCATAAGCGGAGACCACCCTAACGCCGGGGAGTATGCGGGAACAAAAACCGTTTATGATCTGGATACAATACAGCTGATAAAAACAGCCAGACTGCTTGAAACAGGCGTAGATTTAGCCGGAAAAAAACTTTCCGGAAGTCCGAAATTCTGCGTAGGGGCAGTCGTAAATCCTTCGGCAGAACCGCATGAACTTCAAGCGCTGATGTTTGAAAAGAAAGTTAACGCGGGTGCCGAATTTTTCCAGACGCAGACAATATTTAACACCGCTCAATACAAACTATTCTTAGAAAAAATAAATCATTCGGGCGTTAAAGTTTTGCCAGGAGTAACGCTCATCAAATCTCCTAAATTTATGCAGTTTCTTCAAAAACTTCCCGGAGTAAATATACCGCAGGAAGTGCAGGACAGAATAAATGGCGCTTGCGACCCTCTTGCCGAAGGCATGCGGATATGTTCGGAGACTATCAGGGAGCTTCGCTCCTTTTCTGACGGCGTGCACATTATGGCAATCGGCATGGAAGAATATATTCCGGAAATAATTAAGAATTCTCTTTAACGGCAATTACAAATTACTAATTACGAATCAACTACGAAATGCGGAACTACAAAATGAGAATAAAAATAATATTCATGGTTTTGAGTTTGTCATTTTTTTCAGCCAATGCTTTTTGTGAATCGTATTGGCAGCAGTTTAATGCGCTTTTGATTAAAGGCGATTTTGAAGAACAGCTTAAGCTTCTCAAAGAATGGGAAAAAACTGACGCCGCCGATGCCGAACTGTATGTGGCTTATTTCAATTATTACGTAAATAAAAGCAGAAAAGAGATTGTGAGGTTTGGAAATGATCCGAAAGTCGGGGCGCTTGCGGTGACGGAGGCCGGCAATAAAGAGCCTGTGGCGTATATGTATTCCGAAATAAGTTATGATCCCGACCTGATGAAAGAAGGCTATAAAAAAATAAACGCCGGCATTGAAAAATATCCGGAGCGTTTGGATATGCGCTTCGGAAAAATTTATATGTGCGGCGAAACCGGAGATTATGAAACTTTTACGAAAGAAATTATCGATACCATAGAATACTCCGGTAAAATTCAAAACAAATGGATGTGGACGGACGGAAAAATTTTGGAAAATCCGCAAGAGTTTATGCTTAGCGCCATACAGGATTACCAGGTTAAGCTCTATAATACCGAAAATGACGATCTTCTTGAAAATATGAAACTAATAGCCGAAACAATCTTAAAATACTATCCGGAACATGTTGAAAGCCTTTCAAATCTTTCTTTGGTACATTCTCTGCGTAAA
Source organism: Candidatus Endomicrobium neocapritermitis (assembly GCA_009778325.1). Classification (GTDB taxonomy): domain Bacteria; phylum Elusimicrobiota; class Endomicrobiia; order Endomicrobiales; family Endomicrobiaceae; genus Endomicrobium_B; species Endomicrobium_B neocapritermitis. The sequence goes on along the minus strand of WRJZ01000045.1, from coordinate 26,464 downwards.
GAATACGATAAAGCTTTGGAACTGCTTCATTCTGCGGAAAAAATTGCTCCGCAGGATGTGGTAGTGTTAAGCAATATCGCGCAAATATACAAAATAACCGGCGATATTGAAAAATCAAAAAAATATTATGAGCTTGCAATAAAATACGGCAATGAAAATGAAAAAAAATATGCCCGGGAACAGATTGAATCGTTAAAAAATAAGTAAAACCGAACCTGTTTTGAAAAAAATAATAAAAATAGATACAATATCGTTGTCATTAAATTTTAAGGAGGATGTAAAAAATGAAGAAATACGTTGCGGAAATGTTGGGCACAATGTTTTTAGTTTTGATGGGCTGCGGCAGCGCGGTATTTGCCGGAGATTATGTGGGTTTCCTCGGTATTGCTTTTGCATTCGGTCTTACCGTTTTGGTAATGTGTTATGCTATAGGGCCTATTTCCGGATGTCATATTAATCCTGCGGTCACAGTGGGCGTTTTTATTAACGGCGGAATAGAAAGAAAAGACGCGTTAATGTATATACTGTTTCAGTTTATCGGCGCGGCAATAGGCGCTTTTATCGTTTATACCATGGCTTCCAACTTTTTTACGGCAGCGGCAGCGGCAGTCGGGCAGAACGGTTACGGATCATCAGCTTCTCCGGCAGGTTATTCAATGGGAGTAGGATTCGTCGCCGAGACTGTGTTTACTGCATTGTTCATAATGGTTATTTTAGGCGCGACAAATCCTAAAGCCAATGTGAAATTTGCAGGCCTTGCCATAGGACTTACGCTTGTTTTAATACATATTGTATGTATTCCTATTACGGGCACATCGGTTAATCCCGCAAGAAGTTTTGGTCCGGCTTTATTTGCTGGCGCAGTTGCTATGGGGCAGCTTTGGCTTTTCATAGTCGCGCCTGTTCTTGGCGCGGTGTTAGGCGCTTGCCTTTGGAGAATTATCTCTCCGGGAAATAAAGTTGCATAAATTGATGAAGAGACTCTAGATATTTCAAAAGGCCGCGGATTTAAATTGCCGCGGCCTTTTTTATTTTGTAAAAATATGTGGTAAAAAAGAACTGATATAAGTATAATGAGTGCACAATGAGAAAGGCAATTGCCGCTTTATTAATAATTTCATTTTTAAATTCTGATTTGCTTGCCGCGGCGGCGGGAACAACTCTTTTTAATTTTTTAAAGATTCCTTTAAACGCTTCCCAGGCGGCAACTGCGGGAATCAATGCTTTAAATATCCATTCCGCAGGCTCAAATCCGGCAATGATTCCTTTTTTTGACAGAACATCTCTTTCCGCGTCTTACGCGGCATATTTTCAAGATACGTCTTTTCATTCATTAAGCTTAACAATTCCTTTTAAAGGAGACTATCACGGCGTAAACATTGCTTACGGAGGATTTGATTACGGAAAAATGGACGCGTATCTCGAGGATTCCGCCGGAGATTATGTTGCAAACGGAACATTCGGCGCAAGCGACGCTTTTTTCGGCGCGTCTTACGGCAGGAGGATAACAAATGCAATTTACGCGGGAGCCGGAGTAAAATATGTCCGCCAGAAAATTGACGACAGCGATATTTCCGGAACAGTCTTAAGCGCCGCTGCAATGTATATGTCTGACGAAACATGGTATATGTCCGCCGGAGCGGATAATATCGGCTCTGCCGTTGACGGATACCAGATGCCTTCAAGTTTCTATATTTCAATCGCGGATTCTCCGCAAGAGCTGAACTCCATGTTTATGTACGGCGTTGAACTCAGAGCTTTTTTTGACGAAACCGTATGGCTTAAAGGCGCGTGCGAATTTAATTATGAAAAAAAGCTTTTTGCAAGGCTTGGCTACAGCTGTCCTTTAATTAATAATAACAGCTCTTTGAGCGAAAGCTGGTACGGCAGGAATCTGTCCGCGGGATTCGGCATAGAATACGGATTTTTTTCCATAGATTACGCGTGGCTCCCTTTCGGAGACCTCGGGAATACGAATATGGTTTCGCTGCAAATAACTTTTTAGCCAGGTTAAAAAATGAAAAAGAAATTTAGTTTTATACTGCTTCTGATATTTTTATTCTCAAACGCGCTTTTTGCGCAGAGCGGCGGTCCGCAGATAAGCGAAAGCCTTCTCAAAAGGGCGTCGCAGGTAAAAAGCATTGCTAAAGCAAAAGCGGTTCCAGAAGAAAAAATCGGCGTGATTTTTTACCCGCAGGACGGCAATTCCGATAATGCCGACGTATCTTTTTTTCAGTCGCGCGCAATAGAATATATAAAATCAAGAAACTTTTTAAGCGCTAAAGTTTCCGCGGATATGATTCCTTTGCTTGGTAATATTAAAGGCGTTGAAAGAATTGATTTAGATATAAAAATCAAACCCCGCGTGGTTTCGGAAGGGCGTGACGCCGTAAACGCTACGCCGTATTATTATAATAATATAAGAGGCGCGGGCATTAAAATAGCCGTTATTGACGTAGGGTTCGCGCAGTATTCGTCCCTGCAGAGCAAAGGGGAGCTTCCGTTAACCCTTATAACAAAAGATTTTACGATACCCGGCCAGCCTCCGGTAAATGCTTCGTCCGAAACCGAGAAGCACGGCAGCGCGTGCGCAGAGATAGTTTATGATTTTGTGCCTGACTCGCAAATGTATCTGCTCAAAGTTAATAATTCGACTACGCTGCAAAACGCTTTTACTTACTGTAAATCCGAGGGAATAAGAGTAGTAAGCGGTTCAATAGGTTTTGACTCCGGTTTCTGGTGCGACGGAACCGGAGATTTTGCTCAAATGGCTACGGATGCGTACAACAACGGCGTTCTTCCGGTTTTTGCGGCCGGGAATGAGGCTCAGCAGTCGTGGTTCGGCATGTTTACCGGCGATGCCGGCAATTGGATGATTTTCCCCGGAGGAAAAGATTATCTTGAACTTAATATAATTGCCAGCGGCGAGGTAGCTATGATGTGGGATGATTTTACCGCGAGAAATAAAAAATACACAATGTATATGTATGACAGCGCTTCAAACGCGCTGCTCGACTCGTCTGCTTGGAGTACGGGCAACACTCCGAGCGTTTATGTTTCAAACGGATTTTATTCGAGAAAAGTGAAGATAAAAATACAAAAAGAAAACTCTTATGACGATGTTAATATAAGATTGTATTTTGACGGCTCTTATGTAAATGCGTCGGATATAAGGTCGGAATCAAGCCTCAGTTCGCCGTCCGACTCTAGGGAAGCTGTTGCCGTAGGAGCGGTCAACGTCACAAACTGGAGTAACGGCCCGATAGAATACTACAGTTCCTGGGGGCCGACAAGAAAACCTTCTCAGCCTTCAACGGTTTTGCAAGAGGCTCGCAAGCCTGATATAACAGGCCCGACCTGGGTTACTACGGTATCATACGGTCCGCGCGGTTTTAACGGCACTTCCGGGGCAACTCCGCATATTTCCGGCGCAGCGGCTGTGCTTCTTTCTTTGGACAGCGCTATGACTGTAAGCCAGCTTAAAGATAAATTGTTATCTTACAGCAGTAAAATAGGCACGTCTCCGGATAATATCTACGGCAGTGGAAAACTTGTGCTTGGAACAGAGTCCCTTCCGGACCCGTATGTCGGCGAGATTGTATGTTATCCAAACCCGTCAAGCATAAGTAAAAACGGGCATGTTAAAATAACAAATTTGCCTTACAGCGCTCCTATAAGCATAAACATTTATACTGTCACAGGCGAGTTTGTAAAATCTTTTTCACAATCGGATTTGCAATCGAAAAGCGGAAGATTATATATTGAGTGGAATCTGAAAAACCAAAACGGTTCGCAAATTGCTCCCGGAGTTTATTTTATTACGATAAATAATACGCCGTTCGGCAAAAAAGTTAAAAAAGTTGCCGTTATAAAATAAAAAAAAGAGAGATGCGTGAAAACTCATCTCTCTTTTTTTTATTCAAAATATACTATTCAAACTTAAATCCGGCATAAATTGTAATAGTCGAATACTTTTCGTCATAAGTCCTTCCTGTTGAGGCTATCGTATAGCTGTAATTGCTTACCGAATATACCGCTTCCAGTACCAGATAGCTTAGGCTTACTCCAAGTCCTGCTCCGCAATAAAGTCCTCCTGAAGAAGTCCTTATCCCTGGCATATCGCTATACATAAAAGCGCTGTATCCGAGTCTTCCGGCAAAAAAAGCGTAATTGTTATTGAGCCCTTCAAGCGGAGTGCGCAGTTTTACTCCGACATACATAGGCACAAAGCTTATGCTTCCGTCAGCGCCGCTGTCTTTGAATTTTCTCGGGAGATCGTATACGGCTCCGGCTCCGGCGGCAAATATATTTCCAAAATATTTAAAATATTCGAAACCCATGCTTATTCCAGGGTTTGTGTCATATTTTTGGCCGTTAATTGAAGCGGTTGCCTGCGGCTGCACGCCTACTTTGACAATAAATTCCTGATCGTCTTTTGAGTTAGAGAAAGCAAACGCTGCTCCGGACAGCATGCTTGTCAACATTACTGCTGCTAATAATTTTTTCATAACATCTCCTTTTTTAGAAGCTCAGAAGCAAGGATGCGCGGATGCGTGGAGCAGCTATGGTCGTTTTGTTTTTGCCGTTACCATGCATCTATGCCCCCATGCGTCTATGCATCATATTCTTACTTTTCGCTCTTTTTTATTTTGCTTATTTTGTTATATAATATATCAAACTAAATATCAAATTAAAATACAAGCGGTAAAAAATGATTTCATTTATATACTCTTCTGCGATAAGCGGCATAGACGCGAATATAGTCGAAGTTGAAACGTACATATCATCCGGCATGCCGGTTTTTTCCATAGTAGGTCTTCCCGACGCTGCAGTCAAAGAGTCGCGCGACAGGGTAGCGGCCGCGCTGAAAAATTCAGGATTCGACTTCCCTACAAAAAAAATTACCGTAAACCTCGCTCCGGCGGACATAAAAAAAGAAGGCGGAGCTTTTGATCTTCCGATAGCTTTGGGCATACTTGCCTCAAGCGGCAAAATAAAAAAAGAACAGCTGCTCGGGTTTTGCGCGGCGGGAGAACTTGCCTTAGACGGTAAAATAAGAAGAGTTAAAGGCATTTTGCCGATAGCTTTAAGCTTGAAAAAACGCAAAGTAGGAAAGTTTATCGTTCCTTTTGATAACAAAGAAGAAGCCGCGGTTTCCGGAACGGTAAAGGTTTATCCGTTTAAAACGCTTGTGGACGTTGTCAAATTTTTAAAAGGCGAAACAAAGCAAAGTCCGTTTACTTATGACGCTAAAACAGATTCCGAAGAATGTAATTTTAATGATTTTGATTTTGCCGATATTAAAGGACAGTTCGGCGCTAAAAGAGCAGCTGAAATTGCAGCGGCCGGCGGGCATAATATGATAATGTCCGGGCCTCCCGGTTCGGGCAAAACAATGATAGCAAAAAGAATACCGGGTATTCTTCCGCTGATGTCTTTTGACGAATCCGTGGAAACTACAAAAATATGGTCTGCTTCCGGACAGCCGTTTTCCGGCGGGCTGATTAAACAAAGGCCTTTCCGCAGCCCGCATCACACTGTTTCATCGGTTGCTTTGGCGGGCGGAGGAGCATATCCGAAACCGGGCGAAGTCAGTCTTGCGCATAACGGCGTTTTATTTTTGGACGAATTTGCCGAGTTTAGAAGGGACGCGCTGGAAGTTTTGAGACAGCCGCTTGAAGATAAATGCGTAACCGTTTCCCGTGCCAAAAACAGTATAATATTTCCGGCGTCTTTTATGCTTGTAGCTGCAATGAATCCCTGTCCGTGCGGAAATCTCGGAAATAAAGAAAAACAATGCGTATGCAATCCAAACCAGATACAAAAATACAGAAATAAAATATCAGGTCCGCTTATGGACAGAATCGATATACATATTGAAGTGCCCGCGCTGAAAGTTTCGGAGATTACGGATATGCCTGCCGGAAGTGAAAATTCAAAAAAAATTAAAGAACGCGTTGTTAAAGCAAGAGCTTTACAGCTGGAAAGATTTAAAAATTCGAAGATACACGCCAACTCCCAAATGAGCGTTAAAGATATCAAAAAATATTGCGTTTTAGATGATGCCGCGAAATCTATTTTAAAAAATGCCATTGAGAAACTCGGTTTATCGGCAAGAGCTTACGACAGGATTTTAAAAGTAGCAAGAACAATCGCGGATTTGGACAACAGCGAAAACATAAAAACGGCACACATTGCCGAAGCTATTCAATACCGCGCTTTTGATAGACAATAAAGACAACGGCGATGCAGGGATGCAGTGAGGCAGAGATGCAGAGTTACTGCTGTTAAAGGAAGAAGAATGAAAAAGTATTTAAAAGAGTTTGAGAAGCTTGTAGGCATTATGGCAAAACTGCGTTCAGAAAACGGCTGTATTTGGGACAAAGAACAGACGCATGAGTCGCTTGTAAAATATCTTATTGAAGAATCGCAGGAATTAAAAAAAGCAGTGCGTAAAAAAGATATGAAAAACCTTGAAGAAGAGCTCGGAGATATTCTTCTTCAGGTTGTTTTTCACGCGCAAATCGGCAAGGAAAACAAACAATTTGATATAGCAGGCATAATAAGCATATTAAACAAAAAGCTTATCCGCCGTCATCCTCACGTTTACGGAAACTATAAAGTTAAAACCACAAAAGACATAGAAATTATGTGGAAAGAAGTTAAAGCAAAAGAAAAGGCGCAAAGTTCCAAATCAAGGAGAGGGAAATATAATGAAAGTATTATTGATAAACGGAAGCCCAAGAGAAAAAGGCTGCACTTATACCGCGTTAAATGAAATAGTAAAAACTTTGAAGGAAGAAGGTATAGACAGTGAAATATTTCATATAGGAAATAAACCGATGCAGGGTTGTATCGCGTGCAGGAAATGCGCAGAACTCGGCAGATGCGTTTTTGATGATGCGGTAAATGAAATTGCCAAAAAAGCAAAAGATTTTGACGGTTTTGTTATAGGTTCACCCGTTTACTATGCCGCTGCAAACGGTTCGCTTCTGGCTTTTTTAAACAGATTGTTTTTTTCAGGCGGTAAAAATTTTGCTTATAAACCTGGAGCCGCGATTGTTTCAGCCAGGCGCGCCGGTACAACAGCGGCTTTAGACCAGCTGAATAAATATTTTACCATATCAAAAATGCCGGTAGTTTCTTCGCAGTATTGGAACATGGTACACGGCAATTCGCCGGAAGACGTTTTAAAAGATTTGGAAGGGTTACAGACTATGAGAGTTTTGGCAAGAAATATGGCTTGGATGTTGAAATGTTTTGAAGCCGGCAAAAAATCCGGAATTCCTTTCCCTAAAGAAGAATCAATCCGCGAAAGAACTAATTTTATAAGATAATTATGAGAGAGGCAACCCGGTCGCATTTTGCGACCGGTTCAAAACTTTTGTATAATCTCGGTATTAATCTATCTAGTCGCTGCCCGGACACATTTGCGGCGGTTTTATCGAGTAAGCCGTGCAGGTAAGTATAAAAGCAATCATATGAAAATAAAAAAAATTAACGGTATAAATTACGTGGATTTTATAAGCGATATAAAAACTCGCATTCAAAAATCTCAAATTAAAGCGGCTTTATCAGTAAATAAAGAGCTGCTTACGCTTTATTGGCATATGGGCGAAAGAATTGTCTTTGCTCAAAAAATCGCAAAATGGGGCGATAGCTTTTTACAAAAAATGAGCGAAGACTTGTTGAAAAGTTTTCCGGAGATGAAAGGATTTTCATATACAAACTTGCGTTATATTAAGCAATGGTATTTGTTTTGGCAACAACTTGCTGCCAATAAGTTAATTTGCCAACAAGCTGTTGGCAAATTAACAAGTATACCTTGGGGACACAATCTTGTTATTCTTGCTAAAACCGCAAGTAAAGAAGAAGCCTTGTTTTATATCAACAAAACAATAGAGAACAATTGGTCGCGTTCCGTTTTAACGCATCAGATAGAAGGGCGTTTGTATAAGAGAACGGGCAAATCTATAACAAATTTTAAAGCTAAATTACCAAAGCCTCAAAGTGATTTGGCTTCACAAATAATAAAAGACCCGTATAATTTTGATTTTCTTACCATACGGGATAAACACGATGAAAAAGAACTTGAAAACGCTCTTTGCGGGCAGCTTTCGAAATTTCTCTTGGAACTTGGAGCAGGTTTTACTTTTGCAGGCAGACAATACAAAATAGAAGTTGATGAAAAAGATTACTTTATTGATTTGCTGTTTTATCATACCCGCCTGCATTGCTATGTCGTTGTGGAGTTAAAGTCTGTGGATTTTAAACCTGAATTTGCGGGCAAGTTAAATTTTTATATATCCGCCATTGATGACAAATTAAAAACCAAACAAGACAATAACACCATCGGTATTTTGATTTGTAAAACAAAATTGAAAACAACTGTGGAATATGCTTTAAGAAATTTAAAAACCCCGATAGGTGTAAGCAACTATCAAATCACTCAAAATTTACCAGCTGAGTTCAAAAAAACTTTGCCAAGCATTAAAGATATTGCAAAAGAATTAAAATAGATGTTTATAAAGGAAATGGCAACATTACAATTTGTAATGTTTTTAAAATGCTAAAATACTCGGCATAGAGAAATAAAGAAATTGAAATAGAGACATGTATATGGGCTTAGGAAAGGATAAATAGTATGAATAGAAATAGTAATGGTTTATCAGGGGAATTTTATGTTTTATCAAGATTGCTGAGAAAAGGATTAGATGCTTCATTAACATTTGGCAACACAAAGGCCGTTGATATATTTGTAAGAAATCCAGAGACAGGAAAAAGTTTTAATGTAGAAGTTAAAACTACAGCTTTAAAAAAAGAGTATGGTGGGAAATGGGGGAAACATTTATTTTGGTGGTTGAAAGAAAGTATTTTGAAACGGAAAGAGTATAGGGATAAATCTTTTTATTTTGCTTTTGTTTGGTTGCAACCTTATGATAACTATGAAGTTTTTATTGTTCCTGCAGAAAAAGTAGTAGATTATGTTCTGTTTGCTATAAAAAAATCAAAGCAATTAGGATTAAAAGAAAATTATGACGTTCGTGTAGGAGATAATCCGGAATATACGCTTGATAAAAAGAAGTACAAAAATAATTTTAATCCGTTTCTTTAAAAAAATAACACTTTTTCTGTAGTTTTTGCCGTATAAATCGATAGTTTTTAGCAAAAATAGTTGAGTCGTTCGCTGCGTCTTTAGGCTTTAAAATTTTTAGTGAGGCGAGTCTTGCGACGGCGATGTGTACGGAAGTAAAGCAGAGCGAACGGTACATGAGCTGGAACGTAACGAAGCCGCAGCCATAAATTTAAAGCCGTCACATCTACCACGGCATAATCTTTCTCCACCACGGCCGGTTTTTGCTTTCCAAAACTTTAAGCAGAGTTTCGCTTTTAATTTTTGCTACTCCGGTTATGGAAGGGGCGTAGTGAAGGTATATTTCAAAATCATCATTTTTTGCGGTTATTTTTTTTACCATTGCAGGAAGAGGGATCATATTGCCGTCTTTTCTTCCGCCTATGAGATGTGCCAGATAATGCGCAATGTCTCTTTCATCGGTTATCATGGATAAAACAGTATCGCCTTCCGAAAGCCTGCCTGCGGGTTTTCCGTTTAAATCTTCAAGAATTTCAACATCCAGTCTTACAAACCCCAAATCATATCCTGTAAAAGAAGTTTCATTTTTATTTTTGTCGTAATCCGGAAGTTTTTTAAACTGGGTGAGCGTAAGCTCTTCGCTTACTATTTCAGTATTTACCGTAGTAGGAGAAAAAAATAATTTTATGATTTTTGATATTTCTTCGCTTGAAATTAAAGGTCTGAGCTTTAATTCTTTTGAGATATGTTCTTTAAGTTTTTCCTCGATGTTTTGCGTATAGTCTTCCATAGCTCCGGTATCGAGGCGGCAGGAATAAACCGCTTTTTCAAAAGAAAACCAGTCCATTGAAGCGGAGTTTTCATAAACAGACGGATTATGCGAGGCTACCATGCTGAAACGCAGAATTTCGGCGGTTTTCATATTTACCGCGATATGCATAAGCCCGTAAATATTGTCCTGCGGAAAGATTAATTTGATTTTAAAAGCCGTGATGAACTTAAGGAGAATTCCGATTTTCGTTATGGCTTTTTCCAAATCATTGTCGGACAGAATCAGAGCAAGTTCAGCCTCGCCCTGTTCACAGCCGGTTTCTTCCATTAAAAGCAGTACGTTATCTTTCATATAAAGACAATTAATAATTAATAAATAACAATGAACAATGTTGGAGTTTCGCGTAAGCGAAACATATTAATAGGTTTTTGCTTTGCAAAAACACAATAATTGTTAATTATTAATTGTTAATTTCCGTTCCGCCTTTTGTCGTTAATTGCCGTTATCACTTTCTCGGGTGCGCTTTTTCATAAACTTTTTTAAGGCTTTCTATGGTAACATGCGTATAAACCTGTGTTGTCGAAAGATTTTTGTGCCCGAGCATTTCCTGCACGCTGCGTAAGTCGCAGCCTCTGTCTAAAATATGCGTCGCAAAAGTGTGTCTTAAAGTGTGCGGGCTTACTTTCTTTTTAAGCCCCGCCGTAATAAACCATTTATGCAAAATTCTTCTTGCGGTTCTTTGCTCAAGCCTTTTTCCTCTGTCTCCGAGAAAAGCAGGGGAATGTATGTCGGAATGCAGCCCTGCGGCGCGGCGTTCTTTTAAATAATCCATCATTACGGCAAGACATTTATCTCCGGCGGGAACCACTCTTTCTTTGTCGCCTTTTCCGCGTACTTTTATAACATTGCCGAAAAAATCTATATTATTTATATCCAAACTCATCAGCTCTTCGATTCTGAACCCGCACGAATAAAGAATTTCTATCATTGCCCTGTCGCGAAGTTTCATGTCTGGGAGATTAAAAAGGTTTTGTATCTCTTCCACGGTAAGAAATTCAGGAACCTTTTTCTCTTTTTTTGGACCGGTCATATTTTCAAGAGGACTTTTTTCAATTATATTGTTTATTATCAGAAATTTATAAAAAGTGCGCAGCACGGCGAATTTTCTTGTCAAAGTGGCTTTGCTTAAATTTTTCTCATTCAGAATACCAAGATATTCGCGTATTATATATTTGTCTGCCTGCGCAAACTCCATGCTTTTATTTTGGCAAAAAAAAGCAAAATCAAAAATATCGGTCGTGTAAGCCCTTAAAGTATGGTCTGAAAAATTTCTTTCCGCTTTAAGATACTTGCCGAACGAATTTATTTGCTCTTGCTTTTCTTTGGAAGCTTTGCTTCTTTCGAGAGATTCGTTTCTTTTTTCGAAAGCTTTGCTTTTTTCTTCGCGGCTGGTTTTTCCGTTTTGATCCATTGTAAATTCCTGCATTTCGGAAATGCCGAACATGTAAGGAAAGGGCCTCTTTTGCCGATTCTTTTAAGCATCATTGAATTGCACTTTTCGCACTTCAGGTCGGTTTTTTCAGGTTCGGGTTTTAAAACTTTATTTCCGTTTTTATCTATATTATATGTGGTTTTACATTCCGGATAATGTTTGCATGCAAGGTACGATTTCCCTTTAAAACCGGCCTTTTTAATTAACGGGCTGTTGCATTTATCGCATTTCATGTCAGTCTCTTCCGCTTCCGGGGCGGCTTTTCCGTCTTTGCCCAAACGCATTGTTGTTTTGCACTCAGGATAGCTGGAACATCCCAAAAACTGCCCCATTCTGGAATCTCTTATAACCATATGTTTGCCGCATTTAGGACAAAGTTCGTCTGATTTTTGCGCTTCGACTTTCTGTCTTTCAAGATTCTGTTCAGCTTCTTCCAAATCTATTTCAAACGGCGTATAGAATTCTTTAATTACGTTTTGCCACGGCGTTTTATCATCGGCAATGGCGTCAAGTTTTTCTTCAATGCCCGCAGTAAATTCAACGTTTACTATGTTTCCGAAATGCTTTTTCAATACGTCGTTTACGACTATGCCCAAATTTGTGGGAACAAACTTTTTTCCGTCAAGGCGGACATATAATCTGTCTAAAATCGTTTTGATAGTCGGGGCATATGTAGAAGGCCTGCCGATGCCGTGTTCTTCCAAAGCTTTAATAAGGCTTGCTTCATTGTAGCGCGGAGGAGGTTCTGTAAAATGCTGTTCCGGCAAAAGCGCTTGCAAATCAAGATTTTCGCCTTCTTTCAGTTCCGGAAGTTTCGTATCTTTTTCATCGTCTTCAATATTGTAAACTTTTAAAAAACCTTCAAAAGCGAGCGTGCTGCCGGAAGCTCTGAAAATGTAATCGTTTGCCGCAATATCCGCTCCGACAGTGTTGTAGACCGCATCAGTCATCTGGCTTGCGATAAATCTTTTCCATATTAAATCATAAAGTTTGAACTCGTCATTGGATAAATACTGTTTTATTGACGCCGGAATTCTGTGAGGGGAAGTCGGCCTTATTGCTTCGTGAGCTTCCTGTGCGCCTTTTGATTTTGTTCTGTAAAATCTTGGAGTATGCGGCACAAAAGCAGCACCGTAGTGCGTTCCCAAAAATTTTAAAGTTTCGGACTGTACGCTCTTTGCGATATTTAAAGAGTCCGTTCTCATATAAGTAATCAAACCCGCGGAAGGCCCGGCGCCTACATTTATTCCTTCGTAAAGCTTCTGCGCGATCATCATTGTTTTAGAAGCTGAAAACCCCAAACGCCTTGAAGCGTCCTGCTGCATGGTAGAAGTCGTGTACGGCCCGTAAGGCGAACGCCTGCGCTGTTTTGTTTCCACGGTTTTTACCGTGTACTTTGCTCCTTCAAGTTCTTTTAATATTCCGTCGGCCTGCGCTTTATCTTTTATTGAAAGTTTTTCAAACTTTACGCCGCTTTTGGACGCAAGCGAAGCTTTAAAGGCGGCTGTGCTGCCGGCCTGCTTTAAAAGTTCGGCGTCAATACTCCAATATTCAACCGGAACGAAGCTTTTGATTTCTTCTTCCCTGTCGCATATAATCATTACGGCTACGGATTGTACGCGTCCAGCGGAAAGACCGATTTTTATTTTTTTCCACAGCAAAGGCGAAAGTTTGTAGCCTACAATTCTGTCCAATACTCTTCTTGCCTGCTGGCTGTCAACAAGACCCATATCCAGCGTGCGGGGGTTTTCAACGGCGTCTTTTATCGCTTCGGGAGTAATTTCATGAAATGTTATTCTTGCTGTTTTGGAATCTTTGAGGTCTAAAGCTTCTTTCAAATGCCATGCAATCGCTTCTCCCTCGCGGTCAAAATCGGTCGCGAGATAAACTTTATCGGAAGCCGCCGCGCTTTTTTTCAGGTCTGCGATAAGCTTTTTTGCTTTTGCGACATTAATATATGTCGGCTCAAAATTATGTTCAATATCTATTCCGAATTTGCTTTTCGGCAGATCTCTTATGTGCCCGTAAGAACTTTTGACAATAAAATCTTTACCCAATATTTTAGATATTGTTTTTTCTTTAGCCGGAGATTCGACTATAACAAGATACTTTGACATTTAATAATCCTTTTTTAGAAGCGCAGAAGTTTGGCAGCTCAGCAGCTCGGAGGAGCTGTGTTTGTTTAAACCGTTGCCGAGCTGCTGAGCTGCCGAACTTCCGAGCTTCCGAGCTTCGTCTTTATCATCTTACTTTTACGTATAACTGTCCCGGCATAGATTTTATCAGGCCGTTTAGTTCAAGCTTTAAAATTATAGCCGCAATTTTTGAAATTTCAATATTTAACTTCTGCGCAATTTCGTCAGTATGTATTCCTTCGTCATTTTTTGATATTAAATCCAACACGGACTGCTCTTCATCATTCATAGTATTTGAAAGCTCTTGCTGTTCCGGCTGCGACTCATATTCGGAGAATTCGAAATAAGGCGTTTGTTTTGCCATATCCTCAGGGCTTAAAGCAATAAGAGCACCGTCTCTTATAAGCGAGTTTGTGCCTTGCGAACACTCGGAATATATGCTTCCCGGAATAACAAAAACATCTTTTCCGTATTCGGCGCTGCATCTGGCGGTTATCAGAGCGCCGCTTTGCAAAGCGGCTTCTACCACAAGCGTAGCTTTTGATATTGCGGAAATTATTCTGTTTCTTCTGGGAAATGAACTTTTATCTGGCTGTTTTGTAAGTGGATATTCGCTTATCAGAGCGCCGTTTTCCGGTATTTTAGCCTGTAAAATCATATTTTCAGGAGGATAATTGACAAGAAGCCCGTTTCCTAAAACGGCAATAGTCCTTCCTTTGTTTTGTATTGCCGCTTTATGCGCTTCCGTATCTATGCCTCTTGCAAGCCCAGACACTATGGTTATGCCTTTTCTCGCAAAATATCCGGCAAAATCCGCTGTTACGGATTTACCGTAATTTGTCGATTTTCTGGAGCCCACTATCGCAAGAGAGTCGCAGTCTTTTGCAAAAAGAGTTCCTTTTACGTACAAAACCAGAGGCATATCCGGATAATTTTTGAAAGGTTCTGGATAATCTTCGTCATTAAACAAAATGATATTGATATTATTATTATTTGCCGAAACAAGCTCTTTTTCGGCTTTGTCGGAATCTTTCATTTCTATAATCGATTCTGCAGTTTTTTCGCCTATGCCGGCAATATTCATAAGATCAGCTTTGGAAGCGTCAAGAACATTCTTTGCTCTTCCGAACTTTTCCATAAGCTTAAAAAAGCGTGCAGAGCCTATATCTGCCGCCAGAAAAAGCTTTAATACTGCAAGGTTTTCTTCATTCATAGTTATAATTGTAACTAAATTTTCAATTTTTTGTCAAAGGGATATTTATAATTTGTAATGCCAAACAGAAGCCGGAAAGGCGTAAAGTTGAGAAGGCAATAACAAAAAAAGTCTTTGCCTTTGTCCAACTTTACAGCCTCTCAACTTCTCAGCTTCTAAACGTATTGACTTACAGTAACAAAAGATATAGAATCTACATGAAAAATCAGTGTTTTAATGAAAAATATAAATATTTGGAGGGATAAATTATGAGCGAAAATTTAAGCTCAAAAATGCAGGGCGCAAATAAAAACAGTCAAAAAAATCAATCGGGGCTTCCTTCAAATTATGGCGACACTAAAGCGGTTATGCTTCCCAGAGATCCGATATGGATATATGTATATTGGGAAATAAATAAAAATACAATTGAAAACTTAAAAAACAAATACGGACATGATTTTGACCCTTCAAATCTTACTGCCAGAGTATATGATGTTACCGATGTTGATTTTAACGGAACTAACGCGAACAGATATTTTGACATTTCCGTAAATCCAAACGCGATGAGCTGGTATATAAACGCCGGAGAGTTTAATCGTTCATGGTGCGTTGACATCGGATACACTTTGAAAAACGGCGAATTTATAACCGTTGCCAGAACAAATTCAATGGCAATGCCCAGACACGGCGTTTCAAACGTTACTGACGAGCAGTGGGCGCTTTTGCAGCTTGAGTTTGAAAAACTTCTCAGAATTTCCGGAGCGGGGCATATAGGGCAAAGTTCTTATGACCTTGTAAAACTTATGAGAGAACGCTGGGAAGAGCTTACAAAACTTCCTACAAGCGGAGTTTTGGGCGGTGCAAGCTCGTCTTTTAAACGCGGCGAGTTTTCTTCCGCAAAATCTGGAGTTTCAAAAGAAAAATCTTTCTGGCTTAAAGCCGATACTGAAATAATAGTTTACGGAGCAACGGAACCGGATGCAACTCTCACCGTGCAGGGGAAAAATGTGCCTCTGGCCGCGGACGGTTCTTTCACTTTAAGATTTTACCTTCCTGACGGGCAGCAAAGCTATCCGATAGAAGCTGTTTCTTCCTGCGGCACTATGAAGAAACATATTACGTTCAACGTTCAAAAAGAGACAAAATGACAAAAGTGACAAAAGCAGGTTTTCATTCCTCTCTTTTGTCATCCCCGAGTGTTTTAATCGGGGACCCAGAGAGGTTTTTAATTCCGCTCTTTTGTCATCCCCGAATGTATTAATCGGGGATCCGTGTTAGCAGTCAAAAATATAATTTTAAGTTGCGATAGGGGAAAAAATGGATCCTAAAGGTTACTGGTGTCTCCAGCTTCACGCTCATCTTCCGTACGTAAGACATCCCGAATATCCTGATTTTTTGGAAGAAGACTGGCTGTACGAGGCTGTTTCTGAAACGTATTTGCCGCTGCTTTCCGTATTTGAAAAATTTGTCGAAGACGGCGTTGATTTCAGGCTTTGCATGACAATAACGCCTTCTCTTGCGAACATGCTTGCCGACCCGCTTCTTCAGTCCAGATATTATGAAAGATTAAACAGGCACATTGAATTCGCGGAAAAAGAGCTTTGGCGCACGAGAGCTTTGCCTGAATTTCAGCCTGCCGCTCAAATGTACGACAAGCATTTTAAAGAGTGCAGACGCCTTTGGGAAAAATATAACGGTAATATTCTTACGGGCTTTAAAAATCTTCAGGATATGGGAAAACTGGAAATAATAACATGCTGCGCGACGCACGGTTTTCTGCCGCTGATGAATAACGAGAAGGCGCAAAGGGCGCAGATAAGAGCCGCGGTAGAAGATTATGAAAGGCATTTCGGAAGAGCTCCGAACGGAATCTGGCTGGCTGAATGCGCGTATTACCCTGGAATAGATAAGATTTTAAAAGAGGAAGGCATAAGATTTTTCTTTCTTGAAGCGCACGGAATTCTGTACGGAACGCCCCGTCCGAAATTCGGCGTTTTTGCGCCCGTATACTGTCCGAGCGGAGTCGCGGCATTTTCAAGAGACATGGAAACCGCTCATCAGGTTTGGAGCGCTGAATCCGGTTATCCCGGAGATCCCGATTACAGGGAATTTTACAGGGATTTAGGATATGATTTGGAATATGAGTATGTGAGACCCTATCTTCATTCCGACGGAGTAAGAAGGAATATAGGAATAAAGTATCACAGAATAACAGGCAAAGTCGCTCTTAGCGACAAACAGCCGTACAATCCGCAATGGGCTAGAAATAAAGCCGCGGAACATGCCGGCAACTTTCTTTTTAACAGAGTAAAGCAGGTTGAGTATCTTGCCGAAATTTTGGGAAGGCCGCCTTTGGTTACGTCAATGTATGACGCGGAACTTTTCGGGCACTGGTGGTTTGAAGGTCCGGATTTCATAAACTTTCTTTTCAGAAAAATGCATTATGACCAGAACATAATAAAGCCTATTACGCCGGTTGAATATCTGGACAAATTTCCGGTCAATCAGGTTATTACCCCGTCGGCTTCATCGTGGGGGGACAAAGGATATTACGAAGTCTGGCTTAACGAGGCGAATGATTATATTTACAGGCATCTGCACAAGGCGGCCGAAAGGATGGTTGAGCTTGCCGAAAAATTTCCCAAAGCCGGCGGCGTTTTGGAAAGAGCTTTGAACCAGGCAGCGAGAGAACTTCTTTTGGCGCAGTCTTCGGATTGGGCGTTTATAATGACAACGGGCACCATGGTAGAGTACGCGGAAAAACGCACTAGAGATCATCTTGTCAACTTTATGAATTTGCACGGCCAGATAACCGGTAATTCCATTGATGAGTTTTATCTGGGCGATTTGGAAAGCAAAAACAATATTTTTCCGAAAATTAACTACAGGATTTACAGATAGTTGGCAGTGCGCAGCGAGAATTACTTGCTGTCTTTAAAAAAGGGAATTAAAAAATATGTTTAACGAAACAAGTTTTATTATTTTTGGCTTATTGTTCGTTATTTTATTGGTTTGGGTTGACAGAACCCGCCGTAAAATTACAAAAAGCGAAGAAAAGGACAAAGAAAGAATCGCGGAGCTTGAAAATAAACTTCAATCAAACTCCATGGATCTTGATAATCTTTTGGTTATGCTTGCAGGTCTTCACGAATTCGGAATGTCGGCGACAGGCATAATGAGCAAAGAAGAGCTTGCTCAATCCGTAACAGACGTAGCATGTAAACTTATGCACTCTGATGCCGGTTCTCTTATGCTTATTGATCAGAATGATAACGAGTTATATATAGCGGCTTCGAGAGGCCTTCCTGCTGATGTCGCCGCTTCTACAAGAATAAAAATCGGCGAAGGAATAGCGGGAAAAGTCGCGCAGACGTGCAAGCCTGTTTTTGTGGAAAACATAGAAAACGATATAAGATTTTTGAGGCCTAACAGCACTGAGAGGTACAAATCAAAGTCTTTTATTTCCGTTCCGTTAAGGGTTAAAAACAGAGTAGTCGGCGTCTTAAACATAAACGCATCGCATGAAATTACGAACTTTGAAGACAGAGACGTAAGGCTTCTTACGATACTGGCTGACCAGGCGGCGATGACGCTTGAAAATATAGAACTTTACAATAATTTGCAGGATTTTTACTTTGAAATGGTGCAGTCTCTAGCGAGAGCCATTGACGCGAAAGATTCCTATACTTACGACCATGCCGACAGGGGAAGACACTACGCGAAACTTATAGCGGAAAAGATGCATCTTCCGCAGGCAATCGTAAGGCATGTTGAATACGCCGCGCTGATGCATGACATAGGAAAAATAGGCATTGAGGAACAGATATTGAG
The DNA here is from genome assembly GCA_009778325.1 of Candidatus Endomicrobium neocapritermitis. Taxonomy (GTDB): domain Bacteria; phylum Elusimicrobiota; class Endomicrobiia; order Endomicrobiales; family Endomicrobiaceae; genus Endomicrobium_B; species Endomicrobium_B neocapritermitis. The sequence continues at coordinate 7,948 of WRJZ01000045.1, read as the reverse complement.
AAAGCCCGGAAAGCTTACTCATGAAGAACAGGAAACCATAAAAAAACATCCTACAATAGGAAACAAAATTATTTCTCCGATAACATTTCTCGCTCCGGTAGCTCCGATGGTTTTGTATCATCAGGAGTGGTATGACGGAAACGGTTATCCCGAAGGACTTGCCGGCGAAGAAATACCGCTTGGCTCGCGCATAGTCGCCGTAATAGATGCTTATGACGCGATGACGTCGGATCGTCCTTATAGAAAAGCTCTGCCCAGAGAGTTTGCCGTTTCCGAGCTGCAGAAAGGTTCCGGCACTCAGTTTGATCCGCAGGTTGTGGATGTGTTTGTAAAAATTTTAAACGAAGAAAATACAAATATAAACTAATGACAGTTAGCAGTCAGTAATGAGTAGTGAGTAGTTGTTTTGTGGGGCAAATCCCCGCTGATTATAGGTGCGCGAAGCGCGCTCCATAATTATACTCATTACTCACTATTCACTACTAACTGCTTTTTTAAATATGAACGGCATTTTATATATAGTTCCGACACCAATAGGCAATCTTGAAGACATAACTTTAAGAGCTTTGAGAGTTCTTAAAGAGTGTGATTTAATAGCCTGCGAAGATACAAGGCATAGCCTCAAACTGCTCGCTCATTTTGAAATATCCAAACCGCTCATAAGCTTTTACTCTTACAACCAGCAGCACCGTTTGCCGCAAATTATCGATAAGCTTTTAAACGGCAAAAAAGTCGCTTTGATTTCCGACGGCGGCACTCCTGCGGTTTCAGACCCGGGATACGTTCTCGTTAAGGAAGCGATAGGTAAAAATATAAAAGTTGAAGCTCTTCCGGGAGCGAGCGCCGTTATAACGGCTTTGGTAGGGTCTGGTTTGCCTACGGACGGATTTATTTTCTGCGGTTTTTTAAAAAGAAAGCCCGGAAAAATGAAAAAAGAACTCGCAAAATGCGCGGAGCTAGGCAAAACTGTTATATTTTACGAGTCCCCTCACAGAATTCTTAAAACGGTTGAAATATGCGCGGAAGTTTTCGGGGAAAACGCGGAAATTTGCCTTGCAAGAGAGCTGACCAAAAAGTTTGAAGAGTTTGTAAGAGGCAAAGCCAAAGAAGTTTTGTCGGAGATTTCCGCCAGAAAAGAAATTTTAGGGGAGTTTGTAGTTTTAATTTATCCCGGAACAGCAGATGAATAGATGCATGGATGCGTAGACGCATATCAAATACAACGACAAAAAGTCGTTGCCATGCATCCGCGCATCCATGCATCTACGCGTCAACAAGGAGTTCGCAATGATTAAAGTAGGAATAGTAGGCATAACCGGTTACACCGGAGAAGAGCTTTTAAAAATTCTTTCAAAACATCCTGAAGCCGCAATAACTGGGCTTTACGGCAGAAGCGCCGCGGAAACTAAAGATTTGAAAGAAGTGTATCCTCAATTTGACTCTTTAAATTTAAAAGTTGAAGCTTTGGATGTGAATAAAATAAAATCAGCCTGCGACATTGTGTTTCTCGCATTGCCGCACGCCGTGGCATTTGAAGTTGTGCCGCAGCTTTTGGACGCGGGAGTTAAGGTTATAGATTTATCGGCGGATTTCAGGATAAAAAGCTCTGAAATTTATGAAAAGTGGTATAGCGTAGAGCATACGGCGAAAGATTATATAACCAAGGCGGTATATGGTCTGTCGGAGCTTAATGAACCTTCAATAAAACAAGCAAAGCTTGTGGCTAATCCCGGGTGTTATCCCACTACGGTTCTTTTGGGCTGCGCCCCTGCGATTAAAAACGGTTTGACAGACATGCAAGGCATAATTGTTGACGCGAAAAGCGGAATATCCGGCGCAGGCAGAAAACCCACGCAGGAATATTTTTCTAAGGAGCATCCTAATTTCCGAGCGTATAAAATTGCAGGCGGACACAGGCATATACCTGAAATCGAGCAGGAGCTTTCTAAACTTTCAGGCGAAAGCGTTACTCTGACTTTTACGCCGCACATTATTCCGGTGGAACGCGGAATGCTTTCAACCATTTACCTTAAACTCGGCAAAAATATTGAAACTTCCGAAGTTGTAGCTATGTATAAAGAATTTTATAAAGATAAATCTTTTATAAAAATATTGGATGAAGACGTAATGCCGGGAATAAAAGATGTTAACAATACAAATTCCTGCGAAATATCTTTAAAAGTTGACAAAAGGACAAATATTCTTATTATAGTTTCCGTTATAGATAATTTGGTTAAAGGCGCAAGCGGACAGGCTGTGCAAAATATGAATATTATGTTCGGACTGCCGGAAACCACGGGATTAATATAACGGCAATTACGAATTACGAATTACGAATCAACGGCGAACGACAAAGACAAAAGTATTTTCCCTCGCCCCTTGCGGGAGAGGGACTTGCGAAGCAAGAGGGTGAGGGGTTGCCTTTGATTCGTAATTCGTAATTGCCGTTAAGGGGTTTTTATGTTAGATAAAGATGTGCTGAAAAAACAAATACGGAACCTTGAAATACGTTCTAATAAACTTGTCAGCGAGGTTTTTGCGGGGCAGTATCAAAGCGTGTTCAAAGGCCGGGGCATAGAGTTTGCCGAAGTGAGAGAGTATCAGGTCGGCGACGATATAAGAACCATTGACCGCAATGTTACGGCCCGCTACGGAAAACCGTTCATAAAACTTTTTACCGAAGAAAGAGAGCTTGCCGTAATTTTTCTTATCGACGCGTCGGCTTCTCAGCATTTCGGCAGCACGGATAAACTGAAATCGGAAATAGCCGCGGAAATTGCGGCTATTTTGGCGTTCGCGGCTTTAAGAAATAATGACAGGGCGGGAATGCTTTCTTTTACCGATAAAGTTGAAAAAATCATTACACCGAAAAAAGGCAAAAATAATATTTTAAGAATAATAAAAGAAATTCTGGATTTTAAACCGTCAGGACAAAAGACTTCAATTTCAACGGCGTTAAAAGCGATAAATGAAATCTGGAGAAAAAAATCCGTGGTTTTCCTTATATCGGATTTTCAGGATTCCGGATATGAAAGAGATTTGGCCGTAACCGCGAAAAGGCACGATTTAATCTGCATAAAAATTAACGACGATAAAGAAAAAGAACTGCCTGATATAGGGCTTGTGGAAATGTTTGATCCCGAAACAGGCAAAAGTCTTACAATCGATACTTTTTACGATAATGATTTTTTGAAAGAAAGAAGCTCGGCTTTAGACAAAGCTGATGATACTATTTTCAAAACTGCAAAAGTTGACGCTATAAACCTTAATACAAAAGAATCCTACATAAAGCCGTTAATAAGATTTTTTAAAGAAAGAGAAAGAAGGACAATGCTGGGGTAGATGAAAAAAATACTATTAGCTTCATTAATAATAAGCTTATCTGTACTGAACGTTTTTGCCGCTTCAAAAGATCCGGTTGTTAATGTGTCTTTGGACAGGGAAAATGCCTATATCGGTGACATTATTAAGTATATCGTAATAGCCGAACTTCCTGAAGCTTCATATCTTACGGTAAATAAAAATATTATATTTGAAAATTTTGAAACCGTTAATATTTCAGCCGAACGCATTTCAGCCGAACCGAATGTTTATAAAATAATTTTCGAACTTGCGGCTTATAAAACCGGTATTTTAAAACTTGAACCTGTCGGAATCGCGTACGTAAACACTGCCGGAAACAGAAAAATGTTTTTTACTCCTCCGTCAAAAATACTGATCAACAGCGTACTTAACGCAAACCCGCAAGATATAAAAGATATCAAACCGTTAAAAAAAATGAGCATTAAGCCCGAGTATGCCGCCGGGCTCGGGCTGATTTTTACGGTTTTGGTTATTTTAATTGTCTTATCCGTAAAGCATGTTATTAAAAAAACTAAAAAAGCGGCGGTTATTGTCGACCCTCAAACGGAAGCTTTGGTTAATCTTGATAATCTGCTTGAGTCCGGAGCGATTAAAAACGGCGACGCGCGCTTTTTTTATTACCGAGCCGCCGAAATACTTAGAATATACATATCGAAAAAATATAATTTTAACGCCATGGAAATGACGTCAACCGAGCTGTTAAAAAAACTCGAAAATATCGTTTTCGTTTCGCTGACAAGAAAAGAGATGAAAGAGTATTTGAAAATTTTTGACCTTGCCAGGTACGCTCGTTTCAAACCGTCCGAAGACGATATGACCGCAAGTCTTGAAAAGACAAAGGAATTTATAAGAAAGTTATGAGATTTGCCAATCCGGAATTCTTGCTTTTGTTTTTATTGTTTTTGCTGCCGCTGCTGAAAAGTAAAGGCTCAAACGCGTGCGGCGCTTTCGTTGTTTTTCCGCGCGGAGTAATTTTTGAAAAAGAAAGGCGTTCGCTGAAAGCGTATTTGCATGAAATTTTGAAAATTTTAAAATACATTGCTTTAGCGTTAATAATCATAGCTCTCGCGCGTCCGCAGGAAGGCAGGAACTTTGAAGAAAGCAATGAACGCGGAATAGATATAATGATAGCTTTGGATATTTCAAGAAGCATGCTTTCATTAGATTTCAGCCCTTTAAACAGGCTTGAAGTCGCAAAAAATGCCGCCGTCGAATTTATAAAGGAAAGAAAATATGACAGGTTAGGTCTTGTTCTTTTTGCCGGAATGGCGTTTACGCAGTCTCCGCTTACGACAGATAAAGAATCGCTTTTGGAGTTTGTGAAAAAAGTAAGCGTGGAAGATATTAAAATTGACGGAACCGCTATCGGCTCGGCTATAGTTACTTCAGTAAACAGACTGAAAGAAAGCAGAACAAAAGAAAAAGTTTTAATACTTATTACGGACGGCAATAATAATATGGGCGAAGTGGATCCGGTTACGGCGTCAAAAATAGCCGAGAATTACGGAGTCAAAATTTACACTATAGGAGTGGGAAGTATTGAGGGCGCCGTATATGAAGTTAACGACGTTTTTTTCGGAAAAAGGCTTGTAAGAGACAACAGGGAAAAGCTCAATGAAGATATCCCTAAACAAATTGCCGCCAATACCGGAGGAATGTATTTCAGGGTTACGGATACGCAATCGTTTAAAGACGCTATGAAACAGATAGACAATCTTGAGAAAGAAGACATAAAAATCAGAAAATTTACAAATTATGACGAACTTTATAAAAATTTTGTTCTGGCTGTGCTGATATTGATGTTTTTTGTTGCTATGTTGGAAAATACTTGGCTTAGAAAATTGCCGTAACGGCAATTTTCAATTAACAAATAATAATTGATAATTATTGTGTTTTCGCCTTGCGAAAACTTATTAATAGGTTTCGCTTATGCGAAACTCCATAATTGTTCATTGTTATTTGTTAATTGTTAATTGATATTTTAAAGGTTTAATGAAATGTTTGCAGACGAAAAATATTTATTATTGTTATTGTTTATTCCGGTTTTGGCTTTTCTTTTTTATTTGTTTTACAAGAAAAGGAAAAAGGATTTAAGCCTTTTGATAAGCAAAGCAAATCTTCCGGTGTTGAGCAATATCAACTTTAATGCGTATAAAGTGAAAAATATCGCTTTGTTTGCAGGATTTATTTTTCTTATACTTGCTTTAGCCCGCCCGCAATACGGTAATAAAGACACGGAGACAGAAAGAACAAGCTCTGAAATCGTGCTGGCTTTGGATGTGTCAAAAAGCATGCTTGCCGAAGACGTAAAATCTAACAGGCTTGAAAGGGCAAAAGTGCTTATGTCCAGGATAATAACAGAGCGTGAAGGCGATAAAATCGGAGTTATTGTTTTTTCCTCTATGGCAATGTGGCAGTGCCCAATGACTTATGACATTGAAGCCGTTAAAATGTTTTTGCAGAGAGTGAGTACGGGAGATCTTCCTATCGGCGGTACGGAATTCAGCGCTCCGATAACGCTTGCCGTTAAATCTTTAAACGGCAAACCGTCAAATTCAAGAGTAATGATTTTAATTACCGACGGGGAAGACCACGACGAAAAAACAAAAGAGGCGATAGAGTCGGCAAAGAAAGCCGATTTAAGAATTATAACCGTCGGCATAGGGACGGCTCAGGGCGCTCCCATACCGGAAAGAGATTCTTCCGGAGCATTGATAAGGTATGTAACAGACAGTAACGGTAAAACCGTTATAAGCAGGCTGGATTCGGCGCTTTTACAAAAAATCGCATCGGAAACCGGAGGTAAATATTTTGAGATTTCCGGCAGCGCAGATGTGTTTGCCGATATCATAAAAGAGCTGCAAACTCTCGGCAAGGATTCTCAAGGCAAAGTAAAAGAGAGCGGCAGGCATGACAGGTTCCAAATATTTCTGTTTTTAGCGTTAATTGCCTTTATAATAGAACTTGTTTATCCGAAAACGGTTAAGAGTAAAAAATGAAGATAAGAATATTAATTATCATTTTTTTGCTGGCGGCGTTTACGGCGCTATATCTTTTTTCGTCAAGAGGCGTGAAAAGCAATAATGCCGGCGTGGACGCATTCAATAAAGATGATTTTGCGAAAGCGTTTGAAATTTTAAATAACGAAGCCGCAAAACATCCCGATAATATTAATATAGTAAAAAACGCGGCGGGAGCCGCGTATAAAAGCGGAGATATGGAAACAGCCGAAAAACTCTATGAGAGTTTACTGCAAAAATATAATCTTTCAAATTCCGACAAAGCCGAGATACTGTATAATATCGCGAACGTAAAATTCAGAAATAATGAATACGGGGAAGCGGAAAAATTATATAAAGACGCTCTTAAAATAAATCCGTCGGATAAAGATTCCAAATATAATCTTGAATTTTTACAGAATTTAATGAAACAAAAAAATAAACAGCCGCAGCAAAGTAAAGACGAAACCCAAAAAAATCTTGATAAAAACCGCCAGCAGCAGGAAGAAAATAAATTTCAATCTGACAGGTCAAAAGAGAAGGAGCAGGAAGCCGGGCAAAAAAAGAGCGAAAGCAGGCAGGAGAAAGAAGAAACAAAGAAAAACAGGGAAGAACTTCAGAAGCAGATGGATTCAGAAAGAAGCCGTCAAGAACAGGAAAGTCTGAAAAAGGAAATTGAAGAACAGAGAAGCAAAGAAGAGCAGGCAGAACGGAAAGAGCATGAAAGCGCTTTAGCGAAACAGCAGGAACAGCAAACGCAGCAGGAGCTTGCAAAAGAGAGCAAGCGTCTCAAAGATGAAGAAAAGAACCTTGAAAAGCAGCTTAAAGAGGCGCAGCAGAGAGAACAAAAAGAGAATGCGCAAAAGCAGAAAGCAAAATCTTCATCCGAGCCGTCATCAAATGATAAAAGCGCGGAAGAAAAAATTGATGATAACGCTAAACAGCAAAAACAAAACGAACTTCAGAGAGAAGAAGCCATGCGTAAAGAAGCGGAAACCGCGGCTAAAAATAAAGAACTTACAAAAGATAAAACAGCTTCGCAGCAGAGACAAAAAGAACTTGAGCAGCAGCTTAATAATTTAGAAAAGGAAGATGATACTCCGGAAAGCAGGCGGATAAAAGAAGAGCTTAAAAAAGAGATAGAGAAACAAAAAGAGATTCAAAAAAATATAGATAGACAAATACAACGGAATAATGCGAAAATTTCAGAGCAGTGGCAGAAACAGCAGGCTTTAGAGAAAGAAAAGCAAAAGCTGCAAAAAGAAAAAGAAGAGCTTAATAAAGATGCGCGAAAAGAGAACGCCGGAAAAAAGGAAGAAGATAACTATGCGCATATTGATACAATATTAAATTATTATAATGAGTCAGATAAGAATGCCGACAAAATAAAGAATAAACCTGTGAGGACGGTTCTTGAGCAGGGCGGGAAAAACTGGTGATAAACGGCAATTACGAATTACGAATGACGAATTACGAATCAACGACAAAAAAGTATTCTCCCTCGCCCCTTGCGGGAGAGGGCGAGCGTCCGACGAATAAGGAGGACGTGTCTGCGAGCGGGCGCGAGACGGTGAGCGCCCCGGCTC
>WRJZ01000044.1 GCA_009778325.1 Candidatus Endomicrobium neocapritermitis | reverse complement strand
GCTCGGAAGTTCGGCAGCTCGGTAACGGCAACAACAAATCTTTTGTCTTTTTTGTCTTTGCTGAGCTGCCGAACTTCCGAGCCGCTGAGCTTCTGCATTGAAAATTTTATTTTTTGATATATTTAGTAGCCGAAAGTAAACATTTAATTGAATTGCATTTCTTGACTTTCTGCTTGTAATGCGATACAATTTCATTCCAAAACGTATTGAAAAATAAATTTTCGATGGAATAATACTTGCAATTAAAACATTTTCTGATTTACCGTTCAAAATTAAGAATCCGCCGTATAAATTCTATTTTTGTTTAAATTATCTGAAAAAGAGGTTTTATGCGCTATTTTTACGTTTTTGTTTCGTTTTTGTTTCTTTTTGCCGCAAGCGGCTGTTCCTTTTTTAAACCAAAACCTTCCGAAGATGAAAGAGTTTCCATCAGAGACATAGTAAAAGAACAAGGTTACAAAATTACCGTTTATTTTGACGTAAACTCCGATGAACTCAGCCTTATCTCCAAAGATTCAATAATGCGGACAGCCAAACTCTCGGCTGTTTCAGACACCGAAGCCTACCTTACCGGCTTTGCGGACAAGACGGGCATTAAAGAAAACAATGTAATTTTAAGCGAAAAGCGCGTTAATGCGGTTAAAAATTTACTTATTAGCCTGGGAATCTCAGAGGAACATATTTACCTTGATTATTTCGGCGATGATTTGCCTGTTGACGATGGGGAAACGCCTGAGGCTTACGCGAAAAACAGAAGGGTTGAGCTTTTGCTTACTTCAAAAATAGAAGAGGCGGCAGCGGTAAACTCGGGGGCAAGCAAAGCCACAATAGCCGCTTTGTCCGTAGTACAGCAGCGAAAATCCGCTTCTGAAGCCTCCGACCAGCCTCTTGAAATTACGGCTAAACAAAGCGAAGAAGAAGTTTTAAACGAAAATCAAATCGAAACCCAGGAGCAGCTCTAAAGAACGAAGAAATTATTTTCTTCGTTCTTTGACGTTATAGGCGCTCTAAATGGGTTTTATTTGTAATTTGTGATTTTGAATTTATAATAAAAGAAGCTGAGAAGTTGAGAGGTTGAGAAGTTGGGCAAAGGCTTTGTTTTTGCTCAGCTTCCCAGCTTCTCAACATCCCAACTTCTATCATGGGAGTTAAAATGACGCGTTTTATTAGATTATTTACCGCATTGGCTGTTATTATTTCGGTTTGCGCGCCTTTATATGCGCAAACTACGCCTTCGACAAGGCTGCAATCGGATATTGATGCCGAAAGAAGAAGTTCTTCCCTTGAAGAAGAATATCAGGAAAATAAACGCAGCGAAGAACAAAAGCGAGAAGATTTTGACAAGGAAATTGAAAAAATAGGACTCCCTGAACAAGAAATCAAAGCCAAAGACAAAAATGACGAAAAAATTATAATGCTCCATGAAATAAAGTTTTCACAAAGCGACGTTTTACCGCAAAGTTTTTTTGACGAAATAAGGGACAAATACGAAAACACGAAAGTAAGCATAAACGACATATATAATATAGTTAATACAATAAATAACGAATATATGCTCAGAGGTTATATTTCTTCGCAGGCTTTTCTTTCAGAGCAGGACATAACAGGCGGAATTTTGTTTATAAACCTCGTTGAAGGCATAGTCGATAAAGTAACCGTAACGGGAAATAAAACTACCAGCATAAACTATATAAGAAGATGGGTAAAGTTTGACAGAATAGATAATCTGAACGCTTTGGAAACAAACAGGCAGGTAATGAAATTCAACGCCTCAAACGACGCGAAGGCCAGAGTAGTCCTTTCGCCCGGCAAAGTTTTCGGCACAAGCGACGTGGATTTGGTTATAGACGAGCCTAACAGATATTCGTTAAACGTTTTCGGCGATAATGCCGGACAAAGAGAGACAGGCTTATACAGAGGCGGAGTTTTCGGTTCGATAAGAAGCTTAACGGGTTACCGCGATATTTTCAATTTGGGCGGAGTTTTTTCGGAAGGCTCAAAAGCTTTTTTTACTTCATATGAAATACCGGAACCGTTATTCGGCGCAAGAGTCGGCGCCGGTTTTGATTACTCCAACACTCAAATAATAGCAGGACCTTTGCATACGCTTGAAATTGAAGGCGATTATTACAGCGCGAATATATATATACAAAAACCTGTTTATGTACGGGAAGTCACCGTAAGCAATGTTACGTTTAACGCCGTTACCAAAAACGGCGCGAGCTATATATCCGGTTATCTTACGCAAAACACAAAAACCGACGTTTTATCTTTAAGCGCGGATAACAGTTATATGACAAGCTTCGGATACGTTTATAATTCTCTCTCTTATTCGCAAGGGTTAAAAATCATAGAAGGCGAAACAAACTTTGAAAAAATACATTACTACGGGGAATTTTACGCGGCTTTTTTCGGAAATTTCGGATTTAATTTAAAAATCAGAGGCCAGGCGGCTTTTGACACGGTTCCTTCTTCCGAGCAGTTCAGCATAGGCGGAGCAAATACCGTACGCGGTTACAGCGAAGGATTGCTTATGGGTAAAGACGGCATAAACACAAACGCCGAATTTCAATACAATATGAACTCTCCCAAGATAAAAAGGTTAGATTATTTAAAAGCATTCATATTCGGCGATTACGGCATAGTTTATCCTGCTGAAAACGCAAACTGGCCGAACGATTACAAAAATTATATTTACAGCATAGGCGTGGGCATAAAATTCGGAATGTTTAACCATTTTGACGCCGGCGTAACATGGGCATTCCCTCTGGGCGGACACGAATATTACGAAATAGACCCAAATAAAATTTTATTTATAATATCGGCAAGAATTTAGAACGGCAATTACGAATTACGAATCAAAGGCGGAACGAAAATCACAAATTCATAATTTGCAATTGTAGTTGTCTTTGCAGTTGATTCGTAATTCGTCATTCGTAATTCGTAATTATTTTTTAACAAGGAGTTTCAAATGAAGAAAAAGATTATTGCATGGGTAGTCGCGGCGGCATTTTTATGCTCGCAAACCGGGTTTGCGCAGATGATAGTTACCGACGGTAAAACCGACACAAGCGTTAACGTAAACGGCAATACTACAGACATTCACACAAATACCGTTTCCGGGAAAACCGGATTTAATTCTTTTAAAGAGTTTAACGTATGGAAGGACAAAACTGTTAATCTCCATTTAAAAGAAAACATGAATAATCTTGTCAATTTAGTGCACGACCAAGCAACCGAGATAAACGGCGTGTTAAACGCGTTTAAAAACGGCAAAATAGGCGGGAACGTTTTCTTTTTAAATCCGCACGGGATAATGATAGGCCAAAGCGGCATAGTAAACGTGGGCGCTTTAACGCTTGCAACTCCGACAAAAGAGTTTATGGATTCCGTGATAAGTTCCGATAAATCGGTTTCGTCTTTGATAACGAAAGCGATTCTTGCCGGAGATATGCCTATAAATCCCAGCGGAACAATATCGGTTAAAGGAAAAATTAACGCTTATGACGGCGTAGGAATAGACGGCGGTAACGTTGAAATCGCTAAAACAGGCGAAATAAAAACCTTAAAAGCGTCCGATATAGTAAATCTTGAAACGGTAAAAGACACGGAAGTTGTAATAAAAGACGGCAAAATACTTATAAAATCCCAAAATGACGCGGTAATCAGCGGCAAAATAATAGCCGACGGCCATGACAGCGTCAACGGGGCGGACATAAGCATTACGGCTAAAAATGATATAGAGCTGCTTGACGGCGCGCATATATCTTCAAGCGGAAGCGGATTGAACTCTTCAGGCGGAGAAATATTTATATTTGCGGATAATGACGCAACTTTTAATAAAGGAGCTTTGATTGAAGCAAAAGGCGGCCTTACCGGCAACGGCGGATTTATTGAATTGAGCGGAAAAAGGACGGTAAACTTAAACGGCGGAATTTTTGACGCTTATGCCAAATACGGTCTTATGGGAAATGTTTATATTGACCCGATTATTATAAATGTAACGGGAGATTATGCTACGTATTTAAGCGGAGCAAATTATCTTCTTGAAGCCGCGGATTCCATAAATATAAAGTCAGGAGCCAATCTTTTTACCGCGAAACCAGGAGAAGATTCCGGCAGCGTAACGATGAAAGCAATGAATATTACTATTGGAGATAGCGTAACAATAGACGCTTCGACTTCCGAGGCAGGCAAAAACTGGGGTGATATAACTCTGGAAGCCTCCGCCAAGGGAGCGGGAACTCTAAGCGCGACAGCGGAATCTTCAATAGATATAGGAAATAATGTTGTACTTAAAGGTAAAAACGTAAACATTACGGCTGAAAGCGAAAATACTTATGATGACAGCAGCACGAATGACAGTAATATGAATTTTGATTTGAGTACAGACGGAATTCTAAACACCGTAGGAGGCCTGTTGACGCAAATTTCCGATGCTACCGAAGGGTCGTTAAATGCGGCATTTGCGAAATCGGATGTAAAAGCAAGGATAAGCATAGGAGACAACACTAAAATAACCGCTCAGGAAGAGCTTAATATAAAAACTTCGGCCGATTCAAAGATTACGGTAAAAACCGAAGCGGACAGTCTTGCCCTTGCCGCCGGAGTAAATCTTGTAAATTCCAATATTGAAATCAAAAAAGCCGAATTGTCCGCAAAAGACATAACCATAGAAGCCAAATCAAAAATTACTTCGGAAGTGGAAGCTAAGTCAACTTCCGACGACCTTAACGCGGCCGTGGCTGTTTCAGTGGCGATATCCAATACATCTGTAGACCTTAACAACGGCACTAAAATAACGGCCGACAATAACGCGGCAATATCCGCCGTAAATGAAGAAGACATAAAAACAAAAGGGGATGCCAAAAAAAGCGAAGGAGACAATAAAATCTCCGTAGGTTTAGCTATCAATTATAATGACATTAAAAAAGACGTTAGAATAAAAGATGCGGATATCACAGCCAAAAAAAATATAGAAATAGCCGGCAAAAACATAAAAATAGAAGATTCTAAAATAAAATCCGTCGACACTACGGAAAAAGGCGATGTTAAAATTACCGCTGAAGATAAGGGAGCGGAACTCATATCCACAAGAAAGGCGACTATAGATATATCAGGCTCCGAAATAGACGGCAAAGACGTTACAATAGAAGCAACGGCGGAAAACAAATATACATATGACGACGTTACTTCTATTATAAATGTGAACGATTTAACTGACGGAATTTTGGGAACAGTCAATGAAGTTTTGGATCTTGTTGATAAAATAAGCGAAAATGCCGTGAGCGGCAAAATCGCAAAGTCGGATGTTACGGCGAATATTAATATAAGCGATACTGTTATTAACGCCGATAATAATATAAGCATTAAAACTTTTGCAGATTCTCAGGCAACCGCAAAGGCTGAAGCAAAAAATCTTGCTCTTGCCGCCGGAGTAAATCTTGTCGAGTCTAAAATTAATCTGAGCAAAACAGAGTTGAACGCGGAAAAAGACGTAACCGTGGAAGCAAAATCAAAAATTACTTCGGAAGTGGAAGCAAAGTCCGAATCGGACGAAAAATATAAGGGAGCTGTAGCCCTTTCAGTGTCAATAGCCGATACTGCGGTAGAGTTTGACGCAGACAGCAAAATAGACGCCAAAGAAAACGCGACTATTTCCGTTATATCGGAGAAAGATATAAAAACAAAAGCTACTGCCCCAAAGAAAAAAGCCGAAGGCGGCGATGGCGATGGCGGCGGTGATGGTAAGGCAAAACTGGCAATAGGCGTACCGGTCAATTATACCGACCTTGTAAATAACGCGGATATCAACGGTTCGATAAAATCAGGAAAAGATATAAAGATAGCTTCGGAAGGCGACAACAGGCGTTCCACCGCGGCAGACCCGGACGTTAAAATAAATACTAAGAACATTGAAGCCGTTAAAGATATAAACATATCCGGCAGGGGAATAGAAATAAAGGATTCCATAATAAAGTCTGTAGGCGACGGCACGACAAAAGGCGATGTTACGGTTAAGGCTTCGGACAAAGGAGCCGAACTTATATCCACAAGAAAAGCTTTCATAGACATATCGGACACGGAAATTGAAGGCAAAGACATTACAATAGAAGCGAGCGCTGAAAATAAATATGATTATAAGGAATTAGAAGATACTATAGAAATCAGAGATTTGACTGATACGGCTTTAGCTGTTACAAATAAAGTTTTAGATCTTATCGGCGACTTAACCGAAGACGCCATAAAAGGCAAAGTTGCCAAGTCCGATGTTTCGGCAAATATTAATATAAGCGGCGACACAAAGATTAACGCCGATAACGATATAAATATTAAAACTTCCGTTGAATCCCAGACAACCGTGAAGACCGATGCTAAAGGTTTAGCGGCTTCCGTAGCGGTTAACCTGTCTGAATCGGCAATAGACATAGGCAAAGCTACTCTGAAAGCAGATAAAGATATTAATATAGAAGCAACAAACAAAATAACTTCGGAAGTTGAGGCAAAGTCAACTTCGCACGCTTTCGGAGATACCGTTGAACTCGGCGGAGCGGTAGGCGTATCTTATATAGAAGGTACAACTTCAATAAACATTTCCAAAGATGCCGACCTTGAAGCCAAAGAAAATATCTCCATAAACGCAAACACTGAAAAAGACACTTCTCTTACGGTTGAAACCAAAGCGGGCAAAAAAGCAAATCTGGGTCTTACCGTCGGCGTAAATTTAGCCGAAGTAGAAAATACGGCCTCGGTAAAAGGCAAAGTTAAAGCCGGCAAAGACGTCAATATAGATTCAAAAATAGATTCTAAAAATACTAAACAAAATATTTCTGCAAGCACCGGCAATGAAAAAAGCGAAGAAGATAAAAAGAAGGACGAAGACAAAGAAGAAGGGCAAAATTCGAAATCAAAAGATACCAAGGACAGCAATCTTCAGAAAAAAACAAACGACAAATCCGAAGACGCAAATGATAACAGCGGGGTTAAAAAAGAAAAAGGAAGCAGTGATGACGGAAATACCATAACTCTTGCGGGAGCCGTTCTTTATGCCGATGTTAAAAATACCGCTGCGGCTGAAATTTCCGGCTCTGACGCCGAAGTTGAAGCTTTAAACGACATAAATATGAAAGCAGAAGTTATAAACGCGAACATAAAGCAATTTGTGGACGCCCAAGTCGAAGGCTCGCAGGATTCTACGGTTAAAGGCACGGGCGCCGTGGTAATAGGAACCTATGAAGACAAAGTTACGGCTGTTGTCCAAGACGGCGCTTCTATAGACGCGGGCAAAAAAATTAACATATCTTCAAACCATGAAATGCCTTTTAAATCCGAATGGTTTGACGTTTTTGAGAAATTTATAGACAATCCGGGTTTAGATACAGGGAAAGAAATTTTTGAAAAAATATCAAGTACGACGAAAGAAGGCGAAGGTACTACGGAAGAAAAAATAGTTACGAGCTTAAAAGACGATCTCGTAAATACGTGGGTAAGGTCTTCTGCTCCGGAAGGCGAGTCAAAAGATAACAGTGAAAATAATAACGGGTCGTCCGACAAGAAGCAAGGCGGGTCAGATTTCAGCGTTACGGCTTCCGGCGCGGTTAATATCACAAATTACGATTTCACTTCGGAAGCTTATATAAAAGACGCGAAAGTAAATCAAAAAGACAATGCTTTTGACGGCTCTTCTTTAAGAACCGACGAGCAGTCCGTAAACGTTGAAGCGAAATCCAAAACCACAAGCGTAACCGTCGGCGGAATTTTCGGCGATTCTTATAAAAGTCCTTTGGGGCAGGGCGGGTCTGATGTTGGGGTAGGCGGAACTTATAATCAGGTATGGTATAAAACAAAAACAAACGCTTATATTGAAGGGACTGAGCTTTATGCCAATGACTTGAACGTTAAAGCCGATTATGACCATTTGGATGTTACCATAGGTATAGCCGGCGGATCAAGCAAAACTTTCGGGCTTCAGGGCGTTTTCAATTGGCTTAAAGTTGACAGTGATGTAAACGCTTTTATAGAAAGTTCGGATATAAAAATTGAAACAGGAAATCTTACGGACGGAAAACTTAATATTGAAGCGAAATATACTCCGCTTTTAGTTAACATAGCTGGCAGCCTTTCAATGTCTGAGACGGCTGCTGTGGGCGCTTCCGTAACGGTAAACGATATTACAAAAAATACCAATGCAAAAATAATAGATTCCATTATAAACAATTCGCAAAACGCTAAGCTTTATGCCTTAAGCGACGGGCTTATACATTCTTATGCCATAGCGGCGGCTTACGCGGGTAAGGACTCTTCAAAGAGCGGGCAGCAGGCTGATAATCCGGATAAGAATAATATGGCGGATTCTTCTTCCGGAACAAGCGGCGGTTCGGGCGATTCCGGCAGTTTCGGTATAGCTATTTCCGGCAGCGCCGGAGTTTCGAATATTACGGGCGAAACAAACGCGTCCATTGAAGGCGGTTCGGACTATACCGGAACGCAAAACTTGGAAATTATCGCTAAAGAAGACAGCGATATAGTAAACGCGACCGGTGGAGTAAGCCTTACCTCTCCCGATGCCGATACCGGAGTTGCGGTAGCCGGCGCAGGCAGCATAAGCTGGATTAAAAATAACGCGAAAGCTTATATAGAAGATTCAACTGTTGACAATGAAGGAGATATAACGCTGGACGCAAAAAGCGAAGCGGGCATTGTTTCGGTGGCTGTCGGCCTTGCAGGTTCTTTCTCAAGCGACGGCGTAGCTGTCGCGGGCTCTGGTTCAATTAATTTAACCGATAACGAAACGCAGGGATATATTAAAAATTCGAAGATTACGTCAAAAGGAAATTTAAAAATAAATTCATATGACGATTCTAATATTTTTGCTATAGCGGGAGCAGCGGGCATAGCGCTTGGCGCGGCAGGCATAGGCGCGGCTATAGGCGTCAATATTTTAAATAATAATACAAGTTCATATATAGAAGATTCAGACATATCTCTTACCGATGATGTAACGAAAAATAATATTTCTTTAGACGCTGTAAATTCGTCCGACATAAGATCTATCGCAGGCTCAGTAGGCGTCGGATTGGGACAAGTCGGCGCTGCGGTAACGGTCAATGTCAACGTTATAGGCAATGAAACGCAAAGCTATATAAAAGGAAAAGGTTTGGAAGCGATAAAAGCTCAGGATATATCTTTATCAGCCAAAGACGATTCTTATATTTTTGCGATTGCCGGAGCAGCGGGTATAGGAAACAATGTAGGCATAGGCATTGGCGTCGGTTTTAATTCTTTAAGCAATTCGGCGGAAGCTTTTATAGAAAACGCTGAAATTGAAAATGAAGGAAACATTGAAGTTAAAGCTCTTTCCGAAAGCGAAATACAGCTTATTATAGCGGCTTTAGGCGGCGCGGGAACCGTTGGCGTTGCCGGCGCGGCGGGAATAGGACTTGTTCACAACAAAGCAAACGCATATATAAAAAATTCTTCTATAATTTCGGAAGGTTCAATAGGGCTTTTGGCTGACAGCAGAAATGATATTAATCTTTACAGCGGAGCGGCCGCTATAGGCGGTACCGTAGGCGTTGGCGGCAACGTAGGTTTGCATTTTGTAGGCAGCAGGTCATACGCGAGCGTTACAAATTCGGATATTACCGCGAAAGGCAAGGGGAACGCGTTAAGCTCTTCTTCTTTCGGCGGATTGCGCGGGCTTGCCGTAAAGTCGAACATACTTGACGATATTTTTGTATTCAATGCCGCTATAGCCGGCTCCGGCACGGTAGCGGTAGCGGGCGGGATTACAGGTTCTGTTATAGACGGAATTTCAATCGCGAAAATAGAAAACAGCGATATAAATAAAGATTATGACGCAAGTACGGCGGCTGATTATAATAACGACTCGGGCATAAGCGTTATCGCGGAAAATGAAACCAACGCGACAACCATTGCCGGCGCGGTTTCGGTTTCGGGAACCGCCGCTATAGGAGTTGCGGCTGATTTCGAAACCATGAATAATGAAGTTAAAGCTTATATAGATAATTCAGGCGCTTCTACAAAGATGATAAACGCTAAAGGCGATGTTGAAGTAAAAACTAAAAATACGGAAAAATACGCGGCAGCAGTTGTAAGCGGAGCTTTTTCGGGCGGAGCAAGCGTAGCCGGCAATGTTGTTGTAGGCGTAAATCAAAGCGAAAACACAGCCTACATAAAAAACAGCAATGTAACCGCCAGAGACGTTTCGGTTGAAGCTAAAGACACGGTCATTATAGGCGAAGCAGACCCTGTAAAAGGCAAAATAGGCATAGCTATGGGAACTGCCGCAGTCGGGTTTTACGCCGGCGTGTCGGGAACCGTGTTTGCAAGCATCATATCGAATTCCACAATAGCCGAAATTGTAAACTCAAATATTACGGCTTCGGGAAATATAAGGCTTGACGCCGAAGGATATCAAAAAACTTTCGCTAATCTTGCGTCGTTCGGCGCAGGGATAGCCGGAGTGGCAATAACTGCCGGAGTAAGCGTAAACAATACCGATACCTTTGCCCGTATAATCAGCACTGACGGGAAAACTTATACTTTAAACGCGGAAGAAGATATAACCGTCAACGCGAAAAACACTTTGGAAGTGGACAAAATATATATAAGCGCTGCAGGAGGCATTGCGGGCGTTGCGGCGGGAGTTTCCGTAGGAGTATATAATAATAATGTTACAGCAGGCATAGGAAGCGGAATTAATATTGAGAAAAGCAACAATGTGAGCGTTGACGCGCAAAATGACAAAAAGATAAAAGATATAGTTGTTTCGGGAGCAGGAGGATTAGTCGGCGTTACCGCTACGGTTGACGTTATAGTTGTAGGCGGAAATGTTGACACGGACAATAGAGCAAAGGAAGACGCCGAGGAAGATCCTAATACCGGCACTTATCTTAAAGATACCGATAAAGGCATAAGCGACAGCATGAAAATGAGTAACATGTTAGGTAAAAGTGATATCGGCGGCGGCGGGCTTATAGATGCAAATAACATTGACGGTTTTGATTCCGATTACATGGAAATTTACAATGCTCCTCCGCGTAAAAACGGCACTTTCGCTTACATTGACGGAGACGTTAAGGCATCCGGAGATGTAAATGTCTCGGCAGGCGATAAAACCGTTATAGACTCTACAATCGGCTCGGGTTCGGTCGGAGCTGTCGCCGTAAACGCGGCGGTAGCCGTTCAGAGTTTAAAAACCCGCACGGAAGCAAGCATAAGCGGAAAAATTTCGGCAAACGATATAAATATTACGGCAAATTCCGATACTGCAAACGATACCGACATTTATATGGGCGCCATAGGAGCATTCGCGGGCATAAATGCCGGCGTAGCGGTAATAAATTCCAATAATATAACTAACGCTTATATCGATGCCGGCTCAATAATAAACAAGGCGCGCGATATTAACGTTTTGGCAAAATCAAATTCTTATATCAATTCGAATTTTATTAATATTGCGGCCGGGTATGTGGCGGCAGGCGCTGTCGTCGGAGTTGTCAATAAAGACGGCGGAACCAATGCCCTGATAGGAAGCAATGTGATTATAGGAGACCAATCCGCCGTTAATCCTACGGTCAACAGCCTTACCGTAAAAGCGCAGACAGACAATGATGTCGAAGTAAATATGGTTTCCGCGGCAGGCGGAGCCGGAGCGGCAGCGGCAAATATTTTTGTAGTGGACGTTACGGATAATTTAAACGCATACACAAGTGCGGGCTCAAAATTAAATCTTTATAATTTGAATGTTTTAACTAACGGAAATACTGCGGTAAACGCTAATTTCGCAGGAGTCGCAGTCGGCGCGCTTGCTATTGCCGCTTCTGTTGCAGTAAGCCGCATAAATCTTTCGAATAACGCTTATATCGGTTCTAATAATACCGTAAAAGCCAAAAATGTTACGGTAAAAGCTTATCATAACGCTTCATCCGACGCGAAAGCGATAGGCGGTTCAGGCGGGCTTATAGGGCTAAACGGCATATGGATAGATAATTCAGTCAGCGGAAATGTTGTTTCTTCGCTTAAAGATAACAGCGTTTTTCAGGTTTCCGATAAATTAAGCGTTTTGTCTGACAGCTATGTTTCACAAAAAGCCGAAGCAGTGACTTTAACCGCAGGTTTTGTGGCTATAGGCGGCGTTGTTTTAAAGAATAAATCGGCGGTTAACACAAAAGCGCAGCTTGGCGGCGGGCTTAGTATTTTTGCCGATTCCGACGTAAACAACAATAAAACCGGAACCGGCGAAATTGAAGTTAACTCCGGCGCGGTCACGAATCTTTTTTCGAAATCCCAGTCCGGAAACGTAGGAGGTTTGAGTGTCAGCGGCGTAGTGAGCACCACTGATAATAATTCTCTCAATGAAGTAATAATTGGCGGAACAAATGCTTCAAACATATACGCCCAAAATTTAAGCGTAAATGCAAAATCAGTATCCAATCAAAACTCTTTTGCCGATTCGGCAAGCCTCGGATTGCTTACTGTCGGAGTTATAGAACTTTACAATAAATCAGACTCCGACACCAATGTGGATATAACGGGAAAAACTAATATTACGGCTAACAATATCGCGATAAAGTCCTCAAATATATTCAACAAATCCGGTTCCGGAGCGAATATAGACGCCATATCGGCCGCTGTAGCAAGCGGTTTCTTCGCGAAAAGCATAACTGATATTTATAATGACGCGAGAGTGAATTTCGGCAAGGATACGAATATCACCACTAAAAAAGACGCCGATAAAAACAGCGCTTTTGTTATAGACCTTTACAACAATTCTACGGGAGTAGATTTGACAAAACTTAAAACGGTTGCCGGCGCGTCCGTTTCAGCCGTGGAATCATCGGTCACAAACAACTCAAATACGGAAGCGGCTTTCGCTGGCAAAATTTACGCCGGAAAAGATTTTACGATAAATTCAAAATCCGACCAGAATTTAGATACCCAGACATATATAGACGCGGTTGCTTTTATAAGCGGCGTTCAGGGAAACAGCAACAGCATTGCAAATATAAAAAATAATATAACTTTCTTAACCGGAGCCGATATTTACGCTGCGGGCGATATAAATCTTAATCTCTCAAAGAGCCAGACTCCTGGAATAGGAGTAGCGGAAATAGAGGGCTGGGCGTTTTACAAAAGCAAATCTATTACGGAAATTTACAATATGGCGGTTATACCGATAGACGCCAGATCAAAAGCTAACTCAATAATTAACGTTGACGACAAAGTCAATGTAAATTCAGGCGCGGAGTTAAAAAGCAGCAAAAACGTTAACATAGGCTCAACCGAAGGGCGTTCCGAAGAAAGAGGCTTTTTGAACATATACACGCCTTTGGGTGAAGTAGCCACAAAGGAAAGCGACAGAAAAATTGAAAGAAACGTAAACTCGCTTTTAACCGTTGACGGAAAAGTTATAGCGGGAGCAAACAACGATATTCGCATAACTATTAACCAAGGGCCGGATGCCGACGCAGACGGCGTTGGCGACTTTGTTTATGTGGTTTTCGGAAACGAAGAAACTACGGTAGAGTATGAAACCGGGATAATGAACCTTGTCAACAATATTATTAAACAGAAAGAAGCTCTTATAAAGTTAAGGGGCGAGTACGGCGCGTCCGATGAGATAGTGGGAGCGATAAACATGGAAATAGCGCGTCTTGACGCTCAGCTTGTCTCTTTGGGTTTCCGCGAAACCGTAAACGGCAAAGAGGTTGATATATATGAAGGAGCGTATGTTCCTTATATAGAGTTAGCCGATATGGCTGCCGGAAGGGGAGACATTCAAATAGAGATGAACAGCCTTGCCGGAAGCGGTTTATTAAAAGCCAATGCTCAGGCAACCGTGGAAATTGTAAATAACAGCGACCACTTTTTAAGAATTAACGACATTTTAATTTCAGACGACGCCAACGGCGATATTTTCGTAAATCATATTCTGCAGACCGGCAGCAAATACGGAAATTTAAATCTTTCTTCAAACAAAAGCGACGGTTCCCAGACAGTGATAAGCATAATAAACGAAGGCTATCCTTCAGCCAAGATGACGCCTAATTTGGAGCTTCTCGGAGATATACTAAATCCTGCGGGCTCGGTATACATTACTTCACAGGGAAGCATTGAATCCAAAGGCAGCATACTGGCAAGAGAGATACACATAACCGCGGCAAAAGATTTTGTGCAGAGTTCGCTGAAAAACGATTATATTTTCCATGTCGGAGGCGACCCTAGGAATGTGTGGAATTCGGTGGCAAATACTAACGAAAATGCTAAAACCGACACTTCCAGCAGTACGAAACAGGATGAGTCTTCCTTCGGCAGATCGTCAATAATCGCAAATAACGTCTATATCAGCGGAACGTATTTGGATATTAACGGCCTTATACAGGCGGGCGTGAAAGACTGGACATTGACTGTAGGCGGCAGCATACGCCTTAATTTCGGCGACGGCACCATAGCAGCGGCCGTAAGTGATTATTTAAGCAAAAACAGTTCCACGGCCAGCCCTTTATATAAGCTGCATTCAAGCCACGGAAACCTTGCGGCATATTATAATGTGCTTACCGGAGATATCGAAGTGTCAAGCGTAAACATAGAAGGCGGCAAACTTTATCTTTACGGAAGCATTATGAACACTTCGGCGCAAGGCTATGGGAAACTTGTCGCCCTTGACGGCTATGCTCGCGTGACGATCAACAACACTTCCTCAAGCGACATAATACTTAACAATATAAATACCGATAAAAAAATAGAGGGCGAAATAAAAATAACCGATCTTGCCAAACCAAAAGTATACAATAATGAAGGCAAATTGGTTGCGCTTGAAACGACTTATACTTTTGACGGAACTAATATTAAAATGGTTACGAATGAAAGAGGCAAAAGTGCCGTATACGGAGCGAATAACGGTACTTTTACGTATAATCCCAGATCCGATATCAGATATACTTGGACTACGGGTTCCCAAGATGTCGTCAGAAGAGAGTATTATTATGAGAACAACAGTTTTTGGGGGATTGACTGGCTGGTGCCGGACGTAAGCAGAATGGATAAGACAGGCGAATGGAAAGTAGTTGATCCTCTTGCAAAAGGCGAATACATTACATACGGCGGCGGCTCGCTATACACATACGACTATCAATACAAAGGCGACACCGGCGAGATTGTTACAAACGATGTAGACGGTTCATACAGCTCAGGCTGGTGGATATTTTCCGTAAAGACATATTGGAGGCGCGTCACAACGCAGCAAGGATACAATAATTATAATGTGCACAGCATACAAGCCGGCAATCCTATATCGATAAGTTTTGACGGATACAGAACCGCTCAAGACATAAATATTAATTCGGCGTCTAACGTAGGCTTAAGAGGCAGTATAAACGCGGGGAACTCTGCTAATGTTAATATTACATCAACCGGCGGCGCTATAGAAGGCATAAGCGGCGGAGCGGTTATAGCCGGCAAAGACATTACGCTTAAAGCCGTAAACGGCATAGGGAACTACAATCCCATAACCGTAAGTTTGAAAGGCGGAATTTTTAACGCTATAAACAGCGGATCCGGAAACATAAACCTTATAGCCAAAACCAACGACAGCAAATTCGGAGTTTTTAAAATAGGAAGCGTAACTACCGAAGATGGCGATCTTAAGCTTATTTCCGATGAAGAAATTGCGGCAAACAGCGCAAGCAGCAAGATAAAAGGCGTAAATACCGAAATAGAGTCCAAGAGAGGGTCCATAACCGGCTATAACGGCGCAGACCTTGAAATTGAGGCCGACACTCTGAAAGCCGCAGCTTCCGGAGATATTAAACTTATAAAAAGAGCAGCCGGAGATTTAGGCATCAGCGCGGTTTATGCTTACGGCGGAGATGTGCGCCTTACCGTTGAAAACGGAAGCGTGCACGACATAAATACGAACGCTTACATTGACGAACGCAAAAAAAGCGAACTGCTTGCTTTATGGGAAAACCAGCTCGGGCTTTTTGACGAAAATCATACTTGGACAAGAGACCAGCTTTTATACGCTATGAACGGCGCGAAAGCCGGCGGCGGACTTGGAGCGTTTGACGTTTATACTAAAGAAGATAATATCCGCGGCGTAAACGTATTTATTAATGCCGGCGGTTCTGTAGGTTTGAACGAAAAAAGCTTTTACATAGGCATGAACGGATTCTCTTTCGCACAACTGGACGAAAACCAAAAACTCTTGCTTGCAAGCGCGGATTACCATAACACGACATGGCATTATGATGACGCCGGAGATCCTTCAAAACTCACCGGCATTACTATAGCCAACCAGAAAGACGTAAACATAAACGCGTCCGGAAAATTGAATATAGACGCGAAAGGTTACGTATATATCGCTTCGCAAAGAGACATAAACATAGACCAAATAAAATCAGGCGGCAATATAATGGTAAGAAGTTCGGAGAATATATATAACGCTTCTTTAAGCAACAATGCGAATATTATCGGAAAAGATGTTTTTCTTGGTTCCTCCAACGGTAATATAGGAAGTTCGGATAATAAAATAAAGCTCGATATGACGGGCATTCTTAGTGCGTCAGCGGCTAATGCCGATAAGAGCATTTATATCTCTTCCGATAATAACTTATCTTTGTATTCATTATATGCGAGCAATGAAATAGTTATAGACTCCAAAGGAAATATCTATGGCGCGGGATACGATTCTTCCGATTATGAAAATATAAACGCGCGCGTTATAAACATAACCGCTGAAAACGTGGGAACCGTGGAAAGAGGTTTGAGCGTAGCTTTGAACCCCGGGGACGGTGCTATTCTGAACGTTTCTGCAAACGGAAATATTTATGTAAATAATGTAGGCTCCAGAGATTTGTATTACGGCAATCTTACGGCCGGCGAATATATTTCCGTTATGTCAAAAAACGGCGCGATATACGGGTTTGATGAAAATTCCCGCATAACCGCTAAAAACTTAATTTTGAAAGCGTTGAATAATAAGATAGGAGCTGCGGATAATAAGATAAAAGCCGACGTAAAAGAAGTAATTTCGGCTTTTGCAAAAAGCGATATTTATATTGAAGCGCAGGGAAAGGGGAATTTTGAAGAAATTGAGTCTTCTGAAGGTCTGGTGGATTTATCCTCAACCGGAAATCTTTATGCTGACAAAATTTTA
Source organism: Candidatus Endomicrobium neocapritermitis (assembly GCA_009778325.1). Taxonomy (GTDB): domain Bacteria; phylum Elusimicrobiota; class Endomicrobiia; order Endomicrobiales; family Endomicrobiaceae; genus Endomicrobium_B; species Endomicrobium_B neocapritermitis. The sequence goes on along the minus strand of WRJZ01000044.1, from coordinate 47,854 downwards.
GCAGCTGAAGATATAAATATAGTCTCAGCCGGTTCAATTGAGACCGGAACGCAATATATTACTTCGAAAAACGGCGGCATAAATATTACGGGTAAAAAAGAAGTTGAAGTCAATGCCGCAGTTTCCGCTAAAGGCGATATTGAAATGAAGTCCGAAGAAAGCGACCTTAAGATAACTGGCAGCGTGATTTCTTCTGAAGGCAAAGCCGCGCTTTCAAGCGAAGGGAAAACGGAAATAACCGGAAATATAACCGCAGATAAAGATATAACCGCAGACAGCAAAAAAGAGCTTATAGTGAAAGGCGATTTGAACGCAAACGGCGGGGTTGATTTGAAAAGCGGCGAGAAAACGGATATTGAAGGCTCGATTACAGCCGGAGAAGATATAATATCTCTTGTTGAAAACGGTAACTTAAACATAAAAGGCGCGATAAGGTCGTTTGAAGGAAATATAAATTTCAACATTTTAAACGGCGCGCTGATTATCGGCAATAAAGCCGTTTCGGAACGCGGCAATGTTTTTGCCGAAGCTTACGGCGATATTATTATGGACGGCGCGGGAGTCGCCGGCTCCGGCATTTACGCTGACAAAATTACGCTTATTTCGCAAAACGGCGATATAGGAAAACCAAACAGGCGTCTTTATTTGGACAGCGAAAATCCTGTTTCCGTATTGGCAAATCTCGAGGCGTTAAACGGCGGAATTTATGTCGAAGGTTTTACCAACGGGCTTACGATAGACTATTTTGACGCCGGAAAAGATTTAGTGGTAATAGCAAACGGCGATATAACGGCAGTATATTTGGGAGACACGGCGCCAAATGTCACAGCCGCGAATATTACGCTTCATTCTTTGACAGGTTCAATCGGCAAGGAAAATTCAAGAATAATAGCGGCGCCGATAGAAGAAAAAGGAAGAGTTAATTTGTCTGCGGTAACAGGAATTTACCTTGACCAGTACGTTCACACTACTTTTTATTCCGATTACGTAAGAAATTCCGGCGGAGGAACGGTTTCGCTGCTTGTTCCGGATAATAACGCTTTTATAGTGGATCTTTCTATTTCTAAAAATACCGACCTCAATGTCAATTTTACCGATAATAAATACGTTAAAAATATAAGAGTAGGATATATGGATATTAAAAAGCTTATGGTGCATCCGGCGGCTGTGTGGTCGCCGGTATTCATGACGGCTTCCGAAGACAGATACCGCATATTGACCGGGGTAAATATTATGGACGGCATTGAAAAAATGCAAAACGAAACTTTAATAATAAGCTCGAATTTATTGCAGACAGAGGAATAAATTAATTACGAATTACGAATGACGAATCAAAGACCAAAATCCATTTGAGGCAGCCGTTTATTCGTAATTCGCAATTGCAGTTTTTATCTTTTGCCGTTGATTCGTAATTCGTAATTTGTCATTCGTAATTATAATGGGGAATTTATGAAACTAAAAAAAGCCGTATTATTGCTGCCGTTGTTTATTTTTGTTTTCGCTTCGTCCGCGTATTGCGCGGTAAATGAAAACGATTTGAAATCCGCATGGAACTCTCAAGGCGATACCGGCGGAAAGTCTTATGAACTTACCAATGATGTCGATTATTCCGTCAGCGGAATGCCCGCGGCAGTTGAAGAAGATGAACGGGTAAGAACCGGGTGGTTTGGCACATGGACTTGGCAATACGGCCCTGACAATTTTAAATTTTCGGTTAAATCTGCCTCTTATACTGCTGTTTTTGTGTCAACGGCGCCGCACCCTATAATTCCTTGGCTGGAGATAGATGTATACGAATACCTTCCGAACAGCGATAGATTGGCTATAAACGCCGATAAACAAAGCGCGGCTTTTACTTTTCTTACAAAGTATATTCAGAGCAGAGGCGTTTTAATAGAGCATAGTTTTGAGTATTTGACGATAACAAACGGCCGTGTTTTAAGCACAAATGCATCCGTAAAAGGAGGCGGGGCTTACGGAAATTATTATTACAATTATCCGGCGTATGACATATATAATTCGACTTTTTCATATTATATGACAAACAGAACCATAGAATTTAAAGACGTTTATCTCATTTCAAATACCGTGGAAGGCATTAACGCTGCAACCCGCGCGAATCTTTACGGCGGAGCGGTTTTTATAGGGGGATATTCCGGAACATCGGGTATTTCCGCGCCCTCAATTAATGTAACTTTTTCAAGCGGAACTCTGTTCAGGGGAAATTCTTCGGACGGTTACGGCGGGGCTTATGCTTCGCTTTACAACGGTGTCAATACGGTTTTTCAAGGCAGCACTGGCACCACATCGTTGTTTGAAAACAATAAGGCAGGCAAAGACGGCGGAGCGGTTTATTTTAAAGGCGGAGCGGGAAGTTTGATAGCTTTTAGAAATTCGTCTGTTTTTAATTCAAATACGGCTGGCGGTTCGGGCGGAGCGGTTTATTATGAAAGAACTGCCGGAACAAATGCTATTGTGTTTTCGACTGCGCAATTTACAAATAATAAGTCCGGCGGTTACGGCGGAGCGGTTTATTCAAACACGTCTGTAACGTTTAACGATAAAGCGGATTTTTCTTCAAATACCGCGACGCTTGGCGGCGGCGCTATTTACTCCGCAAGCGGCAATCTTACTTTCAGCAATAATTCCGCGACTACTTTTAATAATAATTCGACGTCAAATGATTTGGATGCACACGGCGGGGCGATATATAAAGGCAGCACAAGCCCGATGAGTTTTGCGGGAATATATTTTACAAGCAATACGGCAGGGGGTTCGGGCGGAGCGGTTTACAGCGCTGGCGGAAATATTACTTTTTCTTCTAACGCTTATATAACCTCAAACACGGCAAAAAGCGGGCGAGGCGGCGCTATTTATTCGGGTTCCGGCGCAATGGCTTTTAGCGGAGCGGCTGAAATAATCGGTAATGTTTCGGGAACCGAAGGCGGCGCGATATACAAAGGCGGCGTTTCTTCGAATTTAACTTTTAGCGGGTTTGCAAATATTCAAAACAACAAAGCAGGCGGTTCGGGCGGAGCAATTTATAATGCTGCCGGAAATATTGCTTTTTCGTCAAACACAAATATATCCGGTAATTTTGCGTACGGACAAGGCGGCGCGATTTACTCCGCGGCAGGGAATATTACTTTTTCGTCATACGCGAATATAACCGGCAATTCCGCGGACGGCATCAACGGTCACGGCGGAGCGGTTTACAGCGCGACGGGAACATTGCGTTTTCAGTCCGGAGCGGAGTTTAAGAAAAATGAATCTTTGCTCGGCTCGGGCGGAGCGGTTTATAAAATTTCTTTCTCAGCCGGCGACAGCATAACTTTCGACAAGACGGTAACTTTCAGCTCGAATACGGCCTCTTTGGGCGGCGGCGCGATTTACAGCGTAGGCAAAGGTTCAGCCAGAGGAACGGCTGTTTTTGCGGAAAACGCCTACTTTTACGGGAATACTTCCGAAAACTTTATATCCGGTTTTGGTTCTGGCGGAGCCATTTATGCCGACAGAATGTCTTATAGTTTCGCAGGCAGCGCTGTTTTTAATAATAATTCAACGGCATTAACGCGCGGCGGCGCAATTTTTGCGCAGGATTCTGTTTTTAATTTCAGTAATGCCGCGTCTTTCCATGCCAATACCGTAACAGGCAACGCTCCCGAAGGCGGAGCTGCGATACATTCCGTTGACAGCAATTTCACTTTTAACGCTTCTGCCGATTTTACGGAAAATAAAACGCTCGGACTTACGGACGTTTCCGGCGGAGCTTTATACGCTTTGCGTTCAACTAACACATTTACGGGCGCGGTAAATTTTACGGGCAATGTTGCTACGGCTATGGGCGGCGGCGCGGCTTTTGTTAACAGTAAAGCGGTTTTTTCCGGCAATGCCGTTTTTGACGGAAATTCGGCGTTTAACGGCGGAGCTTTGTATTTAGGAGGAACTTCCAACGCGCTTGAGTTTAACGGCGGAGCGGTTTTTAAAAACAATGTATCTTCTGATAATGTGCGCGGAGGCGGAGCTGTTATTATGACGGCTTTGGAAGGAAATCATAAAGTTGATTTTATCGCGGGAAAAACAGCGTCTTTTGCGAATAATAAGAGCGAGGCAAACGGCGGCGCTTTCGCCGTTTATTCTTCCGCGAAAAATTCCGTTAATTTTAACGGCGAGGCGCAGTTTAGTTCTAACACAGCTTCCGCAAACGGCGGCGCTTTTTACAGCTTTGTATACGGAGACGACGGAGAAGGCGAATACAAGTTTACGTCCGGTTATTTCAGAAATAACAAAGCGGCCATTTCCGGCGGAGCGATTTATGCTTTCGGAAATAACGTGTTTGACATAAATTCAAATATTGAGTTTAGCGGAAACAAAGCGTTGGGAATGGACGCAAACGGCGGCGGAGCTATATATTCATATAATTCAACGTTTATTATTGACGGAAGCGCCCAGGCAAAATTTCAAAATAATTCTGCTTCCTCAAGAGGCGGAGCGGTTTACCAGGACAGCGGTCTTTTTGATTTAAAGTTAGAAGCGGAGTTTACTTCAAATTCGGCTGATTTCTCAGGCGGAGCGGTTTATGCTTCAAGCGGGGTCATGAATTTTAAAAACGTTTTATTTGAAAATAACACCGCTTCGGGCGATCTTATAACTTCAGGAGGCGGAGCGGTTTACGCTTTCGCGCAGGCGCTAAATTTTTTATCCGTTTCCAAATTTGAAAATAATAAAGCGCAAGGCATAACAAACGGCTCGGGCGGGGCGATTTACTCTTCGGAAGGCACGCTTGTTTTTAAGGACAATTCGGAGTTTATAAATAACCAGTCCAGGTTCAGAGGCGGAGCTTTATATCAGGAAGGAGGAATCTCCGTATTTGAAAAAGAAGTTTCCTTTACAGGAAACTCGTCGGAAGCCGAAGGCGGCGCGGTTTATTTGACGGGAAAAGGGCAGCTTAAATTTACCGATGTTGAATTTAAGTCTAATTCGGCCGGAACTGACGGCGGAGCGGTTTATTTAAAAGGCTCAAACGCGTCTGAACTTGCGGAAATTTATTTTAACCAGACAGCGTCCGATCTTACGATGTTTGACGGAAACACCGCGAACGGTTCGGCAAATTCAATACATTTCGCGGGAAACGCCGGCGCGCAATTTGACGTTTCCGCAAGTCTAACGGTAAATATTAACGATGCGATAACCGCATCGGGAATAAACAATATTTTAACCGCGCAGGGCGGCGGTAATTTTTATATGAATGACGATATCCGCGGCTATGAAGCGCTGAATTTGGATTTGAAAGGCGTTTCTTTCTACATCGCCGACGGAAAAAATATGTCGTTAAACGATTTGTCGGTTTCAAACGGGTCGGTTTTAAACGTTCAAACCGCTTCCGCCAAGACAATTTCCGTAGGCGGCGATTTTGCGCTTGCTTCCGGGACTGAACTCAACCTCGGCGTATTTTCAAGCGGCGGCTGCGACATTATTAATGTTGACGGCAGCGCTTTGCTTGAAGGGACAATAAATGTCACAGCCGGCGTCGGGACTTACGATAATTTGTGGTTTACGCTTGTAAACGCAGAGGGCGGCTACGGCGTAATGGATTATGCGGATTATGTTGATAATTTTACCAGTTTTGACAGTTCCGGCGTTGAAAAATTCAATCCGAATCCCGCTAAAGATTTAAAATACACTTTTGAATTTGACGCAAACAAAAAACAGTTTATGCTTGTTGTAAACGGCATAAGGCAGAGCAATTTTTCCGGTTTGGACGGTCTGGGAAAAAATCAGCAAAACGTCGCGAAAATGTACGACGCGTTATCGGCAAACGCTTCCAGGCCTTTGGCAAACCTCATAGACACCATTAATGATATGAGCGTTCTTGATCAAAAAATCGCGCATCTTGAAACCGCGCCTTATTTTATAGCCAACGCTTTGAATTACAGCCTGCACAACAGAAGCAAGCGCGATCTTTTCAGCCATATGGAAGATAACGGAAAAATCCATAACATATGGGCTTATGCCGACGGCGGCGGCTCTCTTGTTTTTCAATCCGATATAAATTCTCCGGGAGATTTTGAAAGTTCGAATTACGGCGGAGTTTTCGGAGCGGATACAAAAATTTCTCCGGATTTTACGCTCGGCTTTTTCGGAACTTACAATATGACGGACATTTCGCAGGGAAGAAATGAAGGAAATATTACAAGTTACGGCGGCGGAGCTTATGCTTTGACGAATAGAAGCGCGTGGCAGTTTAAAGCCGCTCTCGGTTATGAGGGGCATTCTTACGATATTACAAGAAGCGTTGAAGTTGTAGGCGGAAGCGGTATCCGTCAGGCAAAAACCGAATTTAGAAGTTATCTGTTGGAAGCCGACGTTGAAGCTTCTTACAATATGCCCGTCTCAGGAATTTTTTCGTTAAGCCCTTATGCGGGACTTAACGGCTCCTGGGCGCATTACCAGGATTTTTATGAAACCGGCGCGAATGTTTTGAGTTTGGAAATAGAAGGTTCAAATACTTTTGTTACTAATGCCAGGCTCGGCTTAAGCGCTAATATGAAAATGTCAAAATTACATTTATCTCTTTCCGCGGAATATGACAGGCTTTTCAGCGGATATCTGCCTGAGCTTGACGTAAAATTAAACGGGCAAACCGAAGTTTTTAAAGTTGTCGGAAGCGAAACCGGACAGGATATTTTCGGAGTTAACTTATACGCTTCTTACCAGTTAAGCGAAAGTTTTAAAGCATACGCCTCAGGCACAATGAAAACTGCGGACAATCTCTCAAGCCTTGGCGGACTTCTTGGCGTGAAATACAGTTTTTAACGGCAATTAACAATTAACAAATAACAATGAACAATGTTGGTGTTTCGCTTTTGCGAAACATATTAATAGGTTTTTGCTTTGCAAAAACACAAAAATTATTAATTATTATTTGTTAATTGTTAATTGTATTTTTTCCTTGTAATTTCATACAATTTCCGTTATAATTTTCTGTATGAAACTGCTTTATAAACTGCCGTTAATTGTTTTATTTATGTTTATTTGCGGCATTTGTTCTGCGGCAGATTACAGCGCTATAAAAAATAAAAAAAAATATTCGCTTATTGATGAACAAGACGAAATATACCAGCAGTTTGACTCCTACGACAAAAAATACTCTGATATCCACAGCATAGAGCCTTCCGGAACCTTTTTTTTAACAGGGATAGACATACCTAATTTTGACATATATTCTCTTCCGACCGCTCAGGAATTGGCGGGCCGGGAGTTTTTGGAATTTCTTGACAGAAGCGTATTTCCTAATTTCAGATATTCAACCGACAGATGGCAGAGAAGACACTTGTCGGAGACGGCGGACGATGCCGCCGGAATATCTGTTATACCCGCGCCGGATATGATTCCTCCGGGAATTACGGCGAATCTTCCTTTTGATTCGCATCTTTCGCTTTCGGGAAGAAAACTTATAGGGATAGAGTACAGCGCGCGCAAATATGACAAAGAAGAAGCCGGAAAAAGAAGCAATACGTCTTCGCTTAACATGGAGCAGGAACTGCAAATGAGGATTTTCGGCAGAGTCGGCAGCAGATTGGATATTAATGTCGACTATGACGATACTGCCGACAAAAGAGACATTTCTCTTGTCTATAAAGGCGAACCGGATGAATTCGTGCAGGAAGCGGCTTTCGGAGATATTTCGGTGTCGCTGCCCACGACGGAATTCATGAATTATTCCAAAGAATTATTCGGTTTAAGAGTCGATACCAAATATAAAAATTTCAATCTCGGCGGGTTTTTCAGTAAAACCAAAGGCGCTTCCGAAATGAAGCGTTTCGAAGGCAATACCCAGCTTGAAAGAAAAACCATAGCGGATACGGAATATATCAGGTTAAAATATTTTTCGATTAAAGACCCGGCAAACCCGTCTGCAGCGATAAGATCCGGAACGGCAAAAGTTTTTATCGATTATCAGAGGCTTGACCCGAATCTTAATGTTTCCATAACGCCAAGCACTCCTCTCAACTTCTTAAGAAATCCGGTTTCTCCCGGCAACGAATACACAGGCAACTTTGTTCTTCTTGTAGCCGGACAGGATTATACCATAGATTATAACACCGGCATAATAATGTTCAGAAACCAGCTGTTAAACAATTATGTTGTCGCAATAGACTACCAGTATATGGATAACACATGGCTCAGTTCCGGCGGTTTGTCGCCGGGGATTCCTTTGATTATCAAAGACGTAAACAACACAACAGATCCGTTAACCGGACACACCATGGAGTTAAAAACTTTCTATAATCTCGGGGCATTAAGAATAATACGCGATAACGGAAGAGGAAACTTTATTCTTGAAATAAGAGATTTAAACGGAAACATTCCAACAATCATTAATCCTGGCAGTAAGCCCGTGCCAGTATATCCTTCAACAATTAACGTGGATTTTGAGAACGGAGTTTTTAATCTTGTGCCTGTTGACGGAACTCCACTGGGCGATGACCTCTATACTTTAAATAATCACAGCTATAATTTTATTACGGAATTCCAGTATATGGTTAAAATTCTTACCCTCAGGCCCGGCATAGTTCCGCAGTCCGAAAAAGTAGTTATTGACGGAAGGGTTTTGGCCGCAAATACGGATTATATAATCGATTATGATCTGGGTATTTTAACGATACTCAACGAAGATCTCATACTGCCGACTTCGGTAATTGACGTTACTTATGATTATTCCATGTTCGGTTCGCAGGCTGAATCCACATTAATAGGAACGCGCGCTGATTTAAACCTCACAAACAATATAAGCATCGGCGGCAGTTTTCTTTACGATTTTGAAGCAAAAGGCACCGTTCTTCCGGATATCAGGAACACCCCGAGAAGCTTAATGGTAGGGGAAGGCGACGTTAAAGTTACGGATTTAAAAGTAGATTCGCTTAATATGACAGTCAATGCCATCGCGGAATACGCGGTGAGCTCCCAAAACGACAATACTTCGGGAAAAGCTCTCATTGATTCAATGGACAGTTCCATGTATGAAGATTACGCGAGCATGATTGAAGACAGCTGGTTTCCCGCTGCTACCGGAAATCCTACGGTACAAAGAAATTTGAACGAACTTTCATGGAGAAGCTATGATATGAATTTACGCGACATAAGCCCTGAACTGGAAATTATCGACGGGCAGAGACAGCTTGTCATGGAAGTCGACTACGATGTGACTACCCGTTCGCAAGTGGCAATGGGACAAATAATTTCAAGGGCGGGATATGATTTTTCAAAAAAACTATATATTGAAGTCTGGATAAGAGGAGACGGGCAAGGCGCTAAATTCGCTATTGATTACGCTTCATCTATAAACGAAGACTCCGACGGCAGCGGCGTTCTAAGCACGGAAGATACCGACGGAACCGGAATATTAACTCCTTGGAAAGACACTGGCCGGCCGTTTCACAATGTAAACGGCACAATATCTTTGATCGGCGCGCATAACGGACTGCTTGATACGGAAGATCTGAACGGAAACGGAATTCTGGACACTTTTGAAGACGTTGCCGGAGGCGCTGACATAACAGGAAGCAATACTATAACGGATGAAAACGGGGTAGCGTATAATTCAATCAGCTGGACCGGCTGGAAAAGATTTAAAATTCCGTTGGATATCACAAGCCCGGAAAACTGGAGAAATATAAGAATACTGCGGTTAAGGATTGCCAGAAACGGCGCGGGACAGAGCGGAAGAATCGTTATAGGCAAAATTTCTATTGTAGGCAATAAATGGGAAAAACAAGACAACGATCCGTTAAACTCAGTATCTTCAATAGGCGTTTCGGATCCCAGCTATGTTTCGCTTTTAAATAATCAGTATTTCCGGGAGTTATATGATATTAACGATTCTACAAGAAGAGACGAACGCGCTCTTAACCTTCAATTTTCTTCCACGATTACGGCCAGATCTATTTATGCCGGAAACGCTCTTGATTTATCAAAATACGAGAGCGTGCGCTTCTTTGTTTTTCCTAAAAATGTTCAGCCCGGAGACCAGATAGTTTTCCGCGCGGGAGGCAATGACGAAAATTATTTCGAATATAGACTTACGCTGACTGCCGCGGATATCGGGCAATGGAAGCTTATCAAAATCGATCAGCCTGGCATCGGAAGAGCCGCGAAATGGCATTCATCGGACCCTGCCGCAGTAATAAGCTCAATGGGAGATCCGTCTTTGGCAAGAGTCGCGCAGATTACCGTCGGGGTTATACCTGCCGTGCCTCTGACTTCGGGAGAAGTCTGGTTTAACGAAATACACGTTATGGGAAACAAAACAATTGACGGCGCGGCATGGAAAGCCGGCGGAAATGTCCGCTGGACCGGCACGGAAAACATAGGCGCGATAACATTCGGCGCGGACAGAAAATCCATCAACAAGGATTTTCAAACTATTACCGCGGGAGTTTACGACAGAGATTATCTTGAAGATAACGCCTATATAACATTTGACGGTTTTAAGACGCAAACTATGACGCTTTTTCCTGTGAGGGCGAATTTATCCAAAATAAAAACAGTAACTTATGACATTATCGACAACAATTCCAACCTTATTTCAATTAAAGATGAAGGCACCGTTGCAGTTTATTCGGGATTCGGAGAAACCTCGCTTGATTTGGGAGTAGATTTTCCGAAACTGGCCGCGCAATACTCAAGGGCGGTTATTGACACGACGAAGATAGAGCAGCTTGAAGACAGAGAAACTGTTTCGGGCAGCCTTATTTATAACAATCCTCTTGTTTTTCCGCTGCTGCCTTTAAGCGTGACCGCTAACGCGCAGCTGATAAACTCTTATTATAAAGTATACCCGTCATCTCCGATAACGGACGGCGACTCGTTTTTAGGTCTGGACGCATTCAGAGCATATATGGATATTTCGGATTACCACACTTTACAGCAAACCGAAATGTTTTCAATAAGACTGCCTTTTAAATTTTCAAAAGGCATACAGTTTTCGCCTTCGTATATGATTGATAAAGTAAGAGAAAAAAACCGCGATTTTCCGCAAGAGATAGATTATGACAAAGCTTTAAATCAGACGGTCGGAGCAAGCCTTGTGCTGGGAGTAGTAAGCTGGTTCAGCCCTACTTTTACATACAGCATAAACACAAGAGAAAATTACGACGTAACGTCAAGCACTAATGCGTCAAATCCGATAATTCCGGGGCAAAAAAAATACATCGAGAGAAGCGGAATAGGGGAAATATCATGGAATATGAACGCATATGACATAGCGCCTACGGCATATCTGAAAAGCCTTGTTTTTTCGGCTTACTACAGGCTTCAGGATTCCGACTCTTACGATAATGTCGATAAAGATTTCCAGTCAACAGGCTTTGCGACGGATAAATTATGGATAAGAGACAACAATCTTTTAGAAATACTTCCTTCATATTCTACGGGTTCTTACATGGTGAGAAGCGTGTTCAACAGGGACGATATACGCATAAACGGAAGGTATATTCCTTTTGAAGCTTTTAATTTAAAAGGACCTTTGTCGCCTTTTAATACGCTTACGGCAAATTTTACATACAGCGAAGGCAGCGAAAGCTCATACATAACGGGAACTACAAGAGACGCGTATACTAAGATTTGGCCTGATTTGCTTATAGGAATGTCGCGTATCGAAAGATTTTTCGGAGAAGTGTCATGGATGAGCGATACGCAGATGAATTTCAGGTATAATAACAAAAGCGTTACGACTTACGGGGTTTCCAGAGCCGAAGAGATTCTCTACGGAGTAGATTACAGATGCAAATTTTTAAGCAAAGTCGATTTGTATTTTGCGCTTGAAAATACGGATATCAGCGAAAACGATTTTGATACCGACAGAACCCTTTTGGCAGGCCTTGCGAAAAGAGTTGTCGGACAGGGGGCGTTTGACTATGGGAAATGGAGATTCAGCCTTCGTTATGAAAATGAAAACCAGTGGAGAACAAACGCCGACGGCAGATACGCAAGCCAGGTTTTGAGAAACAGTTATCTCGGGCAGATTAATTCCGATTTGACATTTCCTTCGGGAATAAAAATACCCGTGATTAACAGAATAATACCTTTAAGAAACAGAATAATATTTTTGTCAAACATAAAATACGTAACGCAGGAATCCGAAGCTAATGTTGAAGTCGACAATAATACGAATTACGGCGCAAATTTAAGCGCTGATTATGAAGTTTCAAAACATTTCAGGCTGACTGTCGGCGCGTCTTACGACAGATTTGTATATACTTATAACGGGGATTTAAATTATACCGATCTTACTTTTGTTTCAAGGTTAACGATACAGTTTTAAAAAAGGTAATTACAAATTACTAATTACGAATTACTAATCAACGGCAAAGACAAAAGAAATATGAAAATTGAAAAGAAAAAAATAACCATTGCCGACATTTCAGAGCTAAAGAAGAGCTTTCATTCGCACGGCTTAAACACTGTCTGCCAGAGCGCGAAATGCCCTAATATAGGCGAGTGTTTTAAAAAACGTACCGCGACATTTCTGATTCTCGGCAAAAATTGTACGCGCGGATGCAGGTTTTGCGGAATTGGCAAACAAAATCCGGAACTTGTTGACGGCAATGAACCTAAACGCGTTGCCGCCGCCGTAAAAAATTTAGATCTTTCTTACAGCGTGATAACTTCCGTTACAAGGGATGACCTGCCGGACAGCGGGGCAAAACATTTTGCCGAAACAATAAAAGAAATTAGAGCGTTTAACCCGGAAATAAAAATAGAAGTTCTTGTTCCAGATTTTAAAGGGGAAAAAAGCTCCATAGATATAGTGTTAAGCGCAAAACCTGACGTATTTTCCCATAATCTGGAAACAGTCCCGTCCTTATATGCAAAAGTCCGCAGCGGAGCGGACTATAAGCGTTCGCTTGATGTTTTAAAACACGCAAAAACCAAAGGTTTTAAAGTTAAAACAGGCATAATGCTCGGGCTTGGGGAAACCGAAAAGGAAATTTTTGAAGTTATTGACGATATAAGGCAAACCGGCGCGGACATACTTACCATAGGCCAGTATCTTGCGCCAACAAAAGACCATTATACTGTGATAAAAGAATACAGTGAAGATGAATTTATAAAGATACGTGATTTCGCGGTTTCATCAGGCATAAAAAATGTTGTCAGCGGCAGATATGTGCGAAGCTCTTACCTTGCAAATGAGTTAGATATATGATCAATTAACAATGAACAAATTACAATTAACAATTATTGTGTTTTCACTAAGCGAAAACTTACTAATATGTTTCGCCAAAGGCGAAACTCCAAAATTGTTATTTATTAATTGTTAATTGTAAATTGGATGCCTCGCTGTTGCCGTTGACATTCCGTTGATAAAACAATACAATTCTAAAAAATCACAATTTTTAGGAATAGCGGCATGCCGAAAAAAATAATGCGCAACTCTTCATTTCTTATATACGAAACATCGGAAAACAAAGAAACTCTCACCAGGGCCGCTACTCTTCCGCAAAAGGCGTTATTGTCGGAATACGACAATGATTTTTTAGGATTTGACGAAGAAAATGTCGAAATCATGCGCGATGAGTACGGAAAAAACCAAATTACAAAAAAATCCGGACACGGAATAATCGAAAAATTTTTCGACGCTTTTATAAATCCGTTTACGGTAGTTTTATTTATTCTGGCAGTCATATCATATATAGTTGACGTAGCTAATGCTCCGGCAGGAGAAAAAGATTACGGCGCAGTAATAATTATAACCGTAATGGTAACCATCAGCGGATTAATGAGATTTATCCAGGAAATGCGTTCCGGAAAAGCCGCGGAAAAACTGAGCGAAATGGTGCATACAACCATAAGCGTGCAAAGAAAAGAAACCGGAAAATCCGAAATACCGATAAAAGATATAGTAATAGGAGACATCATTTATCTTGCCGCGGGCGACATGGTGCCTGCCGATATAAGAATACTTTCCGCAAAAGACCTCTTTGTCAGCCAGTCTTCGCTTACGGGCGAAAGCGAACCCATTGAAAAATTTCCCGACGCAATAAACGCCGAGCTTTACGGAAATATAAACCCTTTTGAATTTAATAATCTCGCGTTTATGGGCAGCAACGTAATAAGCGGTTCTGCAATAGGTATAGTCGTTAATATCGGCGACAATACGCTGTTCGGTTCAATGGCAAAGCAGATAACGAAGAAAAAAGTCGAAACGAACTTTGAAAAAGGCGTCAGCTCCGTATCATGGCTCCTGATAAGATTTATGATGATTATGGTGCCTACGGTTTTCGTTATAAACGGCCTGACAAAAGGCGACTGGATGCAGTCCCTTCTTTTCGGTATTTCAATCGCCATAGGCCTTACGCCTGAAATGCTTCCCATGATAGTATCCGCCAATCTCGCGAAAGGCGCCGTTTCAATGTCGAAAAAAAAGGTTATAGTTAAAAACCTTACGGCCATTCAAAATCTCGGGGCAATAGATATACTCTGTACGGATAAAACCGGAACTCTCACGCAGGATAAAGTTATTCTTGAATACTATATTAATACAACCGGAGAAGAAGACAAAAGAGTCCTTCAGCTTGCTTTTTTAAACAGCTATTATCAGACAGGCCTTAAAAATTTAATGGACATAGCCATAATCAATCACGAAGGCGAGCAGGACATTGCTTCCCTGAAAGAAGATTACCATAAAGTTGACGAAATACCTTTTGATTTTAACAGACGCAGAATGAGCGTTGTTGTCGGAGACAAAAATACAAACGCGCAGATTATAACAAAAGGCGCGATTGAAGAAATGCTGGCTGTATGCGCAAAAGCCGAATATAAAGGACAGATCGTAGATTTGACGGAAGATATTAAAAACGAAATTTTGTCGATTGCCAGAAGCTATAATAATGACGGAATGCGAGTGCTCGGCCTGGCTAACAAAACCGATGTTCCCGGCACGGCTTCTTTTTCGGTATCCGATGAAAAAAATATGACTTTTATCGGATATCTCGCTTTCCTTGATCCGCCTAAAGAATCAGCCGAAAAAGCCATCGCGGCTTTGGCCGAATACAGCGTCGGCGTTAAAATTCTTACCGGAGATAATGATTTTGTTACCAAATCAATATGCCGTAAAGTGGGAATAAAAGCTGAAAACATACTTTTAGGGCCTGACGTAGAAACGATGAGCGATGAAGATTTGGGCATAGCCGCTGAAAAAACGGATGTTTTCGCGAAACTTTCTCCGCAGCAGAAATCAAGAATAATATCGACTTTGCGCAAAAACGGGCATACTGTCGGGTTTTTAGGGGACGGCATAAACGACGCGCCCGCAATGAAAGAAGCTGACGTTGCCATATCTGTAGATACGGCCGTGGACATAGCGAAAGAATCCGCGGATATAATTCTTCTTGAAAAAGACCTTATGGTTCTTGAAAACGGCGTAATAGAAGGCAGAAAAACTTACGGCAATACCATAAAATATATAAAAATGACCGCGAGCTCCAATTTTGGAAATATGTTTTCCGTGCTTGCCGCGAGCGCTTTCCTTCCGTTTCTGCCTATGCTGCCTATACAGATTCTTGTGCTCAATCTTATATACGATATTTCCTGCGTCGCGGTTCCGTGGGATAATGTCGATGATGAATTTTTGAAAGTTCCGAGAACATGGAACGCGTCGTCAATAGGAAAATTCATGGTTTGGATAGGGCCTACAAGTTCGGTGTTCGACATAACGACTTATCTGCTTATGTTTCATCTGATATGCCCGGCAATGGCCGGAGGAAGCTATAATTCGCTTAATACCGAACAAAAAGAGCTCTTTATCGCCGTTTTCCACACGGGCTGGTTTGTAGAATCTCTATGGTCGCAGACATTGGTTATACATATGATTCGTACCCCAAAGATTCCGTTCCTGCAAAGCCGCGCGTCATGGCCGCTTATAACGTTTACAACCGCAGGAATACTTTTCGGAACAATTTTACCGTTCACGCCCATAGGAGAAATTTTAGATATGGCAGCTCTGCCGCTTGTATATTTCTTCTGGCTGGCTTTGACGATATTAGCGTATATGATTCTTGTTACCGCAGTAAAAAAAGTTTTTATCCGCAAATACGGAGAACTCCTTTAATCCTTCCAAATTTCACAAATATTTCATAAATACAAAACTAAAAATAACATATAATATAAATATGTTTTATATATTTTTACAAAAGTCAGAAAAAGTTATTTTTTTAATATCTTTGTTCGTAACTGATATAAATTGGAGAGTGAAAATGAAAAAAGTTATTTTTTGTTTAATTTTTGTTTTTGGATTTGCCGCTTTTTCTTATGCGGTTAACACAAGAGTCAGGGTTACGCCCGTAAGAGCCGACGTCGCTTTTACATCACGCCAAGACCATTGGGGTGTTTATAACGGAAAACCGTACTATTATTACGGCGACAGATACCATTCATATTACAGAAACGGAAGACGCTATTATTATTACGATTATTATGATTCTTACGATTACGAAAGAAGAAAAACCATTGCCGCTTACAGCGAAATAGAACGGCTTGAAGATATGAAAAAACTCGCTGAAAACGCAAAACATGAAATGAAAGGAATAAAGGTAACCAAAGCCCGTTTTTATAAGAAGTATTACACGGATGTTCCCGCGCAGTCTATGGCTGAAGTTGAGGTTCAAAATAATTCAAATCACGGCATAACTGAATTTTATTTTAAAGGAAAAGTAACTGCGTCAAACGGCAAAGTTATGATTGACGATTATTTTGGGTTTTCGCCTGAGGAAGAGCTTTTATCCGGAGAAAAGGCAAAGTATGCAATACCTCTGAGTTCTTTTGAAAAATGGACGAAATTTCAAACTCCGCCTGACAATGCTTCATTTGTCGTAACCGTTGACGCCGTAGAAACTTCGGATGGACAAACTTTTTCATATGATATATTTACTGCCGAAGATCAAAAAAGATTGAATCAGTTAAAAAATGCTCACGTTTATTAAAAAGGTCAAGGGAGAGAAATTGACAGGGAAGTTCAAAAGTAATAGAATATCGTCTTTAGTTATAAACTATATATTAAAAACGTTACAAAAGTACAAAAATATGGAAAAATATACTATGTGTTTAGCCCTGAAGCCCTTTTGCAGTTTGTAAGGGATGAAGATACTGCCTAGGGTGTGTAGACATATATATGTCTACACACCCTAGGCAGTTCACTTAAAAGGATGGAAATCATGAGGTATGCATTAACTGCTTTATTATTTATTACTTTGTTTTTTTCTTTTGGATGCGCTCGTTTTCAAACGAAAAAGACTACGGATTTGGTGCAGGGTTCAAAGTTTATCAATAAAACTGACAGTACGGAAAATTATACGGAATCTGTTTATTTTGAAGTGTATTCGTATGCCTTGAACATATCCGGTGAAGATGCGTTGACAAAAATTGCGCAGCTGCAGGCGGTATTAGAGCGGGAAATATATTTAAGCGGGCATGCCGATAAGACAGGAAATAAACAATTGAATGTCGTGCTGAGCAGGCAGAGGGCGGAAAGCGCAAAGGAATACCTGTTGCGTTTGGGTATAAAAGAAGAGTTCATACATATGCAATATTTCGGAGACAGCGTGCCGGCTGTTGATGAAGATACGCTTGAAGCATACGCGAAAAATAGAAGAGTGGAAATAGAATTAAAAACAAATAAGAGAGATACAAAATGAAAAATTCATTAAAAGCCGTACTTTGTTTTATATTTTTGCTGATTTTGACAAACAAAGCGGCAGGTCAGAATTTAACTCCGTCGGAACAATTGAGAGAGAACGTAATACAGCAAGAAAGAAGCCGCAGCCTTAGAGAAAGCAGCAGGGAACTTTCAAGAGATGCGACTGCGCAGCAAGACGAATCCGCGCAAGAAGCGGTAATAACGTTAAAAGAAATAATATTTTCAAAAAGCCATTTGCTTCCCGAAGAGTTTTTTCAAAAGATAAAAGAGAAATATGAAAATACGCAAGCCAACGAGAACGATATATTCGCGATAGTCGCCGAAATAAATAACGAGTATATGATGAGAGGTTTTATCGCTTCGCATGCGTACCTTAAAGAACAGGATATTACGTCCGGCGTTCTTTTTGTGTCGCTGATAGAAGGAGTGATAAGCGCGGTAAAAATAACAGGCAATAAAACCACGAATGAAAATTATATAAAGCGTTATATGGATTTTTCAAGGATTGACGCTTTTAATATCAATGTGACAAATCAGGATATAATGGATTTTAACGCCGCAAACGACGCAAAAGCGAGAATAGCTTTGTCTGCAGGCAAAGTTTTCGGCACCACGGATGTGGACATAATAATAGACGAGCCTGAAATGTTTTCGTTCAACGCGTTTGTTGATAACAGCGGTCAGGAAGAGACCGGAAGGATACGTT
Source organism: Candidatus Endomicrobium neocapritermitis (assembly GCA_009778325.1). GTDB lineage: Bacteria > Elusimicrobiota > Endomicrobiia > Endomicrobiales > Endomicrobiaceae > Endomicrobium_B > Endomicrobium_B neocapritermitis. Next base: position 29,450 of record WRJZ01000044.1, on the reverse strand, counting down.
ACGGCGGGTTCGGCACCGTAAGAAGTTTAACCGGATACCGCGACGTATTAAATGCCGGAGGCGTGTTTTCCGAAGGTTCAAACGCCGCTTATATATCGTATGAAATTCCTACGCCGTTTTTTAAAATGAGAGCGGGAGCCGGATTTGATTATTCCGACACCAAGATAATAAACGGCGGTTTAAGAGCGTTGGAAGTAAAAGGAAATTTTTATAACGCTTATATATATTTAAAGAAAGCCGTTTTGGCAAGAGAAACAACCGCGACAAACATAACGTTTAACGCAGGTTCAAGACGCGGAGAAAGTTCTGTGTCGGCGTTTAAAACGCAGGATACGAAGACGGATACATTATCATTAAGCGGCGACAATACAATAATATTCAAGAGAGGATATTTATTTAATTCAATTTCATATACACAAGGCGTAAGACTTATAGAAGGAGATTCGGCCTTTGAAAAAATTGCATATTACGGCGAATGGTATCAGTCTTTGCCGTACAATTTTGGTTTTAACGTTAAAGCGCGCGGGCAATTCGCGGTTGATACGGTTCCATCTTCTGAACAATTTTCCATAGGCGGTATAAACACCGTAAGAGGCTACAGGGAAGGAATGCTGATAGCCGTAAACGGATTAAACGCGAATTCACAGCTTGAATACGATTTAAGCTTTATAAAAAAACATAAATTTTTTAAGTATGCCGATTACTGTAAAGTATATGGTTTTTTTGATTTAGGAAGCATTTTCCCGGAAAATAAAGCGAATTTGCCTGATAATCATGAAAATACGATATACAGCAGCGGCATAGGGATAAAGACAGGCATTTTTAACCATATAACCGCACAGTTGATTTGGGCTATTCCGATTGTTAATCACACATACTATCAAAACGACGGTTCGTCTTTTTTATTTGTAATTAACGGGAGAATTTAAAAGACAAGTAATAAGTAAAAAATAACAACTACGGAGAAAAGTAATGCTTAAGAAAACGATTTGTGTATTGATTGCCGTATCTTTCATTTTTACTCAGACGGGCTTTGCGCAGGTTGTCACAAACATTCAGGCGGACACGTCAAAAACACAGACAACCGTAACGCAGTCTGGCAATACATACGATGTTAATACAACCACCGTGCATAACAGAACCGGATTTAACGCGTTTACAAACTTTGATTTAGGCGCCGGCGACATTGCAAACTTAAATCTTCCGTCAAATACGGATAATCTCGTAAATATGGTAACGGGAAACAACAAAAGTTTTATAGACGGCACACTGAACGCTTATCGCGACGGAAAGATAGGCGGAAACGTTTTCTTTTTAAATCCGAACGGTATAGCTATAGGCGCGACCGGCATAGTAAACGTCGGAGCATTGACGCTTGCCACGCCGGACAAATCGTATATTGACTCGATATTAAACGATAATTCCAAGTTTGCAGCCGACACGTTTTCAAAAGCCGTTCTTGACGGCGACGTGCCGATAAACCGCAGCGGCAGCATTTCGGTAAAAGGAAAGATTAACGCCTATTACGGCGCGGCAGTACATGCCGGAAACGTAGAAGTAAGCGGCCCATCTGCCCAAATTAATACTTTAAAAGCAGCCGACATAATCAATTTGGATGATGTCTCTCCCGTGGAAATGAAAGAAATCGGCGGAAGAATATTGATAACGGCAAAGAAAATTGATATCAACGACGGAGCTTCAATAAAATCCGAACGGGAAACTGCCGAAAGCAAATCCGGCGACATTCAAATTTCAGCTTATGACAATGCATCAAAACTTATAGCTGAAACCGAAGCCGAAATAAATATAGAAAATGCCGTAATAGAAGGAAATAATGTCAGCATAGAAGCCTCGGTGAAAAACGATTATTCTTATGAAGACGTTAAAGTTGACTGGGATTCGCTTTATGAAGAAATTAAAGAGAGAGTAAAAAATGACATTACTCCCGGAAATTTCGGAGACATTATTAAAGATTTAATAGCTTCGGGTTTTGATTTCGGAGATATAGATTTAAGTTCGATAATAGATTTGCAGGACATAGAAGACGCTTTTACGGATGCTCTTAACGTGAACACTTTTATCGCGTTTTTGAATAAATATGTTACGGACAAAATAAGCGGGGCATACGCAAAGTCTGATGTCAAAGCAAAAATAACAGTTGGCAGCGCAAGCGCTATTAAAGCCGAAGAAACGCTGAATATAAAAACCGATGTTTATTCCAAAACAAACGTTAACACAGAAGCTGACGCTGTTGCCGCAGCCGTAGGAATTAACAGTTCCGTGTCGGAGATAACGATAAAAAGCGGAGCGGTTCTTGAAAGCGGCGGCGAAGCGAATATAAAGGCATTATCCACTATAGTTTCGGAGATGTCTGCCAAGACAAGCGACGGTGATAATTTCGGAACTCTTTCTGCCGTAATATCAGCTGTAGACAATACGACGCGTATAGAAGTTGAAAGCGGCGCCGATATAAATGCGGCAGGCGATATTTTGATTAATGCCGTAACCGGCAAAACGTCTGAAGCCAAAGTTTCCGGACCGGAAACCGAAGACGGCAATTTCGGAGCGGGATTTATACACGATTCTTCCGTGATCGATAATGAGATAGTCGTAAACGGCAGCATAACTTCGCAAACCGGCGGTATTGATATATTGTCATCTATTAACGCGTCCAAAAAAATCAATAATAGTAATGAATCCATGCTCAATGCGAACGTAGTTTATAGCAAGGACGTTATCGGCACAAACAGCGGCATATTTATCGGGGATAAAAATAACGCGCAGAATTCTTTGACGGCAGGCAAAGGCATAAAAATTTCAGCAGATTTGAATTCCGAAGATTCTATTACGGCAAAATCCTCTCTGCTGTCTGCTGCAGTCAAAGATGCGGATACGTCCGTAAAAATCAATATTGAAAACGCGCTCTTAAGCGCGCAAGAAAATGTAAATATTGCCGCGCGTACAAAAGAAACGGACAATATTACGGCATATTCGGCTTTAAAGCGGTCTGATGACGATTCCAAAAATTTCGCAGTCAGCGCTTCATTATTATTTCTGGACAATAAAACGTCCGTAAATATCGCAGATGACGCCTTTATAAATTCCGGGAAAGACGTAAATATAGAAGCTTCTACCGCAAAAAATTTAACTTCATCTGCCGAAGTCGGGCTTTCAGGCTCCGGTCAGCCGGAAGGGCTTTTGCTCGCGCTTATGACGGCATATAGCGATATAAAAACCGACAATAGCGTTACCGTTGCGGGACAAATAACCGCAGACGGAAATGTATCCATAAATTCATCAGTTACGGCTGAAAAAAATGCAACCCAGGCTTTGGAAAGCGGCGGAGGCTGGGACAAACGTTTGGCTTTGGAAACGGCAAATTCAGCTCTGTCGGAAGCTGACAAAAAAGTTGAACAAAACGAAAAGATGTCAAAAGTCGCCCGTGGCGTTTCCGAAGCCATAAATGAAAACGGCGACGGCGGAGACATAGCTGCGCTTATAACCTCCATAGCGCAGACAGTTGCGGAAAATCCGCAGGAAGCTCTGACAATCGCGCAGACTTTGTATAGCAAACTTCAGGAAGAAGGTTCCTATATTAACATTGCGGACGCGTGGCAGGAAGTATGTAGCAAAATAGAAGCTGATCTTAATTCCGCAAAACAAGATGCCGCGACTAAAAAAGAAACGCAGCAAAATGCGCGGCAGGAATATGAAAATTCATTAGGCGGGCAACTTTCTGCAGGCGCGGCGTTTGCGCAGGCAACGGTTCGCGATAATTCCGGCGTTTTAATATCCGGAGATATTACGGGCAAAAGCGTAAATATTGTTTCCGGCGTTACCAAAAAAAATGAAGAGGTTTACACTAAATCCGACGGTTTGGCTGTTGCCGTAAATGATAACAGCACAGTTTCTAACGTCATCGTAAATTCTAAAATTACCGCATCCGATGCGATAAACATTTCCGCGGCCACAAATGTAACCGCAAAAACCGAATCAAAAATAGGTTCATTATCTATCTCATCATTTGAAGCCGCTATGGGCGCGGCGGTTTCAAACGTGAATACGGACAACTTTGTAAATATAAGCGCACAATTAGAATCGGAAAACGATGTTGCGATTAAAGCCGAAACAAACAAAAATATAACGGTAAACGTTGACGCGATTCCCGTAGAAAGCGCGAATCTCGGGATCGGATTGGTTTATAATGATTCGGTTTCAAACAACGGCATAAATATATCAAACGACATAACTTCCGCCAGCGGCGGCATAAATATTACGGCTGATTTAACCGATAAGAGCGAAGTAAAATCCAGGGCAAAAGCAGGAAATATCATAAGAAACGGCGATACAGCCAACAAAAAGTTCGGCGTAGCCGGGGCTGTTGTTTACTCTTTTGACGAAAATAATAATACGGTCAACATAAGCGGCGATAGCGGCAGGAACGTAACTTTAACATCCGGAAAAGATATTAATATTGTTTCCAAACTTGCAATGGATTCAAAAACTGCTGCGGACGGCGCGGGCGCGGCCGTTGCCGTTATAGGCAATTTTGCCAATGCCTTTACGGGCTTGCAGTACGCCGTTATAAATTCAGGAAACGATGTAAACATAAAATCAACGTTAAATATAAAATCCGTAACGGAATCAGTGTCAGGCGTTATGACTATTCTTTCTTTTGACGGCGGAGCGGCAGCGGCTGTTTCTACCGTTATAACCGGAAACATAATATCTATCGCAAAATCCGTAATAAACGCCGTAAATAATGTTGCTATTACCGCGCTGACAAACGCGGAATTGTCAGCATCAGCAAAGGCCCTTACCGGAAAAGCTTCCAATGCCGGAGTTTCCGTTTCTGACAGTATGTCGGATATAAATAATGAAATTATCATTAAAGACAGCGAAATAAACTCCGGGTCAACCGATATAAATTCGCTGATCAACGCAAAAGAAAATGCAAATAATGTTTCCTCGGGAACGGAAGAAGAGGAAAAGAATCCCGTGCAGGATGACGATAAATCGCAGGAGGAGGAAATAACAATAGACCTCGGCGGTTTTGAACTTCCGTCATTTGATTTAGCCGGTATTTTTAACTTTGATTTCAACTTTGATTTCTCTAAAATATTTTTAGATTTAGGACTCGGCTCAATAAATTTGCCCGGTATTGATATCGGCGGCATATTGTCAAAAATCAGCATTGGCGATTTCGGATTGCCCGGCATTAGCATGCCTAATTTTGACATAGGCAAAATATTCGGTTCTATCGGCATAGGGTCGTTTGATTTAAGCGGAATGATACCGGATATAGGACTTCCGCATATCGGTCTTCCCGACTTTGGTCTTTTTAATTTTAATTTCGGCGATTGGTTTAAAGGTTTTGACTTAAATTTTGATTTGCCGCAATTCGGCGGAATCAATTGGGATTTCTTTAAATTCGGAAGTATAGGAAGCATTGACTGGGGGAAGTTTAACCCTGGCAGCTGGAACTGGGCAGGCTTAAATCCGAAAAATATTAATTTTGACTGGGCTTTAGATTTCGGCATAGATTGGTTAAGAAACGGCGGAGGAAACAGCAAGCCGGAAAAGAAAATAGCCATAGGCGGCACATTAGCTTTAGGCGACCATACTAAAAATGCCGGAGTAACTATAGATAACGTTACTTTCGCTTCGGAAGACAATATAAATATAAACGCGATACTTATTGACCCGGACATCAAAATCAGCGCCGAAGCGGGAATAAAAGACGGGGCAAATTTTGAAGTCGCGGGGGCAGTGATATATTCCCATATTAACGACTACGCGAAAGTTTCTATAAACAACAGCATACTGGATGCCGGTAAAACGATAAGCGTAAACTCGCTTCATCTTATCCCCATGACCGGCGAAGAATGGCTCAACGACTTTAACGGCAAAGATATAACCGGACTCGCTCAAACAGCTTTCGATAAACTTAAAGGAGGCCCGCTTGAAGCCGTAAGGAACAACCTTGTAAATTTCTGGGTAAGAAGTTCCGGCGCGGATAACAGCGGTTTTGCGGCTTCCGGAGGCGTAAATATTTTATATTTTGATTTTGCGTCGGAAGCGTCCATAACGAATTCTCAAATAAACCAAAATGAAAGTTACAGAACCGGAGATCAAAAAGTTGAAATAAAGTCCGAATCCGACACTACATTTGTAAACGTAGGAGGGATACTTGGCTTTGGCTCCGATAAGGCTGCGGGCGGCATATATAATCAGGTTACTTATGACAACAATACAAAAGCATATATTTCGGATTCCGACGTATATGCAAACGAAGCCGATATTACTTCAAGTTATAAACAGCACGATATTACCATAGGAGTATCAGGAGCGTCTGCAGGGGATTTTGCGCTTGAAGGCGTGTTAAATATGCTGGATTCTTCGGCAAATGTCGATGCGTATATAGACGGCGGGAAAGTTGAAGTATCCGGCGGAAATCTCAGAGTGGACGCTTCAAACAACAGTTTATTTGTAAACGTTGCAGGCGCGATAGACCTTTCAAATAAAATATCCGTAGGGCTTACCGGCGCTGTCAACGAAGTGCTTAGAAACACAAACGCATACATTAAAAATATACAAGATTTACTCGCGGGCAATATTAACATTTCTGCAGTTAACGGCGGGATTATACATTCGTATTCCATTGCCGGTTCTGCTTCTACAAAAGAATCCAACGGACCCGGAATAGTGCAAGATTTAAAAGACAAAGCTGCGGACTGGCTTGAAAGCCTTAAAAAAAGCAATAAAGCCGGCAAAAAAGAAAATCCCGGGGACACAAATAATGAAGGAAATTATCAAAGCGCAGGCAACGAAGAAACAGGCGCTTTTGGTTTAGGAATATCCGGCAGCGCAAGTATAAACGACGTTGAAGGATACGCGCAGGCGTATATGGAAAACGTAACGGTAAAAGACAGCGGCGATATAAATATTAGCGCGCAAGAAAACAGCAAAATAACTTCTGCTTCCGGAGCTGTAGCGCTGAATTTACAAAGCGGTGAAGGCTCTTCGGGAGCGGCAATAGCCGGAGCTGTAAGCATAAACCTTATAGATACAAATGCGGTTTCATACATAAAAAATTCAACAATAGAAAACGCGGGCAATATTGCGTTAAATTCATTAAGCGCGTCGCTTATTCAGGCTATAGCGGCATCGCTGCCTATTTCCACATCAAAGAGCGGATTAAACGTTGCGGGCTCGGTTACGGTAAACAAAATAAATTCGGAGCAAGGCATAATATCTTTTGTTGAGAATTCCGTTATAAAAGCCTCGGAATTGTCGTTAAACGCGAAAGAAAAATCCGAAATAAAATCATTAGCCGGAGCATTGGCGATAAGCGCGTCGTCGATTTCTGTAGGAGCAGGCGTTGGCGTAAATACGATAAAAAACACGGTTAGCGCGTATTTGCTTAACAGCGACGCCGTAATATCAGGAGCTCTTAGTCTGTTATCGCAAAACATTGCGAAAATAGAAACATTGGCGGCAACAGTCGGCATAATAAGCGGAACTGTCGGTATTGCGGCAAGCGTGCTTATAAACGATATAAGCAATAAAACCGAGTCTTATATAAAAGGTAAAAATGACGTAGACGGCAAAATTACGGCGGATGATATAGCCGTTATTGCTGAAGACGACTCTGAAATAGACGCGCTTGCGGGTGAAATATCGGCAGCCAAAACAGCAGGCGTGGGAGCGGCTGTAGGAATAAATAAAATAGAAAATAAAATAAGCGCTTATATAGAAAATGCCGTTATAAATTCGGTAAAAAATATAGATATGCAGGCATTGTCTTCGGGAATTATTAAATTGATAACGGCTTCGTTAGGCGGAGGAAAAGTCGGCGTAGTTGGCAGCGTAAGCGTAAATGATATAAGCAATACGGCAAAAGCCGGGATATATGGTTCGGACATTAGCGTAGACGGCAGCATAGGCGTATTTGCGCAAAACAGCGATTATATACAGCTGATAAGCGGAGGCGTTGCAATAGGCGGAACGGCAGGCGTAGGCGGAAACGTAGGATTAAATTATATATCAAACAAATCTATAGCGGAAATAGCGGGCTCAAATATAACGGCGCTTGGGAAATATTCCATATCAGGCATTATGTCTGCGCCGTTTTTCGGGCTTTCTGTAAAATCAAATATAGACGACACAATTAACGTGTATAACTTAGCGGCAGCCGGAGCGGGAACGGCAGCCATAGCAGGCGGCGTTGCGGGCGCAATAATAGAAAACGAAAGCATAGCAAAAATACAAGACAGCGAAATAAATAAAAATAATACTGAAGCCGGAACAAATCAGAATGTATCTGTGCTTGCGGACAATAAAATTGAAGTAAATTCTTACGGTGGAGCAGCGGCAGCAGCAGGGACAGTTGGCGTCGGCATAGCTGCAGACTTTTTAACGTTAAACAACAAAGTTGAAGCAGGCATATTAAATTCTATAGTAAAAGCGAAAAATGACGTAGAAGTAAAAACAAACTCAAAAGAAAAATATAACTCGGTAGTGGTTGCGGGAGCAGGCTCAGGCGGCGTAAGCATTGCAGGAAGCGTCGCAGTTGTGCAGACCGACGTAAAAAATAACGCTTACATCAAAAACAGCGATATTGAAAGCGGAAATGACACAACCGTAAAAGCCGAAGACGCAATAGAGCTTGGCGAAGGCAATTTAGGCATGATGGTTGGTTCTGCTGCAGGCGGTTTATACGCGGGAGTAGCCGGTTCAGCGTTTGTAGGAAACATTTCAAATAAAACAAATGCGCTTATTGAAAATTCAAATGTTTCAACGGGTAAATCGTTAAACATATTGTCGGAAAGCGTCCAAAAAATAAAAGCTACAATTCCTTCACTAGCCGGAGCATTGGTGGGCATAGGCTTAACGGCAAGCGTAATAAGCGTAAACAGCAAAACAACGGCTTTAGCCGATGGCGCAGCCACTAATTTAGAAACGGGGCAAGATTTGAACATAGAAGCCAAAAACAAGCTTGAACTTGAAGAAACTCTTGTAGCCTTGGCAGGCGGTTTTGTAGGCGTAGGAGCAAGCGTAGCAGTAGGAAATATAAACAATGACGTAACAGCAGGCATAGGAAACAATGTAAAAGCACAATCCGGCAGAGACGTAAACGTAGCCGCTGAAAACGATAGAAATATTAAAAATACGGTTGTGTCTGCGGCAGGCGGTTTTGTAGGAGCAAACGGCTCTGTATCCGTGCTGACTGTTGGCGGTAATATAAATTCAAACAGCGGCGCAAAAGAAAATACGCAGGGATATAACGATGAGTTAAATTCCGCAATATCAAGAAGCGGAAACTATAATGAAGAAAACGCCGGACACGGAGGCCTTACAAGCGGTTACATAGCAAATATGAATCAGCTTGATATAACGGCGGAAACACTATACGGGCAAACGGAAATAAATAACGGCACAAACGCTTTTATAGGCAAAGGCGCGCAGATAACGGCCGGCAATGATATAAATGTATCGGCAGCCGACAAATTTGCATTAGACAGCACGGTAGGAGGAGCAAGCGGCGGCTTCGTAGGAATAGGTGCAAGCGTAAATATAACAGACATAACGACATTGGCAAACGCGTACGTTGATAACGGGGCAATGCTGAAAGCAAAAAATAATATAAACGTAATATCAAACAACAACGTAGACAAAGTAAGATTGTGGACATTCATTGGCACGGGCGGTTTTGTCGCGGCAAATGCGGCAGTAAGCATATTAGATTTAAGGAATGACTCCTACGCAAGGATAGGCAATAATGTCGATATATTAAGAGCAAATGATATAAATATACTTGCAAATTCAAAGAGCGTAATAGATAACGAAATAGACAGAGTTACAATAGGCGCATTTGTAACCGGCGCGACAGTTGCTACGGTAGACAAAAAAGGAACTACAGAAGCTTCTGTAGGGGATAATTTGACAGTAGAGTATATTCCTGTGAAAGAAGAAGTAACCGCAAGTATAGTAAATAAGTCTGAGATAAATCTTGATTCTGCGGATTACATTGAATTTTATTTTGACGGTATGGAATTAACGGAAGAAATGAAACAAGAATTTGAGGAAATGGGCATAGTTGTCAATACTGCCGAAGATTTGAAAAACTATGTATTGCTTATAAATGTCGACTATACTGAAGATACCGAAAATATTAGACAGATAAACAGTTTTAATGTTGCGGCAAATAGCGATAATGTTATAAAGTCAAACTCATTTTCAGGAGCGGTCGGAGCGGTTTCCGTACACGGCGATATCTTTGAAGTTTCAAGCGATGAAACCGTTTCCGCGTATATAGGCAAAAATGCCAGTATATTTGCAAGCGATAAAGTAAGCGTTTTGACTAACGGCAATACTTCGGTAAACTCCAAATTTCTCGGTCTTTTCGCGGCATTGGTTGATGTCGGGGCTGCAATAGCGAAAATAGACATAAATTTTAACAATAAAGCTTATATAGATGATAATGGCGAATATGGCAAAGCTTATATAGATGATGACGGTGTCATTAACATTATTAAAATCGATGACGTTTTGATAAATGCAAAGCAAAATGCTTCCGTCGATGTTAAAACCGGAATAGACACTGCGGCGCTGGTAGGGGTAAGCGGAGCAGCAGCATCGGCAAATATAGGCGGAAATGTCGACGCATATATAGGAAACAATAATAATATTTATTCAAATAATCTTGTTCTATCGGCAAAAGCCGTGACAGAGCAGGAAGCGCGGGCAGATATGATACAGTTAGGACTTGCGGCAATAGGCGCGGGTTATGCGTCAAGCAAGGCCGACATAAACGTAAAAGCGGAATTAAAAGATAGCTTAAATATTTATGCGGGAAACGCTTTTAATATAGATACGCTTCTTTCAAACACAATGCATTCCGTAACGGAATCCGGCAAAGTCGGCGTAATTACAGCCGGAGGAGCGTTTGCGGTTACTGAGAATAAATCTACAAATAATGTCATCATGGGTTCGCAGAATGCGGCTGATTCTATAAATATCCGAGCGGAAAACTTTTCAATATCAGCTAAAAATATTACAGACCAAGACAGCGTAACGTCCGCAAAAAGCGTATCTCTTGGGAACGGTGCTTATGTTAAAAATCAAAACTTATCGGATTCGCAAATAGATGTTTCACTTGATGGCAAGATAAATCTGCGCGCAAACAACATATACATAGAGGCTTCCAATAAATATTATAAAAACACAGACGGCAAAGAAAATACAAAATCTCAGGGACTCAGCGGGCTTGATTTATTTGTATCGGACAGCAATACGGATATTTTTGCATATACGAAAATAAATTTCGGAGCCGATACGGACATAAGTACATATAAAAGCGGCAATATAAGCAATTTTATAGTAGACGCAGTGAATGAAATTTACGCAAAGGACATAGCCGGTTATATTTCGTTTTCACTGTTAAACGGCTCGCAAATAAACAATAGAATTAATAACAATTCATCAGCGGAAATAAATTTTAACGGTAAAATAAAAGCCGCTGGAAGTTTTATAACAAATGTCCGTACTCAGCAGGATGTAAGAACGTATCTTAACGCTAATATTCTTTCCGGAGGAGTTTTGTTTAAAGGCAATACGCGGACAAACTCGGATATAAAAAATACTGTCAATGTAAACGAAGGCGCGGATATTTTTGCCGCAAACAGCGTATATTTTAATGTGTCGCAAGACCATAATGGTTCAATATCTTTTTATAATACGTCATCGTTTACGGATATATATTTGACTGCGATGATTCCACTTGACGGCTCTACCGCGAGAACCGATTTTACGGTTAGCGACAGCGTAAACATAGCGGAAGGGGCAAATGTAAAAGCTGCCGAAACAATAGATATAGGTGCGTGGAACAGGCTTTTTTATGGCGAAGGAAATTTGAATGTTTATAAACTGTGGCTTTATTTTATACCAGCCGAAGATCATAAACTAAATACGAATAAAGTTTATAATTCAGTTTTGAAAGTTGATGGCGGAATATATGCGGGATACAATAACAATATAAGCATTAATATTAACGGCATATACGGCGGAGATAATTTTATTATAGAAAACGAGGGCTCAAGGGAAAATATAGGCTATAGAATTATTGAAGAGGAGTTTGAAAATAATTTATATAAAGAATTAGAGCTTATATCTCAGCAGTTGTTAGATTATAGGGGTTCCGAAGAAAACAGATTAGCATTAGAAGCTGAAAAACAAAAAATATTATTCCAAATGGAATTGCTGGGAATGTCTACCAACTGGGGAAATAACAATTATTCCATTGATAAATACGAAGTTGATACTATCGAATTTGCAGATATTCATGTAGGAATAGGAGATATTCGCTTAAATATGGACAATGTTTTCGGCGGCGGGACAATATCTGCGGCTGATGCTCCGAAAATATTCGTTAATAATAATAGTTCTTTGTTTTTAAAGTTTAACGATATTGTTATTTCAAATAACAATGAGGCTACCGGACAAATATATTTTAATGATGTGCTTGTAACAAGCATAAACGATATATCGAAATTAAACTTGAACCAATCTTTAAACGTAAATTTTCAAGAATTCTCTTTTGGCTCCGGCAATAATGAATCGCAGGTTATGATTAATTCTTCGCAGACAAATCTTGATTTAAATCCAGATTTTAATTTAAGGCCGAGTATTACATTCAACGGAAATCTTGAAAATAATAAGGGGCTTGTTTATGTAAATGCCGACGGCGATATATTTATCAATTCGCAGGTAAGCGCTAACGATTTGCATATAGAATCTAAAAACGGAAGCATTGTACAGTCTTACTGGGACGAAAAAAATAAAGATTATGTTTTCCATTTGACAAAACCGAGCGAAATTTGGGCTTCAGTGGCTTTGGAAAACGAAGGCGAATATACCGGCGAGCCGACTTATGAATTAGATTACAATAATAAGGACGTAAAATTCTATCTTAAGTTTTTTGGTCAAAATTGGGTAAACGCAAATTATAATTGGCTAGTAGGTTTATATCCTAAAAGAGTAGATGCTGATGTGTACGCTTATAAAGACAGCAATATCCCTGTTGACGACAGAACAACCTCTTCAATGATAGCAAATAATATATTTATCAGCGGAAGATACCTTGACATTAACGGTTTGGTGCAGGCAGGCAGATCTGATTATGATTTAAATATAGCCGACAATAATTTAATGCTTAAATTAGGCGCTGACGGAAAACTAACAGGCAGTATAGCAGATGCTCTTAAATATTATGAAGAAAGCTCACCTACGGAAATAAAAAGCAGTTTGTTTGAATTGGCCGGTATACATGGCAATATTACGGCTTATTATGATGTGCTAACCAAAGAAATTACAATTGACGATATATATGTCCGAGGCGGCGGAAAACTGGAACTTTACGGTCAGATAATAAATACTTCTTCACAAAGCGGAGAGATTATAGCTTTAGACGGTTATAGTAAAGTAAATATAGATAATAACTCTGACTATAAAATTAATATTAAAAACATAAATATAAGTGAAAAAGCCGAAGGCAGTATAAAAATTACAGACCTTGCTTATAATTTAGGAACTGCTGAAAATCCGCGGTATTTGCAAACGCTTTACACATTTAACGGTGTGGATATTGTAAAAACAGACAATACTACCGTAGACGAAAATGGAAAAGGAAATAATGTTGAAGTTTTAAGCGGCAGCGGAAGAAATACAAGTTATTTGACAATGGAAGGGCAAAGGTATAATTGGGCTACAGGAAATACCGCATCTGCAATTACGACTTGGACTAAAGTTACAGAGCGCAGGTCTTTGTTTGGCTGGGATGACGGTGTATGGGGCAGTTCATCTCTTGATGGTTTTATTGAAACTGCTTTTAACGTAAACGATAAATTTGATCTTTCAAGACCTGAATATATTAGTTATGGAAATACTGATAGTCCATTATATATGTTTATATACAGAAAAGAGGATCTCAGTGAGCCTGTAGTAATACCTCTTCCACCTGTAATTAAGGAAAGATGGACCGGTTTATTTAATATGGTAAGGGTTCTAAGAATTACAGAAACTAAAATTGAAACCCAAGAAATAGCAAATTATCATACACACAGCATAAAAGCAGACAATCCGATAAAAATAGGATTCATAGGTTATAACGATCCTCAAAATTTTATTGTAAATTCAAATTCTGATATTATGCTAAAGGGTAATATAAACACTGGTAATCAGGCGGACGTAATTTTAAATTCCAATAAGGCGATAGATAGTTTTGGTATCGGAAACATTATTGCAAGAAGTATAGATTTCAATGCCGTAAACGGCATAGGGAATACTTATAATATCAACGTCAACTTGCTTGGCGGGGCGATTTCCGCGGAAAATAAAACAAAAGGCGATATAAATATAAGAGTAAAATCTTTCGGCAATGATTACGATACTTTGATAGATAATATTACAAACAACGGCTCAGGAAAAATCAATATTATTTCGGATAATAATATTAAAGCCGGTAATGAAAACACCGTTGTAAAAGGCAATATTGTAAACTTAATATCAAATTTAGGCGGTATTTACGGTTTTAACGATAATCCGTTAAATATAGACGCAAATATTTTAAACGCTTATGCAAGAGACGATATAAATTTTATTAAAACTACAGTGGGGAATTTAAATTTAGGCAAAATAGAATCTGTTTTTGGAGACGTAAACCTTGAAGTGCAAAACGGAAGCATATTTAACAATAAAGTAGTTTTAGGTGACGATAAAACATCAGAAGAGTACGAAATGTTTTGGAATGCGCTTGACTTATACAATGAAGCAGGCTGGACTGCGGATAAACTTGAATATACGTTAAAAAAAGCAAGCGAACAGTCCGACTTTAATATAATAGGCAATAAAGTAACCGTTAAAGCAAGCGGTTCAATAGGCAGCGACATTGAAACGTTTTCATTTAAAGCTTCTGAATTCAATGCATTGTCAAAAGAACAGCAAGAATCAATAATAGCGGCTTCAATATTAAATGGAGTTAGTGTGTCGGATGAAACATCCGCAGATCCGACAATAAACGTATCGTTCCGCGATGACGTGAAAATATACGCTAAAGAAGGAATGAACTTAAACGCCGGAACTTTTATATCGCTTGGCGGAAAAGAAGATTTAAATATAATTTCTGCGGTTGCTAATGGAAACATAAATATCAAAGGGGAAAAAGGAATATATAATTTTGCGCAGGAACATATTGCAAACCTGCAAGGTGAAAACATAACGATTAATTCTGTAAATTCAAGCATAGGTCTTGCGGATAAAGCATTATGCGTGGACGCTTCCGGCATCCTTACCGCAAATGCTAAAAATAACATATATATTCATTTGCACGGAGCAGATAATATAATAAATACTATAACGGCAGGAAACAAACTGGATTTACACTCCGAAGGCAATATACTAACAAACGATAATTCGATAACAAATATAATAGCCCATAATATAAATATAGAAGCTGATAATGTAGGAACAAGAGATAACAATATAAATATAGCCCTTGTAAATAATGAAGATTCGCAGGAAAACAATTTAATCAATATATCCGCAAATGACAGCTTATACGTTAATAATACAGGATTCGTGTCATTTCCGAATGTAGAAGTCGGGAATCCAAGTTCATTTGTAGTCGGCAGCATGACAGCCGACAACAATGCTGTAATTAACTCCGAGTATGGTGACATAATAGGATTTGATGGAAATTCGTATATTTCAGCAAGGAATATAGAATTAAATGCAAAAAAAGGAAATATTGGCAAAAGCAATAACAAACTAAAAGTCACAGGTTTTGAACTTATATCCGGCTATGCCAAAAACAACATAGAAATAGAAATAATAACGCCTGAATCTTTAGGTTTAGTTGCCAGTCATCCTGAACTTGATTCAGGATCTGCCGTTTACAATATTGGTGACTTAAAGGCAGACGAAGGCTATATAAATATGTATTCTTCCGACAGCGGAATAAATGTCAAAGGCGAAATAGATGCCAAAGAAAGCATAAATGCCGACATATACGGAAACATAACCGATGATATTGGAAACAATACAGCAGGGTTTTATTCAAAAAATATAAATCTTATTTCAAAAAAAGGCAGCATAGGAAGTAAAGATAACAACATAAGAATCGGCGGCAGCAACCCATTCGTCATTCCCGAAAGCAGTAATCGGGAATCCATGTTAAACGCTTCTGCTGAAGGAGGGATTTATATTGAAAGCGACGACACGATAGTAGTGTCCAAAGTAGAAACAGAAAAATCTGATGTCCGGCTTGAAAGCGGACAAGATATTAAGTCTAATAATCAAAATAGCCAAGATTCAAATATCATAGCCCAAAACATAGAATTAAAAGCAGAAGGAAGTATAGGTGAAGAAGATAACAGATTAATAACTGAAACTGCAAAAGAAAAAGGAAGAATAAATATAGACGCAGGCAAAAAAATATATATAAAACAAAACGGGACTAATATATTTTATTCCGACTATATAAGAAACCGCAGTAATTCGGATGTATCGTTGTTATTGCCAGGAAGCCACGCGTATATAGTAGATTTGGATATAGAAAATCCAAATAAACTCAGAATCGACTTCTTAGACAATAAAAACAAAAACAATGTAAGCATAGGGCATAACGCCATAGAAAAACTGACAATACATCCAAGGGTTGTAAAACACAATAGAGAAGATGAAGAAATGGAAGATAAATACGAGTTGTTAAAAAGTATAGAAAACAATATAATAATACATCCAGATTTGTTCAAATTGCTAAAGCCGCTTAATGCGCCGTTAAGGCCAATATCAAAATTTAAGGAATAAGACAGGTGTATAGTATATTAGAGGATAAAAATAAAAAGTAATAAAAAACGAAATGTGGAGGTAAGGATGAAAAAAACATTGATATTTGTTTGTTTGTTTGTTTGTAGTATGTTGTTTTTAAACGCATGTGGTAGTAGTGATGAAAAAGTAACAGGTGGTTCAGGTTTACCGGCTGGCTGGTATGCCACTTTTGAATCAAACAGACCACCTGCTAATCCTGTTTGGAATGCAGGAACTACGTATACATATTATATTGTCATAAAAGATCAAAATCATCAAACTGTTGCAAGTCCGGGATATGATTTGTCATCAACTATATGGTGGGTAGAGCAAATAAGCAATATAGTAACATTAAGTGATACCACCGGTGAATTTACGCAAATTACAGCAAACAATCCAGGCCAATTTACATTGCATATGCAATTTAAGGGGATAAACGCATATCAAAATATTACTATTTCATGATTGCAAAAATTGACAAGTCCAGATCGTAGTACACTCTTATCAAGGCGAAAAGAAGAGATTAAAAGCAAAAGAAGAAAAAGGAATAAAAATGAAAAAAGTTATTTCTATTTGTTTATATTTGTTTTTTGCGTTTACTTATGCACAGGCTACATTTCTAGAAGGGTTTGGTTTTTCACTTAGAACGGGAGTTATAAAAGGCAGCGACAATTACGGTTCTGTTATGAACAGTTTTGATGATTATTGGAGCAATAACGGATATTATGAATCTGGATATGATAAATCCGGAGGAGGTAATCAGCAAGACGGCATCGATGTTTTCTATGAAAAAGCGGGACTGTTTGGACTTGGACAGAAACATATGCTTGGCACGCAAATAGGATATACAAAATATCAAGACAATCATTTCAGCTACACAATGCAGAACTTTGACGTATATTCATTTCCTTGGCCTATTGTAATGAGATATGAAAATATTTATGCTAAATCAGAGGCATATTCCATTCCGGTAAGTGTTTATTATACGTATCTTGCGGGCAGAAAATGGAAATTTAGCGCAGGAACGGGGCTTACTTTTCTAACAAATAAATTTGAAGGATATATAAAAAATACTGAACATGATACTATCAGCGGTACAACCGTTGAAAATGTAATTCAGGGTAATCCTAAAACTGATTCTATAGTGATACCAACAATAAATTGCGGAATAGAATTTTTGATTGTAAAATATGCAGGTTTATATATGGATTTTGGCTGGAATTTAAGCGGAAAAACTTCAGCACCGACTCAATATGGCGATGTTGAAAGAGATTTATCCGGTTTTTCTTTTAAAGCCGGATTAAGAGCATATCTTCCTTAATTTTTGGAACAAAGTGGGTGGTCAATAAAAGGAAAATTGATGAAAAATTTATTATTAATATTAAGTTTATTTATTTTTGTAATATCTTTAATTGCCTGCGGAAAAAGCCATGATAATAAAAACACAAATCCAATAATCCATAATACGGTTAATGGAAAGCAGCTATATTTTACTCCGATGAGCAACTATGCAAATGTTCGTTCTAACGAGCAAGGGCTGATTCTTGTGTCAGGACAAACATATAGTTTTAAAGCCTATGTAGAAAAATATGTTCAAGAAAATGATTGGTGGGAGATGGATAATGCATATGACTGCTCAAATACAGTATGGACAATAAGCGGCATAGGATATTTTGGCAGTGAAGGAATAACAGCAACTGCAGGAGAAACTGTATCAATAGCAATCAACACCCCTGCAAATACGTCAGGAACATTAAGGCTGGATTTGGACGGGATGATATTTTCTTTTTCGGTAAAAGTCGTTTCTAAGGTGTAATAAAAAAGGCGAGGCAGTGTTGAGTGTTTTTGATACTAAGCAAGACGGAGATGTTTATGAAAAAAATATTTAAGCTTTTATTGTTTGTTATCTTATTGCCGAGTATGAGTTTTTTTATTTTGTCTTGTTCAAAGGATGATGCAAATAAGAAAAAAATAATAGGCGGCGGAATAGAAAATGAAGTATATGATTATGTTTACGAAGGAAAGTGGGAACATGGAAATATTCTTTATTATATGAAAGGTGACACATTTGGATTATATATTGTACTGCAAGAAAGATGGCAAGAATGGGGTACAATATCGGTAGACCATACGGAATCGACGATTGTGTTTAAAAGAGTTTGGGTATCAATTGTAGATGGCGAAGATTCAAGATATGAACGTATACCCGATTGGGTTCCGCCTACTAACCCAATCACATATTATTATTCATCCGAAGACAATACCCTTACACTGGGAACACAGCCGTATAAAAGAGTATCATATAATTTACCGCCATTTCCTTCTGTTGAATAAGAAGGGGTATTGACCAGAAAATAAAATGAAAAAAATATTAAATTAAGTGTATAAATTGACTGCAATCCAAATTATAGGAGGATATATGCTTAAAATAAGACTTACTGTCTTAATCGTTGTTTCTGCGTTTATTTTATCTTTTTCCGCTTCTGCTTTCGCGGGACTTCCGCCTTTTTACAGCGGCTATAGGGCAAACGGCATGGGCGGAGCGTGTCAAGGGGACGTAGTAGTTGACAGGATAGTTGAAAAGTAATAAAATCAATAAAATGGCAAGGAAATCAAGAAAGGAATTAGACGGAAAATATTTTCATATAATGGTGCAGGGAATAGGAAAAGAGATGATATTCCCTGAGGATGAACATAAAGGATATTATTTAAGCATAATGGAAAAAGCAAAGATAAAAAATAAAACTTTTATCTTTGCTTTTTGCGTTATGGGCAATCATGCGCATATTTTGATAAAAGCAGATAAAATCAATAAGGTTTCGTTATTTATGAAGGAAGTAAATACTGAATATGCGAGATATTATAATAATATTATGGAAAGGGTAGGATACGTATTTAGAGGCAGATTTAAAAGCGAAGTAATAAACGATGAAAAATATCTTGTAAATTGCATGGCGTATATACACAATAATCCTGTCAAAGCGCATATCGTAAAAAAAGCGGAAGATTATAAATATTCCAGCTATACAAATTATTTAACAAAACGAGGGATAGTAGATTTCAAAGAAGCAGGCAAGCATTATGATATAAGTCCGTCAAATATCAAAGCGATAATGAAAGAAAAAAGCCATAGTAAATGGCTTGAACATGATGATACAGAATATGAGGATGAAGAAGAAGTGTTTGAAGAATTGATAAAAAAATACAATATAACAAAAAACAGATTAGAAGAAGATGAAATTTTAAAATCAGTGATCGATGAAATGCAAGAACGGACAGGATTAAGCTTAAGAAAGATAGCAATATTGCTTGAAATAAATAGAGAACGAATAAGATCCGTAATAGCAAATAAAAACAGCTAATTTTTCCTGTCAACTACTACGTCCCCTTGACACTTGACAGTAACTGTAAATTATGAATATAAAAACACAAATGGCTTATATTATGCTTTGGGAGCAGGGTATTTATTTAAGTTTAATTTGTTTTTTGATTTGACATACTCTTTTTATTACGGTAGTTTTTATACAAGTGATTGGTTTACCGGTAACAGGACTCCTGATGTTGATACAAGAATAAGCAGATTTTCATTGAATATAGGATACAAATTTAAAGCTGAACGTCGTTAAAGCCATTGAGAATTGTATTCCCTTAAGCATATACTTTTGTTACATATAAATTGACAAAAGGATTATTTTTAGCTTAAATAATTGATGTAGTTAAATTAAATCTGGAGGAAAAGATGAAAAAGTTGGGTTTAGCAGTATTGGCAGTAGTTTTTATGGCAGGTTCAATTTTTGCGGAAGGCAGCGAGATGAAGATTAAGATTGGTTTGGACACGCCAGGAACTGTCAGTGCCAGCAATGTTGACCTTGACACAGAAACTGGAATCGGAATAGCATTAGAGTTTTTATTTCCGGTTTCTAAGATTGTCAAGTTCGGTCCCGCAATCGGATATTCATTTGCAAGAGAGATTAAATTGACTGACTTCCAAAAAGCTGTCGGTATTACTAAAGAAACTCTTAGTTTTGTTCCTATTTATGCTACAGCTGAAATTAACCCCATTAAATCTTTGCCGGAAATATTCTTTAAAGGTAATTTTGGATTTAACTTCGGAACGCTAAGCATAGACCAGACGCTTCCTTTCTTTGGAAATGTGAGCGGTTCAACTACTAAGTTCGGTATGTACTATGGACTTGGCGCAGGCTATAATTTTCCGTTTGGCCTTTTCTTAGACGTTCTTTACAGTTGGAATAATATGAGCGAAGACGGCGGTACTTTAACTTACAGCAAATTTAGTATCAGCGCAGGTTATAGATTTGACATTTAGTTAATCGATTCATAAAAAAGAACACCCCTGAACGCAAGAGTCTATATTCAGGGGTGTTCTTTTTTGTCAAGGTGTCCGCTTTCCATATTTCACTAATTTTTTATAATTACAAAACTAAAAATAACATATAATATAGATATATTTTATAAATTTATACAAAAGGCATTATGTATGATGAAAAAAGTTATTTTTTTAGTATCTTTGTTTATTCTTGTTTATGCGCCGTCAAATATCTATTGTGAATACGGAAATAAAATAATTCTTCGCAGTAAAGCGATGTTTGAATTATCGGAAAGCAAGATATCCGCTTCAGCGGAAGCAGCCTTAAATGAAGTCGCGGCTTTACTGTCGCTTTATCCGGATAATGTAATAATTATAGAAGGGCATGCGGATTCAACCGGCGAAAAAAAATACAACCAAAAACTTTCGGAGTCCAGAGCGCAGGCAGTATATGATTTTTTTGCGCTGAAAGGCATAAAAAAAGAAAGAATGCGCGTTATCGGTTACGGGGATAAAGAGCCGGTTAGCAATAACATTGATGAAAACGGCCGGGCGCAAAACCGCAGAGCGGAAATTTTAATATTAAAATCGGAATAAAGAGAACATGAAAAAGATATTTTCAATCATCGCCGCTTTATGTCTTGCCTCAAACGCTTTTGCGTCTTCGGTTTCGGAAATACAAAGAAATATAGACACGCGCTATGAGGATTTGCGCAGACAGCAGGAAATCGAAAACAGGACGAAATTCATAAAAGAGAAACAGGAAGAACCCGTAAAACAGCAAACCGAAACAGCTTCTCCAGCAAAAAGGCAGTTTGATAGAATAGACATACGCCGTTCGGAAGTTCCGGGAATATCGCAGGCGCGTATTAACGCGATACTAAAGCCCTATTCCAGCCTTATGCTCGGCGTGAATGAAATATCGGATATTCAAAATAATCTTCAGACGCTGTACATAAATGAAGGCTACGGAGCGACAAGGGTTTACATAGACGGCAATACAATGCCGGAAAATATTTTGACTTTCGTTATTGTAGACGGATATATAGAAGATATTTCTTTCAAAAGAGCTAAAGGCAAGAAATATTCCGCATTATCTTCGGAACTGCAAAAATTTTCATTTTACCCGTTCGCTTCCGGACAATTGCTCAACATAAGAGACATAGACCAGGGACTTGAGCAAATGAACAGGCTTGTGTCAAATAACGCGTCAATGGAAATCACGCCGGGGACAAAAGAAGGGTATTCGATAATTGAAATAACAAACGATATCGGCAGAAGGTTTAATTTATCGTTAAGCGCGGATAACAGCGGTTTGGAAAACACGGGATATTACAAAGCGAACTCCGCGATAAACGCCGATAATCTCTTAATGCTCAATGACAATATTTATTTTAATTATTCAAGAAACATAGACGGCAACTGGGACAATAAATCAAACAACAGCTATTTTGCGTCGTTAAGCATACCGTTCGGCTATTTTACGTTTATGTCGTCTTTTTTCAAAAGCGATTACAATACCCGTTCGGGCTCTGCTCAGGGCCAGCGTTATATATCCGACGGAAGCACTCAAAATAAAAATGCCGGTTTGGAAATGGTTGTAAAAAGAGCAGCCTCATATAAAATGTCCGCCGGAGCCGATATTGCGTTAAAAGAAAATGAAAACTTTTTTGACGGTCAAAAAATTAACGTGTCGAGCAAAAAACTTACCGTGGCTTCGGCTTTTTTAACCGGCACAAGCTATTTCGGTTCTTCAATGTTCTATGGAAAACTTTCGTATAGTCAGGGATTGGACTGGTTTGGAGCGGCAAAAAACAGCGGAATAGCAGGCGCTCCGAAAGGCCAATACTATTCGCTTGCGCTTTACACGCAGTATTCTCGCCAATTTAATATGGCGCCGGTTAATCTTCCTTCTTCCTACTCTTTTGCGTTTAACGCGCAGCACTCTCCCGATATTTTATTCGGTTCTGAACAAATATCTCTCGGCGGGCAAAGTTCCGTAAGAGGTTATAAAGAAGGGAGTGTAAGCGGCGACAGCGGTTTTTCTGTGCGTAATGATTTCAACTGGGTGCTGGCAAATATTTTTAAAAGAGCTGGTATTTTTAATATTCTGGCGCGCACGACATTAAATGTTTTTGCGGATTATGGATACGCAAGAAACAGAGCATTCGGACAGGATTATCAGCTGGCAGGAAGCGGCGCAGGACTTTTATATAGATCAAAATATTTTAACGCTTCGGCGATATGGAGCCGCTCGATTTACAATAACAGCTATCTTCCCGACGAGGGAGACGTAGTGTATTTCAGCATTGAAGGAAAAATTTACTTTTAACGGTGGTGCATAGCAGCGGCAAGAAAACTATGAAAAATTTAAAATTTATTATTTTATCGGCAGTCTGTTTGGTATTAGCGGCAAACGCCGCTCTTGCAAAAGCTTTTCCGTATGCCGGCGACGTTACTGTCGGAGTAAACGGAACGGATAATAACTGGGGCAGCTACGCTGATTTTATTCTGCCTATAGCTTCAAAAGAAACTTCTTTTATTTTCATTAACCCCAGAATGAGCATGACCGGAGCAGAACTTTTCGGCAGCAAAGCAAATGAGCTTAATCTTGGTTTTGGATTCAGGCATTATTATGGCGGATTATTAAAAGAAGGTTTTATATTCGGAGTAAACGCGTATTACGATACAAGGAACTCATCTATCGGAAATAACTTTCAGCAGGCCGGATTCGGCATAGAATTTTTAAGCAAACGGTTTGACGCGAGGGTAAACACATATATCCCGTTCGGCAATGACGAATATTTTTTAAACAAGTCATACAATATACTGAAAGGGCACAATATTGCCGCGACTCATTATTTTGAAGTGTCTATGAAAGGATTTGACGGAGAAGCCGGAATAAATGTGCCTTTTCCGAAAAGTATCGGCGAACTGAGAATATTCGGGGGCTATTATCATTTTGAAGCCGATAAAGTTTCAAAAGCCGTTAAAGGAATGAAAGGCAGGGTAGAATACAGGCCTTTAAACATATTAAGGTTTAATTACGCGCTTTACGAAAACAAAGATTTTAACGGCTCGCATTGGCAGGCCGGGGCTGACATTAACCTGCCTTTGGATTTCAGAAAACTGCTGCAGGCGAAAAATCCTTTCAGAGGAATTGTGAAGCACATTAAAACAAGACCTTTGCCGGTTAAGCAAAGAATTGGCGAAATGGTTATGAGGGACATGTATGTAAGGCTTAAAAATCCTTCAATAAAGCATTATGAAGATTTGCTATTGCACCACAGCGGCGATCCGTATCATTTAACGGTCGTATCTCCTGACGGAACAGGCGACGGGACTTTTGAAAATCCCGCGGATGTTGAAACAGGCGTCGCGCTTAGCGCCTTAATTTCCGGAAGCAATTCTTCCGTGCTTTTTCTTCCTGGTCAATACGTTCATAATAATACAGTCAGCATTGATTTTCATCAGTCGGACTTCTACGCGCTGATAGGCGCGCAGGAATTGCTTAACGACGGCGCGGACCTTGGCGTTTACAACAACGGTACTGCGGTTATAAATGTTGCCGACGGAATTACTGCTTTTACAATAGACAATATAAGTTCGACACAAGGCATGCTGATCTCTTCGCTTGAATTCAAAGGTGCAAACAATACGGCTATAGGGCTTATGGTCAATAATTATAATTTAGACGAAACGCTGTTTATAAGCAATAACAGTTTTACCGGTTTTGATACCGGCATAGAAATAAATTATTCTGCCGGAGCGGTCGCTCTTGTAAACAACATAATAACCGAAAACAATACGGGCGTGGAAATATGCGGACAGGCGGCATATATGGAGCAAAATCTGATAACAAATAATTTTGTCAGCGGCGTTTATTTAAATCAAAGCAGCGGCGCAATAATCAGATTAAATCTTTTTGACGGAAACGAGAATGGGGTAACCATTGACGGTTCGCGCGAAGCTTATATTTCGGAAAACAATATTTTGAACTCTTCGGCAGACGGTATAAACATAACTTCGTCCGAGAATATAAACGTGTTTGAAAACTATATATCTTCAAGCGCCGGCAGCGCGATAAGCGCGGATTCACTAACAAGTTCGCAGTTTTCGTTAAATTACGCCGAGTTCGGCGGCAATGGCATTTCCGTTAAAAACTCTTCCGATGTTGTAATCAGCGGAAATACTGCAAATGACAATTACGGTTACGGCATATGCGCCGAAGATACGGTTCATTCTTTCATACAATCAAACATTGCCGAAAATAACCTTACATACGGTATTTCAATAATAAACGGAAGCACTTTAACTATTTCCGGCAACAGCGCTGCATTAAACGCGGCTGCAGGAATTTTAATTCAGAACCTTTCATACGGAGACATAAACGCGAACGTCGCCGCGTTTAATTCAGGAAGCGGCATAGAAATACAGGGAACGGGTTTAACCGTAAACAATAACGAAACATTTGAAAACAATGCCGGAATACTTGTACAAAACAGCGCGGATATCCATCTCGAAGGAAACGATTCTTATCAGAATGCCAACGGCATTCAAATCGTAAATACGTCAAACATTACCGTTAAGAGAAATGAAATTTATTTAAATACGAATTGCGGATTGAACATTTCAGGAGGCTCCGGCGTTATTGTGCTGGCAAACGACGCGTGGGGTAATGCCGGTTTGGGCGGTATTTATGTTAACGCGGTAACAAATCTTACGTTGGACAGCAACGCGGCTTCCGGCAATACTGCTGCGGGCATAACGGTAAAAAATTCCGGAGCTGCCGCTATACAATATAACCTGCTGGAAGCTACGCCTGACGGCCACGGGCTTTTTATAGAAAACTCTTTAAATATTATTTTAAGAGGAAATATGTTTTTTCAGACTGAAACAGGCTTTGCTTATTACGGTTTATATCTTATAGATACGACAACTTTTAACGCGGCCGAAAGCGGCGATAATTCCTTTGACAAATCCGGTTACGGCGGCGATGCCGCCTCTGTAAATAATTACGTTATTAATGTAAAATATAACGACACTTTTACATATTAAGGTATAAAAGTGTTGCAAAGGACTAAAACCATGAAAAAACTGCTAACCTTATTAATTGCGTTCAGCCTTGCGTCCAGCCCGCTGCAGTTTGTAAGCGGGGAAATCCTGCCGCACGGGACGCAGGTGGTTGTAGACAATAGAGGCGCGTCAAATAACATTCCTGTAATCCAAATCAATACGCCCAATGCCAAAGGAATATCGCATAATCAATTTGAAAAATTTAATGTTGACGCAAACGGAGCGGTGTTTAATAACGTAACAAACGCGGCTGGCGCGCATTCGCAAGTATTGAATGACACGGTTGAGCAAAATATAAATCTTACGGCGGAAGCGGCAAGGGTAATATTAAATGAAATAATGTCAGCCAATCCTACTCTTATATCCGGTATGGTAGAAATAGCCGGTGAAAAAGCCGCGTTAATTGTTGCAAATCCGTACGGGATAAGCGTTGACGGAGGAAGTTTTATAAATACGTCTAAAGTAAGCCTGATAACAGGCAGCCCGATAGTAAATGCGGTAATAGAAAGTTTTACGCTGGGAAGCGGAAAAATAGAAATAAATAATATGAACGCATCCGAAAGTGCGGCGGAACTTGTAAGCAGATACGTAAAGCTAAGCGGTGAATTAAAAGCGGAAAATATAGATATTATGACTGGCAATGATTCATACGTGTACGACAGCGTAAACGACGTGTGGAACATAGTGTCCTCTGCAGCGCCAAGCCCCGCGGACAAAATAGCGGTAGAAGCAACGGCGTTTGGGAGCATGTACGGAAACAGGATAAAGATAGTGGCAACGGAAGAAGGATTTGGGGTAAAAATGCCTTCCGATTACAATTTGGTAAGCGATGTAACGGATATATTGATAGAAGCAGACGGCAAGCTAGAGCTTAAAGGAAAGATAACAAGCAAAACGGATGTAACGCTGACAAGCAATAACGGCAGTATAGAAACGGGCGGAGAAATAACCGGAGAAAATATAAACATAGAGGCGCAAAACTTTACGAATTCAAGCGGGGAAATAAAAGCCGCTGATACGCTTACAATACAAAGCGACGAAATAGTAAATACAAGAACGCTGGTAAGCAATGCATATTTAAATGCAGGCATATTGCAGGGCGATACAATAAATATATCAGGTTATACAAACGCTAACGCGCAAAATATAAGCAATTACGCGAGCGTGATAAGCTCTGTAAACGATTTAAACTTGACCATAGACGGGACATTGGAAAACAGCGCATTGCTTATACCCAAAGCAACCGGAATGTATTATACGGTAAAAACGGTATATACAAATAACCCTGCAGCTGAAGGCAGCATATTAAACAGATACGAATACGCGATAGGGGACTTTGGCATAAGTGACGGAGCATTAATAGAGAGCAACGGCAACATAGATATAACCGCCGCCGCGCTAGATAATATGAGCAGTAATATAAAAGCAGGCAAAGACATAAATTTGTTTGCAGACAATATAAGAAACGAAATGCTTAGTATAACGGCAACCACGTCAAAAATATATTACAAATACGAAATGGTAAAAACTCCTTTTTCAGGTTATATGTTAAAGCAAACGGGAACAACAACGGAAACAGAACCGCAATTGTTATATGCATCGGCAGGCTCATTAATAAACGCAGCCAATATAAATATTTTGGCGTCTGACGGAATAAGCCGTGCATTAACATTAAACAATATAGGAAGCGTGATAAAAGCGGATAACCTGCTTGAGATAAACGCGCAAAAAATAAACAATGAAGGGATAAGCGATATAAACACGGAAGTGCAAAGAGGAATAAAAACGTCAATGATATATACGGGAGCGGCATATGAGCGAAGGAAACTTTCGCTAAGCGGATATGAACGGGCAAGGGTAGTGCACACGGCAACGCAGGGCGAGTTAAGCGGATTAACAACGGAAATAAATGCAGGAGAGATAACAAACAAAAGCGCGTTAATAGAAGGAACGGAGCAGCTGACAATAAACGCGGGAAATATGACAAACACGGCGATAACGTTTACGGACGTGCTAAAGCGTGAGATGATAGCGTCGTTATTTTCAAGGAAATGGG
This sequence comes from Candidatus Endomicrobium neocapritermitis, assembly GCA_009778325.1. GTDB lineage: Bacteria > Elusimicrobiota > Endomicrobiia > Endomicrobiales > Endomicrobiaceae > Endomicrobium_B > Endomicrobium_B neocapritermitis. The sequence continues at coordinate 1,125 of WRJZ01000044.1, read as the reverse complement.
GCGACTGGCTGAAAACATGGTACGCGGATGAATGGCGAAATTTTTTAACGCCGTTTTATGAAACGTACGTATTCAGCAGCCAAACGGTGGGGGAAATAACAGGTCAAAACATAAACATAAATCTTACAGGCAACCTTACAATAGATGAAAATGAAACGCCGCTGGTAAGAGCGGAAACAGTAACCGGTACGAGTATAAGCACGGTTTACAGCAATATAAGCGGCGAGAACGTAGTAATAAAAGCGGACAGCATAGACAATTACGGAATGATAAGCGGAAACGAAACATTAAAAATAACAGCGGACAATGATTTTACAAACGCGGACGCGGTGATAAAAGGCGGGGATATAGAAATAGAGACAGGCGGGATGTTTAAAAGTGAAAGGCAGGCAATACCTCTAAGCGGAAGCAACAACGGATTTTCGCATATAAGTAATTATGTAAACGCGTACGGATTGATAAACGCGTCAGGGAAATTGAATATAACGTCGCAAGATGGTGTTCATGTAACAGGAACAAATATAATGGCGATGGACGGCGGCTCAATATATGTAAATGAAGGGCATATATTTATGGAAGCGCTGGAATACGATGATTGGTGGGACATAGATAAAAAAATAAATATGGCGGATAACAAAGGGAGCAAAACCACAGATAAAATAAGCAAAGGAACGCTGACAATATACAATGACTTTAATTTATATACGGAAAAGGGTGATATAAAATATGAAGCGTATGACATAAGGGGCAGAGGAAATTTAACGGTAGAAGCGCCTCTTGGAAACGTAATATTCAAAAGCAAAGAAGCGGTAGAAGATTATACATTCGTATTAAAAATGAACATGGGCTGGCAGGGAAGCGAAGAAAACCGCTACAGCGAATACAAATCATACCAAGTAGGAAGCACGGTAGAGGTAATGGGGAAAATAGAGATAGTAGCAGGAAATAATATAAACATACTGGCAAGTTCGCTGGAAAGTTTATCGGATGTGCTGGAACTGACAGCGGGAATGGACGTAAATGTGTTGGCAGGCACAAATTACGAAAGCGCAGAGACCGTTAAAATAAAAACAGGAAGCATAACAATAGGCGGCGGCGATTTGGCAAGCGTAAGCAACAGCAGGG
>WRJZ01000043.1 GCA_009778325.1 Candidatus Endomicrobium neocapritermitis | reverse complement strand
GGGGGGGGGTAAGTAATTTAAAGGCATCCGATTATGCGCATATTAAAGAGTTTATAAATCTGCCTGATAAAATAAATCATAAGCAAGCGCAAAAAGAGCTTCAAGCATATCTCAACGCCGCAAAAAACATACTGCCGTACAGCGCGTACAGCGAACTGGTAAAGAACAGCGAAATATACGAAAACCTGTCAAAAATAAATAAAGATTACAATATCGACATGAGCAAATACGCGGAATTAGCAAAATCCGTGAGTGCCTATGAGTACGCAAAAAATGCCGACATGCTGAAGCTGTACGACGAGGAAAACAGTCTGGTAAACGAAATACTGATAAAAAACGCGAACGACAGCGAGATAGAAACGATAATTTTGTCGTTGGCGTTTGAAAAGTTTAAAAGGTTTATGACAAACAATGCCACAGACAGCGACTATAAATATTTGACGGAATTCGGATTGGATTATTTCGGCGAACTTTGGAATAAAAATACAAAAAGCGAAACTTTTGAAAAGATATCAAAATATATTGAAACATACAACGCGTATTATGACGCAAATAACAGAAGAAACTGGGAATTCGCAAACAGAATAATATCGGGCATAGATACAAGAAACCCGCAAAGCGTAACAGTGGCAATAACAGGCGGATTTCACACTGAAGAGCTGAAACAAATCCTGCTAAGTAAAGGCGTGTCGGTAACGGTAGTAACGCCGAAAATCAGCACGGAAACCAAAAGCGCGGAGCAAAAATACATAAAACTATTTAATGAGCAGATAAGAGCGCAAATTGCAGAGGCAAGATTGGAAGCATTTGCGTTGGAGGGATTTATAACCGGGAAAGGCGTCAAGGATTTAATAAATGCGCTGAGCGAAATAAAAAGATTGCATACACGGAAAGTTTACGGAGAGCTGAGCATTGAAAATATTTTCGATCAAATCATTGGAATTTACAATGAAAGAAATCCCTCCGATATCGTTTCAATTAATGAAGTAAAAGATGATAAAGATTTTTCCGCCGTATTAACGGTCAAAAATAAAACGCACAATATTATTATAAAGGCAACCGGTGAAGTAGAAGTGTCGGGAGATGGTAAATTGGCAGAAATAAAAAATGCTGCCGCAGGAGAGCTTATTAAATTTACAGGCGATAAAAAACCCGATAAAGCGGACGGGTTTACGGATTATCATAGCAGTCTGATGGGCGTTGTTCCTCAAACAGCGAGCGAAGCCAATAAACGCCCGACAGCTACACTTCAAGTATCGGATGGATACGGCGAACAGGACGCGGATGCAGCGGATTTTTCGCCTGCTGCCGCTGCAGATAAACTTCAAGTACCCAGTGTGAGTAAAATAAAGGCTGAATTATTAGCCATATTTGCCAAAGATAATAATCTTTCAGATGAAGAACTTCGAATTATAACTAATAAATATGAAGGCAAACCATGGTTTCAAGAACTTTTTTCCGGAGAGTATAAGATATACGGACTTACCGTAAAAGGAATAGAAAAAATAGACTATATAATCTCTAATGTTAATGCTCCGGTTAGTCAGAAATTAATCTATTTCGTTGCACATAACAAAATTACTTATAAAGATTTGGAAAGAATAGTTAATATGTATAGGCATGAACCATGGCTTCAAAAACTATTCTCCGGAGACTATGTTATATATCACCTGACCGCAGAAGGAATAGAAAAAATAAGAGAGCTTATACATGTTCTGGGCATGGAGTTTACAGAAGGATTGGTTAATTTTGCGGAAATACTGAAATCGCAAAATATTATTAAAGTGCAATCCTATAATAAATATCTTTTATTTCCTGAATCCGGTTTTGAAAAACAGCTCGCATTAACGCCTTTAATATCTAAATTGCCGTATATGCCGTCAGCATTTGATAAAAAAGAGACGCATATTTTTACCACCCCTCGTACTATCATAAACACCGAATCCGGCGCAATGTCTTATATTGACAAAATTTTTGATTCCTTTACACCTCAAAGCGGTAACGGAAAGTCTTCATTTTTGGATTGTAATGAAAGAGCTTTACATTTGTCGAACTCTGTTGATAATAATGATAAGTTAAAAATAGTTCTTGCCGATGTCGAAAAAATGATTGATATAATGAAAACGATAAATTTAGGAGCATCAAATGAATGTCAAAGAAAATTTGATGAATTTATGGATAATATCGAAGGACAGGATTTTGCTCAAACAAGAGATTCGCTGGATAGATTGATTAATGATATTCACCAAACCGGAGAAGATATATTTTTTGATACTGTAGAAAAACCTGTAAGGGATACGAACAACATTAAAGAAGCAGGCGCTTATTCTTATTTTTCGAATTTTAAAGGTAAAAGTATAAAATTTATTAATTTGTCAAAAAGCGGTGAAATAAATCCCGAAATTTTAAAAACTTTTGAAGCAGTAATGGCAAGTCCATACAGCGTTATTCTGGATAGGATTGTTCTAAAAAATAATACATTGTTTTGGAGCTGCAAGATTGGCATGCATAGCGTTTCATTAAAAGCGGATTTTAGCGAAAAAAACAGAGGAATATCGGCATCTTTTTATGAAGGCGGACACAGTATCGGATGCAGAGGACGTTCCGAGTATATGAAAATAATATTAGAAAAATTCGGATTTAATGTAATTAAAGATGACGGGGAAAATGTCGAGAGTATAGGATTAAAAGCGAAACTTAACAAAGATACCGGGCTTAATGAAAATGACGATTTGCCGTATGTATTAGCGCAAATAATATTGTTGTTCGCAACTTCATCTCCTGTTAATGAAATTTTGGAAGGTATGACAGATGGAGACGGACGTATAAACGAGCTTGTCCGTAACTTTTTCTCCGGAGAATTATTTCCTGTTGACAATGGAGTATTCGGATTCTTAAATTCGCAAAAAAGATATACTAAACCTCAGTTTGGTTCCGTGCGGGAGGAACTAAATCCCATATTAGATGGGCTAGGCCTTGATAAAATACCCGGCAAATCGGAGCAAGAATATGACTATAATCCTCAGTCGGCGACAGACAAATATTTTAACGAGCCTTTGGAAAGAGCGTATGCGGAAGGGAAGGTAATATTAAATTCGTACGGACAGTTGGAGAAAAATGCAAATTATAACGCAGTCGCTGAAATGGCGGATGATTTGCTCGGGGATAATGCCGGAAAACTTTTTGAGGCCGGGCCGATAATTAATCAAATAATTAATAAGAGATACTTTAAAATGCGCGAAGCCGGAAGGTTTGGCGGGCAGCATACATTGAAAACCGGTTACATACAACTTGAAAATGGAGATTATCTATCGCTTAAAATGGTAGAGAGCAAAGGGGAAATGGTAAAAGCGGCAAAAGTTGAATCGGTAAGTGATAAAGGCAGGGAAATATTAAATTCACAAAGATTGATAGAGATATTGGCTCGGGAAGGTTATGAAAATTTAGAGCTTGAAAGCATAATCAAAAGCGAACAAACATCTTTTATAAACGCGTTGAAAAAAGAAATAGTTTCTACTGAAAACTCGAGCGTTGGTGCATTGGTAATGTCGGAAGGAAGAAATGAAATATTTGCTGGAGAAATACTGATAGATTCCGATAAGGACAAAATAAAAAAGATAATAAGAGATTTTCCCGAAATGGCGAAAAGAATAATATGGGTAGTTCCGTATACGACGCCGAACGATATGGAAATATTAGATAAAATAGGAGCTGTATTGACGCTGGGAGGAGGAAAAAACAGCCATGCGGCAATAAGCATGAGAGAGCGCGGAAAGATGGCGATGGCATTGAGCAGAGCGGTATTGCAAAACGGAAAAATAATGATGGAATCTGTTAAGCCAAAAGGCGACGCAAGAAATATAAACGGAATTCAGGCGCAAGACGGGGAAGGCGTAACAATAACGATAAAAAACCACAGTAAAATATTAATGAACAGCTCTCTTTCGACAATAGAACTTTTAAGCGATAAAGAAGATCTTAAAAAATATGACTATCCGACCGATACAAGCGCGCCGGCGCCTATTGTTAAATTACAAGGAGAAAGAAAAGCAAGGGAGCCGTTGGAACAACTGAAGATAACGGATATAGTAAAGACATTCGGAGAATTAAAAGACGGCGATAAAAGCAGAAACGGAAGCAAAGGGTGGAATTTGGCGGAGATGTCAAAAAAAGTGTTTAAGGAAGAAAAGACAATACCGGAAGGAATAACTGTAGACAGAAACGGAATAAGATATTATTTGGGAGATAAGGCGGCAGAATTTGACAGATTAAGCCTGGAAATAAGAGAAATAATAGATAATGAAAGATTGAGCTATGAAAAGAAAAGAGAGCATATAGAACGATTAAGAAATAGAATTAAAGAGCTTATAAGAAAAACATTTGAAAATATAGAAGAAGAGAAGCAGGCAAAAGAATTAATAAAAACGGTGTTAGAAAAGATGAAAAAGCTTGGCATAAAAATATCTGCCGTACGCTCGGCAGGGATAGGAGAAGACGGCCAAACGCACGCGTTTGCGGGAATGGGTGAGAGCAGGTCAAAAGTACATAAGGAAAATGTGTCAAAAGCGGTAGCGGAATGTTTCAAATCGTTTTATTCCGACAGGGCGATAGAATATATGATAAGAAGCGGAGGATTGGTAGAGCCGGCGCTTGTAATACAAGATTGGGCAGATTTTGCTAAAAGCGGAGTATCGATGTCTGACGGAGATATTATAACTATAAACGGAGCATACGGAGAGGGGGAAGGAATAGTAAGCGGAATAATAACGCCTGATAATATAGTATTGAGAGCGACGAATTATAAGACAGGAGAATATGAGATAATGGAGTATGAGACTGCGGATAAAGATTACAGAATAGAAACAAATGAATCGGGAATGAGCGAATTAAAGAGAGTAGAGAAAGGAAGAAAGAAAAGGATATACGGCGAAAAAGAAATAAAAGAAATAGTAAAAGCAATAGGCAAAATAAAAAAAGAATTCGGCTTCAATCCAGACACGGAATTCGGCTTTAACGAAAAAGGCGAATTGAAAGTAGTCCAAGCAAGAGCAAATACGAGCGCGAAAGAGAGAACGGAAGAAAGTATAGCTGACGAAACGGAAATACAACAGCTGACTGACATGTTTAAATCCGATGCGGCGAAATTAACGGAGAAAGAGTTATTAATTTTGATGAGTTATGCGGTAAGCAAAGAAGACAATATATTTGCAAATGAAATAAAGTATGCGGCTAGAGAAAGAGATCAATGCAATGCATATATTCACAGATTATATCTAATATATGCCTATGCCATTAAAGACGAAACCCCGCAAATTCCCGTTGGCAGAAGCAGTATGCAGGTTATCGGAAACATTTCACAAACCGCCGCAATGCTCGCCGCCGCGTAAACCCAATAGGCAGTCAAATGGACGGTATTGGCCGCGGCAAACGCATGAAAACGAAAATAAAACCTCACTGTCGTCGTGGATTTTCCCTCGCCACTTGCTGGAGAGGGAGGCGCGAAGTGTCGGTCGAGAGGTTGCCGTTGTCATTGCTCAGCTTCCCAACTTTTCGGCTTTACAGCTTCTTATTTGCCTTTCGCCGGTAAATATTTTTTATGCGTTTTGCCTGGCTTTTGCGCAGTACTTCGCATAACATGCTAAAGATTTTGTATAATTGGGTGTCTCGAAAAACTCACACTGTTGTCATCCTGAGTAAAGGAACTTTGTTCCGAAGCCAGAGGATCTGCCGTTAATTTTTTACAGACGCGATGCTGAAACAAGTTCGGCATGACGCCTTTCGAGCAGGCTTACATTTTAGGGTCTTTAGAGAGACCCAATTATCAAATTAAACGGGTATAATAAGCACAGCAAAAAGGATATAAAAATGAAAATTAAAGTGAAGGTGCCGGCAACGACGGCAAATTTGGGGCCGGGGTTTGATGTTTTTGGGGCGGCTTTGTCTTTGTACAACGAATTTGAAGCCGAATATGTTCCAAACGCTAAAAAAACGAAGTTTGAGCTAAAAGGCGAAGGAAAAAAAACTCTTCCGAAAGGGGAGAAAAATATTGTATGGAAAGCCATGAATGAGACTTTTCAGCTTCTTGGCTGTGATCAGTACAATTTAAAAAATTTGAATATTACGATTAAAACGGGCATACCTTTAAGCGGCGGATTAGGTTCAAGCGCGTCGGCAATCGTCGGCGGAATAGCTTTGGCAAACGCTTTGTGCGGCGGCAGGCTGACAAAAGCGCAGATAGCGCAGCTCGGCATAAAAATAGAAGGACATCCGGATAATATCGCTCCGGCGGTTTACGGCGGATTGTGCGTTTGTTATAAAAATGAAGACGGCACAAACGAAGTTATGGGACTTCCCGTGCCGAAAATGAAAGTTGTTATGTGCGTGCCTTCTTTTGAATTAAGGACAAAACGTTCAAGGCAGGCTTTGCCGAAAAATATAGATTTGCAGTCGGCTGTTTTTAATACTTCAAGAGTAGCTTTGCTTACCGCGGCATTCTGTACCGGAAACTATAAACTTCTTAAACAAGGCATGGAAGATAAATTCCACCAGCCTTACAGAGGAAAAATGATTCCCGCTATGGATAATGTTATAAAAGCGGCGGTTGATAACGGGGCATACGGAGCATTTTTATCGGGTTCAGGCCCTTCAATAGCGGCGTTTTGCGGCGGAAAAGATTGTGAAAAAGCCGAAAAGGCGATGATAAAAGTCTGGAAAAAAGAGAGCGTTTCCGTCAAGGCGTATATTCTGGATTTTGATACGAAAGGAGCTGTAAAGGCAGAGTGAAAACAATTACAAATTACGAATGACGAATTACGAATAAACTGCAAACGACTTTTTTGTCTTTGATTCGTAATTCGTCATTCGTAATTTGTAATTGCTTTTGATAAATTTGTATTTAAACGCTTAAAATTTTATATAATATATGGTAATCGTCTTTTAAGTAATATTTTTGAAGGAGTGGTAAGATGGGATTGGTTGTAATGAAGTTTGGCGGTTCATCGGTTGCAGACGCAGACAAAATGAAACATGTTGCCGGCAAGATTATAGCAAAGAAAAAAGCCGGTAATAAAGTCGTAGTGGTGGTTTCGGCTCCCGGAGACACTACGGATGATCTTTTGGAGATGGCTGATAAAATCGCTTCGAATCCTCCCGCAAGAGAAATGGATATGCTGCTTGCTACCGGCGAAATGATATCTATTTCCCTGCTTGCCATGGCTATTGACGCCATGGGGGAAAACGTTATTTCAATGACCGGCCCTCAGGCCGGGATTTCCGCTGACGCGGACCATATGCGCGCAAAAATAAAAAAAATTGACCCTAAAAAGATTAAATCCCATCTTGCGAAAAATAATATAGTCATAGTTGCGGGTTTTCAGGCGATAAACCCTAAAGGCGACATTACTACGCTAGGAAGGGGGGGCTCCGATTTGACGGCCGTGGCTTTAGCCGCGGCTTTGGACGCGGATTCCTGTGAGATATATTCCGATGTCGAAGGCGTGTTTACGACAGATCCTAGAGTGGTTAAAGACGCCAGAAAACTTGATTATCTCAGTTATGAAGAAATGCTTGAAATGTCGGGTTCCGGCGCTCAGGTTTTGCAGGGAAGAAGCGTGGAAGTGGCGAAAAAATACGGAGTGGAAATTCATTCAAGAAGCACATTCAGCGATAATGTCGGAACAATAATAACAAGCGAAGAAAAAATCGGGAGGAAAAAGATGGAAGCATTGTTCGTTTCAGGGATTACTTTTGATAAAAACCAGGTGAAATTTACGATAATAGATTTGCCGGATATGCCGGGCGTTGCCGCGAAAATTTTCGGACGGCTTGCGAAAATCGGCGTAAACGTCGACATGATTATTCAGTCTGCCGCCGTGGATAAAAAGAACGATATATCTTTTACGGTCAGCAAAACCGACATGAAAAAAACGCAGATAGAGCTTGATAAAATCTCTTCCGAGCTTAAAGCTTCAAATGTTGTCTGCGATGAACATGTCGCGAAAGTTTCGGTAGTCGGAATAGGCATGAGAAGCAATCCCGGAGTCGCGGCGAAGATGTTTGACGTCCTTTCAAAAAAAGGAATTAACATAGAGATGATTTCAACCAGCGAAATCAAAATTTCGTGCATAGTAGACGAAGCTGATATGGTTAAAGCCGTCGAAGAACTGCATAAAGGATTTAAACTGGAGAAAAAATGAAAAAAAAAGGGTTCACACTTGTAGAACTTATAATAGTAATTGTCATAGTCGGGATACTAACAGTTATAGCCGTTCCTATATACAGAGGGTATACGCAAAAGGCGAAATGGTCGGAGGGTAAAGCTCTTGCCGCCGCGATTCTTACCGGACAAAAAGTATATTATGCGGAAAAGGGGACATGGTATGAAATAACCGCCTGGGTTGAATATGACGACGTTATTGCGACGAACGCCATGGAAAATAAATATTTCAGAAAATATAAAACGGGAGTTTCCGATAAATATGTGAATGTCATATGCGCGGAAGTTTTTTCTGAAAACGAAGATATAATTCTTTATCAGTTTTGGCCGCTGGATATGACGGCGGCGGCGGTCTATCCCAAATGGCTTGTAACTGATTCCGGCGGCGGTATTATTGCAGAGGAATGGTGACAGGTAATTAAATTATGAAAAAAATAATGATATTTGATACGACTTTAAGGGACGGCTCGCAGGGCGCCGGAATATCTTTCAGCGTTGAAGATAAAATAAAGATAGCCAAAGCTTTGGACGTCTTCGGTATTGATTATATAGAAGGCGGCTGGCCGGGTTCAAACCCGAAAGACGAGCTGTTTTTTGCGCAGGCAAAAAAAATCGGCTTAAAAAATGCGAAGCTTACGGCTTTCGGTTCCACAAGAAGAAAAGGCTGCGGGGCAGGCGAGGATAAAAGCCTTCGCGCGATTGTTGCCAGCGGCGTGAAAGCCGCATGCATCTTCGGCAAAACGTGGGATTTGCACGTGCAGTATGCCTTGAAAACGACAAACGAAGAAAATTTGAAAATGATTGCCGACAGCATATCATTTTTAAAATCGAAAAAAATTGAAGTTATTTATGACGCGGAACATTTTTTTGACGGATACAAAAGCAATAAAGAATACGCTTTGCAAACGATAAAAGCCGCGTGGGACGCCGGCGCTTCGGTAATATGTTTGTGCGAAACAAACGGCGGAATGCTTCCTTCGGACATACAAAAAATTACAGGGGAAGTGAAATCGGTTTTTCCGGATATGCGTTTCGGAATACATACGCATAACGATTCGGGCTGCGCTGTTGCCAATTCGATAATGGCGGTTGAGGAAGGCTGCGTTATGGTGCAGGGAACAATAAACGGACTCGGCGAAAGATGCGGCAATGCCAACTTGTGTTCGATAATTCCGGCGCTTCAGATAAAAAGAGATTATAAATGCGTTCCGGCAAAAAGCCTTGCAAAGCTTACGGAACTTTCAAGATATGTCGATGAAATAGCAAACATTGTTCCAAACGATTCGAAACCCTATGTCGGCAGAAACGCTTTCGCGCATAAAGCGGGCATACACGTTTCGGCAATTGAAAGACACTCTGAAACTTATGAGCATATAAATCCCGCGCTTGTCGGCAATGAAAGACGTATTTTAGTCAGCGATTTATCCGGCAAGAGCAATATTATGTCCAAAGCGTGCGAAATGGCTTTGGGAATCGATAATGCCGCGGAAAAAGCCTGCAAAGTTATTGACACGGTGAAAAGTATGGAAAATCAGGGATATCAGTATGAAGACGCCGACGGATCGTTCTTCCTTTTAACAAAAAAAGCGCTTGAAGATTTTAAACCGTTTTTTAAATTGAAAAGTTACAGGGTGGCGGTTGAAAAAAATACCGAAGGAAAAATTGTTTCCGAGGCTACCGTAAAGCTTGAGATAAAAGGGAAAGAAGAACATACGGTGGCCGAAGGAGAAGGGCCGGTAAACGCGCTCGATAACTGTCTTCGCAAAGCTCTGATAGATTATTATCCCGAGATTAAAAATATTGTTTTAACGGATTTTAAAGTCAGAGTAATAAACAGCGAAGCAAATACTGCGGCCAAAGTAAGAGTTTTGATAGAATCTTCGGATTCGGCAAAAACATGGGGAACAATAGGCGTTAATGAAAATATAATAGACGCGTCATGGCAGGCGCTTTCGGATTCCGTCGAGTATAAACTAATAAAAAAAGACGCGCACGCCAAGAGGAAAAAATGAGAAGCGATCAGATAAAAAAAGGCGCGGTAAGAGCGCCGAACAGATGTTTGCTTTATTCTACCGGAATAAGTCCCAGAGATTTGGGAAAACCTTTTATCGGTATTGCGTCATCGTTTACGGATTTGGTTCCGGGACATGTCGCAATGCGCGATTTGGAAAGATATATTGAAAGAGGAATTGCCGCGGGCGGCGGAGTGCCTTTTATTTTCGGCGCGCCGGCTGTTTGCGACGGCATAGCAATGGGGCACAGCGGCATGCATTATTCGCTTGGTTCAAGGGAAATAATTGCCGATTTAATAGAAGTTGTCGCCAATGCGCATATGCTTGACGGTCTCGTGCTTTTGTCAAACTGCGATAAAGTTACGCCGGGAATGCTTATGGCGGCCGCAAGGCTTAATATACCCGCAATTGTTGTTACGGCGGGCGCTATGATGACGGGAATGTACGATCATAAAAAACGTTCGATGGTGCGCGATACTTTCGAAGCCGTCGGACAGTTCCAAGCCGGCAAGATTTCGGAAAAACAGCTCGAAGAATTGGAAATGGCGGCATGTCCCGGAGCGGGTTCGTGCCAGGGAATGTACACGGCAAACACAATGGCATGTCTTACGGAAACAATGGGAATGTCTTTAAAAGACTGCGCTGCTTCCCTTGCCGTGAGCGCGAAAAAGAAAAGAATAGCTTACGAATCCGGAATAAGAATCGTCGAACTTATAAAAGATAATACGACGCCGAGGCAAATAATGACTTTGAACGCGTTTAAAAACGCGATAACCGCGGACATGGCTTTGGGCGGTTCCACGAATACCGTTTTGCATCTTCCGGCTATAGCCAAAGAAGCGGGCATAGATTTGCCGCTAGAACTTTTTGACGAAATTTCCAAAAAAACTCCGCAGATATGCTGTCTTGAGCCTGCGGGGGATCATTATATGGAAGATTTGGATAATGCCGGCGGCATGCCGGCGGTACTTTCAGCGCTTAAGAAAGGTTTATTGCCTTCAATAACAGTCACCGGCAGCAATATTATTGAGATAGCCGAAGAAGGAAAAATTCTTGACGATAACGTAATAAGGGCGAAAGTCCCTTACAGGCCTGAAGGCGGCATAGCGGTGCTCAAGGGAAATATTGCTCCTGACGGATGTGTCGTAAAACAGGCCGCGGTAAGCGAAAAGATGAAAGTTTTTACAGGAAAAGCAAGGGTCTTTAACTCTGAAGAAGACGCGATGAAAGCAATACTTGATAAAAAAATATTCCCGGGCGATATTGTAGTTATAAGATATGAAGGTCCGGCAGGCGGACCAGGAATGAGAGAGATGCTCAGCCCGACAAGCGCGCTGCACGGTATGGGTTTAAGCGACAGCGTGGCTTTGCTTACCGACGGACGTTTTTCAGGAGGCACAAGAGGCCCGTGCATAGGGCATATTTCTCCCGAAGCCGCGTCAAACGGTCCGATAGCCGCAATAGAAGAAGGCGACATTATACGCATTGATATACCTAAAAGAACTTTGAACGTGGAATTGTCTGACGAACAAATAAAAGAAAGAACAGCGAAAGCTGTTAAACCGGAGCCGAAAGTTAAAACCGGTTATATGGCAAGATACGCAAAACTTGTGCAGTCCGCAAGCACGGGCGCGGTGCTTAAATAGAGGTTATTTTAGAGAGAATGTTTTTGAAAAGACAATTCTTATCATTGTTTGCCGTTTCGGCTTTTATATTGCCGTTTTTTGCATGTTCGCCTGCGAAAATTGACGAACAGCAAGCCCGCCGCATGCTCGAAAACGCGATATTTTCACCGGAGCAGGCTTTCGATAAATACAAAAGTTTTTACATGAAAACCGAACGCACCGTGGATGAGTCTTCGGAGGTCAGGAATTTTATAAACGCGCTCAATGAAATGTCATACAGAATAAACGCTCTGTTTGTAAATAAAGTCATCCAGGAGCTGTATGTTCAGGATGATAAGCTCAGGCTGAGCTCTTATGTGGAAAGCCTGACTTCTCCCATGGAGCTTCATCTTATTTATGACGGCGAAATAATGTGGTCGGTGTCTAACTTTGCGGCCAAAGACAGCCAAAAAATGACTTTCGCGCAGGCAAAAGATTTTATAGGCTTTCCCGGGTCTGATTTATTAAGGCGCATACGCGGCGAGTATGAGCAGTCCGGAAAAGAGATTTGGTACAGGCACGCCGGAACTCAAAAATTTGCCGGGTATTACTGCAATGTGATTGAGATGGGGCTTAAAGACGATTCCGGAGAAAAATCCGTTTTTTTTATAGATAAAAAAACCAATATTGTCATTAAAATAGTATGGCCGGGAGTTTTTCACAACATTTACACCGTTAAAAAAATCGGCAAAGTTGAAGGCGAAAAAATTCCGGTTTTGGCCGAGATACTTTACGGAGATTATTTTTCGGCCTTGCTTAAATATTTTGTAAAAACAGACACGTATATTCATCCGGACGTTTTTAACGAATCTCATATACTGCTTCCTTTAAGAAGCATGTTTAGAGAAGGAAGGTTTCAAAATGAGAGCCTTGCGGAGAGAAGAAAAAGAACAAGAGCTTTTTTGGATTCGGTTAAAAGTTTTGAGTTTGTTCTGCGCAATATGCACTTAACGAATTTTGCCGGATGGAAAAATATAGAAGAAATAGTTTTGCCTGTCCTTGAAAAAAGGCTTATTCCCGACAATCCTGCGGCTTACAGAATCCCTATTGCCGCGGAAGAAGCGAAGAAAGAGAAAGAAGCGGCTGAAGCCAAGAAAAAACAACAGTCTTCCGCGCCGAAGAAAGCGCCGCCGGCGCCGCCTGCGAAGAAAAATGAAGCTTTGGAAAAAAAAGAGCCCGTAAAAATTGAAAATGATGAAACTGATTCGCTTGAATACAGCCCAAAAGACGTATATAAATCCATTGAAGCGGAACTTGAAGAGATGAAAGAAAGCGACCCGGAAGGGTATGAAAAGATGAAAAAAATAGTTGAAGAGATGAAAGCGCAAGATGCAAACATAAAAAATCTTGGAATTGAGGAAGAACAAAATCTGAATTATTAACTTTATAAATCGGGTTTCTCTAGAGTGTGTTCACACATATTACACGCATGCGCGTAATATGTGTGAACACACTCTAAAACCCTTGATGACACTTCTTAAACACCGGTGCTTTTTTGGGTTTTTAGAGAAAACCGATTATTTTTAAAGGAGGGTAAACACTATGGAAAAAACAGGCGCGCAAATCTTAGTTGAAAGCTTATTAAAGGAGAACGTTGAAGTGGTGTTCGGCCTTCCGGGCGGACAGGCTTTGCCGATTTTTGACGCGATTCACGGTTCAAAGCTGAATTTTGTTTTAACAAGACACGAGCAGGCTGCTTCGCATATGGCGGACGGTTACGCGCGTTCTACCGGAAAACCCGGAGTATGCATAGTTACGTCGGGTCCCGGGGCGACAAATATAGTTACGGGACTTGCCACTGCATATATGGATTCAGTGCCGCTGGTTGCTTTTACGGGGCAGGTTTCGACTGCGGTGATAGGACAGGACGCTTTTCAGGAAGCTGATACGACGGGAATAACGCGTCCGGTGACAAAACATAATTTTTTGGTTAAAGACGTAAAAAATCTGGCAAAAACAATTAAAGAAGCGTTTTATATAGCGACTACGGGAAGGCCGGGGCCTGTTTTGGTTGATATTCCGGTCGATGTTCAGCGCGGCATATGTGAATTCGAATATCCTGAGAAAATTGATATACGTTCTTATAAGCCTACGATTCACGGGCACTCCGGACAGATTAAAAAGGCTGCTGAAATTATAAACAAAAGCGAACGCCCCGTACTTTACATAGGCGCAGGAGTCGTCGTTTCTAATGCTGAACCGGAAATTCTTGAAATGTCAAAAAAATCCGATATTCCGGTAACAAATACGCTGCTTGCCGTCGGAGCTTATCCGCATGACACAAAGCTGAGCCTCAATATGCTTGGCATGCACGGAACTTTTTGGGCAAACAGGGCGGTGCAAAACGCCGACGCGATAATTGCCGTCGGCGCAAGATTTGACGACAGATGCACCGGCAAAGTTTGCGATTTCGCAAAAAGCGCCAACATTATTCACATAGACGTTGATCCGACGTCCATAGCGAAAATAATAGACAGCGATATTCCTGTTGTCGGCGATGCGAAAACGATTTTAAAAGAGCTTATTCCTTTGGTAAAAAAAGCCGAAAGAAAAGATTGGATAGAAAAAATAGAAAAGTGGAAAAAAGAAGCGCCGCTTGAATTTGACAGAAACGATGATAAGGTTCACCCGCAGTATGTTATTGAAAAACTGTCTGAAATGACAAAAGGCGAAGCCATAGTTACCACGGAAGTAGGGCAGCACCAGATGTGGGCCGCGCACTATTATAAAGCGGCAAAGCCGAGAAATTTTATCAGTTCGGGCGGGCTTGGAACCATGGGATACGGTTTCCCGGCAGGGCTTGGAGCAAAGTTCGGCAATATGGATAAAGAAGTTATCGTCATTGCTGGAGACGGCTCTTTTCAGATGAACATGCAGGAAATGGCTGTGTCAATGCTGAATAAAGCGAATGTTAAAGTAGTGATTTTAAATAACCAATATTTGGGTATGGTGCGCCAGTGGCAGCAGATGTTTTACGAAAAACATTATTCGCATACATGTCTTGCCAAACGTAAAGGCTGCCCTGATTTGTGCAATACTCCGGACAGGGATAAATGCCCTGTTTATTTGCCGGATTTTGTAAAATGGGCTGAAAGTTACGGCGCTTTGGGAATAAGAGTGCAGAGCAAAAAAGATATAGAGCCTGCGCTTAAAAAAATGCTGGAAACAGATAATTCCGTTGTTTTAGATATATGGACAGAGATAGAAGAAAACGTTTTCCCGATGGTTCCGGCAGGCGCTTCGCTGGATGATATAATTACCAGGATGAACGGATGAAAAGACAGAGGATAGATAATAGAGTATAGAGTTTAGATAACGAGTTTTCGCGAAGCGAAAACCTAAAAATCAGTTTCGCCAAAGGTGAAACACAATATTTATACTCTATTCTTTAAACTCTATTATCTGTCGTTAAAAGGAGTTCTTATGCGTCATACAATTTCTGTTTTAGTTGAAAATAAATTCGGAGTGCTTGCCAGGATTGCGACGCTTTTTGCCGCGCGCGGATTCAATATAGATTCGCTGGCAGTCGGGGAAACTGAAGACCCCGCGATATCGCGTATGACAATAGTAGTCAAAGGCGATGATGATATTTTAGAACAGGTTACAAAGCAGCTTAATAAGCTTGTTGACGTTATAAAGGTTAATGATTTTAATGACGTCGGCTATGTGGAAAGAGGTCTTGCTCTTCTTAAGATTAACGTAACTAAGTCCAACCGCGCGGAAATTATGCAGATGGTTGATGTTTTCAGGGCTAAAATTATTGACGTTTCGCAGGATTCAATAATAGCCGAAATAACAGGCGATGAAGAAAAAATTGACGCTTTTGTTAAAATGATAATGCCTTACGGCATAAAAGAAATGTGTCAGACCGGAACGGTCGCATTGGCAAGAGGAAACAAGTGAAACCAATTACGAATCAACGGCAAAAGGCTTTTTGGTCTTTTATTCGTAATTCGTAATTGTAGTTTAAAAAAAAGGGGGGGGGTATGAAGAAAATTTATGTTTTTGCCGGCATTATTGCTTTTTCATTTGTATTTGGTTCTTTAAACGTTTATGCGCAAAACTCGATTGATACTTATGTGGATTTAAGCGATGAACAAAGAGAGCAAAGTAAGGTATTGCAGGATGAGTATAGAGAAAAAAAAGCTGATCTTGATCTTCAGCTTGCAAAACTGCAAAAAGACAGAGACATCGCAATAAAAGATAAAAATACGTCTTTGGTGGAACGCAGAAACAGAGAAATAAAACAAATACAGGCCCAGAGAAAAGAGCTTGCAAAAGAATACAGCGGAAAATATTCGGATGTGCTTACGGATGAGCAAAAAAAGGATGCAAAAGTAGATTCTGATTTTTACTCGAAGGAATTAGCCGCCGAAATTGCAAAAATGGAAGCTGCCGAAAAGAGCAGCGCTCCTAAAGCAAAACCTGCCGCAAAGCCGGCAGCAAAAAGTAAAAAATAAAAAGACAATACCAACTAATAATTGCAGTTAAAAAGGAGCAGTAAGATGGAAAAAGAAGCTAAAATGTATTATGAAAATGATGCGGATTTAAATCTTTTAAAAGGTAAAACAATCGCTGTTTTGGGATACGGCAGCCAGGGACACGCGCATGCTTTGAACCTTAAAAATTCAGGCTTAAATGTTATCGTTGCCCAAAGAGAAGGCGGCGACAACTATAAAAAAGCCGTTGCGGACGGCTGGAAACCCGTCAGCGTCAAGGAAGCTGTAAAACAAGCCGACTGGGTACACGTTCTTTTGCCGGACGAAGTTCAGAAAAAAGTTTGGGAAGAAGATATAAAGCCTAATATAAAAAAAGGCGCCGTGCTCAGCTTTTCGCACGGATTTAATATCCGTTTTAAACAGATAGTTCCGACTCCGGATTTGGATGTAATTATGATTGCGCCTAAAGGGCCGGGGCATTTGGTAAGAAGACAGTATGAAGAAGGAAAAGGCGTTCCCTGCCTTATAGCCGTCGAGCAGAACGCAAGCGGGAAAGCGAAAGAACTGGCTTTGGCTTATGCGAAAGGAATCGGCGGAACAAGAGGCGGAGTTTTAGAAACGACTTTCACCGAAGAAACCGAAACAGACTTATTCGGCGAGCAGGCGGTTCTTTGCGGCGGAGTTGTGGAATTAATAAATTCAGGGTTTGAAACTCTTGTAGAAGCAGGTTATCAGCCGGAAATCGCTTATTTTGAATGTTTGCACGAAGTTAAGCTTATTGTTGACCTGATATTTGAAGGCGGGTTCAGCAAGATGAATTATTCAATTTCCGATACCGCGGAATACGGCGAGTATGTAACGGGAAAAAGAATAATTAATGATTCCACAAAAGCGGAAATGAAAAAGGTTTTGGAAGATATTCAGTCCGGCAAATTTGCGCAAAACTGGCTTGATGAAAATAAAAACGGCAGACCGTTTTTTAATAAGTGCAGAAAAGAAGTAAGCGAAAGGCCTATTGAAAAAGTAGGCGCGAGGCTGCGCTCAAAAATGTCTTGGATTAAAAAGTAGAAAAAAGAAAGAGTGAAGAGTGAAAAATGGAGAGTGAAGATGTTGTGTTTCGGCTTCGCCGAAACCGGTTATAAGTTTTCAAGAGGCAAAGCCTCGCAGAAAACACTTTATCTCCACTCTTCACTCTCAACTCTCCACTCTGCCGTTTAAAGGGGTTTAAGTTGCTTAAAAAAATTTTATTGGTTTTATTGATTTTTGCAGTTATCGGAGCGGCGGTTTATTACTCGTTCAATATAATAATGAATTCCGTTATCCATACGAAAAAAGAGATTGTTCTGCCTGATGTCACCGGGAAAAGCCTTGTTGAAGCCATCGAAGAACTTTCTCCGCTCGGCCTTGGCGTAAGAAAAGAAGGCGAAGAATTTAACAACAATGTTCCGCCGGGAATGGTCTTGAGACAGGCTCCTCCGCCGGGAATGAATGTGCGCGAAGGCAAAATTATTAAAGTTACCATAAGCCAGGGCGGCGAGATGATTTATGTGCCGGACTTAAAAGGGCAGACTGTGCGCGCGGCTGATATAACTTTAAGATCTTCTTCGTTAATGATAGGCGAAATTTCCAAAAAATACTCGGTGGTCAGAGAAAAGGGCATTGTATTGTCGCAGGATCCTCCGTCGGGATCCGCTGTAGATAAAGACACGGTGATAAATCTTGTAATATCGGACGGGCAGCCTCCGGCCGGAACTCTGCTTATGCCTGCTTTTGAAGGTGCTAAAGGCATTGACGCAAGAGAATGGGCCATTAAAGCCGGAATAACCGTTGAAATGAAAAGCGAGGCTTCTTCTTCTTCGGTTATGCCCGGTAACGTAATAAGGCAGTATCCTGAAGCCGACAGCGATCTTTCAAAGTTTGACAACGTGATATTTTATATTGCCGCCGAAACGAAAGCCGAAAAACCGGCAAGCGAAATAGTGTTTAATTATACGCTTCCCGGCACCGGAGGAAGTAAAAGAATAAGGCTTGTTTTGGTTGACGATAACGGCGAAAGAGATATATTAAACGCGGTGAGAAAACCGAAAGAAAAAATTTCAATTCCGCTTCAGACAAGCGGAAACGCGGTTGTTAAAGTGTACATAAATAAAGTTTTCATAGAGGACGTTGTTTTAAATTGACAAAAGCAGGTCGTAAATCCGCTCTTTTGTCATCCCCGAAGGTAGTAATCGGGGATCCAAAGCAGGTCTTAATTCATCTCTTTTGTCATTGCGAGGAAGGACAAAGTCCTGACGCGGCAATCCGGAAGGCCTTAAATCCTTTCTTATGATGCATAGACGCGTGGAGGCATAGATGCATGGTAACGACGTGAACAGCAGATGTTGGGATGATGGGAAGCTGGGAAGATGAGTAAGGGCAACGACTTAAACGATCACAGCTCCTCTTAGCATCTTAACTTCCAAACTTCTATTCTTCCAATCAGCTGCTCTACGCATCAGCGCATCCATGCTTCTGAACTTCTGATATAGGATTAATAATGAAAAAAATTCTTGTAGCGCCGTCAATATTATCGGCAGATTTTTCAAATCTTGATAAAGATATCAGGATGATAGAAGATGCCGGAGCCGACTGGGTCCACATAGACGTTATGGACGGGCATTTTGTGCCGAACATCACAATAGGCCCCGTAGTTGTTAAGTCTGTCAGAAAAGTAACGAAGTTACTTTTTGACGTTCATTTAATGATAAAAGAGCCTGAAAAATATTGGAAAGAGTTTCAAAAGGCAGGCGCTGATTTAATAACTTTTCACAGTGAAATAGCCGCAGATAAGGCGCAGCTGGCAAAAAATATAAAAGCCTCCGGCATTAAAGCCGGCATTTCAATAAAGCCGAAAACCCCGGTTTCCGAGATAGAACCTCTGCTTCCTTTTTTGGACTTGGTTTTAGTGATGACCGTAGAGCCAGGTTTCGGCGGACAGGCTTTTATATGCGATATGCTGCCTAAAATATCCGGACTCAGAAAAATAATTGACGACAAAAAGTATAACTGCCTTATTGAAGTTGACGGCGGAATTAATGCGGAAACCGGCGCGCAGTGCGCGCAGGCGGGCGCGGATGTTTTAGTGAGCGGAAATTATATTTTTTCCGCAGCAAATCCTGAAAACGCCGTTTGTTCATTGTCGCGGAAAAAATAAAAGTTTTTTCAGTGCCGTTACAATTCCCTTTTTATCTTAAAAAGGGAATTTTTTAAATTTCATTATGTTACGAATATTAAATATGTGCTATTTAAGGAGATGATATATGTGTAGGATTTTGAACGTGTTTATTGTGAGTTGTATGTTAAGCGTTACTGTTTTCGCGGATGACGCGGAAATTTTTTTAACGCTTGAAAAAAACGCGGGCGCTGCCGCCGGCGATTTTATCACGGAAGCGGTTGTAAATCAAAGCGATATTGAAAATAGAAATACGCCTTCTGCCACGGAAATGATATCTTCCGTTCCGGGCGTTTTTGTTATGAAAGCGGCGTCTCAAATTAAATCTGATGTTTCTATAAGAGGGCTCGGGGATTCTTTCAGGAGAATAGGTCTGTTTATTGACGGCAGGCCGGAAAAAATGTCTGTTTTCGGCTGCGGAGTATCGCAAACTTTACTTGCGGGAAATATTGAAAGAATAGAAATAACCAAAGGTCCTGATTCCGTTTTATTCGGCGGCGACGGGTTCGGCGGAGTTATCAATATTATTACGCGCAGGCCGCAAGAGCCTTTTGAGGGCGATGTAAGAGTGTCTTACGGAACGTATAATACTCAGAATTATTTTGCTAATTTAGGCGGCGTAAACGAAAAATTTCTTTATCAGTTTTCCGTAAATAAAGCGTCAAGCGACGGGCACCTGCCTAATTCAGGATATAATGCAATGGATTATTACTGGAAGTTAGGGTACAAAATAAACGGCGTAAGCGAGCTTATTTTCAGCGGTAAATACTTTGAAGGAGACGAGCTTGAACCAGAAGCCAAAGATAATAACGGCAATCCTGTTGCGCCGAGCCAATACAATTTTAAAAGAGGCGGCGCGGATGCCAAATATAACAGAGAGTTTGGAAGCGGAAATATGGAAATTCTTGTTTTTGGCGTCTGGGGAGAGCATCTTTTTTCCGATAATTTTCATTCAAAAGATTTATTATTCGGAGCATTCGCTCATTTTACCGACGAATCTTTTAAAAATAATGTTATTAGGTACGGCGCTGAATACAGGTTTTCAGACGGTGAAGTTATTGCCGGAGCAGCTCCGGCAAACCCGACCGGCAGATGGCAAAAAAACGAGTTCGCGATATTTGCCCTTGATGAGTACAGTATTAATGAAAGAGCGAAAGTTTTTGCCGGCGCAAGATATAATTACGATGAAATTTCCGGAAGCGCTTTTGTTCCGCGCGCAGGCGCTTCTTATGATTTGACTGAAAAACTTACTGCAAGAGCAATATACAGCAGAGGGTTTAGAACTCCTTATATTAATGAATTGTACGCTCTTCCGATAAGCAATAAAGAGCTTAAGCCGGAAATACTCGACAGCTATGAGATAGGCGTTAATTCAAAGTATCTTGGGATAGACTTTGATTTGTCGTGTTATGTTATGAACGGAGATAATATAATTCAGACAGTTCCAAAGAATCCCGGGCCAGGAATGGAGTTTCAGAATTCCGGATCGTATGTCTTCAAAGGCGCCGAACTGTCCGTCAGATATGATATTTTCAAAAACCTGAAAGCTTTTGCCGGATACTCATATCTTGATCCCGGAGATTTAACGCAGGGTATCGCAAAAAACAAAATTGATTTGTCTCTGGATTACAGCATAGGGAAGTTTTCAATTTTTGCCGGCGGAATGCTTATTTACGATTATTATGCCGCAAATAATAATAAAGCAAAACTTAATAATTTTAATGTTTTTAACGCGAAAATACACTATACTATAAACAATAGTTTTACGCTTTTTGCGGCTGCCGATAATTTTACGAATATGCAATATGAAATGTTTATAGTTTCTTTTGCCAAAGCTTATATTTACGATATGCCCGGCGCGACTTATACGGCAGGCGTAAGATATAGATTTTAACAGAGTGGAAAATACTATGAAAAAAACAATCAATATCGTTTTATTTTTGCTTGCGGTGTTTTGCTTGCAGTCTGTTTTTGTATCGCAGGCGCAAAGCGTTCCTTTTTCAGATCCTAACAAAACTAAGATTTTTATTACCGTTACCACTTCGGATATTTATCAGATTGTAAAAGAGATAGGCGGAAGTAAAGTTAATGTACAGATGATTATCCAGCCGTTAGGCTGTCCGAGTAATTATGATATAACTCCGAAAGTTGTTCAGCGCGCGGAAAACAGCAATCTGGTTTTAAGCCACAAATGGGAAACGTGGATAGGCAGGTTAAAAGTGCAGGCAGGCGAAAGAGGCGTTTTGTATAAACAGGCTCAAACGGAAGGCAACTGGATGATACCGTATATACATATACGCGCCGCTGAAGAAATAAAAGATATGCTTATCTATATAGATATTGAAAACAAAAAATATTATACGGACAATTTCAACGCTTATGTTTTCAGCATAAACTTTGCCTCCGATGAAATCAGAAGGCAGCTTGAAGGCGCTTACGGTAAAAAAGTGATTGCAAATGAAAAGATAAAAGATTTTCTTGAATGGCTGGGATTTGACGTTATTGCCACATACGGCAAGCCGGAAGATTTGACCGCGAAAAAGCTTGCACATCTCATAAACGAAGGCAAAAAGCGCGGAGTCAGAATGGTCGTTGATAATTTACAAGCCGGTATCAGCACAGGCAAAGAACTGGCTGAAAATATTAAAGCGGCGCATTGCGTTATCAGCAATTTCCCGATAGGCGATTCGTATATAAATACTTTAAAAGATAACGGAAAAAAACTTCTCAAGGCTATGCAATAACGGCGATGCAGGGATGCAGAGACGCAGAGATGCGAGACAACGACAAGGGCAAAAAGTGATGTAGGCTGCGGAGGGTGACGGGGTATTTCGTCTTTGATTCTGACGTTAAAAGGAGGTATGTTTGATACAGAAAAAGGATTTTGTCATGAAGACCAAAACACAATTGTTGGGGTTCTTTTTTTCATTTGCTTTAGCCCTGTGCCTGAGTCTGCAGGCTTCGAATGCTTTTGCGGCAAATATTTTGAAAAGCGTTGAAGGTACTCAGCTGAATATTTACACCACGAGCGAACGGTTCGTCTTTGATGTCGTTCTCCTGAGCCCGGCGGCCGCTGCAACTCCTGTCGGCTGGTCGGTTAAAAATTATTTTGGAGTGCAGGTCAGTTCGGGAAACACTGTTGTCGCGGCCGGGCGGAGCTCGGCTCAAGTCGATCTAGGATTTATGAATACAGGCCATTACGTTGTGACCGCTTCGGTTTCAGGAGAAAGTATTTCCGGCGACTTTGCCGTGGTGACGGCTTATGAACAGCGCAAGCCGCTGGCCGATTCGCCATTTGCGACAGATACGTTCGTCTCTTGGAGGCTTTGGCCGTGGTATAAAGAAGCGTTTAACGCAGGCGGCAACACCTGGCCGTCGGATCAGGAAAGAGACAAATGGCTGAATCCTTATGTCCGGGCGGTTAAGCTCAGCGGAGTTAAATGGATGAGGGATAGAATGAGCTGGGATAAGGTACACGCTGATAAAAACAATTTAAACTATTCTTTGAACGATCCCTACATCAAAGCATTTTCCGCAGCGGGTATTAAGATATTGGATGCCTTTTTCGCAGCGCCCGGCTGGTCTTTCACGTCTCAAGAGAGAATAGACGCGAACAAGGCGACTCATGCAGCTTCAGGTCATTATGCATATCTGCTGCCGTATGACCTGACGGCGGCCTATGAGTTCGGGCAAAAGGCCGGATACTATTACAGGGACGATATGGGCATGTGGGAAATCTGGAACGAGCCGGAAGCCCTTAACTTTCAGACCGGCGAGCACGAGGGGGCGGACAAATTCGCAGCATTCGTAAAGGCCGCGTCCATCGGTTTTCGCGATTGCGGAGCCGCCAATACTCCTCTCGTTACCGTGGGCGGGCTGATCCCTCGCGCAAACTCGGCTGTTTTGTATCAGGACAATCTGTTTGATAACGAAATTATCAAATACATCGACGTATATAACTTCCATAACCATCAGTACAGCGTGAGTTTGGCAGGCCCTTATGACACGTCGTTTAAGATTGATGCAAACAAGGCTCATTTGGACTTTAAAAACAGCCTTGCCGGCGCCGAAAACATGCCTGTTTGGTTAACGGAGGCAGGCGGAGCGATTGTCAGTAACGCAGGCGGCTTTGGGGAGTTGGAAACTTATGAAGCGCAGAAGGTACAGGCGCGGTATTTGGTAATTTCCACGGTGTTAAGCCTGTCCACCGGAGTTGATAAGCATTTCTGGTTCTGCAGTTTGCCTTTCTATGAATCATGGTATGAACCCCAAAGAATGTATTTCGGATCCTTCTCTTTCCGTATGACTCCTTATGCCTCTTACGCCGCACAATCCGTCATGACGGACGCGCTTGGTGAGGCGAAATACCTCGGCAAGTTAACCAATCTGCCTGCAGGCGCAGATGGGCATGTATTTAAAGACGGCAGCGACACCGTGCTGATTCTTTGGGACGCGAGATCGGCGATCGCGTCATCGACTGCAACATTATCTTTGGGAAAAACCTCCGGAACTATCACAGACATTATGGGCGGCAAGAAACCCGCCCCATACAGCGGAGGTACTTTCAACATTACGCTCGGTCCCGATCCTGTTTATCTGAGAGTTTCCGGCGATATTTCGGCGGGCGTGTACACGGCGGCAAACTATACGCAAAAAATTCTTGCGCCCAAAACATTTTCAAAAGCCCAAAAAATTGTGTTGGATCAGAGTTTCCCGATAGAATCACGTAAAAATATAAAGGTGGAAGGCGCTTATTCAATAAAGCCTAATACGCAAACCGATGTTGAGGTAACCGTTTATAACTTCAATGACGTCCCGGTCACAGGCACGGTGGCGGGATCGTTCGCGAAGGCATCCGACAATGCCGTTGTGAGCGGGCCGCAGAATGTCACAATTCCCGCCTATTCCAGCGCAACTCTGACTTACACCGTAAAAATTAGCGGGGGCGTTTCTAAACTCAGTTTTATGGGAAATTTTAACGGCATAGGCCAAACAAGCCCGTCTGTGGCGAACGTCAAGACGCCGTTTATTCTTGACAAATTCGGCGAACCGGACATTCATTTTTCATGCGACATCGATAATTGGGATCAGTTTACGGCAAGTGTCGATGCGCAGTACAGAGGCACTTGGAAATGCGTTAACGGTAAGCTGACGCATGAAGAAGAACTCCCAAATAATCCGTATGCCTATCGTAAAGGTATTACGATGAGAGACGGTATTGTTTCCGCCAAGATGAGGATAACGGGCGTAAAAAACCCTGATAATTGGGTCGGTTTGGGCGTGCGTATGGACCCGACAAAAGGCCATTTCAGTTCAGGTTATGTCGTGCTAATTAAAAGCAACAACCAACTGGTCGTCTATAAAGGAAATCCCATAACACTTCTAAAAGGTCCAATCTCCCTTCAAACAAATATTACGAATGAGGATGCGGAGCTCACGTTAGTAATGCGGGGGGAGCAAATTGATATATATGTAAACAATGTGTATATTACACAGGTCACAGATAATAAGTACGATGCGGGTGCTATAAGCGTTTTAGCCTGGATGGACAAGGTCTCCTACCATGACTTTAAAATATGGCTGACGCTGCCGCTTATTGTCGGAGAACAGAGCGGCGCTCCGGCGTCAGGCAGGGCGGGTTCAGCCGTGTTCCCAGTCACTACTGCGGGTATCGAAAGCGGAACATACCCGGCTGTCTTAAACGGCGTTCCGGCCGGAGTGACCGGAAGCGTAACGATTACAGGCGACAGCGGAATGCTGACTGTCAACACGACAGCCGCCACGCCTCAGGGCGCGTATCCGCTGACGCTCACAGTCGAAGGCCTGACGTCAAACAGTTTCAACCTAGTTGTCACAAATAAAGTCTCTCTTGATGATGTGAAATATTATCCGAATCCGATACGGCCGTCAAAAGGTCCGACTTATTCCCAAATGAATTTTACGAATATGCCTGCTGGAACTCGCATAAAAATATATACAATGTTAGGACAGGTAGTGAGAGAATTGAAAGCAGACGCAAGCGGAACGGCAGTCTGGGACGGAAAAAATAATGCCGGCGAAAAAGCTGCCAGCGGAGTGTATATAGTATATATGGAAGACGGAAACGGAAATAAAAAAAGAATAAAAATAGCGATGGAAAGATGAACGGCAATTACGAATTACGAATGACGAATTACGAATCAACGACAAAAAAGTATTTTCCCTCGCCCCTTGCGGGAGAGGGCGAGCGTCCGACGAATAAGGAGGGCATGTCTGCGAGCGGGCGCGAGACGGTGAGCGCCCCGGCTCTTGCGAAGCAAGAGGGTGAGGGGTTGCCTTTGATTCGTAATTGCCGTGTGTGGTTCTTTTTTTTATTTGCTTTTATCCTGTTCTTATGCGTGCAGGCTTCGAACGCTTTTGCGGCAAATATTTTGAAAAGCGTTGAAGGTACGCAGCTGAACATTTATACCACGAGCGAACGGTTCGTCTTTGATGTCGTTCTCCTGAGCCCAGCGGTCGCTGCCACCCCTGTCGGCTGGTCGGTCAAAAATTATTTTGGAGTGCAGGTAAGTTCGGGAAACACTGTTGTCGCGGCTGGTCGGAGCGCGGCTCAAGTCGATCTCGGATTTATGAATACAGGCCATTACGTTGTGACAGCTTCGGTTTCCGGAGAAAGCGTTTCCGGCGACTTTGCCGTGGTGATACCCTATGAACAGCGCAAGCCGCTGGCCGATTCGCCCTTTGCGACAGATACGTTCGTCTCCTGGAGGCTTTGGCCGTGGTATAAAGAAGTGTTTAACGCAGGCGGTAACAGCTGGCCATCGGACCAGGAAAGAGACAAATGGCTGAACCCTTATGTGCGGGCGGTTAAGCTCAGCGGAGTTAAATGGATAAGGGATAGAATGAGCTGGGACAAGGTACACGATGATAGAAACAATTTAGATTATTCTTGGTACGATCCATTCATCAAGGCATTTTCCGGAGCTGGTATCAAGATATTGGATTCCTTTTTTGCAACGCCCGGTTGGGCTTTCACGTCTCAAGAGAGAATAGACGCGAACGATGCAAACAATGCGCCTTCAACAGGTCGTTGGGTATATCTGCTGCCGAACGACCTGACGGCCGCCTATGAGTTCGGGCGAAAGGCCGGCTACTATTACAAGGACGATATAGGCATGTGGGAAGTCTGGAATGAGCCGGACTACCTTAACCATCAAACTGGCGAGCATGAGGGTGCGGACAAATTCGCCGCGTTCGTAAAGGCCGCGTCCATCGGCTTTCGCGATTGCCAAGCCGCCAAAACTCCTCTCGTTACCGTCGGCGGGCTGGTCGGCCGCATAAACCCGTATCTTTTGTATCAGGACAATCTGTTTGATAACGGAATTATCAATTATATCGACGTCTATAACTTTCATCAACATCAGAACAATGTGAGTCCGGCAGGTCCCTATGACTCATTTAGTACTGATAAAAACGATGCTCATTTGACCTTTAAAAACAGCCTTGCCGGCGCCGGAAACATGCCTGTGTGGATAACAGAGGCAGGCGGAGCGATTGTCAGCACAAATACCACTTATAGCGAGCTTGAAACTTATGAAGCGCAGAAGGCCCAGGCGCGGTATTTGGTGACTTCCGCTGCGAAAAGCCTGTCCACCGGAGTGGATAAGCATTTCTGGTTCTGCGGATTGCCTTTCTTTGAGGGCGATGCGTACTGGGGATCCTTCTCTTTCAGGATGACTCCTTACGCCTCTTATGTCGCCCAATCTGTAATGACGGAAGCGCTGGGGGAGGCAAAATACCGCGGCGAATTAACCAACCTGCCCTTCGGCGCGAAGGGATATGTATTTAAAGACGGCAGCGATACCGTGCTGATTCTATGGGACGCGAGGTCGGCGACCGCGTCATCTACGGCGACATTGTCGCTGGGAAAAACCAGCGGAATCCTCACGGACATCATGGGCGGCAAGAAACCCGCCCCATATAGCGGAGGTACTTTTAACCTTACTCTCGGCCCGGATCCCGTCTATCTGAGAGTTTCCGGCGATATTCCGGCTGGCGTGTACACAGAGTCGAATTATCCGCCAAAGGTTCTTGCGCCTAAAACATTTTCAAAAGCCCAAAAAATTGTGCTTGACCAGAGCTTCCCGATAGAATCACGTAAAAACATAAAGGCGGAAGGCGCTTATTCAATAAAGCCTAATACGCAAACCGATGTTGAGGTGACCGTTTACAACTTCAATGACGCCACGGTCACCGGCACAGTGGCTGGATCGTTCGCGAAGGCGGCGTCAGAAACCGCTATCGTGAGCGGGCCGCAGAGCGTCACAATTCCCGCATATTCCAGCGCAACTCTGGCTTACACCGTGAAAATTAACGATGGGGTTTCCGCTAAACTCAGTTTTACGGGAAATTTTAACGGCATAGGTCAAACAAGCCCCTCTGTGGTGAATGTCAAGACTCCGTTTTCTGTTGACAGATTCGGCGAACCGGATATTCGTTTTTCATGCGGCATTGATAATTGGGATCAGTTTACGGCAAGTTACGATGCGCAGCATAGAGGCACTTGGAAGTGTGTTAACGGAAAGCTGACGCATGAAGAAGAACTCCCGGATAATCCGTATGCCTATCTTAAAGATGTTACGGTAAGAGACGGTATTGTTTCCGCCAAAATGAGGATAACGGGCGTAAAAAAATCCGATAATTGGGTCGCTTTAGGCGTGCGGATGGACCCGACAAAAGGCCACGCCGGTTCAGGTTATTTTGTGCTCATTGGAAGCAACAGCCAACTGGCCGTTTATAAAGGAAATCCAGTAACCCTTATAACCGGCAACAACATCAGTATTACAACGAATATTACGAATGAGGATGCGGAGCTCACGCTTGTAATGCATGGGGAACAAATTGATATATATGTAAACAATGTGTATATTACGCGGGCCACAGATAATAAGTACGATTCGGGTTCTATAGGCGTTTTAGCCTGGAATGCCAAGATTTATTACCATGACTTTAAAATATGGCGGACGCTGCCGCTTATTGTCGGCGAACAGAGCGGCGCTACGTCGTCAGGCAGAACGGGTTCGGCCGTGTTCCCCGTCACAACTGCGGGTATTGAAGGCGGAACATACCCGGCCGTATTAAACGGCGCTCCGGCCGGAGTGACCGGCAGTGTAACAATCACAGGCAACAGCGGAACGCTGACCGTCAACACGACAGCCGCCACGCCTTCCGGCGCGCATACGCTGACGCTCACAGTCGAAGGTCTGACGTCAAACAGCTTCAACCTCGAGGTTGCTAATAAAGTCTCTCTTGATGATGTAAAATATTATCCGAATCCTATACGGCCGTCGAAAGGGCTGAATTACGCGAAGATGAATTTTTCGAATATGCCTGTGGGAACGCGCATAAAAATATATACAATGTTAGGACAGGTAGTGAGAGAATTGAAAGCCGATGCAAGCGGAACGGCAGTATGGGACGGAAAAAATAATGCAGGCGAAAAAGCAGCCAGCGGAGTATATATAGTGTACATGGAAGACGGAAACGGAAATAAAAAAAGAATCAAAATAGCGGTGGAAAGATGAACGGCAATTACGAATTACGAATGACGAATTACGAATCAACGGCTTTTTGACGACAATTACGAATAAGTTGTAACTTGCAATTATTTTTTGTTTTGTCTTTTATTCGTAATTCGTAATTGCCGTTATATAATGAGGTCTAATGAATCCTGCAGTTGAAATAAAAAATCTTACCGTAAAGTTTTCTTCCAAACTTATTTTAAACGGGATAAATATTAACGTTGACAAAGGCGGGTTTGCCGTGCTTATAGGAGCGAACGGCGCCGGTAAAAGCACGCTTATAAAGGCAATATGCGGGCTTGAGAAGTATGAAGGAAATATTGAAATATTCGGCAAAGGTTTAAAAGATACTGATAAAAGCATTATAGGTTATGTTCCGCAGAGCAACGTTTCCGAAAAAAATTCGCCGATTTCGGTTTATCAGGCGGTAAGCGTCGGGCGGTTTGCGAAAAACGGCATTTTTAAAAAATTCACGGAAGCCGATGATAAAGTTGTAAGCAATGCCATAAGAATCGCCCAGATTGAAAATATTGAGGATTCTCCTCTCGGCGAAATTTCCGGAGGCGAAGCGCAAAAAGTTTCCATTGCAAGGGTTCTTGCCCAGCAGCCTGAAATAATACTTCTTGACGAACCCCAGTCCGGACTCGACCCTCACTCCAAAAAAACATTTCTTAACTTTGTTGAAAAACTATATTCCAATTTTGGTTTTACGTGCCTAATGGTAACGCACGATATAGATTTAATTCCGCAATGCTGTTCAAAAGTGTTTATGCTTAAAGACGGTAAGATAGTTCTGGAAACAGAAAACAAAAATATAAAAGAAAAAGCGCGGGAATATAATATTTATTAAAATTAACAATGAACAATTAACAAATAACAATGTCGGAGTTTCGGCTCAGCCGAAACCTATTAACAGGTTTTCGCAAAGCGAAAACACAATAATTATTAATTGTTCATTGTTAATTGTTAATTGTCTTTAAGGGGTTTCATGGAGTTTGTTTTCAGTTATTTTTTTATAAAAGCTTTAACGGCTTCGGTTTTCGCGGGCATTGCGTGCGGAATAATAGGCGTGTGGGTATATCTTTTAAACATTCCTTTTATCGGGGTTGCAATGGCGCATACTGCTTTTGCCGGAGGCATTCTGGGTCTGTTTTTCGGAATAAATCCCGTGTTTTCCGCAATGGCTCTTTGCACGGTCTCTTCACTGATAATAGGGCCTGTTGCCGAAAAGGGAAATCTGTCGCCTAATTTATCAACCGGCATACTGTTTTCTTTTATGTTAGGAATTGCTTTTTTGTTTATGGGAAAGCTCGGGCCGAAAACTTCCGAAGCTCTTTCTTTAATGTGGGGAAACATTCTGACCATAAGCGTAAAAGAAACATTTTTTTTAGCTTTAATCGCAATTTTTATTGTGGTTTTTCTTTTTGTATTTAATAAGGGCATAATTTCGGTGATTTACAATAAAAGCATAGCTTTCGCGTGCGGAATACCGGAAAAGTTTATATTTTATTCGCTTTTAATGCTGTGCGCCGTTACGGTAAGCATTAATATAAAAACAATCGGCGGTCTTTTGATTTACAGTTTGATAACCATACCGCCTGCGGCGGCGGCTCAATTGACAAAGAAGCTAAGCTTCCTTTATATGTTTTCCGTAATAATCGCCGTATGTTCCTGTATTGCCGGTTTATTTGTGTCTTATATTTTCGACATGCCTGTCGGCGCATCAATAGTTATAATTTCAGTTTTAATATTTGCATTAAGTTTTATTTATAAAAAAATATGGCGGTAAAAATTCGTCTTACTGAAGGAGGTTCGGTGAAAAAAGAATTTTTTGACAGGTCGGCGCTCGGATGGCATTACCCAAGCGAAGAAAAGTATAAACTTATAGAGGAAAATATCATTCCGCTTTTGGAATTAAAAAAGACAGATATTGTTTTAGACGCGTGTTGCGGAACAGGCGCCTTAATCCCTTTGCTTAAAGATAAATGCGCGGAGATCGCGGCTTTGGATTATTCTATTGAAATGCTCAATAAAGCAGAAAAGGTAAACGGCAATGCCGCCGTTTATATCGAAGCTTCAATTGAAGACACGTGCTGCGCCGACGAAGAGTTTGATAAGGTTGTCTGCCATAATTCATACCCTCACATAAACGATAAGCAGCAGGCTTTTAAAGAATGCTTCAGGATTTTAAAACCCGGCGGAATTTTTGTCATATCGCACGATGCCAATAAGCATGAAATTGACGCTCATCACAAAAAATGCGACAAGTCCGTCAGAAACGATATGATGCCTTCAAATAATGACACGATGATGTTTGCCGCAAAAGCGGGATTTGAAACCGTAGAGATTCTTGACGAAGAAAAGTTTTATGCCGTTGTATGTAAAAAATAGTTTAATTTTCCTGTTTTGCTTCCGGAATGGAATATCTGATAGTGGCTTTCAGTCTTTTAAAGAAATTTTTCATACTGTCGGCTTCGTTTGAATCTTCGTCTTTTTTGTTATAAATTATTGTCAAATGATGATTTGTGTCAAAATGAACCGTTTGCGTGTCCCATTTTTCTTTGCAGCATATATATATGACGGTTTTGCCAAGACCTTCGCCGTATCCTGCTTCCCAATAAGCTCCGTTGTTGCCGTCCGAAACATCGACTATTAGAAATTTGCTGTTGCGTATTTTAACCCTTAAGTTATCGTCAATTAACCCGGCAGGCTGTTCGTCGTCAAGTTTTTGCAAGGCAAAACCGGTTTCCGTTACTGTATCTTTGAGCTGCCGTATTAAATTGCTGTCTATATGCGCAGAATTAAATTTTAAAGCCAGAAATGCTATTTTTGAATCTGTTTTTTTATTGTTTATTTGTTCAAACTCGTTCCAGCCTTCTAATAAAAGCTGAGCCGTGTCAACGGCAACTAATTCAGAGCCTATTTTGGCAGTTTGCGCCAAAAAATATTTTATAAAAAGTTTATCGACGGCTTCATTTATGATTAATTTTAAATTATCTTTGTCAAAACAGCCTAACACAGAAGCAAGTTTTTTATAAGAATAAAGATCGTCGTTGGCATATGGAATATCTTTGTGCGCAATAAGAAATTTATTGCTGAATACTCGTTGATGCTTTGCTAAAAAATATATCAAATTTTCAAATTGCGCCCGCGGTGTCGGCAGCGACTCGTTTTTTAATTTTTCATCAAGCAGCTCTTTTGTCAATTTAATATTTTGGGGATTGTATTCGTGAGTTTCTGCCAAATAATGAGAGATAATCTGTTTTCTAAGTTTATAATTGAAAGAGTCTTCTTCATAAGCTACGTTTTTGTTAAAGAAGCTTTTTATTGAAGCTTCAAGAGTGCCGCTTAAAGAAAATTTGCCGCATACGGCGCAATCGCAAAAATATGAATCATTTTCATAATAAAACTCTAAAGCAGAGTCGCAAAAGCAGCATACTCCATCTTTTAATCGAGCCATATAATCTCCGTTTTCAAACCGAAAACATATTTAACGAAGCGTTCTGAATGCCTTTTGTGCCTTTGACGCGCGAAAAAAGTTTTTCAATTTCTTTCTTTAAGCCTTTAACGATAATTATTTCAAAACAGTCGTGGTGGCTGACGTGTATGTGCTGCGAAGAAACTATGATCTCCTGAAAATCGTGCTGAATATCGGTCAGCTTTTTCAGGAGTTCTCTTTTGTGGTGGTCGTAGATAATGTTTATTGTCCCTATTACGGAGGTGGTGTCGTTTGTAAGATTTTCGCCGGAAATATAAAAATTAATCAAATCTTCTATGGCTTTTGAGCGTGTGGGATATTCCTGATCGTTAATAAGCCTGTCGAATTTGTCCAAAATATCTTTATTTAATGATACTCCGAAACGCGATATTTTTGTCATAGTTAGTGTTATTGTACGGTTAGTTCAAGTGTTTTAGAGCCGTATTTATTGCATGTTGCTTCAACAGTCAGCTTGTCTCCGGCTTTTAGTCCGGGTATTTCAAACACTTCAACTTGCTTTTCATCGTCAAGCTGCCTGGTTTCTCTTTTATCTATTATCTCTTTATCATTGAGCGTGACAACTACTTTGTATATATAATGGTTCGCCCTGTCTTTTACATTATGCATTATAGTAACATTAACCATTTCGCCGTCAACAGACGCTTCGATTTTTGAAGGCGGATGCGCGAATGCCGCGTTAGCCGTGAAAAACATACAGCACATAAGGATAAAAAGTTTAAAGAGGTTTTTGCTCATTTTCTTTCTCCTTTACTTTCGGTTCGGTTTCTTTTGTGTGAAATCTGTACTCAATTTCTCCGGGCGCTATGACATTGAGTTCGCTGCGAACCATTCTCTCTATGTATGAAGGTTCATTTTCGAGATAGTATAATCTTTTTTTAAGAAGTTCGTTTTGATATTTCGAGCTTGCAATATCGGACTTTAATTTTTTCTGCTCAAAGAAGCGTCTTGTTACCGTTCTTGAACCTTCGTTAAAAACCAATATTGCCAAAGCCGCTATTAAAATGATGTACCGTATTTTGAATTTTTTCATAAACTTTTGAAGCTTAGAGAGCTTGGAGAGCTTAGAAGTTTAGTGACGGCAGATTGCGGGTCAAGCCCGCAATGACGTAAAAAGCCGTTGCCAAGCTGCCAAACTTCCAAGCTTCTAAACTTCCGCCGTTTTATTTTATGCTCGAAAAAGCCGCTTTGCCGAGATAGCTTGCTTTTGAACCAAGCTCTTCTTCAATTCTCAAAAGCTGGTTGTATTTGCACATTCTGTCCGTTCTTGAAGCGGAGCCTGTTTTAATCTGGCCGGTATTAAGCGCGACTGCCAAATCCGCTATTATGCTGTCTTCTGTTTCGCCGGAACGGTGCGACATAATTGCCGTATATCCCGCGTCATACGCCATTTGAACCGCGGCAACCGTTTCGGACAATGAGCCGATCTGGTTAACTTTTATAAGAATTGAGTTGCCGATCCCTTTTTCAATTCCTTCTTTAAATATTTTTGTGTTTGTCACAAATAAATCGTCGCCGACCAACTGCATTTTTGATTTTAACGCGTCCGTAAGCGGTTTCCAGCCTGCCCAGTCTTTTTCGCTGAGTCCGTCTTCCATTGAAATTATAGGATATTTTTTAAGCCATTCTTCATAAAATTTTATCATCTCTTGCGATGTTTTTACTTTATCGCTTATTTCGCCTTCAAGCGTATATTTCCCGTCTTTAAAAAATTCGCTTGCGGCGCAATCCAAAGCCAAAAGTATGTCTTTTCCGAGTACATAACCTGCTTTTGCTATTGCTTCGGAGATTACTTCCAAAGCTTCAATGTTTGACTTTAAATTAGGAGCGAAGCCACCTTCATCGCCTACTCCTGTTGAATAGCCTTTATCATTTAAAACTTTTTTAAGACTGTGGAAAACTTCGCAGCCCATTCTGAGAGCTTCACGGAAATTCGGGGCGCTTACGGGTGCAATCATGAATTCCTGAAGGTCAACATTATTATCGGCATGTTCGCCGCCGTTGATGATGTTCATTAAAGGCACGGGAAGAACGTATTTGTTCGATTTTATATTAAAAACTTCTCTGACATATTCATAAACCGGCATTTTTTTGGAGTTTGCTCCGGCTTTTGCGCAGGCAAGCGATACGCCCAAAATCGCATTGGCTCCGAGATTGCTTTTAAAATCCGTGCCGTCAAGTTTAATCATTATATCGTCAATTTCCAGCTGTTTGTTTATTTCCATTCCGATGATTTTCGGGGCGATAACTTTGTTTATATTTTCAACGGCTTTCAAAACGCCTTTTCCGCCGTATCTTTTTTTGTCGCCGTCTCTAAGCTCCAAAGCTTCTCTTTCGCCTGTTGAAGCGCCTGAAGGAACTGCCGCTCTTCCGAGCGTTTTATCATCAAGAATAACGTCAACCTCAACTGTCGGATTTCCGCGCGAATCGATAATTTCTCTGCCGTGCACTGATACAATTTTTGCCATTTTACTGCCTCCATTTTAACGGCAGTTAATAGTTAGTAGTGAGTAGTTAGTAGTTGTTGAATTTCGGCGAAGCCGAAATCTTTTATAGGTTTTCGCTACGCGAAAACACCAAAACTATTAACTACTCACTATTCACTATTAACTGCCTTTTATTCGGACATTATTATAGAAGTTTTGAAATGTTTAGTCAAAAACGACATGTAAAAGAAATAAAAAAAGTCGTTCGCCGTTGATTTCCCCGATTACGACCTTCGAGGACAGGCTCCATTCGTCATTCGTAATTCGTAATTGCCGTTATAGGAGGATTAAGCATTAAGGCGAAGAATTTTTCGGAAAGATTTCTGGCAAGCAGCGAATTATTGCAGATTACCGTGATTTTTACCTGTTTTTCTGAAATTTCTTCAATAAAAAAAGCCGCTTCGGTTGAGTCTAAGCAATAATCGAAGCTTTTCGCGAAATCAAAAGCTACAATATAACCCCGCCTGAAACTTTTGTGCGTTACTCTTGCCCTCAAAGACTTTATTATACTGAGGGTCCTGTCAAAACTTTCTTTTTTTGTCAGGTCAAAAGTTTCGGAATATCTCCCGACTTGCTCATTTTCGAACTTTTGAATTGAATAACCCGCAATGCGTTTAGGCACATCCAAAACCGCACAGGAAGAAAAAGTCAGTAAAATGAAAAAAATAAAAAGTTTATGCATATTAAATAGTGAAAGTATTTGTTTTATTGTATAATGGATTATAACAAATAGCATCGGACAAGTAAATAAAGGCAGAAGTTCAGAAGCTAGGAAGCTCAGAAGCTCGGCAACGTCAAAGACAAGAACGGCGGAAGATGGGATGATAGGATTATAGGAAATTGAACAACGGCAAGAACTTTAATGACCACAGCTCCTCTGAGCTGCTGAGCTTCCGAACTTCCGAGCTTCTACAGTTGTTTGACAAAGCGGGAGAATTCATATATAATCAAACATTCAGACACTATGATTGTAGGCTGTATGAAAAAATACTGTACCTGACATAAGTGTGAGCATACGGAGGTAGAAGATGGCTGTTAGACTGCGCCTGCAGAGAAGGGGCAAACCAAAAAGACCTTATTACAGGGTTGTGGCAATTGACCAGAGAGCGAAAAGAGACGGAGAACCGATCGAAATACTCGGACAGTATGATCCTATTGCAGCGGAAAATAAGTTTAATGTCAATATGGACAGAATAAACTATTGGCTGGGCACGGGGGCAAAAGCTTCCGAAACAGTTGCCGTTTTAATTAAAAAATCGCAACCCGCGGAAAGTAAATAGTCGCAACACCTTAGGAGGAAGTTATGAAAGAACTGGTTCTGTTAATCGCAAAAGCGTTGGTAGACAATCCGGATCAGGTAGAAGTTAAAGAAATCGCCGGCGAAAAAGCAACTGTTTTGGAGCTCAAAGTAGCTGACGGCGACAGAGGCAAAATTATCGGCAAAGAAGGAAGAATTATAAAAGCGATAAGAATCATCGTTAATTCGGCTTCGGCAAAGCTTGATAAAAGAGCTACCGTAGAAATAGTAGAATAGAAAAACGTAGAATAGAAAAACAGAGATAAAAAGAAAAATGAAGCAGAAAAAAGATATGCCTTCTCCAAGCGAAGCTTGCAAAGCTTACAAAACTTGGAAGGTTTCCGATATTTTGGGATTTGAAGTTTTTAATCAAACCGGCGAAAGGCTCGGCATTCTGTCTGATGTCATCTCTACGGGAAGCAATGACGTATGGGTTGTTAAATATGATAATGAAGAGTATCTTATCCCGGCTTTGAAAAGCGTGATAAAAGAAGTTAATCTTTCAAGAAAAAAGATATTTGTCGAACTTCCAAGCGGCTTTGAATCCTCTTACGGCCCGGCAAAATCCGCAGACGGAATTTTGGAGTATAACGGTTATATGGTGTATGAAGATTGATGTTCTTACGATATTTCCCGGTATGTTTCAAGGGCCTCTGACAGAGAGCCTTATCGGAAAGGCAAGAGAAAAAAAAATAATTGAAGTCAATATAATAGATATACGATCTTTCTCTAAAGACAAACATAAAAAAGTTGATGATAAGCCGTTTGGCGGCGGTGCGGGAATGGTAATGAAACCCGAGCCGGTTTATGATGCCATAAAAAGTACAGGCGTAAAAAAAAGGAACAGCGAATATAAAAATCCTTACAATAAACCTTATGTTATTTATATGTCTCCCCAAGGCAAACCGCTCAACAGCGATATTGTAAAAAATCTTTCAAAATTCAAGCATTTAGTTGTTTTGTGCGGTCATTATGAAGGCGTTGATGAACGCGTAATGAATTTTGTTGATGATGAAATTTCAATAGGCGATTATGTGCTTACCGGAGGAGAATTGCCGGCCATGGTTTTGATAGACTGTGCGGCAAGGATGATTCCGGGTGTTGTTAAAGAAGAAGATTCGGTAAAAAACGATTCATTTTATAACGGTTTTTTGGATTATCCTCATTACACAAGACCGGCTGTTTTTAAAGGCATGAAGGTTCCGGACGTTTTATTGTCCGGCAATCATAATAAAATAGAAGAATGGCGTAAAAACGAGTCTGCAGAAAGAACAAAAAAACGCAGACCGGACTTAATAAAAGGCAGTTAATAGTTAGTAGTGAGTAGTTAGTAGTTGTTGAATTTCGGCAAAGCCGAAATAGATTATAGGTTTTCGCTACGCGAAAACACCAAAACTACTCACTACTAACTATTCACTATTCACTGCCGTTAAAATGGGAGTTGTAAAATGTCATTATTAGAGCAAGTTCAGGCAGCGCAGAAAAAGAATCTCGGAGTTGATTTTAAAGCGGGCGACCAGATTAAAGTGCATTTCAAAGTTGTTGAAGGCGGAAATGAAAGAATACAGGTTTTTGAAGGCGTAGTCCTAAGAATAAAAGGAAGCGGTCTTTCTGAAACTTTCACTGTAAGAAAAGTATCTTTCGGCGTAGGCGTGGAAAGAATTTTCCCGATGCATTCGCCAAGAATTGAAAAAGTTGAAGTCGCAAGGCGCGGAAAAGTGCGCAGGGCAAAACTTTATTATCTCAGGAATCTTTCCGGCAAAGCCGCGAGAATTGTTGAAGATTCTTCAAGAAAAAAAGTTTCCGTTCCCGGCGCCGCCGCGGAAACAGAAGTCCCGGCAGCAAACTAAAAACAACAATTACGAATGACGAATTACGAATCAAAGGCAAAGACAAAAAAACAAAAAAAGCTGTTGGTATCTATCGTTGTCGTTAATTCGTAATTCGTAATTGCCTTTTAAAATGGATTTATTTTTATTTGATAAAAATTATTACGATAAAGGACTCCATTCGGTGGCTGGTATTGACGAAGCCGGACGGGGTCCTTTAGCAGGTCCGGTTGTGGCAGCGGCGGCAATCCTTCCTAAAGACATATCAATCCCGTATTTAAACGATTCCAAAAAACTGACGGAAAAAAAACGAAATGAACTTTTTGAAATAATCAAAGAAAAAGCGCTCGCTTATGCTGTTTCCATAGTAGGCAATAACAAAATCGACGAAGTTAATATTCTTCAGGCAACGTTTATCGCGATGAAAAATTCGGTCCTATCTTTAAAAATTATTCCGGATTTATGTCTTGTTGACGGCAATCATAAGATTCCAAGTCTTGAACTCAATCAGGAAGCAGTAGTCGACGGTGACGCAAAAAGCGCGGCAATTGCGGCGGCTTCGATACTTGCAAAAGTCACAAGGGACAAAATCATGCGTGATTATGCCGAGAAATTCCCGCACTACGGTTTTGATAAGCATAAAGGATACGGAACAAAAATTCATATGGAAGCTTTAAAAAAGTACGGCGCCTGCGAGATACACCGGCAGAGTTTTGCTCCGGTAAGACAGAGTTCAAAGTTCAGAGTTCAGATGTCGTGTTTCGGCAAAGCCGAAACCTATAAGTAGGTTTTCGCGAAGCGAAAACTCCTAAATTGCACTCTGAACTTTGAACTCTGCCGTTCAAGGTGGTGGTAAAATGGTTGATACCAGAAAAATAGGGTTTGATAAGGAGAAAGAAGCCGTAAAATTTCTCAAAAGAAGCGGTTATAAAATAATAGAAACAAATTTTACAACGGTTTTCGGCGAAATTGACATAATAGCAAAACACAAAGACGATCTGGTTTTTGTGGAAGTAAAATACAGAAATACTTTGTCCGGCGGCACTCCTCAGGAAGCGGTAACCAAAACAAAACAGCAAAAAATTATTAAATCGGCGATTTTGTATTTAAAACAAAAAAATCTTAAAAGCAATCTCAGGTTTGACATAGTCGCAATTACCGGAGACAGGTTTGAAATAATAGAATCGGCTTTTTCTTCAAATAAATATTATATATAAACGGCAAAAGGCAGAGAATAGAGAAAAGAGAATAGATACGACAACGGCTGGAGGTTTTTAACTATTATCTGTTCTCTTTTCTCTATTCTCTGCCTTTATGGTTGCCAATACTTTAAAATACATGATATAATATAGTAACCTCATAGAATGCCATTGAATAGTTCTGAAGAATATTAAGTTATAGAGGTCCAATGATAAAAATTCTGCTTGTGGATGACGAAGTTTATGCAAGAGACAATATGGCAAGGCTTGTTCAGAGAAAAGGCTTTGACATATGCGTCGCCGGCAATGCCGACGAATGCCTTAAAGTTTTAAAAGAAGAAAAGCCGGATGTCGTTTTTCTTGACATAATGCTTCCCGATTTGGACGGCGACCATTTGTTTCATTATATAAAAGAAATAAGCGCTGAATCTTTGATTTATTTTATTACGGGCTCGGGCACTCTTTTTACCGAAGAACACGCTAAGGAGCTCGGCGCGGCCGGGTACATGCAAAAACCGGTTTACGTTGAAAATCTTTTCAACCTTTTGGATGAGATTAAAGAAAAATTAAAAAAATGACGAATTGATATTTAAAAACTTTAAAAACCCCTGCTTTTTGTAAAACAAAGGCAGGGGTTTTTTATTCGGTTTAGGCGTTTATAAATGATAGCCGGTTTTTACAAAATATATCCGGTTTTTTAATTAGTTTTCGATAAAAAATTAATGTATAATGTTATTCGCGGTATTTAAAATAAACACAAATTCAGCGGATTGAAAATGAAAAAAATATTTGTTTTATCGCTTTTATCAGCTGCGGCTGCTTTTTTTGTTTCCGCGGTTTACGCCGCTCAGCCTGACCCGGGAGGGCAGGGCAGTTTTGCTTCTTCGCTTCCTTTGGCAAGCCAGCCTACAATTACGCGCAGAGTAACTGCTAATGTCCCGACACTCTTTTATCCCACAAACAGATGGTTCGGTTCGGCATATACAAGTCATCCGCACCATAATTATTCGTTCAGAATGTCCGCTTATCCGTGGATAATAAATTTCAATACCAATCCTACGGGCACGGCTTACGGCAGCGGTTATTTATTTGGCCCGACGTATATAACTTCTGCGGCTAGTTCCGTAACAAGTATTTTTTCGCCTGTTTTCAGGCTTACGGGATTAAAATCAGGAACTACCGAAATAAATTCTTTGCAAACCGCGATGGACGCGTATTCCGACTGGTGCGCGACTTTACTGTGTCAGGATTCGGCAGATTCGACAAAGTGGATAAAAACTACCGTCGGCAAAGGCTTTATCTTTACATACAATTACTTTTCCGAAAACCTTAATCCGAGAATACGCGCTTACAGCGGTACTATAGAGTTTTTCAATTCTTCCGGAACGCAAATTACGTCGTCTTCTACGTTTACCGATGAAAGAATAATGGTGAAACTTTATGACGCCAATAAAATTATTTATATGGGCGTTTATGCTCCGGACAGAGATACAATTTTTAATCTTACTAATCTTACCAGAGCGGATATAACTTTTTCGACAAACGTTGTTACTGATGCGAATAGATATTTGTCTTTAGCTTTTATCGCCGAATACGATCCCGGAAGCGATAATTTTACGGAAGCAAAATCTATTTTTGACGAATATTATAATTACGCGTATACATTTATCGACGCAACGACGGTAGATTATTCTTTCAATAAAAATAACGGCCGGCTTACCACGGATTTTAGTTTTAATTTTGTTCAAAAACGCGGCGATTTGCCGAATGCCGGCTCGGTATTTGCCGTTTTCCCGCATCAATGGAAAAATATGCCTGATATGACGGTTCAGGAACTTAAAACTCTGCGCGGGCAAATGAAAGTTATTAAAGGCGCAGCGTCGATTCGCACCGTTAATCAGTTCAGGGGCATAATTCCGAATTTGCCGTTTGAAATTCCGGACGCGGCTTCTAAAAATACGCTCCAGAATTATGCGGACGACGAATACGCTTCGCTGAATTTGACTTATACTCCTCCTACCAGCAACGACGGCGAACCGGCAAATAACACTTATGTCGTAGGAAAAGCTTTGGCAAGAGCCGCAAATCTTGTGCCCATATTTCACCAGCTTGGCGGAGCGGCAAATATAATTAAGAGAAATGATATTATCGCTAAAATAAAAAAAGAACTTGAAACTTGGTATAAGTACTCTTCGCAAAGCGAAAAATATTTCGGCTGGGACAACGATTGGGGAGGAATTATAGGATACCCCACATGGTTTGGCGCGCAAAATTACAATGACCATCATTTTCATTACGGGTATTTTATTTACGCTTCCGCAATAGTTTCATTGTTTGACCAGAATTTTGCTTCCGCGGCGCAGTATAAAGGCATGGTTGAGCTGCTTATAAAAAATATTTATAATCCGCCTTCCAATAAGCCAGACCATAATCCGAACTTTCCGGTTTTAAGACATTTTGATCCGTATGAAGGACATTCATGGTCTGACGGAGCCGGCGGGTCCGACGACCGGGGAACAAATCAGGAATCTTCTTCCGAAGCCATGAATGCCTGGGCAGGGATATATTTGTGGGGGCTTGCCACAAATAATCAAAATTTGATGGATTTGGGAGTATACGGATATACTACCGAATATGAGGCCTTAAAAGAATATTACCTTGATAAATCAGGAGAGATTTACGCAAACACAAACTACGCTTATAAAGGCATAGGCATACTTTATGATAATGAATCCGTGTTCAACGTTTTCTGGAACAGCACGGATCCTAGAGAAATACTCGGCATTCAGCTGCTGCCGTTGACTCCTTCGATGTTATATTTGGGATACGACAGTCAAT
Source organism: Candidatus Endomicrobium neocapritermitis (assembly GCA_009778325.1). Taxonomy (GTDB): domain Bacteria; phylum Elusimicrobiota; class Endomicrobiia; order Endomicrobiales; family Endomicrobiaceae; genus Endomicrobium_B; species Endomicrobium_B neocapritermitis. Next base: position 21,099 of record WRJZ01000043.1, on the reverse strand, counting down.
ATGCGTATGACTTAGATAATTCAATTGCCGATTTGAATACGTGGAAAGATATTTGGCTCAGATTTAAAGCATTATATAATGCCGCAACGGCTCTGACTAATTTTGTTAGTTGGGGAGTGACAGGGACGCCTGAACCGGGCAGTTCGAAAACTTTCTCATACCACTTTATAAAATTTTTTGACAGTTTGGGTAAAGTTGCCGCCGTAAGAAACAGCGGAACGGATTACTATGCGGACAATTCGTCTTTTTGCGTGATGGATAAAGGCGGAGAAAAAACTTATATAGCTTTTAATAATTCCACCGCCTCCTTTCAAACCGTGAATTTTTATTCCAAAGCGGGCGGAGCGGTAATGAGTAACGTGAAAGTGCCTCCTATGACAATGGTGTCCGTCAAAGGCACCGCGAATTTTAAATACGATTCCCTGAGAGCGATGTATTCAAACGGCAATAATTACATTCTTCTTATGGACGTTTATTCCGACAGCATAACTGTTGCCGCGCAAACGCAGCCTTCAATCGATCCGGTATATTATAAGACAATTCCTTTCTCTTTTACCGTCAACACGCCGGCGGGCGCGTTAAATAACGTTAAAAGTTATGTGCAGCTTACCGACGTAAATATTTCAACTTACAGCGCTAATCAGATAAAACTCGCGGTTTATAATTCACAAACAAGTCTTCCTGACAAAACATACCCCGTTCAAAACATTACGGTTGAATCCGAGAGCGGCGGTATTGCCTCGGTAAACATAGAAGCAATTCTTACCGCCACAGGGACTTATGTACTTGTTATACCAACTGATGTCCCGCTGCCGGATGGTGTAATCAGCGGACTTGTGACTTTCAGCGGCAGGGGAATGAATAAGATAAAAGTTGATGTGTACGAATATGACGGCTCTACTCTCATAGGCAGCACAAAAACCGTGACAACGGAAACCAACGGCCGATATACCGCGGATATGTACTACGGAAAAAATTATACGGTTACGCCTGTTTCAAACGAGTATGATTTCATGCCTGCTTTTCTTCCATATAACAATGTAACTGCTTCGGTTTTAAACGCTGATTTTTCCGCGCAGATAGCGGCCGGCAGGTTCGTTGTATATCCGAATCCTTACAAGCCTTCAAGACACGGAAATATGGGAGTAACGTTTACAAATCTTAAACAGGGCGCGGAAATAAAAATTTACAATATCGCCGGAGAACTTGTTTTCAGCGGAAAAGTTCCGGCTGACGGTTCTTTTACATGGAATGCGGAAAATAATCACGGTTATCAGGCCGCTTCCGGAGTTTATATTTATCACATAAAGTCCGGCGGAAAAACGCAAAGAGGCAAGCTGGCTGTTGAAAGATGAGGTTAACGCAGTTATATGATTAAAAGTTCGAAGATATTTTTGACTGCCGCGTTATTTGTTTTTGCGCTGTCGTATTTGCATACGCAAGCTTTTGCAACTAATTTTTCCGCTATTTCGGGGCTTTCCTACAACCAGACGCAGGTTGCGAAAACTTTTGATATACTTTCTGCGCAGGCGATTGGCTCTGATTTGGCCGGACAAATATCGTATGTTGACGCGCTGCCGACGGATGATCTGAAAAAATCGGCATTGCTTGACGCTTCCGGATATTTTCTTGCAAACGTAATAAGGAGCGCCACGTCTGAAAATGAAAGGCAGAATATTTACAATAAAATGAAGTATCACGATATCAACGTGCATAATTTGAAGGGGCTTTGGGTTCAGGGAAGAACTCAGTTCAGCGAAATTGCCGAAGACGATAATTCAAAAAATAAGTATAACAATCTTGAAACCGGCATGCTTGCCGGATGGGATACGGTATTTAGCGATCACGGTTTTATGCTCGGATTTTACGGAAAATATAACAAGCATGACGTTAAGCAGGATGTAAAAAATACGGCCGGAATAGAAGGTTTTGGTTTTGGCGTTTACGGAGGGTTTCTCAAAGACGAGTGGGAGCTGAAAGCAATGGTTTCCGGAAATTTTGACAATTTCACAACCGTAAGATATGTAGATTTTGCCGACAGAAAAGCAAGGGCTGATTTTTCAGGAATGACTATCGCCGTCGATTTTGAAGGCGCGATAAGATCTTATGTTACCGAATCGGTTATTTTAAAGCCTCTTGCCGGAATGGAAATCAGAAGCATGAATTACGGTTCTTTTAATGAAAAAATCGCCGGTGATTTGTCTTTAAAAGTCAGCGAAGGCAATTATTTCAGGACTGCGGCGCGCATAGGGATCGGCATAGGCAGCGATGATGATGTCAGGCTTGAGTGGTATGCGGATGTTGAAGGCAGGTATCTTTTAAGCGAAGAAGAGCCGGAAATAACCGCCGCGTTTGCCGGCACTTCCCAAGAGTTTCAAAGTAAAGGCGCTAAAGAAGGTTCGACAATAATCGGGCTTGGCGGCGGCGGAGCTTACAGGATTTCGGATAAATTTAAAATATTTGCAAACATAAGTTATCAGTCAACGCAAGATTATCAAAATATTTCCGGTAATTTTGGCGTAAGATGGCTGCTGAAGTAGGTACGGCAATGAAAGGCAGAAGCTCAGAAGTTCGGCAGCTCGGAAGTTCGGCAACGACAAGGACAATAAGAAATATAAAGCGACCAGAGCTCCTCCGAGCTGCTGAGCTGCCGAGCTCTCCAAGCTTCTAAAGGAGTTTTATGGAAGATCTGGGAAAAATTCCGTTATTGGCAAGTTTTGCCGCGGGGCTGCTGACTTTTGCAAGCCCCTGCGTGCTTCCGTTGATTCCGGCTTTTATTTCTTTTATAACCGGATCTTCGATAGAAGATTTGCGTGAGCATAAAACTTCTTTACGCAAAACTTTTTCTAAAGCGGTTATTTTTGTTTTAGGCTTTAGCTTTGTTTTTGTTCTTCTCGGTTTGTCTGCCAGCTGGCTTGGCGGCGTTTTAATCGAATTCAGGGACTGGCTTCGTTATATAGGCGGCGCCGTTATTATAATTTTCGGTCTTCATATGGCCGGGATTTTCAGAATAAAATTTTTATACAGGCAGGCTTCGGCTTCAGGCAAAATACAATCCCCAACCGCCTGGGCAGGCGCTTTTTTTGTTGGCGCTGCTTTTGCAATCGGCTGGACGCCGTGCGTAGGGCCGATACTTTCTTCCATACTTATTCTTGCTTCTACCCAGGGCAGCGCTGCGGACGGTTTTTGGCTGCTTCTGGTTTACTCTCTCGGGCTGGGCATACCTTTTATTTTGACGTCTCTTTTTATCAATTGGTTTTTAAGATTTTTTAACAGTATTAAAAAATATTACGGAATTATTGAAATCGTTTCAGGAATACTTTTAATTCTGGTCGGAGCACTTGTCATAACAGACGGTTTTTCTAAAATAACCGAAATTATTTTAAAGGCAGTGAATTAATAAAAGAAGTTGGGAAGCTGGGAAGTTGAGAAGCTGAGCAGCGGCAAGGACTTTAACGACTACAGCTCCTCTCAGCTTCCAAGCTTCTCAGCTCTCCCGACTTCTAATATAGGAGGAACGTATGTTCGGCATAGGCTGGCAGGAAGTCATAGTAATTCTTCTTTTGGCATTGCTTTTGTTCGGGGCGAAAAGGCTGCCTGAAATCGCGAAATCTTTGGGAAAATCGGTTCAGGAATTTAAAAAAGGAATGTCTCCTGACGCCAAAGAAAATGAAGAAGAAAAAAAAGAAGAAACCCAGGACGGCGCGAAACCTAAATGAAGATGAGTGTTACGGACCATCTTGAAGAGCTGAGATGGCGGCTTATCCGAAGCGGAATATATGTTATTGCCGCCTCGCTTGTCGCTCTTTTTTTTACGGAACAAATTCTTGCAATAATAAAATATCCTTCAAAAGGCATAATTGAAAGTTTTTTGATATTAAAACCCACAGAATCGATAGCTATTTATATAAAAACCGCGTTCTTTGCCGGTCTTGCTGTCGCCGCATTGCCGATATTTTATGAATTTTTTAGTTTTATAAAGCCTGCCGCGCAAGAGCATAATTCGTCCGTAACGAAATGGGTATTTTCAGCGTTTTTATTATTTGTTTCCGGCGTATTGTTTTCCTATTTTTTCGTTATTCCGCAGGCTGTCGGTTTTCTTATGAATTTATCGCAGGGGCTGACCGGAACTCCGGCTCAGATAACTTTGACTTCTTACGTGTCGTTCGTATGCGCTTTAGTTTTTTGCGGCGGAATGATTTTCCAGATTCCGCTTATAGCCTATATCTTTACAAAGTTCGGATTAATTACTCCCAGTCTTTTGGCGGGGAAAAGAAAAGAAGCTTATTTCGCTTTATGCGTTATCGCGGCTGTAATAACGCCGACCACGGACGCGTTCAGCATGATGCTGTTTGTCGTTCCGATGATTATTTTGTACGAAATAGGAGTTTTTATTTCAAAAGCGGTTTATAAAAAAAGAATCGCGCCGGGAGGAGAAGTGTATGAACAAAAAAATTGAAAAAGCCGTGTCAAAAGCCAAAAAGATTTTGTCAGTGGAAGTTACAAGAAAAACATTTTTGAAAACTTTGGCTGCCGGCGGCGCGTTTTTGGCGTTTTCGTCAAATACCGCGAAAAAAGCGTTTGCCCAGAATACCAAATCTATCGGTCCGAGAACAAGAAGGGCTGTCTCCACTGATTATGATTTGACAGCGGTAACAGGCAAAGATATTGAAATGATAACGAGAAAATGCGTTGACCTTTTGGGCGGCATGGGCAGGTTTGTAAAAAGCGGCGACACGGCAGTCGTAAAACCTAATATCGGCTGGAACAGGGCTCCGGAATACGCGGCTAACACAAATCCTCTGGTTGTCGCGACTGTTGTGAAAATGTGTTTTGAAAACGGCGCGAAAACCGTGAAAGTTTTTGACAATACATGCAATGACAGAAAACTTTGTTATGTAAATTCCGGAATTTCCCAAGCCGCCAAAGACGCGGGCGCTACAGTGCTTTATATGGACGACTGGAAATACAGTCCCGCGAAATTTTTGAAAACGGACGCTTTAATGCAGGACTGGCCGACTTACAGGGACGCGATAGAATGCGATGCCTTCATAAATGTGCCTATAGCAAAAACGCACGGCAGCGGAACGCTCACTCTTTCGATTAAAAATCTTATGGGAACAGTCGGAGGAAACAGAGGCCAGATGCATTGGGAAATGGACAAAAAGCTTGCCGAACTTGTCAATTTTATCCAGCCCGACTTAAATATTATTGACGCTGTAAATATTTTAACCGCTAACGGACCGCGCGGCGGAAATTTGGCGGACGTTGCCAGAAGAGATACGATAATCGCTTCAACCGACCCTGTTCTCGCGGACAGCTACGCTTCAAAAACTTTGTTTAATATTGACGGCGCAAAGATACCGCATATAAAACGTTCCGCGGAATCCGGAGCCGGAGTTTTGTTTTCCGGTGCAGCGAATATCAGAGTGGAAAAAATATAGTAACGGCGATGCAGGGATGCGGGGATGCAGAGAGGCAGGGTAAAGACTTTTTTTTGTCGTATGCAGTTGCTCCGCATCCCTCATAAGGATTTATATGAACAAACTTAAAACGGCAAGGATTATTGTTCAAATTACCGCGTTTTTATTTGCTTCCGTTTCTCTGTTTCTTTTAAGCTATCCTTTTAAATTTATTACAGCCAAAGAATTTTTTCTCACCTCGCCTTCGCTTCTTATTTTTGCTTATATTGCCGCGCAGTATATTACGGCAGCCATATTTATTCTTACGGTTTTTATCGCTTTGGCTTTGCTGTTCGGCAGAGTTTTTTGCGGCTGGCTTTGCCCTTACGGCGCCGTAATGGATTTTTTCGCTTTTCTTTGCCGCCCGTTTAGAAAATGGCGCGAAAGCGCTCCGTCAAAAGGATTAATGTCAAAATATTACATGCTGCTCGGTTTTTTTATTCTTGCCGTTTTGGGTTTTCAGTTTGTATGGATTTTTGAACCTATAACTATTTTTTCGCGATTTATAAATTTAAGTTTCTTTCCTTTTGTTAACGCAATAACCGATAAATTTTTCCAATATATGATAATAAACCACAATTTCGGCGAAGGCGTTTATGACGCGCTGCGAAACAATATTTTTGATTCGAGAAGCATTGCTTTCAGATATCAGTTTATTTTCTTTTTGCTTTTTATAATTCCGGTTTTAGCGGCGCTTTATAAAAAACGTTTCTGGTGCAGATATATATGCCCTCTCGGAGCGTCTTTAGGCATACTTTCCGTTAAGCCGAAGTTTCCTTTAAGAAAAGGTTCCTGCAGTTTAAACTGCGGCAGGTGCGAGCAGATTTGCCGTTCAAATGCCATAAGGCATGACGGCTCTTATATCCCGAGCGAATGCGTAATGTGTATGGACTGTATGGCCTCAAATTGCAGACAGAGTATAGAGTGCAGAGTGAAGAGTGAAGATAACGGCAGCGGCAAAGACAAAGGAATAACAAGAAAACAATTTCTGTTTTGGGGCGGCGGAGTTTTAGCCGCAATATATATGTTCGGTAGAAAAGCTTACGGCGCAGGTAAAAAAACAAATCATCCAGTAATACGTCCTCCTGGATCAATGCCGGAAAATCAATTTAAAGAAGCGTGCGTGCGCTGCGGCAACTGTATGAAAGTCTGCATAACAAACGGCTTGCAGCCTGTTATGCTTGAAAGCGGCGTGGATGGAATTTGGACTCCGGAAATGGATAACATAATAGGTTATTGCGAATACAGCTGCAATGCCTGCGGCCGCGTTTGCCCGACGCAGGCAATAAAAGCTCTTTCACCGGAAGAAAAAATGCAGTGGAGAATGGGCAAAGCCGTGATAATTAAAGACAGATGCGTTCCGTGGAGAGACGGAATAGAATGTCTTGTCTGCGAAGAGCATTGCCCGGTTCCAAATAAAGCCATTAAATTTGTAAAAGAAATAATTAACGGCATGGAAACAGAAGTGCCGGTTGTAGATTTGGATTTGTGTATAGGCTGCGGCGTTTGCGAAAATAAATGCCCGGTTTACGGAAAGCCCAGAGGCATAGTAGTTGAACCTTTATAAACGACAAGTAATAAGTAATAAATAATAAGTAAAAATTTTGGTGTTTTCGCGAAGCGAAAACATATAATACGTTTCGGCTTCGCCGAAACACAATACACATTACTTTTTACTTATTATTTATTACTTGCCGTTCATAGCATAATATTACATAATATATACTCTGCATCACGGACCTGCTTTTTGATGACTCACTTTGGAGAAGATAAAAATGAAAATCTTTAAAACTTCCATGCTGTGCTGTTTTGCTTTTATTTTATTTTTTACATCCGCTGCATGTAAAGGAAAAAAACAGCCGCAAGCCGTTGCTATGCCTGTGAATGCCGTTAAAGTTATTAAAACGGATCTGCCGTTTGAAATGCAGTATCCGGCGCAGCTTGCCGGTTCTTTGGAAGTGCAGATAAGAGCACAGGCGAGCGGTATTTTGAAAGCAAGAATGTATGAGGAAGGCTCTTATGTACAAGAGGGTACACAGCTTTTTCAGATAGACGATGAGCCTTATAAAATAGCTTTGGCAAAAGCGACAGGCGCGCTTCATCAGGCGCAAAGCGACGTGACGCGCACGCACAATGATTACAAAAGAATGTCGTCTCTTTACAAAAAAGGCTCAGTAAGCCGCAAAGAGTATGACGACGCTTCGGCAGCTTATGAATCCGCGAAAGCGAACGCGGAAGTCGCAAAAGCAGAAGTTGACAATGCCGCCGTTAATCTCAGCGACACGAAAGTTGCCGCTCCGATATCGGGTCTGACGGGAATCAGCCTCCAGTCTATAGGAAGCCTTATTTCCGCCGGAAGCGACAGCGGGCTTTTAACGACAATGGTTCAGACGGACCCTATATATGTTAATTTTAATATGCCGTCAAGCCAGTTTGCCGTTTTGGCAAAAGATTTTGCGCAAGGGAAAGTCGCGACAAATGAGGAAAATACGCTTCCCGTACAAGCTCAGGTAATTCTTCAGGACGGTTCCGCGTATCCGCAGACCGCAAAAATAATATTTTTTGACAGCAGCGAAAATCCGCAGACCGCAAGTATTTTTGTAAGGGCGGCTTTGCCGAATCCCCAAAACCAGCGTCTGCTCATTCCCGGACAGTTTGTGCGCGTAAATCTTTTAGGCGTAAATTATAAAGACGAAATTGTTATTCCTGAAAGCGCAGTGCTTAAAACGCCTGCAGGCGATATCTCTTATGTTGTAAATCAGGATAATGTTTTGGAAGCCCGCACGGTAACCGGGGAAGCTAAGGGCGGTATATATATGATTTCAAGCGGGCTTAAAGAAGGCGAAACAGCAGTGCTTGACGGACTTATTAAAGTGAGAGCCGGCGAAAAAGTCGCGCCTGTGATGAAAGAATTTGCCGTGAGAAAAAAAGAAACAGCCGCGCAGGCGGACACCGTAAACATACCAGGAAATATTAATTCCGCGCATGAAGCTGAAATTGTGATATTAGACGCGCAGCCTTCGGAAGGGCTGCCGCTGGTTTCGGGAAGTTCGCTCGAATCCGTTGACAGCGTGGAAGTTTCTTCGCCTTCTTTATAATAAAAAGAGTGAAGAGTGGAGAGTGAAAAGTGAAGATAAGGAGTTTTTGCGAAGCGAAAACCTATTAGCCCGTTTCGGCAAAGCCGAAACACAATCATCTTCACTCTACACTCTTCAATCTCCACTCTGTAGTTAAACGGGGGAATAACATGTTATCCAAAATTTTTATAAACAGGCCTATTTTCGCGACGGTTATAGCGCTACTTATTCTTCTTTCAGGAATAATTTCAATATTTTCTTTATCGGTGGACAGGTATCCCAACCTCACGCCTCCGACTGTTTCCGTTTCCACGGTTTATACGGGCGCTGACCCGGAAGTCATTTCCCAGTCGGTTGCCGCTCCGTTAGAACAGCAGATTAACGGCGTTGAAAATATGCTTTACATGAATTCCACGTCGGATTCATACGGAAATATGAATCTTACCGTATACTTTAATATAGGCACTGACCCGGATATCGCGACGGTTGACGTAAATAACCTTGTCCAGCAGGCCATGCCTCTTCTTCCCGTCGACGTTCAGCGTTACGGCGTAACCGTAAGAAAACGTTCCACGGAAATGCTTCAGATTTACGCGCTAACTTCCCCAGATAATATTTATGATATCACTTATATCGCCAACTTCGCTCTTGTAAACGTGATTGACGATTTAAAAAGAGTTTCAGGCGTAGGCGACGCGCAGGTTTTTTCCGCGAATAATTACGCTATACGCATCTGGCTTAAACCGGACAGACTTGCCGCGTATAATCTTACCCCGCCGGACGTTATTGCCGCGGTAAGCTCGCAAAACCAGCAGCGCGCCGCGGGCATAGTAGGCGAAGCACCCATGGATAAAAGCGTCGGCAAAACCGTCAGCATAAAAGGCCAGGGAAGATTTCAGACTCCGGAAGAGTTCGAAAATATTATTTTAAGAGCTGACGCGACAGGCGCTTCTTTGCTGCTTAAAGACGTCGCGGATATTGAGCTTGGTTCGCAGACATACTCTTTTTACAGCGCGATAAACAAACAGCCTGCCGTCGGCATAGCGGTTTTTCTTGAGCCGGGAGCCAATGCCGTCGCGACCGCGAAAAGAGTCAACCAAACCATGAAAGAAATATCGAAGCGTTTTCCTTCGGGGATGCAATACCAGCTTGCTTACGATAATACGACATTTATAACCGAATCAATAAAAGAAGTCGTCAAAACGCTTATAATTGCCATGGCGCTTGTGTTTTTTGTCGTTTATATTTTTCTTCAGGACTGGCGAGCGACTCTTATTCCGTGCGTCGCAGTGCCGATTTCCATTGTCGGCGCTTTCGCCGGAATGTACGCGTTCGGTTTTTCCATTAACACTTTAACGCTATTCGGGCTTGTGCTCGCGATAGGAATGGTTGTTGACGACGCTATAGTAGTCATAGAAAACGTTGAACGCATAATGCGGGAAGAAAATCTTTCGCCCAAAGAAGCAACGATAAAAGCCATGGAAGAAGTGCAGAGCGCTTTAGTGGCTATCGTATGCGTTTTGTGTTCGGTTTTTATTCCGGTTTCTTTTATGGGCGGTTTTGCCGGAGTTATGTATAAGCAGTTTGCGATAACTATAGCCGTTTCAGTAGTAATTTCAGGATTTATAGCATTGACTCTCACTCCGGCGCTTTGCGCTCTTCTTCTTAAAAAGCGCGAAAAACCCGCAAAAGGTTTGTTTGCCAAATTTAACGTGTTTTTTGCTTTAACTACAAAAAAATATATAGGCGTCTCCGCTTTTTTCATAAGGCGTATACCTGCGGCAATTATAGTCATGGCGTTTATACTTATTTCAAGCTTATGGCTTTTTAAAGTCATACCGTCAAATCTTATTCCGGACGAAGATCAGGGCTCGGTAATAGTTGCCGTGGAAAACGACCCAGGCACTTCTCTGGAAAACGCGAAAATCGTATCGAATCAGATTGAAGATATTATTTTAAATCAGCCGTCCGTTAATTTCGAATTCTTTTTTACGGGCAGAGATCCGCTTAACAGCACGCAGAAAGCCAGCGGCGCCGCGTGTTACGTTAAACTTAAACCGTGGAGCATGCGTAAAACCAAAGAACTGTCCGTAGGCGCGCTTATAAGCAATATACAAAAAGAATCGGCGTTAAAAGTTCCGGGAGCTCTTGTTCTTGCTTTTAATCCTCCCGCGATTATCGGCATGAGCACAACCGGCGGCCTTGAAGCGTATATACAAAACAGAGGCGACGGCGGCAATGACGCTCTTGCTAAAAATATTCAGGCTTTTATAGGGGCTTTAAGACAAAGGCCGGAAATTGCAAATGTAACCACTACGTTTTCAAATATGGTGCCGCAGTATACAATGACTGTTGATAACACCAAAGCCATCGCGAAAGGCGTATCTCTTGACGATCTTTACACGGCCATGCAGGCGACTTTCGGCACTTATTATATCAATGACTTTACAAAATATGAAAGAAGTTTTCAGGTGCTGGTGCAGGCGCGCGCGGACTACAGACAGTATCCCGAGCAGATTGACGGCATATTTGTGCGTTCCGCTTCAGGGCAGATGATACCTCTTTCGGAACTTATAACGCTTGAACAAACGCTTGGTTCGGACGCGGTTGAACGGTTCAACGCTTTTCCCGCGGCCAAAATTATCGCCATGCCCGCAAATAACGTCAGCGGCGGCACCGCGATACAAATTGTGGAAGATATCGCCGTAAAAGTTTTGGATTCCGATTTTGCTCTCGCGTGGACAGGCACAGCTTATCAGGAAAAACTTGTCGGGAGCACTTCCTCAAAAGCTTTGCTGCTCGGGATTATCGTCGTATTTTTGATTCTTGCCGCGCTATATGAAAAATGGAGCCTTCCTTTTGCCGTTATCCTCGCGGTTCCGTTCGCGGTTTTCGGCGCGCTTCTGGGCACTTTTTTAAGAGGCATGTATAATGATATATACTTTCAAATAGCTTTGGTCGCGCTCATGGGGCTTGCGGCAAAAAACGCGATTTTGATTATAGAGTTTGCCGTACAGCTTCAAGAGAAGCAGGGCAAAAGTACTTTTGACGCGGCAGTAGAAGCTGCAAGGCTGCGCTTCAGACCGATAATAATGACGTCTTTTGCTTTTATACTTGGCACTCTTCCGCTGGCAATAAGCAGCGGAGCCGGCGCAAACAGCAGACAGTCGATAGGCACAGCCGTCGTATGCGGAATGCTGGGCGCAACAATAATAGCGCCGCTGCTCGTGCCGCTGTTTTTTTATTTGATTTCAGGAAAGAAGGATGCAGAGATGCAGGGAGGCAGAGATGCGGAGTAAAGGCAATTGTGAATTACAAATTAATAGTAAAAGATTGTTTGGTTTTTTTAGCCGTTACCCTGCATCTCTGCCTCTCTGCATCCCTGCATCCGCAGTAATAGCATTATTACTGCTGCTCACCGGCTGTCTCATGGGGCCGAACTATAAAAAGCCCGTTGAAGATTTGCCTGCTGCGGCTGATAATCAAAACGAGATCGCTCCTTTTATAAAGCATAACTGGTGGGAAATGTTTCAGGATCCGGTTTTGAATTCGCTTGTTCAGGAAACATTGGCCGGTAATAAGGACATTCAAATTGCTCTTGCAAGAGTTGAAGAAGCGCAGGCGCAGTTCAAAATAACAAGAGCGGATTCAATGCCTTCTTTAAATATGGGTTTTCAGGGGACTTACGGAACGGCGTCAAATGACGGCGTAATAATTGAACAGCCGGTACAATTATATACGACCGCTCCGGTAATTTCTTATGAGCTTGATATTTGGGGAAAACAGAGGCGTTTAAACCAGTCCGCCAAAGCCCGATATTTTTCCACTAAAGCAGCAAAAGACCTTACGGAACTTATTGTAACCGCAAATGTCGTAAACGCGTATTTCCTGCTTTTAACTTTGGATGCGCAGCTTGAAATTGTCAAAGATACTTTGGAATCTTACGGGCAAATAGTAAAAGTTTACAGGGACAGATATAAAGCAGGATATATAGAAGAGCTTGATTTAAGAAGAGTCGAAGCCGACATGCAAAGCGTGGAAGTTTCAAAGATTGATTTGGAAAGACAGATTTCGCAAGCCCAAAGCGCGCTTGCGGTGCTCGCCGGAAAAACTCCCAGAGAAATTGTGGAACAGCAAATGCAAAGAGGCAAAAAACTTGAAGAAGTGTATCTGATACCCAATATTCCGGAAGGCATACCTTCAAAAGTTTTAGAAAAACGCGCGGATGTCCTGCAGGCTGAAGAACAGTTAATTTCAGCGAACGCCCAAATCGGAGCTGCGCGTGCGTCATACTTTCCGCAGATTTCTTTAACGGGCGAAGCAGGCTATGTGAGCAACAGCCTTACTAATCTTATGGACGCGGGCATATGGAGCCTTGCGGGAAATTTGGTGCAGCCGCTCTTTGAAGGCGGAAAAATTAAAGCTATGAATAAGCAGGCTGAAGCGGCATACAAAGAAGCTCTTGCCGTATATGAGCAAACCGTAGAAAACGCTTTTAAAGACGTTTACGATTCTTTAAACGCCAATAAAATGTACCGCGAAATTTATGTCGCCGCGGATTTGCAGGCAAAAGCCATGAACAGAAGTTATAAAATTGCCGCAGACCAGTTTAAAGCCGGCCTTATCGATACAATAAATCTTCTTGACGTAAAAAACAGTTACCTTCAAGCGCAGACAGCCCTTGTTTCGGCGCGTTATAACCAGCTGACTGCGGTTGTAAATTTATCCAAAGCTTTGGGCGGCGGATGGAATGAGAAGGATGTTAAGTAATAGAGTTATTGGAAATCCGCCTTTGCCGTCATCCCCGAAGGCAGTAATCGGGGGGCCAAGTCGACAAAAGCAGGTTGTTAATCATTTCTTTTGTCGTTCCCGAGAGTCTTAATCGGGAATCCAAGCTGTTTATTAAAAAACGTAAGGATAAAGAAAAACTTTTAGTGAAAATGGATTCCCGATAAAAACATCCGGGAATGACCCGAAAGAGAAAAGGCAATATTTATGACTATGCGAATGATTGTAAATTTGTATTTTAAAGTTTTAACCTAAGATTATTTTTCATTCATGACAAACGTATGAAAGCTAAAATAAAACACTGCTGCCTGCCGCAGTTGTTGTTACCATCGCCTCTTGCGGGAGCGAGGGAGCTTAGTTCCTGTGAGCGCGCCGGGCAGCGCAAGCCGTCGTCACGGCCGATGGCTTTATTTTGGTGCACATGCATCATTTTTTTTGTTTCCGATTTGTTTAAATATGTTATTAAAATACAGCCTGTGATTTAACTCTAAAAAAGAGACGGTTTATGTCATTTCAAAAGAGAAAGTTTTGCTTATGTTTAATTTTAAAATTTGGCAGCCGAAAACTATAAAAAGACTGCAAACATAATGTTTGCAGTCTTTTTATGAATGAAATATAAAATAAAAAAACGGAAAACGGCGTACATATGAAAAATATGGTAAAATATTTAAAGTATTATTGTAAGTCTCGGCAAAACATCCGACAATAATCTTTACGCCGTTTATAAAAATAAAGTTTACAAAAATTCAAACCGTTATATGTTAAACAGCGGTTTTTTTGTGATTCAATATGACTTGCATTAATAAAAAATATTATCGGAGAAAAAAATGTTTAAAAAAATGAAATTTAAAGTTCTGATGTTTGCGGCGGCTGTTTTTTTGGGAGCCGGCAACTTATACGCGTGGAATGTAAACATTTACTCCGATCTCACGGATGCCATAACCGCAAGCACGACAACCATAACGTTTACCGCGGCAAACATAAATTTTGCGGGCAATCCGGCAATAAGTTATGCCGGCCCTGTTAATATTTACGGCAACGGCGCGACATTAAACGGCATAAATACTTATAGATTTTTTACTTTTACGAATACAAATGTTAGATTTTACGATAATATAAATTTCATTAACGGTTACAGCGGCAGTAACGGCGGAGCGATACTCAATGAAGCTAATTCAACAATGACCTTTACCGGCAGCGTTGTAAACTTCAGCAGCAATACGGCAGGTGGCGGCGGCGGAGCGATATACAATAATAACCGTTCAACAATAGCCTTTACAAACAGTACTATAACCTTTAGCAGCAATACGGCAGTCGGCGAGGGAGGAGCGATATCCAATTACGACAGTTCAATAATGACATTTGCAAACAGTAATATAACCTTTAGCAGCAATACGGCAGGCGGCAGCATCAGCAGTGGCGGAGCAATAGAGAATGTAATTGATTCAATAATGACCTTTACCGGCAGCACGGTAACGTTTAGCGGCAATACGGCGAAAACTTCCGGCTCAGCGATACGCCAGCAAGAGTCAACAATGACCTTTACAAACAGCAATGTAACCTTTAGCGATAACTGGGGGACAGAAGCGATAGAGAATGGGGTAGATTCAATAATGACCTTTACCGGCAGCACGGTAATGTTTAGCAGCAATACGGCAGGCGATTACGGCGGCGGAGCGATATACAATAATAACCGTTCAACAATAGCCTTTACAAACAGTAATATAACATTTGACGGCAATAAGGCTGCAAGAGCCGGTGCGGTGTACAATTCCTTCAGGTCAATAATGACCTTTTCAGGCAGTACGGTAACATTCAGCGGCAATACGGCTTCATCTTTATCTTTATGGGGCGGAGCTATAGGAAATAGCAATAATTCAACAATGACCTTTACCGGCAGCTCGGTAACATTCGACGGTAATGTTGCGGTAAGTTCGGGCGGAGCCGTATCTAACATGAACAATTCGATAATGGATTTTGTATCTTCAACAGTAAGTTTTATAAATAATACCGCAAGGTACGGCGGCGGAGCAATATATAATAGCGGCTCGGCTGTCAATTTTACCGACAGCATTGTAAAATTTGACAATAATACAACAGTAACAACAACGACAACAGCAAGTCTTGGAGGGGTAATATATAATGATAATAACGGAAATATCGCTTTTGCAAACAGCACGGTAACCTTCAGCGGCAATAGGACAGATTGGTGGGGCGGAGCGATACGCAATAATAACAATTCAACAATGACCTTTACAAACGGTAAAGTATCATTTATCGGAAATACTGCAAGGGCTTACGGCGGAGCGATACACAATAATGATGCGGAAATGATCTTTACAAACGGCAATATAACTTTCAGCAGCAATACGGCAGGCACTAGCGGCGGAGCGATATATAATGATTTTAATTCAACAATAACATTTATAAACAGCGATATAACTTTTAGCATTAATAAGGCCTCCAGTAGTGCCGGAGCGATAGGTAACAATAATAATTCGGTCATGACCTTTACCGGCAGCACGATAATCTTCAGCAGCAATACGGCTGTGCTGCCCGGCGGAGCGATATACAATTATAGTTCAACAATGACTTTTACAAACAGCAGTATAACCTTCATCAACAACAAGACAGGAACAAGTATTGTTGGTTCCGGCGGGGCGATAAGCAACAGCAGGATTGCTTCAGTCATGACCTTTACCGGCAGCACGGTAACCTTCAGCAGCAATACGGCGAATCAAGGCGGAGCAATATCTAATGATACTTCAAAAATAACCTTCACAAACAGCAATATAATCTTTAGCAGCAATACGGCTAACACTACGGGCGGAGCGATAAACAGTTATAATGCGGCAACGGTCTTTACCGGCAGTACGGTAACCTTCAGCGGCAATAAGGCTAACACTTTCGGCGGAGCGATACACAATAATCTTCCTTCAACAATAACCTTTACAAACGGCAATATAACATTTGACGGCAATATTGCGGTAAGTTCGGGCGGCGCGATATCTAACACAAGCAATTCTCTGACGGATTTTGCATATTCAACGGCAAGTTTTATAAATAATACCGCGGGGTACGCCGGCGGAGCAATATTTAGTACCGGCTCGGCCGTCAATTTTACCGGCAGTATTGTAAAATTTGAAAATAATAAAACGACAGCAACTGCTGCAGCCACAGGCCGCGGCGGAGCAATATATAATGATAATAGCGGAAATATTACTTTTGCAAACAGTACTGTAACCTTCAGCAGCAATACTGTAAATTCCAGAGGCGGAGCGATATACAATACAAGTAATTCAACAATAACCTTCACAAACTCAAACGTAACCTTCAGCAGTAATACGGGAAGTACGGCAAGCGGCGGCGGAGCTATAGCTATGGACAGTTTATCAAATATATCATTTATCGGAGGCAAGGTAACTTTCAGCAGCAATACGGCATATGAAGGCGGAGCGGTGTACAATGTAGGTAATTCGACAATGCTCTTTACAAACGGGAATATAACCTTTAGCAGCAATACGGCAAACCGCGGCGGAGCGATATCCAACACTAATTCAATGATGACCTTTACAGGCAGCACGGTAACATTCAGCAGCAATACGGCAAGTTTCATCGGCGGAGCGATATACAGTTATACGCGTTCAACAATGGCTTTTACAAACAGCGCGATAACATTTGACGGCAATATTGCGGCAAGTTCCGGCGGAGCTGTATTTAACACTGGCAATTCTCTGGCAGATTTTGCATATTCAACGGTAAGTTTTATGAATAATACCGCTGCGTATTCCGGCGGAGCAATACTTAGTACCGGCTCGGCCGTCAATTTTACCGGCAGCATTGTAAAATTTGAAAATAATAAAACAACGGCTACAAGCAATCCGTCTTATTCCGGCGGAGCGATATATAATAATAATTCGGCAATGACCTTTGCCGCAAGCACGGTAACGTTCAGCACTAATACGACTAACGGTCTGGGCGGGGCGATATACAATATAGGCAATTCAGTAATGACCTTTAGCACAAGTTCGGTAACCTTCAGCAGCAATATGGCTTTAAATAATTACGGCGGAGCGGTATATAATGCAAATTCGTTAATAGCCTTCACAAACGGAAATATAACATTCAGCATCAATGGGGCAAATTACGGCGGAGCGATCCACAATGATAATTCAACAATGGCCTTTACAAACGGTAAAGCATCATTTATCGGAAATACGGCAAGGAATGCCGGGGGAGGAATATACAATCAGAGTTCAACAATGACCTTTGCAAATGCCGGTATAATATTCAGCAGTAATACGGCGGCATTGTCCGGCGGAGCGATATACAGCACAGGCAATTCAATAATGACCTTTAGCGCAAGCACTGTAACGTTCAGCAGCAATACGGCGGCAGGTAGTTACGGCGGAGCGATATACAGTAATAATTCAGCAATAACCTTTAGCACAAGCGCGGTAAACTTCAGCAGCAATACGGCGGCAATGTATGGCGGAGCAATATGCAATGAATTAAATTCAAGAATGACCTTTACCGGCAGCACGGTAATGTTCAGCAGCAATACGGCAGGGCAAGGCGGAGCGATAATTAATTTTAGTAATTCAACAATGACCTTTACAGACAGTGCGGTAACTTTCAGCAGTAATACGGCTTCAACTTTGGGCGGAGCGATATATAACATGGGAGTAATAAACTTTAACACGGTAGCCGGAAGCAGCGTGATATTTAGCGGTAATTTAGCAAACGGACAAAGAAATGATATTTACCAGACCGTCGCGACCGCGATAATAAACATAACCGGCGGCGGCTATATGTATATGGACGGCGGTGTAAGCGGAGCGGCAACGGCCGGCACAATACAAAAAGACTCAAGCGGACTTTTTTTAAATGAAGGCAATAATTCGGGATTTAAGGGTTATTTTAACCAAACTGCCGGCACAACGACAATAACGGCGCTGGGAACAATGTTTGGGGGAACAAACACGATATCAACAAGTTTGCTTGAAGTTTACGGAGCGGATGTATATTACGGAGTTAATCTTGCTACAGGCGGAGTTTTGAATCATTATGATACGTCTTTAACAATATCAACGGTAGGAGCGAACAATAACATACAGTTCACAGCAAGCGGAGCGACTGCGATGTTCGGATTGGACGCATTGCTGCAAGCGCCGGATGTTTACGCTTATTACAATTTAGCCGGCGTGATAGATAACGGACAAAGCAATACGGTAGCGTTTGATAACTCTTATGTAACATTCGCAATAACGGATTACACGGGAGCCTCAACATACACGTTTACGAATTCTGTAATAGACATAAGCAATCAGGTGTCAAATTCGACAAGAGCAATAACGTTTACGGATGTTATAGCCGATAACAGCGCGTTAAATTTCGGACTATTATTTAGCCAGATATCGGCGTCGTCATTTAGTTTAGCGACGGATGAACTGCATACAAGCGCTCAAAGCACGGGAATTTTGGACATATTCGGCAATATAAAGATATATGACGGCGATCAGTACACGACATTAACCGATACGTATGATTATGAATCGCAGGTATTATTCGGAGGATTAAGGTTTGACAGCGCGCTGACGACATCAAGCGTGACGGTAGGAGGAAGCGAATTAGAGCACAGGTATGAGATATGGGTAAAAAACGATTCGCTTTTCCAGACAATATATGTGAGAGCGTTAGGCGGCTGGACATTGTATGACGCAAATTTGCAGGACGGAGACAGGGAATATTTTATAGACGGAGCGGGAGTATATCATATAGATAAGATATTCACAGACACAAGCTGGGGCAGATTTTTAGTAGAAGGCGGAGACAGCGACGCAAGCAAGTGGGTGATAAGCGGAGTAATAGAAAGTACGGACACATATAACGGACTAAACAGCTATCTGTTTACGCTAAGTACGGCAACAGAGTTTACGCTGAAAGACGTGACGGTAACAAGCGCGTCAAGGACAGGAAGCGGGTCGGTAATAGAGCAGACATATTGGAATTCGACAGCGACGATAACGAATGTGAACTTCGCGTATAATACAGCGACAAGTTCCGGCGGAGCGATATCGACGATAGCTGGAGTGATGGATATAGTGAACGCGAATTTTACGGGAAATGAAGCGGAATATGGAGGAGCGATATACAGCGGAAACAGCGGACTGAGGATAACGGACAGCGAATTTTCCGGCAACATAGCGGCAAGTTCCGGCGGAGCGATATACAACGCGGGAACAATAAATTTAGAAGCAACAAACGGAAGCAGTATAACGTTTAGAGGAAACAGAGCGAGCGGAACCGGAGATGATATATATAATGAAGGTACGATAAATATAACAGGATTAGGAGACGTGGTAATAAGCAGCGGAATAGCGGGAGCGGGAATAATAGAAAAGACAGCGGGCAATTTGTATTTGGGCGGCGACAACAGCGTGTTTACGGGCAGCTTTACGCAAAACGCGGGAAATACGCTGGTAACGGGAAATTATTTTGCCGGTATAAGCAGCATAACGGCTGGCATATTAGAACTGGCAAGCGGAGCAAGCCTGTCAACAGGAACAATCGGAGTATACAACGGCGCGCTGCTTGACATAACAACCGGCGGCGATTTATCGTTTAGCGGAAACATAACAGGAAACGGAAGTATAACCAAAGAAGCAACGGCAACAGGACTGTTTGAACTAAGCGGCGACAACAGCGGATTTACGGGCATCTTTACGCAATACGCGGGGACAACGTCAGTAAGCGGAAATTACTTTACTGGAATTTCAAGCATAACAGGCGGCTCGGTAAATATGATGGCGGGAGCCGGCGTTAACGCAGCGATGATAGGCGTATACGGAGGCAGCGTAAATTTTGCTACAAGCGCGGTAGTCGGTATTTTGGATGCAGGCGCGGGAGAAATAGGCGTAATGGTTGATTGGTTTGACGGCGGACAAGGTAATGACACAAGCTTTATATACACAAGCACAACAAATATTACGGCGGACAGCAGGCTTGCGGTAACAACGGTAACAGCACCTATGCAAATAGTGGGAAGCTCAACATCAATAATGAGCGCGGAGTGGATAAACGGCGTTGTATTTAGTACTGGCAACATATACGGCGGAGACAAATACGGATACAGGTTTATATGGAGCGGAGCAGCAGGCGACTGGACAGGGTGGCTGGTATACGGAGCGCTGCCGTGGAATACGTTTGTAGGGCAGTATCAGGAAGCGGCAGTTGGTTCAACGATAACATTGGGACAAGATATAATTGCGATAGCCGGCGACGAAAATCCCTTCTTATCGCCAGCCGGAAATAATTTTACAATAGACGGAGCGGGATATGTGATTAATTCATCGGGTCTTGCAAACAAAGGCATGACGCTTAGCGGTAAAAATATCACAATGCAAGACGTGACCTTCATTAACTTCTCAACAGCCGCATCCGGCGGCGTAATGTATGCCAATTCCGGCAGCAGCATAGCTTTTTACGGCGAGAATTCCTTTATAAATAATGCGGCAAACCTAACAACCGGCAGCGGCGGAGCGATATACAATGCAAATAATTCAGAAATGGCCTTTAGCGGAAGCACGGTAAGCTTCAGCAGCAATGCGGCAGGCGGCGGCGGAGCTATATACAATATAAGCAGTGCGCTAATAACCTTCATAAACGGAAATATAACATTCAGCAGCAATACGTCAAGTTCCGGCGGAGCGGTATACAATACTGCCGGTTCAACAATGGCCTTTACATACAGCAGTATAACCTTTAGCAGC
>WRJZ01000042.1 GCA_009778325.1 Candidatus Endomicrobium neocapritermitis | reverse complement strand
CTTCTTGCGAAGCAAGAGAGGACGAGGTTGCCTTTGATTCGTAATTCGTCATTCGTAATTCGTAATTGCCGTTCATCGCTCCACCGCTACTTTTATTCTCTTTTTATTTCCGCTTCCGTCTTCCATATACACTATATATACTCCGCTGGCCGCTTTTTCGCCACTATTATTTTTTCCGTCCCATACTGCCATCCCGCTTGCGTCTGCTTCCAATTCTCTTACCACCTGACCCAGCATTGTATATATCTTTATGTGAGCGCCTACAGGCATATTCGAAAAATTCATCTTTGCATAATTCATACCTTTCGACGGCTGGAGCGGATTCGGGTAATATTTCACATTCTCAAACGCTTTTGACGCATTTGCCGTTCCCATTATGGAATATAATGATAATTTATCTATGTAAGCTATTATCTGTTTGTTTTCTTTATCTACTTTTGACTTTAGCGGCACCCAGACATTTTTTTCTGCATCATACTTTGATATTACTAAAGTGTCTTCGTTCATTCCCGCTATGTCAGAATTATTGTACGGCAGTCTCAGTTCTATTTCCTTTTCCGGATTTCCCTGCGCCTTTATAATTACGCCTATACTCGTATGACTTAACTCTCTTACGTATGATTTTGCCGCCGGGACCAAACTGCTGTACTGTTTCACATCGATTTCTACATTCGCGCCGAATGTTTTTGCAGGTATTATCATCATTCCTGTATTTTGAGTGCCGTCTTTTGATATTACAGGAAATGTTATTATCGTACCTTCGCACGCGCCCCTGAAAACATATCTCGCTTCATACGCAAACTTTCCTTCACCACTGTCTCTGTCGGCATTGTTTGCGTCCTCATAAGCCGTGAATTTATAAACCGAATTTCTGCTGATTCTGATTCCGCCTCTGTACCAGCCCAAAAATTCGTATCCGGGATTGGCGGCGGCGGTCAGAGTAACAACAGAGTTTTCTCTGTATTTACCGCTTCCTGTAACTGTACCGCCTTCTTGCGAGGACAGAATTGCGTCATCCGGGTTTACGTCTATAACAGATGCTGTTATTGTATATTCGGCAATTGCGGCGGAAGGATTCAATCTTTTTATCGGGACAAAACCGCCTCCGAGGAGTTTTTGGACATCGTAATACGCTTTCTTTGGTCCCAATATCTGATAGTGTCTTTGCTCGGGAATGAGCACTTTGGAGTACGTTATGCCTAATTTTGCTTCACTCCAAAAGCTATGGCCCCGCTCTTCTATGAGCTCATAAATCATAATTCCTTTGATGTGATTTTCTTTTCTGTTGTTATACAGATACTGTATATTATTGACCAGATAGGGGCCCATTAATATATCCATGTTATCTTCCTCAAAAAGATCAATTTTCCCGTTCCCGTTTCCCGGAAGAAATGGAATATTCTGCGGTGAAAGCGTTGGTAAATCAAATAACCTGGTATCCATGTTGTATTCACAAATTATGATATCCTTCTTGTATTTCTCATATATATATTTCGCGACACTGTTCAAGCCGTCTATGACGGAAGGATGGATGTCTCTGGCATTTTCCCTTTGAGAATACCAGTCCCAGCCGATCAGGTCGACATCAACACCCTCTTCTTTGAATCTCGCAAAAGCATAATCAAGGAAAGCGTAATGTGTCCCTAAGTCGTTGATCAGGACCTTTGCGTCAGGATCTTCCGCGCGAATCATTTTGATGTGA
The DNA here is from genome assembly GCA_009778325.1 of Candidatus Endomicrobium neocapritermitis. GTDB lineage: Bacteria > Elusimicrobiota > Endomicrobiia > Endomicrobiales > Endomicrobiaceae > Endomicrobium_B > Endomicrobium_B neocapritermitis. The sequence goes on along the minus strand of WRJZ01000042.1, from coordinate 58,835 downwards.
TTGATAATTCCGTTAACCGCAATGTCCAAACATTTATCATCAGGAGGGCGCGGTATATCCGTTGACATTTTGTAGTGGCTTATATCAGTTCCATCCAACGAATATTCTTTAAGAGCTACGCCGCCCATCTCGTTATACACTTGATAGTATTTGACTTTGCCTTTATATGCTCTCGCTGCATACATTGTGTATATGGGGTCACCCGGACCGACGATCATCAGAACTTCAATACCGTATCTTTCACAAAGGTCGATCAGCTTTTGCTTATAATCTGAGGCTCCGGAACCGTCCACACGGTAAATCTTTCCCCCCATTTCAGCTAACAAGTGAACCTGCTTTTCTATATCTGCATCACTACCCCCATATCCGGTATAGGTTGTGACTCCAAAGTCTGGCTTGCTAGGATGAGCCGCAACGCCCACTACAAAATCAGGATCATTCGGCCATGAAACCGCATAAGCATCGGAAACAAAACATTGTACGCTCAGGAACAGGGCTAAAGCGAATGAAAAAAGTAACCCCGGCCATTGTGCTTTGATCTTCATGAAAAATTCCCCTTTTTTTAACGGCAATTACTAATCAAAAAAAAACCGCTATACATTATGGTAGCGGTTTAATTGTTCGCTGATTTTATTTTTGTAAACAACGCATATTTCTGTTGTTCGTACTGCTTCATATAATATCTGCTTTATTATTATTTTAAACTAATAATAATAAAACTGTAATTCATTTTTTATTATACTTCAAGGTATTTTTGGGAAAAGATAACGGCAGCATCCGCCTGTTTTATACCTGACTTCGGCGGTTTTTGAATTTTTTGAAAAAATTACTCATGAAAACAATAATTGAGGGGAACCCAAAACGGAATGTCAAGAGGACTGTCACCTTTACAGAGCAACGGCATGATGTATGCCTTCGGCGAATGATACCGCAGAGTTTATCCCCGAATATTTTAATCGGGGACTAATGATGTATTTGCCGCTTTGCGGCAAAATGATGTAATGTGTCCTTGTCGTTAATGTGTATGTAGTACATACATCATGTCCCGCGGGGACACATCATTGTCTTTATACGGCTCTTTGCTTATTCCAAAGCCGCTTTTATTTCTTCAGGCTTAAAACCTACAATAGCCTGTTCTTTGTTTATAACAATAGTAGGAAATCCGCCGCTTGGATTAAAAATTTCTACCTCGCGCATAACCTTGTCTCTTTCTTCTCCAACCAGTAAATCTACATATTCATAATCATAACAGGCGCCCATTTCTTCCAAAAGGCTTCTTGTTTTTTTACACCAAACGCACGTGCTAAGCGCGTACAAAAATACATTGTGTTTCTTATTCGAACCTTCAACATGTTTAACAGCCATTTTATTCTCCTTTTTAACGAAAATTTTGCCGTTGATTCGTAATTCGTAATTTGTAATTGCCGTTACTTGCATCCTGTGCATCCTAACCAGCAGTGAAGACACAATTGTTCTCTTGGAAGCCCGATTGCGGTTACCATATCTTCAACAGTCTGAAATTTAAGCGAAGTTACGTTTAAATCTTTTCTTATCCACTCAATCATTTTGGCATATTTTTCAGTTTTGGGATTTGTATATTCGCTTACGTCTTCAATATCCTTGCCTTCAATGGCGGATATAGCTCTGCGTGTTACAAGTTCGCTGTTTGTTCTTGTGGAAGCGCTGAAAAGGCACGGAAATAAGAGCGGAGGACTTGCAGGGCGCACGTGGAGTTCTTTTGCTCCGGCCTTCCAAAACTTATCTACCGTAACATTTTTAAGCTGGGTGCCTCTGACTATTGAATCTTCCAGAAGAATTATAACATTGTTCTGTATAATCTCTTTAATGGCAATAAGCTTCATTCTCGCAATTATATCTCTTGTTCCCTGTGAAGGAGGCGTATAGCTTCTTCCGTAAGTCGGAGTGTATTTTACCAAAGGCCTTCTGAGCGGTATCTTTGATTCAATCGCATAGCCTACCGCGTGAGCGATTCCGGAATCCGGAATTCCGACAACCATGTCGGCTTTTAAATCTTTATCGCGTTTTGCCAAAAGTTTGCCGCTTTCTTCCCTTACAACTTCAGAGTTTATCCCTTCATAGTTTGACGCCGGAAATCCCGTATACATCCACAAAAACGCGCAAACCTGCTTTTTTCCGTTTCCGGGTCTTATGACTTTACACTCTAAGTTTGCCGCGTCTATAAAAACAATTTCGCCCGGATTTAAATCTCTTATCGGTTCAAAATCCAGATTGGAAAAAGAAGTTGTTTCAGAGCATATTGCCCAGCTGCCTTCCTTGCGTCCCAAAATAAGCGCGCTTCTTCCGAAGCTGTCTCTTGCCCCGTAAATTCCGTCTTTCGTTAAAACCAAAATTGAAGCGGACCCGATTATGCGTTTATATACTTTTTCAATGCCTTCTTTAATGTCTTTGCCTGTCGCAATTATTCTTGCAAGCAGTTCCGTAGCATTTACTGATTTTTTGCTCATTTCGCTGAAAGATATGCCTTCTTCCAGCATTTCCCTAGTGAGCGCGTTTATATTATCGACTTTACCCGTACTTACTATGCAAAATTCGCCGAGTTTAGATTTCAAATATATAGGCTGCTCGTCAAAATCGCTCACAACGCCGATTCCCTGCTGTCCGTTAATATCTTTAATATTTTCAAAAAAGCGCGTTTTGAAATTAGCGCTGCTCATTTTGTGAATATATCTTTTAAACTCTTTGCCGAAAACCGCAATACCGCCGTATTCAGTACCCATGTGCGTGTGGTAATCAGTGCCGTAAACCAAATCTTCGGCGCAGTTTGTCGCAGAAACAACCCCAAATATGCCGCTCATACAACCCTCCCAATCAATTAACAAATAACAATTAACAGTTAATAATTATTGTATTTTTGCTTCGCAAAAATCTATTAATTCGGTTTCGCTTTCGCGAAACTCCTACATTGTTCATTATTAATTGTTATTTGTTAATTGTCGTTATATTATATTAAATTATACTCTCTAAAACTCAAATATTTATTTCCTGACACTATTACATGATCTAAAAGGCTTATGTCTAACGCTTTTAAAGCTTTTTTAACAGCGGCAGTCGCGTCAATATCATGCTGGCTTGGTTTCATCGTGCCGCCCGGATGATTGTGCGCTATTATTACGGCTGACGCTTTGTTTGTCAGGGCAATCTCGGCTATTTTTCTGGGCATAACTATCGACTTATTAACTGTCCCGCTTTCTATTTCTTTGCTTTCTATAACTTTATTGCCGGCGTCAAGCAAAACAACGTAAAATTTTTCAATTTTTTCTCCGCTTAATACCGTAATTAAATAATCGACAACTGCCTCCGGAGAGCCAAGCGATTGAGGCGATTTAATATCCAAATAAGAATAATATCCAGACATTTCCCTTAAAAAAGTCAAAAATACCGCGCTGTGACGCGACAGTCCCGGAAATTTCATCAGTTCTTCGAAGTCCGCATCCAAAACCTGTTTTACGCTTCCGAACTTTTTTATAAGCTCTTTTGCCAAAGGTTTTACGTCAATTCTTTCTATCGCAAAGAAAAGAGCGAATTCCAAAATCTCATAATCGGCAAAACCGTCAAAGCCCGAAGCAAGAAATTTGTCTTTCATGCGGCTTCTGTGTCCGAAATAATGCGGTTTTGAATTGTTATTTATATCCATTTGTCACCGGAAGACGAATATCTCTGAAAGAATGTTTTAATAATTTTGTTCCGAGCGGCAGCTGACGCCTTTTATATTCCGCAGAGCTTATCATTTTAAAAATCTGCTTTTCCTGCTCGCTTAAAACAACTTCCGTTTCTCCAGAAAAAGAATCCGTAAAATTATCTATAATTCCGTCAAGAACATCATACTCCGGCAAAGAATCCGAATCTTTCTGGTTTTCCCTTAGTTCAGCGGTAGGCTCTCTTTCTAAAATACTTTCAGGTATAACTTCTGAGATGGAATTGCGCCATCCGCACAGCGTATACAAGTATGACTTCGGCAAATCGCAGATAACGGCATATCCTCCAGCCGAGTCTCCGTAAAGAGTGCAGTATCCCGCGGCTATTTCCGATCTGTTGCCGGCAGTCATAACCAAAGCGTTAAATTTATTTGAATACGCCATCAGCAGCATGCCGCGTATGCGCGACTGAAGATTTTCTTCCGTAACATCCGTTTTTACGCCTTTAAAAGTGTTTAAAAGAGCGCTTTTAAAAGATTTGAATATATTATTAATAGGTATATCCAAAAGTCTGATATTATTCATTTTACACAAAAGTCCGGCATCATCGCGCGAACGCCGGGAAGTAAATTCCGAAGGCATAAAAATTCCCGTTACATTGGACGCGCCGAAAGCGTCTTTAGCAATTACGGCGGCTAAAGCGGAATCCGCTCCGCCGGAAATCCCGAGAACAAATTTTTTAAACCCGTTTTTATCCGCGTAATCTTTCAGCCCCAAAACCAAAGCGTCATAAACCTGTTTTTCCTTTGGGCTCTCTTCTCTTTGCATTTTTGTATTCAAAGTCAAATCCGCAAATATTAAATCTTCTTTAAACTGTTTTGCGTACGCTTCGACAAATCCAGATTTGTTTACGGCAAAACTTGAGCCGAAAGACACCAGCCCGTCCTGCGCGCCTACTCCGTTTACAAAAATTATATTTATTGAAAAATTTTTGGCATATTCGGCAATCTCTTCCGTAAGCTCTTCGATTACGCCGATATAAAACGGCTCATTTGCCAAAACCAAAAGCGTATCAGCCGCAAGCTCCGCGGCTTTTTTAATAGATTGTTCAAGCTCTTTAGCGCCTGAATATATACAGCAGGAAAAACCGTTAATGCCCGTCTGTAAATCATTCCCGTTAAAATACTTTTTTTCCCTTCCGAACAATGTTTTAAAAGACATAGGCTCCGGCTGTTTTTTATCTATATAAATTACGGCGTTCTCTCCCATGTAAGAACTTCCCAAAACCGCGGGAATTTCCAATTCTTTGGCAAGAAGATTTAACTCTTGCTCGCAGCTTTTCAAAAAATCCTTTCTTAAATATAAATCTCCGGCAAAACCTCCCGGCAAAGACAGCTCCGGAAACACGGCTAAATCAGCGCCGTTTTCTTTTGCCGAGGCTGCATACTCTTTAATTTTAGACGAATTATACTTTATATTTCCTGCTATAGTATTTATCTGCGCAATTGCTATTTTCATTTATTCTCCCAAAAAACTGCCGTTAGATTCGTAATTCGTCATTCGTAATTCGTAATTGCTGTTCTATTTTGTTTTTTTTGCGAAGTAAATTTTTTTCCTTCAAGCATCTTTTCTTTGGCTCTTTTGGAGCGCTTGCGTTTTTGCCTTCTTATTTTCTCTATTTCCTGCTGTTTTTGCGATTTTATGCCGAGTATCCGCTCCTCTATTTTTTCGGCAAGAAGGCGTCTTGCAAGAAATCTGTTTAAAAGCTGCGTTCTTTCCCTGTGGTATTTGACTTCAATTCCCGTAGGCAGATGTTTTAAATAAACGGCAGTCGCGACTTTATTGACGTTTTGACCGCCTTTGCCGGGCGATCTTATAAATTTTTCTTCAATGTCGCTTTCATTTATGTCCAGCTTCGTAAATTTCAATTCAAGTTCTTTTTGTTTTGCCGGGCTTACGCCGAAATCTATCATTATATTTGTATCCCTTCAATTTGTAAATTCCGTTTTAAATCAGCCGGAGACGTAAACTTATAAGCTTTAATGCCGTGCCTGACGGCAGCGTCTACATTCTGCTGTAAATCATCGGTAAAAAACAACTTTTCAGGCTCAATGCCGTAATGGCTTATGACTTTTTTATAAACTTCATCTTCGGGTTTTCTTGCGTTCATTTCATATGACAAATAAAAATCGGAAAATAAAAGAAATACCTGCGGATACGCGGCTTTAAGAAACTCAAAATGAAGTTCATTTGTATTGGAAAGCATGGCGACTTTATGTTTCGCGGCGGTTTGGGCTATTATTTCTATTGTTCCTGCAATAGGAGTAAACATATCATTCCAAATCACCGAAAACTCATTATAACTTCCGCGATAATGAGTGCGTTTTGCAAGCTGTTCATAAAACTCTAAAGATGTTATTTTTCCCGTTTCGTAGGAGGCGGCAAGATCCCAGTATTCAAAAATCAGTTTGTTTATGTCTTCGCCTTTTTTTGAAGTTTTTTTAGAAAACGCAGAGGTAAATTTGGTTAAGTCAAAATCAAAAATAACTTTCCCCAAATCAAATATTACTACTTCCATACAACCTCAATTAACAATTAATAATTAATAATTAACAATGTAGGAGTTTCGCGTAAGCGAAACATATTAATAAGTTTTTGCAAAGCAAAAACACAATAATTATTACTTGTTAATTATTAATTGTTAATTGCCGTTCTTATCCTTTTAGTGCGCCGGCGGCAATGCCTTTAACTATATGTTTCTGCATGAGAAGATATACAATGACTATAGGTATAGTTGCTATCGTAAGACCGGCCATCAGAAGCGGATAATCCGTAATAAAAGTGCCCTGAAAAACCATCAAACCTCTCTGTATGGGCATCTTTGCTTTATCCTGCAGAACAACCAAAGCCAAAAGAAACTCATTCCAAATGGTTAAAGAGTTCATGATAACGAGCGTTGCCAAAGCAGGCTTGGCAAGAGGAAGAGCAATCCGCCAGTATATGCCGAACCGCGAACAGCCGTCAATCAGAGCAGCCTCTTCAATTTCTTTCGGAAGTTCGTCAAAAAATCCTTTTAACAAAAATATGCCGAAAGCCAGACCGTTGCTTATATAGCAAAGCAAAAGACCGGTTCTGGTATCAAGAAGCGAAAGTTTTTTCAAAAGCAGGTAAAGAGGAACAAAAACGCCAGGAATAGGAATAAGAAGAGTTGAAATTAAAAGATAGAAAAAGAAGCTTTTACCCCAGAATTGAAGCCTTGAAAATCCGTAAGAAGCAAGCGAAGCTATAAAAATAATAAAGAACACTCCTACAACAGTATAAAAAACGCTGTTCATAAAATATACGCCGAAATTAGCCTCTACAAAAGCTGTCCTGTAATTGCTTATCCATGTGGCTATTCCAGTTTGCGGAATCAAAGACATGCTTGAAAATACTTCTTCCTGCGTTTTAAGAGAAGATGAAATCATCCAGAACACCGGAAAAACGCAAGTCAATGCGACCGAGATAAGTATTCCGTGCGTTACAATATCTAAAAGTATTTTTTTTGCTTTAAAAATGTTCATTTTAATCCTTTTTAGAAGAAGATAAGAGGGCAGGATGATAAGAGGATAAGAGAAACAAAATTCGTTTCGTCTTTGCCGTTACCTATCTTCATAACTTCCTATCATCTTAGCTTCTGCCTTTATCTATTTATTATTGTAATTCAACTTTTTTGAAATAAATATCTGAGCGAAAGAAACAACCAGCAGCACCATGCCGAATATTACGGCCATTGCCGTGGAATATCCGAATTCGCCGTTGCTCATGTATTCATAAATTTTTGTAATCGGCACATGCGTATGGCCGGCAGGGCCGCCTCTGGTCATAGAGTAAATCAAATCGAATATCTGCATCGAACCCAAAATCGTAAGAATTGAAACTATGGTAAAAATAGGTATTAAAAGAGGGAATGTTATATTTTTAAACTGCTGCCACGCGTCTGCGCCGTCAACTTCGGCAGCCTCGTAAAGCTCAACTGAAATTGTCTGCAGCCCTGCAAGCAAAATAATGAACCCGTACCCGAAACCTTTCCACATATGCACAACAGCCACGGATGTAAGCGCGGTTTTAATCTCCGAAAGCCACGCGAAATCCTGAAACTGCACAAAACCGAGGCTTATAAGCCAATGGTTTAAAATTCCGAAATTGCCGTCATAAACAAATTTCCATATAAGCCCTACGACTATACCGGACAAAACCGGAGGCAAAAAGAAAATCATTCTATATATGTTATCGCCTTTTATCTGCCTGTTGACAAGCAAAGCCAAAAGCAAAGCCAGACCGTTTTGAAGCGTTAACGAAAGAAGCGTCACATATCCGGCATTCAGCATTGACTTCCAAAACATAGGGTTATGAAATAAAATATGCTTATACTGTGCAAGACCTACAAAAAGCATATCTCTGTCTATGCCGTTCCATTGAAAAACGCTCAGCTGGAAAGTTCTTAGTATCGGATAAAAACTGAATACCAAAAACAACGTAAGCGCGGGAGCTATAAACAGAAAGTTTAACGACTTTTCCTTTGGGGAAGCTTTCATTTTGCAACCTTCATCTGCCTTTCTTTTTCACCCTGAACTTCTTTTGCCGCCTGTTCGGGCGTTCTTTCGCCAATAATGACAGACTGTAAGTTAATATTTATAAAATTTATAACCTGCCAGGTTTCAATTACGGGAAGCTGCTCAAAAGTATTTTTAATATTTTCCGAAAATATTCTCAATATAGGAGGCAAATCCTCGGCAACTTCCCTGTTTGAAGGTATGTTAAGAGTTTCTTTTGCAAGCTGCGCCTGAGGGCCTCTCTGCGTCATCCATCTTAGGAAATCGGAAGCTTTTTGCCTGTTTGGCGAATTCGCGTTAACAAACAGCGATGAACCTTCCCCTCCGAACAGAAGCAGCGGATATTTAGCTTCAGGGAGCGACGGCGGCATCATAACTCCGTAATTAAGATTCGGATTCATCGATTGATATACATTAACGCCCCATGAACCGTTGAAAGCCATAGCTGCTCTTCCCGTGGCAAACGTTCTTTCAGCGTCTTTATTGACCATTGTTACGATGCCTGAAGCGAAAAGTTTGTTGTCTCTCATTTCAGAAAAAAGTTCAAATATTCTTACCCATCTCGGATCCGTATAAGGAATTTTTCCTTGAATCGTATCCAATACGCCCTGCCTGCCGAACAAATTCCACTGGTAAGACTGCGCAAAAGCGCCAATAAGCCAGCCTTCTCCGAAACCGCTTACAAAAGGCTGAATATTTGCCGCTCTGAGTTTTTTACCCGCTTCAATGAATTCAGGCCAGGTTGCAGGCGGATTTTCAGGGTCAAGCCCTGCCTGCGTAAATAAATCTTTATTGTAGTAAATCATCAGCGAATTGACGTCAAGAGGAACCGCGTATATGCCCGGTTTAACATTCCATTCATTTCCGGGCTCAAATGTGTTTTGAGCCAAAGCTTTTTCAAAGAAAATATCTTTCCAGCCGTCTCTGTTCATATCCTCGGTTAAATCCGCTATAAAGCCGGCGTTAATATAGGAGGCAATTTCTCTTCTGTCGCCCATAGGATTAAAAATATCCGGAAGGAGCGCAGCAGTTGCCGCTGCGGAAATTTTATTTTTATAAACATCGGTAGGAGCATAAGTTTCAAATACTACTCTAACACCCGTTTCTTTAAAATACTGATCAGCAAGCCTTTCAAAAGCAGCCTGCCTGTCCGTCATCCAATGCCATATAACAATATCAGCTTTAGGTTTGGGTTCTTTGGTTTCGCAACCTGTAAATAAGCAAACCGCAAACGCTAAAGTTATCTGCGCCAAGACAAGCGTTTTTAATTTGAACATTAACTTCCTCCATATCGAGAGTTTATTTTTTGATTGTTATTTCAATAAGAATGTCAAAAGTTTATCAAATTTAAAAAAGTCAGTCAACAAACAGCAATTAATAAATAACAAGTAATAATTAATAATTTTGGTGTTTTCGCGAAGCGAAAACCTATTAATAGATTTCGGCGGAGTTTATCCTCGAATGTCTTAATCGGGGGCCGAAATTCAATAATTGTTATTACTTATTGGGTTTCTCGAAAAACCGTCTTTGCCGTCATTGCGAGACGCTGAAAGCGGCGCGGCAATCCAAACAATAAAAATGTCGTTTCCATTAGTTTTCCGGAGATAGTCTTAATGTCTAGATTGCTTCGGCAAGACTTCGTTTTTCCTTGCAATGACACTACCAAATAGGGTTTTTCGAGAAACCCAATTGTTATTTGTTGTCAAGGGTACAGTTTAGCAGCCTTCTTCTTCCCTTATCTTTACTTTCTTTTTCTCGCGTTTTTTGCAGCCTCTTTCGCTTATACTTTTTGGGTCTGCTCCGGACTTTAAAAGTATTTCTTCTATTTCCTTATATCCGTTTTGCGCAGCTAATGTTAAAGCGGTATCGCCCTGACTATCTTTTATATTTGGATCTGCTCCGGATTTCAGCAGCAGCTCAACTATTTCCTTATCCCCTCTTCTCGAGGCTTCTATTAATGCGGTACCGAGTTCACTATCAACATTTACGTCTGCTCCAGATTTGAGCAACAACTCAACTATTTCCTTATTCCCTATTTCCGAGGCGGCTATTAGTGCGGTAGTGTTATATTCATACCGATTGCCGCCTATAATGTTTATGTTTGCTCCGGATTTAAGTAACAGCTCAACTATTTCCTTATTCCCTCTGTACGAGGCTTTTATTAAAGCGATATCGCCATGCATACCTATTGCATTCGGATTTGCTCCGGATTTTAGCAACAACTCAACTATTTCCTTATTCCCTATGCTCGAGGCGGCTACTAGTGCGTCATCGCCTTGAAGATTTATGTCTGCTCCGGATTTAAGCAGCAGTTCAACTATTTCCTTATCCCCACTGTACGAGGCGCTTGCTAATGCGTAATCTCCACATTCTTCAAGATTTATGTTGGCCCCAGATTTCAACAGAAGCTCAACTATTTCCTTATGCCCTTTTTCCAAGGCATAACTTAAAGCTGTACCGCCATTATAATCTCCGGCAATTCCGGTTATAACATTTGGGTCTGCTCCGGACTCAAGCAACAGTTCAACTATTTCCTTATTCCCTTTTTTCGAAGCTAACGTTAAAGCGGTATCATCCTCCGGCTCATCTTTATAATGCCTTTGCGTATTTATATCTATCCCGCTCTCAATATAAGATTTTATCTCTTGCGCGTCTCCTTGCCATGCGGCTTCAAAAAAACCTTTTATATCCAGTTCTTCGGCGAAACTTTCAGAAAACAAATCGCCGGCAGAAATTACAAAAATAAAAAATAAAATAATGCTTTTCTTTAACATAGCAGTTCCCCTTTATAGAAGCTCAGAAGCTCGGAAGCTCAGCGGCTCGGCAACGGCAACCCCTCATCCTACCCTTCTCCCGCAAGGGGAGAAGAAAACAAACACGACGACAAAAATATATCATTTCAGTTTTCATGCGTTTGTCGTGTCACCCTGACCATTTAAGTATCGGTTTTCTTGCCGCTTCAACTTCATTAAGCCTTTTTACCGGAGTATTCACAGGAGCGTCTTTAACCTTATGCGGCTCGTTTACCGCTTCGTCTAATATTATTTTATTGAGCGTTTCTACAAATTTATCCAAAGTTTCTTTTGACTCTGTCTCCGTAGGTTCTATCATAATTGCTTCTTCAACTATCAAAGGGAAATAAACCGTAGGGGCGTAATAGCCGTAATCCAAAAGCCTTTTAGCTATGTCCACAGTTCTCACGCCGTTTTGTAAAACTGATTTAGGCGATAAAACAAATTCGTGCATACATCTGCTTCCGGCAGGCACATTTATTTTATCTTTAAATTTGGCAAGCATATAATTGGCATTAAGCACAGCCTGAACAGAAGCGTTTTTCAGGCCTTTTGCGCCCAAAGCTTTGATATAAGCATAAGCTTTTACAAGCACCGGAAAATTTCCGAAAAAAGCTCTCACTTTGCCGATGCTTTTTGATTTTTTATAGTTTAAAACAAATTTTGAATTTTTATTTTCAACTCTAGGCACGGGCAAAAAATGTTCCAAAAACGCCTTAACGCCGACAGGACCTGCTCCTGGCCCGCCGCCGCCGTGAGGCGTTGAAAATGTTTTATGAAGATTTATGTGTATAACGTCAAATCCCAAATCCCCTGGACGAACCATGCCCATTAAAGCATTCAGATTCGCTCCGTCATAGTACAAAAGAGTGCCGTTTTCATGCGAGGCCTTGGCAATTTCGGAAATCTCTTTTTCAAATACGCCTAAAGTATTAGGCACGGTAAGCATAATAGCAGCAACTTCAGGCGTTAAAAGTTCCTTAACTTTTTGAGCCGAAAGGCTCCCGTCCGATTCCGATTTCAACGGCATTATTTCAAAACCGGCATAAGCGGCCGAAGCCGGATTCGTGCCATGCGCCGAATCAGGAACTATTATTTTTGTTCTTTTTTGTTTTATTGATTTGAAATATTTAGCTATGATAAGAAGACCCGCAAATTCCCCCTGGGCTCCTGCCGCGGGCTGCAGTGAAAAATAATCCATACCGGAAACTTCGCATAAATCTTTTTCAAGATTGTGTATGAGTTCCAAAGCTCCCTGAATGGTTTCCGCGGGCTGGGACGGATGTATGCAGTTAAATCCGTCAAATCCGGCAATTTTTTCATTTATCAAAGGATTGTATTTCATTGTGCAAGAACCGAGCGGATAAAAAGTTGTGCTGAGCGCGTAATTTTTGCGGGAAAGGTTTGTAAAATGCCTTAGTAAATCATTCTCGGCAACGCAGGGAAGACCCAAATCAGCATTTCTCTTATAATTTTGCGGAATATTCAAATCGCTTTCAACATCGCAATTAACATTAAAAGCAGCTTTACATTCCGATGATATTTCGTTTAAAAGTTTTTCCATTGTTAAACCTTTTTTGCTGTCATCCTGAACAAGCTTAGCTTGGAACTTGTTTCAGGATATAGTAGTTAGAACATTATCAAGATTAAAAACACAACAACAAGATTCTGAAACAAGTTCAGAATGACACTACTTATATTAAACCTTTGCCAGTATTTCAATAAGTTTATCTATTTCAGCCTTTGTTCTTTGTTCCGTAACGCAAAACAAAAGGCAGTTTTTGAACTGTCCGCCGAAATATGACAAATCCAGCGGCGGCAAAAATCCGTTTTTTACCAACGCTTTGTTAATTTTTTTAATATCTTTTTTTGTTTCTATTACAAACTCATTAAAAAACACGGAGTGTTCAAACTTAGATTTAAAACCTTCTATGGCCTTTATTTTATTGAAAGCGTATCTTGCTTTTGAAATATTTGTTTGGGCAAGTTTTTTCAAGCCGTCATTTCCCCATCCTGAAAGGTAAACGCAGCCAGCCAATGCGTTAAGCGCCGCGTTTGTACATATATTAGACGTGGCTCTTTCCCTTCTTATATGCTGCTCTCTTGACTGCAATGTCAAAACAAAGCCTCTTTTGCCGTCTTTATCAACGGTCTGCCCCACAATTCTGCCCGGCATTTTCCATTCCAAAGCTTTTTTAACCGCCATAAAACCGAAAGTCGCCCCGCCGAAACTCATCGGACATCCCAAAATCTGACCTTCGCCCGCAACAATGTCTGCTCCGTATTCGCCGGGAGCTTTAAAGAAGCCTAAAGAAATAGGATTTACTACGGCGACAAATAAAGAATTGCTTTCTTTTGAAGCCGCAGAAAGCGCATCCATATCCTCAATAACTCCAAGATAATTCGGCGATTGTATTATTACGGCTGCAGTATCGTCATCCAATGCCGCTAAAACCATGCCTTTTTCTATATTGCCGTTAACCGATAAATTAAGCATCGCGATTTTTGCTTTTGAATTTTCAAGATATGTTTTTATTGTCTGCAAATATTCCGGGTGCAAAGCCGGCGAGACGAGTATTTTATTCTTCCCTGTCGCCCTTAACGCAAGCATCGCGGCTTCCGCTGCGGCTGACGCTCCGTCATAAAGAGAAGCGTTTGAAGTATCCATTGCTGTCAAAGCGCTTATCATGCTTTGGTATTCAAAAATCGCCTGAAGCGTCCCCTGGCTTGCTTCAGCCTGATAAGGAGTGTACGCTGTCCAAAACTCGCTTCTTCCGGTTATTTCTCCTACAAGAGAAGGTATGTAATGGTCATAAATCCCGGCGCCTCTGAAGGAAATCAGAGGTTTATTTTTTGACGCAAGATTTTTGAAAGTATTTAAAAGTTCCTGCTCGCTCTGACCGCCGGAAATGTTTAATTCCTTTGCTTTCAGGTTTTCAGGCACAACGTCAAAAAGTTCTTCGGCATTGCTAATGCCGAGAACTTTAAGCATCTCCTGTTTATCTTTTTGGTTTTGTGATGTGTAATCCATAATTTTAGAAACCTGTTTAGAAGCTCAGCAACTCGGAAGTTCTGAAGCTCAGCAAAGACAAAGGCTTTGTTGTTGTCGTTACTGAACTTCTGAGCTTCCGAGCTGCTAAACTTCCGTCTTTATATTATTTTTTTGTAGTCGTCTGCGCTAAGCAAATCCGAAAATTCGCCGTTATTTGTGAATTCAACAACAAAAAGCCATCCATTTTCATAAGGAGACTGGTTTATAAGCTCAGGGCTGGACATCAAATTTTCGTTTATCTCTACGATTTTTCCGCTTACAGGCGAGTATATGTCAAAAGCTGATTTAACCGATTCAACTACAACCGCCGGAGCTGCTTTTTTTACGATTTTTCCATTTTCCGGAAGCTCTACATGAACAACATCGGTTATCTCATGCTGCGCGAAATCCGTAATGCCTACCCTTACTTTATTTCCTTCAATTTTTATCCATTCGTGCGTTTTTGTGTACTTTAAATCCTGCGGAATGTTCATAGAAACCTCGCTTTTTTTAATGAAAACGACTTTCGTATTTTAGCAAAATTAAAAGACAATTAACAAATAACAATTAATAATTAACAATGTCGGTGTTTCGGCAAAGCCGAAACCTATTAACAGGTTTCGCTTCGCGAAACTCCATAATTGTAAATTGTTATTTGTTAATTGTTAATTTGCGAATAAAGGCTTACCATTTCAATAGCTGAAACTGCGGCATCCGCGCCTTTGTTTCCTGATTTTGTTCCGGCTCTTTCAATAGCCTGTTCAATAGTATCAGTTGTCAAAACTCCGAAAATTACCGGAACTTTGCTCTGCATTCCCACGGAAGCCACGCCTTTTGAAACTTCGGCAGACACATAATCAAAATGAGGAGTCGCCCCTCTGATAACGCAGCCGAGGCAAATCACTGCGTCAACTTTTCCGCTTTCCGCAATCTTTTTTGCCGTAGCGGAAATTTCAAAAGCTCCCGGAACCCAGAATAATGAAATATCATTATCCGCCGCGCCGTGTCTTTTAAGCATATCTTCCGCGCCGCCGATAAGCTTGTTGGTTATGAACTCATTAAACCTTGAAACGACTAACGCAAATTTTTTTCCTTCCGCTTTCAACTGACCGTTAATTACTTTCATTTTTTTCCCCTTTTTTAATGGTTAATGGTTAATGATAAATGCTTAATTATGGAGTGCGCTTTGCGCACCTATTAACAAGCGAGGCAAAGCCTCGCACAATAATTTATCATTTATCATTAACCATTAATCATTGCCGTTTTATACCGCTTTTAATATATGTCCCATCTTTTCTTTTTTCGTCTTTAAATATCTTTTGTTGGAGCGTGTCGGAGCTATTTCAACCGGCACTCTCGCTGATATTTTAAGGCCGTAACCTTCAAGACCGACAAACTTTCTCGGATTATTAGTCATAAGCTTTATGCTTTTCATGCCGAGTTCTGATAAAATCTGCGCGCCTATTCCGTAATCCCGCAAATCAGGGGCAAATCCTAAAGCGACATTTGCCTCCACCGTGTCCATGCCCTGTTCCTGAAGGTGATAAGCTTTCAGTTTATTCGCCAGACCTATTCCCCTTCCTTCCTGATGCATGTATAAAACCACTCCCTGCCCGGCTTTTTCTATCGCGCATAGAGCAGCTTCAAGCTGATCGCCGCAATCACATCTTAACGAATGAAAAATATCGCCGGTTTCGCATGAAGAATGAACTCTTACCAAAACATTGCTTTTACCTTTTACGTTTCCTTTAACAATAGCAAGATGAACATCCTTTGTTATAGTATCCTCAAAAAGCGTTGATTTGAAATTCCCGTATTTCGTAGGCAAATCCACGCTGACAACTTCTTTTATAAGCTTTTCAGTCTGTCGTCTGTAATTTATCAACTCTTCAATCGTCAATATTTTAAGTTTATGCTTTTTTGCAAATTTTACAAGATCGGGCATTCTGGACATTGTACCGTCATCGTTCATTATTTCGCAAATTACGCCGGCAGGATAAAGCCCTGCAAGCTCCATAAGATCTATGGCGGCTTCCGTATGTCCCGTGCGCACTAAAACCCCGCCTTCCTTATAACGCAGCGGAAATATATGACCCGGTCTTGCGAAATCTTCGGGTTTTGAAGTTTTGTCTATAAGTTTAAGGACAGTCATTGCTCTGTCATAAGCTGAAATTCCGGTTGTAGTGCCTATTCTATAATCAACGGAGACGGTAAAAGAACACCCTTTTTTTTCCGTAGGATTATCAACCATATTTTGAATTTCAAGGTTTTCAAGCTGTTTGTTTTGCATCGGCACGCATATAAGCCCGCGCGCATATTTAGTCATAAAGTTTATAATTTCAGGCGTAATTTTTTCAGATGCGCATATCAAATCGCCTTCATTTTCACGATCGGGATCGTCAACAACTATAACCATCTTTCCCTTTTTTATGTCTTTAATGGCGCTTTCAACCGATGCAAAATTTCTCTTATCCAATTTAGTCATTTTAAATAAAACCGTTTCCTTTAAGCATCTCTAAAGAAATGCCGTTTGAATTTTTATCTTTTGTAAATTTTTCAACATATTTGGCCAAAATGTCGGTCTCAACGTTCACAAGGCTTCCGGCTTTTCTGAACTGTAAAACCGTACTCGCAAAAGTCTCCGGAATTATAAAAATCTCAATATTTTTACCTGACGTTTTTGCTATTGTAAGACTTATGCCGTCTATTGTCACAGAGCCTTTATCCACGCAGTATTTTATAGACTCGTTATTTAAAGATATTGTTATTTTATAAAACAGTTCCTGTTTTTCAATGCTCTCTATTTTCCCGGTACCTTCAACATGGCCGTTTACAATATGACCTCCAAGCCTTGAAGAAAGTGTCAGAGCTCTTTCAAGATTTACTTTCTCGCCGGATTTAAGCGATGAAAGCGTAGTAATTTTATCCGTCTGCGGGCTGTAATCAGCCGTAAAACCGCCGTCTCCAACAGAAACAGCCGTCAGACATGCGCCGTTTACGGCAATACTGCCGCCAATGGAAATATCGTCAAGCTTTGTCGCTATTGTAATTTGCGATGAAGTTATGCGTTTTACCGTTCCCAAATCTTCAATAAGTCCTGTAAACATTGTTCCTCCGGAACAAGGAATAGTTAATAAGTAACGGCAACAAAAAAATATTTAGTGTCTTTAAACTTATTACTTTTTACTTATTATTTATTCCTTGCCGTTCCTATTTTTCCGGTTATAAGTAAATCCTGTCCTATTTTTTTTACTTTCATGCTTTTAACTTTGACGGCATCCTTAATTTTTTTTATTCCGGCTCCGCCCGTAACCGATACCGCGTTTTTTCCTCCGATAATTTTCGGTGCAATAAAAAAATAAATATCATCGACAGATTTTGAAAACAAAGCAGAAGATATAATTTCGCTTCCGCCTTCAATTAAAATTGTTTTTAACGATAAAGTATTAAGCTTATTTACTATAACATTAAAATCTTTTTTTGCCGCAAAGATATTTAACGGAGCAGGTATTATGTTATCTTTAAGCAAATGTTTCGGCACGTTCTTTATTATTTCGTCATAAATAATTACAGTCGGAGCCGAACCGTCAAATAAATTGTAGTCTTTTGGAATTGTTAACCGCGCGTCAATAACAACTCTCACCGGGTTGCGCCCTTTTCCGTGTGAAGTAAGATTCGGATTATCCTTTAAAGCCGTGTTTGTGCCGACAATAATCGCATCATAGCCGCTTCTTAATTTATGGACAAAGTTTCTTGATTGTTCCGAAGTTATCCACTTTGAATCATAATCGTACGTAGCTATTTTACCGTCAAGGGTCATCGCGGCTTTCACTGAAACCTTCGGTTTTGTTTTTAAGTGCGCAAAATATTCTTTTACGAGTTTTTTTGCCTTATTTTGTAAAATCCCGCTTTTCACTTCAATGCCGCTTTTCTTAAGAGTTTCGCGGCTTTTTGAAACATTGGGATCTTTTACCGCAAAAAACACCCGTTTTATGCCGGCTTTAATTATCGCCTGCGTGCACGGAGGGCGCTTCCCAAAACTGTTGCACGGCTCGAGCGTAACATATAAATCTGCTCCTTCGGTATTGCCGCCGGCATCAGCCAAGGCGTTTATTTCGGCATGATTGCCGCCAAAGTATTCGTGCCAGCCTTTTCCGACAACTTTATTATTTTTTACTATAATACACCCTACTTGAGGATTCGGATATACGTTATACTTTCCCCGCAAAGCAAGCTGTATTGCCATGTCCATGTATTTTTTATGCATAAATAAAAAAACCTCAAAGCTTTGGCTTCGGGGTTTATAAACACTATTATTTTAAATCATCTTCTTTCATCCGGACTATACCGTCGGCATCCGAATTTCACGGATTCAGTCCGCTTATTTGAAACTTAGTTCAGGCGGAGTCGCAGGCTTTTGGAATTCGTCATTGCAATCCGACTTCATTTCCATTACTGCCGGTAAGGAATACGGAGCATCCGCCCCATTCACCTTCCCCGAAGACTTAAATATTAAACAATTTTTTACTTTAAGTGTCAAACAGAAAGGCAATTACAAATTACGAATGACGAATTACGAATCAACGGCAAACGGCCTTTTTTGTCTTTTATTCGTAATTGCCGTTAAAATTGCTATAATAAACGGAAATCGGAAATCAAAAGGAGTTTTTATGGAAAAGAAAGAAATTTTTGAACTGTTGAATTCTAATCCGATATTTTATCTTGCAACAAACGAAGGAACCCAGCCAAGAGTCCGCGCAATGATGCTTTATAAAGCCGATGATAACGGAGTTGCTTTTCACACGAGCGCTATTAGGGATTTATATGCCCAAATACAGTCAAACCCTAATGTTGAAATGTGCTTTTTTGACGCGCAAAAAGGCATACAGGTCAGGGTCAGCGGAAAACTTGAAGAAATAGCCAATACGAAATACAAAGACGAAATACTTGAACACCCTTCAAGAGAATTTTTAAGAACTATGAAAGAACAAGGCGCTTTCAAAAATTTTTACGAAGATATCAAAGTTTTTTCGCTGAAAAACGGCACGGCAGTTATATGGACTTTTGCTTCAAACTTTGATCCTAAGGAAAAGATAGCTTTGTAAAAGTAATTACAAATTACGAATGACGAATTACGAATCAAAAAAACAAAAGAGGCGTATATATGAAATCAAAATTTAAAGCTGTTTTTATATGTGTTGCTTTTGCTTTCATGATGCCGGCTTGTACTACGGCAAATCAGCATGAAAGCAATGACGTGAAAAATAAGACTCAATCCTTTGCAGACGGCTCGGTCTTAAATGTTACGCTTGCGGACAATGATTTAAAGCTTGTAGTCGCAAACTCGCCAAAAGCAAAAGCCGAAGGATTATCCTATAAAAAAGAAATTCCCGAAGACGGCATGATTTTCTTCTTTCCCGAGCTTGAAACTCTTTCATTTTGGATGAAAGATATGAATTTTCCGATTGATATGATATGGATTGCGGAAGACAGAGTAGTAGGTATTGAAAAAAATGTTCCCGCTCCGGAACCCGGAACAAAAATTACTGATTTAAAAACTTACAGTCCAAATGAAAAAGCGGATATTGTAGTCGAAGTTGAAGCTGGCGCATCCGATAAATTAAATATCGTTCCCGGAAGCATACTTCAAATAAAAAAAATAAACGGAGAATAAAAAAATGATTGCAAAACTTAAAGAAGATTTAAAAACTTATATGCGCGCAAAAGATATGATAAGCTTAAACGTAGTCAGGGGTATTTTAAATGAAATTAATATCAGAGAAATGAAAAATATTGAAATTAATGACGAAGAAATTTTAAAAGTTCTCAGAAGCGAGATAAAAAAGAGAAAAGAGTCCATAGAAAATTTTCAAAAAGCGGCAAGACAAGATCTTATAGATAAAGAAGAGAAAGAAATTAAAGTAGTAGAACAGTATCTTCCTGCGGAAATGTCTGAAGAAGCTCTTTTGGCAAAAGTCAAAGAAGCTGCGGACGCTTCAGCCGATAAAAATTTCGGCGCTGTCATGAAAGCCGCAATAGCCGCCGTAAATGGACAAGCCGATGGAAAAAGAATTTCAGCAGCGGTAAAGAAAGTTCTCGGATAAACTAACAAGCCTTTTGTCGTTGATTCGTAATTCGTAATTAGTAATTTGTAATTGTCGTTTCAGTGGGTCTCGTCTTCCACTTTCTGTGGAACCAAAACCAGTGGTCGGGATTTTTTCTTACGGCATCTTCAAGATGTTTGGAATATATAGTATTAATTATTTTTATATCCTCTTCTTCATCTCCGGTATTCGGAAGCGGAATTTCAGCTAATGTAACTTTTAATTTTTGGTCAGGCTGCCTTACGCCGAAAGCTGTTACTATAGGGCAGCCCGTTTTTATTGCAAAAAGCGCAGGCCCTTTCGGTGTAGATGCAAGCCTTCCGAAAAAAGGAACAAAAACGCCTTGTTTACCGGCATCCTGATCCGCGAGGAAAGCGACTGTCTCATTCGCCCTTAAAGTTTTTATAATGCTTCTGAAAGCCATTTTATCGTCTTTATTTATGGCTTTAAATCCTTTCTTTGTCCTGATACCGTTTATCATTTCGTCAACCAGCGGGTTTGACTGTGTCGCTACCATTACCGACATCGGATGTTTTTTTGAAAAAGATAATGCCGTCAGTTCCCAGTTGCCGAAATGAGCCGACATCAAAATCATTCCCTTGCCTTTTGCCAAGGCGTCAGATATAACATTTTCATTTTCATAAACCATCATGTTTGTTATCTTATCATCGGAAAGAACCGGAAAAAAAACCATCTCAACAACGGTTTTCATGAAATTCTTATAAGTATTTTTAGCAATATTTTTTATTTCGTCTTTTGATTTTTCAGGAAAAGAAACGGCAAGCATATTGATGACATGTTTTTTTCTGATTGGAATGAAATAATAAGCAAATACGGCAATAAACTGTCCGATTTTCTGCGCAAAAGAAAGCGGAAAAAGATACATAAAAAACATCGAGGTTTTCAAAGCGTAATATTCGAGATAGTTTTGAAATTTGCTTCTTTGCGGCATTTTCATCCTCAAAACGGCAATTAACAATTTGTGTCTCTAAAAACATACATTTCATTTGTTGTGCAGGCTTGACCTTAAGGTCCTTAAAGTCTTTAATGACCCTAATGACTTTAAGGTCAAGCCCGCCGAGAAACCCAATTTGTAATTGCCGTTGTATCTACATAAAAAGTTTAGCTAGCAGGCTCTTTTTAAAATCCACGGCTTTGTAAGGACACAGCTCATGACAGCAAAAACAGCTTATGCACTTTTTGTATATAACAACAGGTTTTTTTTCGCCTTTTTTTCTCTCAATGGCAAGCGCAGGGCACGACTTCGCGCAAAACATACAGGCTGTGCATTTTGAAACATTAATTTTCGGTTTAACCCATAAAAATTTTCCCAACGTTTTTATAAACGATTTTGGAAACAAATCAAGCTTCATCGTTTGCGGAAAAACAAAATTAGACAAATCGAAATCCGCCGGTAAATTGCCTATTATTGAAAGTTTATTCAAATCATCGGGCAAAGCGTTTAATTTTTTCAAAACATGGTTTTTCGATACGTTTCCGCCGAGAATATCCAAAACAAAAGCATCAAGCATCATCGTATCGGATGAGGCGGCAATCATATCAATTTTTCTTACGCTGCCGCCGCTCGGTCCGTTGCCTTCCATGCCTAAAATGCCGTCTATTAAAGTAAATCTTATCTTATTTTTCAAAAATAAATAAATATTCGCCAATAGATGACCGAAATCTTCATTTTTCGAAGCTAGTTTATGATATTCTATTTTTCTCATGCCTGGAATACATCCGTAAAAATTTTTTATGCCCGCGGAAAAAGCCATAAGCGAATGAGTTTTAAGCTTGGGAAGATTTATTATACCGTCGCAATCCAGAATAATATTTGAAAACAGCACTTTTTCAACGTTCATGTCGTTAATGTCAATTTCCCTTGAACCGGCAGCTTCAAAACTGACAATCTCGGCTTTTTCTTCTTTGCAAACCTGATGCATTCCGGTCACTTCCCAAAGATTTTTCATATCGGAACGCACTCCGCCCGGACTATCGCCTACAATCGGTATAGCGCCGGCGCTTTTGACCATCTGTATAACGGCGCGCACAACTTCAGGATGAGTGGTAACAGCCTTATCAGGCGTTTTCGGGCTTAAAAGATTCGGCTTTATAAGTATTTTTTCGTCTGGTTTAACAAAAGAAGAAATGCCGCCCAGAAGATTTACGGCTTCTTTGACGGCACTGCATGCATTATTATAATCTGTACATTTGAGCAAACTAATTTTAGTCATTTATTATCCCTGATAAAAACAATTAACAATGAATAATGAATAATTAACAATTATTGTGTTTTTGCTTCGCAAAAACCTATTAATATGTTTCGCCAAAGGCGAAACTCCACAATTATTAATTATTCATTATTCATTGTTAATTGCCGTTAATTCTTCTTCCTGTTTGCTCATTCTTACCGAAATAATTTTGGATACGCCCTGCTCTTCCATTGTTACTCCGTAAAGAATATCGGCCATTTCCATTGTACGCTTATTATGCGTGACAACCAGAAACTGCGATTTAGACGCAAACTCTCTTACCATCGCTATATATCTTCCGACGTTAGCGTCATCCAAAGGCGCGTCAACTTCGTCAAGAATACAGAAAGGAGAAGGTTTTACCATAAAGAAAGCAAAAAGCAGAGCTACGGCCGTTAATGCTTTTTCCCCTCCGGAGCAGAGAGAAATATTTTGAAGCTTTTTTCCCGGAGGCTGCGCGTAAATATCCACGCCGCTTTCCAAAAGATTATTTTCGTCGGTAAGCATAAGATCCGCTTCGCCGCCGCCGAAAAGCTTTCTATAAAGCTCTTTAAAATTGCCTCTGACTATATCAAAAGTCTTTTTAAAATTTTCTATCGTCGAAGTGTTTATTTTCTTTATAACTTCATGCAGATCGTCTTTAGCTTTAAGCAAATCCTGCTGCTGCGTCAAAAGAAAATTATATCTCTGCTCCAAAGCGTCATACTCTTCCTGAGCCGCAAGATTTACGGAACCCAAAGATTCCATTTTTCTTTTAATCCTGTTTATTTCTTCGTGATTTACTTCCACGCCGTCAAAATCATTTTTAATTTCTTCATACGGTTTTCCGCAGCTTTCCGTAAGACGCTTTTCCAAATCGCTTCTCTGGTATTCAAAGTTCTTTAAATCAACCTGCATGGCGTTCATTTCGACGTTAAGATCGTCAACTTTCCCTCTCATTTCATGCCATGCGTTTGTTTTATCGTCTATATCATCCTGAAGTTTCTGTCTGTCATTTAAAGAAACCTGTATCAAAGCTTCTTTCTGGGCCTGCTCTTCATAATGCTGCTGTATTTTAACGGTTTCTGTTTCCTGGGTCGTTAAAAGTTCTGAAAGTTTTGTTTCGTTTTCCGCTGTTTTGTTTGTCGCGTATTCTATCTGCTGTTTTATATTGGCAATATTGTCTAAAATATACTGCTGGCCTTTCTGCTTATTTTCCATTTCGCTGGCTTTTTTGTCCCACGCGCTTCTGGCGTCCATCATAAGCGGAGCGACGGTTTCTTCTTCCTGCCTTACGGCGAAAATATCATTCTCAATATTTTTAAGTTCGTCATAAAGTCTGTTTTCTTCATCGTCAATTCTCGCAAGCTGGTCGTCAAATACCGCGATTTTTTCATTAAACGAGCCGAGCTCCGAACTTTTAAGATTTATTTCTTCTTTGTGCTTATTTATTTCTTCAACGGTATTTTTAATATCATTTCTTTTTTCTTCAATCTGCGCATGTTTGCTTTCAAGCTGCGTTTTTATTTTTACGGCGTCAAAACCGAATCTTTCTTTTTCAAGCCTTGAATTTACCTGATATTCGTTTATATTGTCTATTTCAGCCTGAACCGAAACGACAGACTGCCTGATTTCATTGCTTTTCTCCTGCAGTTTTTTTATCTGCTCTTCAATTAAAACGGGCTTTTCAAAAGAAGTTTTTCCGCCGCCCTGAACTATAACGTTTGCGTAAACTTTGCTTCCGGAAACTATAGTATTGGCGCATATAAACTTTATCAATTTTTCATTTTCCGGAGAATATCGTATATATTTTATGAGTTCGGTAAACCCCATGGGCAGTCCCATCGCCGATGAAAACTGTCCGTCGGGAATTTTTTCTTCAACTATAAAAGAAAGCCGGCAAAGCCCGTTATCTTCTAAAAATTTTATCGCTTCTTCTGCTTTTGACGCCGTGTCGCAAACAAGATAATTAAGTTTTTCGCCAAGCGCCGAAGCTATAAGCTCATCTTTATCATCGTCGGAATCTATCAGGCTGCTCACCGGACCTCTGGCTGCGCCGAGATTTAAAACGGCTCTTATTGCAGAACGTATCGGGTCCTGTTGGTCAAACTCCTGCAGCGTCGCAATCCTTGACTCATTTGAAGCAAGATTTTCTTTTAACTGCGAAAGATTGCTTTCAAGCTCGTCAAGCTTTGCCTCATTTTCGGATACGGTTTTATTTATTTCTTCTTTTTTTGCTTCAAAAGAAAGCAGTGATTTGCCGGCCTCGGCGAGGTCCGCCTCCATTGCGGCTATTTCCTGATTTGTCGGTTCAATTTCGCTTTCCAGTCTTGCGATTATTCTCTGCAAAGACGCCGTTTCAGCGTCCAGATGTATTTTTGTTTCGGAAAATTCGGCTTTGGAATTTATCTGCGCCTCTTTTTCGCTTTCAAGGTCAGAAAGTCTGGAACGTATTGCCGTTTCCCTTGCTTCTATCTCGAAAAGCTTTGATTTGACGGAATTATACTGCCGCTCTTTTTCTTTATATATTTGTTCAAGGTTGTCGGTTTCCGCGGCTAAAGAACCGTCGTCGGTATTAATAGAATTAAGCTGCGCTTCATACTGCGCGACTTTTTCCCGGTTTATAACCATTTCCTGGGCAAGCCTTTCCTGCTCGGTTCTTATTTCGGTTTCTCTCTGCGTTGAATGCTGGATTATCTGATCGGCAATGCCTATCTGCGTTTTTATTTCGCTTAACTCTCTGTTAAGGCTTACGTACTGTTCGTTTTTTTCATCAAGAGTTAAACGCATGTCCTGAATGTCGGCGTCAAGCTGATTTACGGCTGTATTATTCGTTTCAAACTCTTTTATTTTAGGATCAAGCTCTTTTTTGAGTCTGTCGATTTCATTATTTCCGTATGTAATGTGCTGCACTAAAGCAGCAACTTCGTATTTCGCGAGTTCTTCCTGATATTTTTTATACTGTTTTGCCTTTTTTGCGGCTATGTCCAAAGCCGTTATCTGCTGCTTGTGTATAGCCAAAGCGTCGGACAAACGTCCCATATCGTTATCTATTTTTTCAAGTCTTCTTAACGTCTCTTCTCTTCTTACTTTATATTTCGCAACGCCTGCCGCTTCTTCAAAAAGTTCTCTTCTGTCTTCTGGTTTCGCGGTTGTAAGAAAATCAACTTTTCCCTGTTCTATAATAGAATAACCTTCGGAACCTATGCCTGTATCCAAAAACATATCTTTTATATCTTTGAGCCTGCACTGCGTTTTATTAATAAAATATTCGCTTTCGCCGCTTCTGAAAAGCCTTCTTGTAATTGTTACCTCAGAATAATCTATAGGTAAAATATTTTGCGAATTATCAAATGTAAGAGAAACTTCTGCCATACCGGTAGTTGCTCTGGTCTGCGTTCCGCCGAAAATAACTTCCTGCATCTGCGAGCTTCTCATAGATTTCGCGCGCTGCTCGCCGAGACACCAGCGTATCGCGTCCGATATATTCGATTTGCCGCATCCGTTCGGGCCGATAATGCCTGAAATGCCTTTTTCAAAACCCAAAAGAGTCCTGTCGGCAAATGATTTAAAACCGCATACTTCCACTTTTTTTAAATACATCTTTTTTTCCTATATATAACATTAAAGGCAGAGTGAAGAGTGAAGATAAAGTGTTTTCGCTACGCGAAAACCTATTAATAGATTTTGGCGAAGCCGAAATTCAATATCTCCACTCTCCACTTTTCACTCTTCACTCTGTCTTTCTTTTTAATATTCTTCCGGAGAAAGTCCCTCATAGGCCTTTCTGAGCCTTTCCTGATAGTCAGAGTCCTTATTTTTTTCGCAAGCAGTTGCTATAAGAACAAAAGCCGAGTATGCGAATGCCGCAAAAACGCAGAGTTTACCCACGCCTTCGCAAAATTCATCCATACCTGTTTTGGCCTTTCTTCTCAGCATATTTCGCACTTCCTTGACGGTGTTTCTACAATTACATTACCGCTGGGGTCAAGAAGCCTGACGGCAATAGAGTGGTCGCCTTTATTAAAATACGACCAGTCGAACCACCAGTATCCGCCGCCGAATCTGCAGGGCTGCCACTCGCCGTTATCAAAAGATATCTCGACATATCCGTCAGTCGAAGCGCCGACTTTTACGGCATAATGGTCTCCGCATATTGTTTCGGATTCTACGGGGTAATCTATAACCAAATAAGCATCCGGATAATTGCCGTTAACTTTTTTTGCCTTTGCTTTTTCTTTTTTGGGAGCTTCCGCTTTCACGGTTTTTTTTGGCGCTGCCGCCTTTTTTTTCGCTGTTGTTTTTTTTGCGACAACTTTCTTTTTAATTTCTTTAACTTCCGCTGCTTCCGCATTTCCGCAGACAGCTGCCGTAACTTTCTTTTTTGATACTTTTGTTGCCATTGTTTTACCCTCCAAAAAGCTTTTTAATACAAGAATTTTACAAACTTTTGAATATAAAATCAATTTTTTTTCACAAAGCGTATATGCTGTATTTTTTATATACTTTTCCGTTCATCATCTCAGCCGTGCGCTGCGTCATAACATTATCATCAAGCACCCATGAAAGTTCGCAGTGTTTATATCCGTTTTTTAGCGCGTTTTTCAGACCTTTTTCATACATCACCGCTTCTATTCCTTTGTGTCTGTACTCTTTTATAACGCCCATTACCATTAACCGCAGAGAATCTATTTTGCTTTTATAATATAAAAATTTAAATAAGCCGAACGGCAAAAGGCTTCCGTTAAGCTTTTTCAAAACCTGATTATAATCAGGCATGGAAATAAGCATTCCGACGGGAGCTCCTTCAACCGTCGCGACAATAACCATATCAGGGTCTACCAAAGGTTTCAGCTTAACCGCTATATCGGCGAACTCTTCATCGCTCCACGGCACAAAACCCCAGTTTTTCTCCCAGGCGCGGTTGTATATTGATATTGCCGCTTTTAAATCCTCTTTAAAATTATTTTTATCGAGCGAACGGACTTTTAAAGTCGGCATTTTCTTTTTTGACATTTCCACGATTCTTTCAAGTCTTCCGACTCTGGAATCGCCCAAGACATCCATGTCGTATGCGTATAATTCCTTAACTTTTTTAAGGCCTGACTTTTCGGCAAGATTAATATAGTATTGATGCGTATAAGGCATCATAAAGCTTGGCGGCAAATCAAAGCCTTCGGACAGGAATCCAAGCTCGTCGTTTGTGGAAGGATTCATCGGCCCCATCATTTTATTTATGCCGTTTTCATTAAGCCAGTTTTTCGCGGCGTCAAAAAGAGCTTTTGCCGCGACAGCGTCATCAACACATTCAAAAAAACCGAAAAAACCGCATTTGTCATCCTGAAAATTAATGTAGTTATAATCGATAATCGCGGCAATCCTGCCGATTATATTGTTATTGTCGTCATAAACGAGAAAAAGCTGTTTTTTGGCGTGAAGCCAAAAAGGATTTTTGCCTTCGGAAAGTATTGAGATCGCTTCGGATATAAGCGGAGGCACCCAGGGACTGCTTTTAGAATATATTTTCCACGGAAAACGAATAAATTGTCTGAACTGCTTTGAAGTTTCTACTTTGGCTATTTTCATTTTTATTCCCAATTAAATAAGTTTGTAGTCTTAAAGGCAGAGTGAAGAGTGAAAAGTGGAGAGTGAAGATAATGAGCGCTTCGCGCGGATATTTAGTGTCGTTGCCGTATCTCCACTCTCCACTTTTCACTCTTAACTCTGCAGGTTAAATTACTCCCAGCGCTTTTCCTACTTTAGAGAATTTATCAAGTATAAAATTTAAGTGATCGTCAGTATGAGTGGCCATATAGCTTGTTCGTATAATAGCCTGCCCTTCCGGAACAGCCGGAGTTACGACAGGAGACGCGAATACGCCTTCGTCAAAAAGCATTCTCCACATTTTAAAAGCTACTAAATCGCTTCCTACGGTTAAAGGGATAATCGGCGATTGAGAATGGTTTGTATTATAACCCATGGATTGAAAAGCAGCTTTCATTTTGTTAGCGTTTTCCATAAGTTTTATTCTTCGTTCAGGCTCCTGAACCATTAAATCCAGCGCAGCGTCTATCGCGCCTACGCACGCCGGCGGAAGGCTTGCGGTAAATATCATTGGTCTCGCCGTATGTTTCACATAATCAATTACTTCCGCTTTGCTTGCGATAAATCCGCCGATTGAGGCAAGAGACTTTGAAGCGGTTGCCATCAAAACATCAATGTTTTCTTCCAAATTAAAATGAGAGCCCGTTCCTTTGCCGTTTTCGCCGATTACGCCGATTGAATGGGCTTCGTCAATATAAACTCTTGCGCCGTACTTCTTTGCAAGTTTAACGATTTCAGGGAGGTTTGCAATATCTCCTTCCATGCTGAAAACGCCGTCAACTACTATCATCATGCCTTTTCCCTGATGTTTTACAAGCTGTCTTTCAAGGTCAGTCATATCATTATGCCTGAATCTCGCCATTTCACCAAAGGAAAGGCGGCAGCCGTCTATTATTGAAGCATGGTCAAGTTTATCCGTAATTACAACTTCGCCTTTGCCTACAAGGCATGCTATGGCGCCCAAATTCGAATGATGCCCGGTAGTAAAGAGAACCGCGGCCTCTTTATTTACAAACTTCGCAAATTTATTTTCCACTTTTTCGTGTAAATCGCTGGTACCGTTAAGGAATCTTGAGCCTGTTCCCGAAGTTCCGTATTTTTTCGCGGCTTCCATTGAAGCTTCTATTACCTTAGGATGGCTCGCAAGGCCCAAATAGTTATTTGAGCACACTACTACTTTCTTGTTTCCGTCTACTATTGTTTCCGGACCCTGCTGTGATTCAATCCTGTGAAAGTACGGGTAAACACCGGCTTTTTTAAGGTCATTAGCACCGTGGAACTCAAAACATTTCTCAAAAATATCAGAACTCATTAAACTAAACCCCTTTTTTCTATACTAAAAAAACTTATTATTTAAGTACCAATTGTATGTTATTTTAGAAGCAATTTCAAGCTTGGTAAACTCTATTCCCAAATCATCGCGGGCAGGCTTGTTGTCGGCAATCCAATATTCCTGAAGCATTTCATTAATTTTCTGCTTATTCAGCACTGCCGGCTTTTTAGTTATATACGAAAATGACTGCGCCGCCATACCGGCGAATTTGAAAACAAAGTCGGGCACCGGTAAAGGCATTGTCGTTCTTCCTACGGATTTAGATATTACCTGGCCTACTTCAGACCAAGTGTAAGGAGTTGCTTCTGCAAGGTAATATGTTTTATTATCACTTTTTTTGTTATCTATACAAGAGATGACTGCTTCCGCAACATCTTTTACATAAACTAACTGTAAAACTCTTTTTTCAACGGTAACAGGCCTCAAATGCTTGTTTACGAGATTAAAAAAGATAAAAATATCTTTGTCTCTCGGGCCGTAAACGGATGACGGCCTTAAAATTGTATATGGTATTCTTTCCGTAAATATTTCCTTTATAGCTTCTTCAGCCACAACTTTGCTTAAACCGTAATCCGAAACCGGAGTTTCTTCTTCACTAAGCTTTTTCGGCTCGCTTGAACTGCTCGGCCCCATTGCGGCCTGCGATGAAATAAAAATAAATTTTTTAAGCGAGGGATTGGCTTTCATAACGGCATTACAAAGATTTTTCGTATTTTCAACATTGGATTTAAAATACTCGTCTCTGTTAAATGCTCTTACGCTTCCCGCGCAATGAACCACGACATCGGCTTCTTTTACGCATATTTCAAGAAATTTCTCATCGCTTAAATCGCCGTATTTAAAAAACACCTGCAAATGGCTTATCCATGATAAATCAGACGTTTTCCTTACAATGCAGGTAACCTGATGCTTTTTGGCAAGCAAAGTTTCAACTATATGACTTCCGACAAAACCGCTGGCGCCGGTGACTAGAACTCTTAACATATTTACCCCTTTTAACGACAGTTAGTAGTGAGTAGTTTTGGTGTTTTCGCATAGCGAAAACCTATAATAGATTTCGGCTTCGCCGAAATTCAACAACTACTAACTACTCACTACTAACTATTCTCTGCCGTTAACAGATTCTCGGCAGTTGTTCAGTATCAATATTTAAAACTCTTCTCAAATTTCCCGTAACGGTTTTAATCCAAACTCCTTTTGGATTTGCGACAATTTTGCCGATAACGCGCGCATTTTTGCCTAAAGCGTGTTTTTTATAAGCCGATAGAACTTTTTTTGTATCGGCTTCTTTTTGTATTGAAATCATCTTCCCTTCATTAGGCATATATAACGGGTCTAACCCCAATATTCTGCAAAACGCCGAAACATTATTTGCAACAGGTATTTCGTTTTGTTCAATTATAACTCCGGCTTTGGAACTTTCAGCTATTTCATTTAAGGCAGCGGCAACGCCGCCGCGGGTCGGATCTCTCATCACGTGTATTTCCGGACATGTTTTCAAAACGTTCTGCGCTAATACGTTAAGGCACGCGCAGTCGCTTTTAATTGACGACTTAAAACCCAAATTATTTCTGGCAAGCATTATTGCAGCGCCGTGCTCAGCGATATTTCCGCTTATTATTATTGTATCTCCGGCTTTGGCGTTTGCTCCGGAAAGATTTACTTTTGCGTCAATAATTCCTATCGCGCTTGTATTAATAAAAATCCCGTCGGTTTCGCCTTTTTTTACTACTTTGGTATCTCCGGTAACTATGCTGATTCCCGCTTCTTTTGCCTGTTTTGCCATAGAAAGCGTTATTTTTTCAAGTTCTTTAAATAAAAATCCTTCTTCAATAACGGCCGCGGCCGACATTGCCGCCGGTTTTGCGCCCATCATAGAAATATCGTTGACAGTTCCGCACACGGCAAGCTTGCCTATATCACCGCCTTTAAAAAAGACAGGATTTATTACAAATGTGTCCGTTGAAAATGCTAACTTCACATTTCCGATTTTCAAAACAGCTCCGTCATCCATCGGGTTTAGAGCTTTATTTGAAAAATTTTTTTTAAAAAGTTTGTTTATCAGCTCTTTGGAAGCGTTTCCGCCCGCGCCGTGAGCCATTGTAATTTTCATAATATACCTTTTTAACAACAAAGTTCAAAGTGTAAAGTTCAAATTTGGAGTTTTTGCTTTGTGAAAACCTATTAGTAAGTTTCGCCAAAGGCGAAACACATTATTTGAACTTTGAACTCTGAACTTTGCACTTTTCATTTATCTGTATTTATAGTACGCGCTGCAAACGCCCTCTGAAGAAACCATGC
The DNA here is from genome assembly GCA_009778325.1 of Candidatus Endomicrobium neocapritermitis. GTDB lineage: Bacteria > Elusimicrobiota > Endomicrobiia > Endomicrobiales > Endomicrobiaceae > Endomicrobium_B > Endomicrobium_B neocapritermitis. Next base: position 27,167 of record WRJZ01000042.1, on the reverse strand, counting down.
ACGGCCCGTACGGATTTAGAGGAGTGCATTTTTTAGCGAATAATGCGCATCCGTGCGGATTCATCTTTCCTTTCATAATGTCGCCGCAGCGGCAAGCGTCTTTTTTTTCTTTCACCGGTTTAATTTTGAACTTTTTATCCGCGTCAAAAGCCGAATATTTATCTTTAAGTCTGAAACCGCTTTTTTTTATTTTACCGAAACCGCGCCAGACATCGTCTTTCAAATCAAATACGTCAGACAGCATTTTTTTTGCTTTTTTATTACCGCTTTTGCTTACTGCGGCAGTATAAACATTTTTAAATGCGGCATTGTTTTTTTTTACGGACTCGATTAAAAAATTAACGGATTTTATTATATCATCTTTAGAAAATCCGGCAACCGCGCACGGAATGTTATATTGTTCGGAAATATATCCGAAATCATCGCAGCCGGTTATAGAAGCAGCGTTTCCAGGAAGTATAAATCCGTCAATTTTAAAATCTTCTGATTTCACCAATACGTCCAAAGCCGGAAATACGCTTTTAAACATAGACATCAAAGAAAAATTTCTTATCTTTTTTTTATACGCTTCCGCAATGACCGCGGCCGCGAGAGGCACAGTCGTTTCAAACCCGACGCCCATAAACACAATCTCTTTTTTGAGATTTTCCGACGCAATTTTAAGAGAATCGTAAGCAGAGTATATTACTCTTATATCGGCTCCGTTTGAAATTTCTTTTTCCAAAGAAGAAGTGACGGCCGGAACGCGGAGCATATCTCCGAAAGCCGTTATAATAATATTTTTATTTTTTGAAAGCAGTACGCACTGTTCCAAACGTCCGGCAGGAGTAACGCAGACAGGGCATCCGGGCCCCGAAATAAGCTCAACGCCGGCAAAATACTCCCTAAGACCGTATTTTGCAATAGCCATTGTATGCGTGCCGCATACTTCCATTATCTTTATTTGTTTATTTTTACCGGCAGGTCCGCCTGTTTTTGCATTTTTTTCTGCTGCAGGAGTGTATTTCTTTTTGTCGTTTATTTCCACGATTGAGAACCTCGGGGACAAGCTCCATTCGTAATTCGTAACTCGTAATTGTCTTTTCGTCATTCGTAATTATCTTCTTAATTTTTTTTGATTTCTTCCACCCATTTGCGTATCCCTTCAGGATGCACGAACGAGCGGCATTTCTCAAACGCTTCTTTAAGAGAATCCGTAATGATGAGCATATCAAGATGTTCCTGTTTCAAAAAATTCTCTTCCACGCTTTTCTTTAAAAATTTTATAAAATCGTCATAATAACCGTTTATATTTATGATGGCGCAGGCCTTTCTGTGTATGCACAGCTGGGACCACGTTAACACTTCGGCAAGTTCGTCAATCGTTCCTATTCCTCCTGGAAGAACCAAAAAGTAGTCCGCGAGTTCATACATTTTATTTTTGCGTTTGTGCATACTTTCGGTAACCAGAAGTTCGCTTAACCCGTTGTGGCATACTTCAAGATTTCTGAGATATTCCGGTATTACTCCGGTAACTTTGCCGCCGTTTTCAAGAACGGCGTCCGCCAGAACGCCCATAAGCCCGATGCTTCCGCCGCCGTAAACCAGCTCCATATTTTCTTTTGCGATTAATTTGCCGAGATCAGACGCCGTTTCTCTGAATTTCTTATCATTGCCCAAACCGGATCCGCAAAACACGCAGACTTTTTTCACTTTATATTAACCCCGATTCTTTTGACGCCGAGATAATTTCTTCGGCATCCTTTTTTGAAAGCTTATTAATCGCAAAACCGGCGTGTACTAAAACGTAATCGCCGGTTTTTACATTATCTAACAACATTATTTTTATTTCTGATTTTATGCCGCCAAAATCGGCTTGCGCAGTATTGCCGTCTATTATTTTTGATATCTTTCCGGCTGTAGCTAAACACATATTATCTTTTTGCCGCGGAAATTTTATCGTAAGCTCTTTTGGCTTCCGTGCGTAATTCATTAGTTGTGTCTTTGCTTGTATCTTTGATAATAGCGTTAAGAGGCGCCAAAGCCGAGCTTGCGGCTCTTCCCATTTCCGAAAGTTCCGTGGCGGCTCTTAATCTTACGTTTATATCTTTATGTTTAAGAAGCTTTATTAAATCAGGAACCGATTCGTTTGAAGCTTTTCCTATTTTTGTCAAAGCGCTGGCAGCCGCGGTCCTTATTATATTATTGCTGTCCTGAAGCAAAGGAATTAAATCGGCAACGGCATTATTTGCGTTGCTGCCCATTGCCGCTAACGAGTCTATTGCCGCAATTCGCACAATTTCAGAATTCTTCGCGTCAGTAAGAGCTACTAAAGCAGGAACCGTACTCTTTGCCGCAGGCCCTATATTTGCTATAGCCTGCTTCGCGGCGTCTCTAATTTCATTTGTTCTTGTAAGCATTTCTATCAGGTAGGGAACAGTTTCATTCGCTCCTGATTTTAACGACCCGAGACTTCTCACCGCCGCTTCTTCCACAAGAACATTTACGTCTTTAAGACGTTTAACTATTTTTTCAATTGCTCCGACTTCTTTAAGTTTATTCGCGTCAAAAGCGCCGAGCGCCTCCAAAGCTGCTTTTCTTATGCCGAAATGTTCATCATCAAGATACTTGACCACCCTGTCGGCCGCAAATGAAGCTCCCGGGCCTATTCTTTCCAAAACATTCAAATAATCAATTCTCAAATAATTATTTCCGGCTTCCATACGGGCCATCATTTCATTAATGACTTCTGTTCTTCCGTTACTTAGCCCTCTGATAGTATCGGCAACCCTGTCTCTGACATTCTTTTCAAAAGAAAGCATAGAAACAAGTTCTGCGACGCCTTTTGACGGATCAGCTTCAATAACTCTTTTAAATCCTTCCATTGCTCCTGTAAAATCTCTTCTTATAAGTTTTATATCAGCCAAAGCTTTTAAAGAAACCAAGTCATTAGGATTTTTTTTCAATATTTCGCTATACACTTTTACGGCATCGTCATACCTTCCTTCTCTAAAAAGCGCATTTGCTTTTTCATGAGTATCTTTTTCAACGCAGCCAAACAAAAGCAATGCCCCGCAAAGAGCAAAAGACAAAAGATTAAATTTAACCTTCATACGTATATCCCTCTTTTATGTTATATTATTAATTCTAATATTATAGCAAAAAGTTATTTATTTTTCAGCAACTATTTTAAATCCGTAAATTGCCGGATATAAGACTGCCCCAGACATATGCCGCCGTCATTTATAGGAACTTGGTTATTGTAGTAAATCTTAAACCCTGATGACAATAGCCTTTTAGCAACAGTATTCAGCAGCCGCATATTTTGAAACACGCCTCCGCCAAGTATAACTTTTTCCGTTTTAAACGCGGAAGTATTTACCGTAACAATTTTTACTATCAGACCAGCTATCGTATTATGAAACTTCGCGCTTATAAGCGGCGCAGGCAAAGAACATGAGATATCATATAAGATTCCGACAAACGCAGGCTTCATATCGATTATATTATTTTTAATATTATATTTATAGCGCCCTGAAGTTTTATATTCTTCAGCGGCAGACTCAAGCGCAACGGCTGCTTCCGCTTCAAAAGAAGAAATTTCTTTTATCCCGGTCATAGCCGCGACCGCGTCAAACATCCGGCCGGCGCTTGAAGTTAAAGGAGAGTTAACGCCGTTTTCAATCATTTTTACAATTGTTTTATGCTTATATTTTTTCAAATGTTTCGGCATTGCGTTTAAAAGATTGTATTTATGTAAAATCGACACCGCCGTGCGCCAAACTTCTTTTTGGCATAAATCTCCTCCTGGAAGGCTGAAATAGTCAAAATGCATTATTCTGCCGAATTTCCGCTTTGAGTAAAGCACGACTTCGCCGCCCCATATGTTTCCGTCTTCTCCGTATCCGTTTCCGTCAAAAACAAAGCCGATAATATTTCCGCTGAGATTATGTTCTGCCATAACGGACGCCATATGCGCGTAATGATGGTAAGCAAAGCTTATTTTTTTGAAACGGCTTGCCGCATATTCGCAAGAATGATAACCGGGATGGGCGTCGCAAACGGCATATTGAGGATTAATATCCAGAAAAGATTTCATTTTATTTATGCTTTCTTCGTAAAATTTTAAATTCGCGTGTTCTTGCAAATCCCCCGTAAACTGCGAAAGATAAGCATTGCCTTTTCTGACAAAACAAAAATTATTTTTTAAATCGCCGCCTGCCGCGAAGATGTCTTTTTCAATATTTGTCTTTACCGGCGCAGGCACATATCCGCGGCTTCTTCTGATTATTATTTTTTCGCCGCTGCCGGGCAAGAATCTAACAATCGAATCATCCAGTCTGTTTTCAATTTCCCTGTTATGAGTTAAAAAGTAATCCGCTATTTTGGAAAGATTTTTAAAAGCTTCTTTTTCATTTACGCATATCGGTTCATCGCTTTGATTTCCGGAAGTCATTACAAGCGCCGGCATCTCTTTAATAATAAGATGATGCAAAGGAGCATACGGCATCATAACGCCCAATGCGGAATTGTCGGGAGCTAAAGAATTAAAAATATTTTCATATTTTTTTGATTTTCTTTTTTTTAAAAGAACTATCGGCGCGCGGTCGGAAAGTAGTTCATCCCTCTCATATTTGCTTATACGGCACAAATTTTCCGCCATGCAGAAATCAGTCATTACGGCAAAAGGTTTTGACGGACGGCTCTTTCTTTTGCGGAGTTTTCTTATTGCTTCTAAATTCAGCGCGTCGCAGCAAAGATGGTATCCGCCTATGCTTTTAACGGCTATGATTTTTCCTTTTTTTAAAAGCTTAACCGCATCGGACAAAGCTTTGTTTTTTTCTGAAATAAGTTTTTCTTCAGAAGAAAACAAAGACAGCCGCGGGCCGCATTTATGGCATGAGTTAGGCTGCGCGTGAAACCTTCTGTCTGACGGATTGCCATACTCTTTGCGGCAATCGGCGCATATTTCAAACTCAGACATCGAAGTATTTTTTCTGTCGTACGGAAGTTTTTTTATTATAGAAAAGCGAGGGCCGCATTTAACGCAGTTTATGAAAGGATGAAAATATCTTCTGTTGTTTTCCGAGAAAAGTTCTTTTTTACACTCTCCGCACAAAGCCAAATCGTGAGGAAACTCAGAAAAAATTTCAGTTTTTTTGCTTCTTAAAATTTTGAAGTTTTTATAATTGCGGCAGGATATTTTTTTTATACTGTACTTCGCGGCAAACTCGGATTTTTTCAGTTTTTTTATAAAACTACAAACCGCTGACTTTTTTCCCTCAACTATAATCTGTACGCCGTTTCCGGTATTTCTGACAAATCCGTATATTCCGTTTTCCGCAGCAAGATTATAAACAAAAGGCCTGAATCCAAGCCCCTGCACCGTGCCGGAAACTTCAATCAATACTGCTTTCAATTTTCTGCTCCAAAACTATAAATTGCTAAGAGTATAGAGAACAGAGAATAGAGAAAAGATACTGCAAAGACAATCCTTGTCTTATCTATTATCTATTCTCTTTTATCTGTCGTTCGTTATTGTCCTTCAATATTTTTAACATAAACTTCACACCCGGAGATAATTTTTATGTCGCATGAACCGCAATAAGGACATTTAATATTTTCCATCTGGGAAGGTTTTATCTCCGCTTTACATACATTGCATTGCGCCGTAAGAGGCATAACTTCATATTCTATGACCGCATCTTTTGCAATTTCGCTTTCAGGAAATATATGATCGACAAAAGAATGGTTCAACATATCCTGTTCAATTCCAGAAGCTGCTCCCAAAACAACCGTAACTTTTGTTATTTTTTTCAAATTATTTTTTTGAGCTTCGCTTAAAACAACTTTCCATAAATCTCTGGCTATCCCGTGTTCGTGCATTTTATTCCCCCCCCCTAAAATCAATTACGAATTACAAATTACGAATTACGAATCAACGACAAAAAAGTATTTTCCCTCGCCCCTTGCGGGGCGAGTGTGCGACGAGTAAGGAGCACGAGTCACGAGCGGGCGCGAGATGTGAGCGCCCCGGAAGTAGCTTGACTACTTGGGACTTGCGAAGCAAGAGGGTGAGGGGTTGCTGTTGATTCGTAATTCGTAATTTGTAATTCGTAATTGCCGTTAAACGGCGCAGCGTGATTTCTTTATTTCACTTATAATTCTTGGGATAATTTCATACAAATCGCCTTCCAAAGCATAAGTCGCAGTCTGCATCATTGGGCATGTCGCGTCTTTATTTATCGCAATAATCGTATCGGATGAACCCATGCCGACCATATGCTGAATCTGTCCCGAAATCCCGCAAGCTATATAAACTTTAGGCGCAACCGTTCTTCCGGTTTGTCCCACCTGATGAGAATAAGGTATCCAATCTGAATCAACGGCAGCTCTTGACGAACCTACAGCCCCGCCGAGAAGTTCGGCAAACTCTTCTATAAGTTTAAAGCCTTCGGCTTTGCCAAGACCTCGGCCGCCTGAAACTATTATGTCAGCGTCGGCAAGATTTACGTGCGCGCTTGAATCTTTTATGAATCCCAAAAATTTCGTCCTGTTTACCAAAGTTGAAACATCGACTTTATTTTCAATTACTTCGCCTTTTCTTCCTTTTTCAACTTTTGCTTCTTTAAATACTTTGTGTCTTACAGTCGCCATTTGCGGACGGTGATTAGGCGTAAGAATTGTCGCCATGATATTTCCGCCGAAAGCGGGACGGGTCTGGAGAAGGTTTCTGTTTTGCAAATCAACGTCTAAAGACGTGCAGTCCGCGGTAAGTCCCGTTTGTATTCTTGCGGCAACCCTTGACGCGAAAGAACGTCCTATATTTGTCGCGCCCATAAGTATTATTTCCGGCTTTTCCTGCTCTATAAGTCTGGTAAGTATGCTTGCGTACGGGTCATCCTGAAATTCGATAAAAACAGGATCGTCAAATATATAAACTTTGTCGGCTCCTCTTTCAATTAAATCCTGCGCTTTTGCTTTAATATCGGAACCAATCAATACCGCGCTCAAAGGAACTTCCAGCTGCTTGGCAAGCCTTGCGCCTTCGTTTAAAAGCTCGTACACTACGCTTGAAATTTCGCCGTGTCTCTGCTCGGCATAAACCCAAACGCCTCTGTACTTGCTTTTATCAACTCCTTCTCTGGGAGCGTCTTTTTTCATTTCAATAGCTTTAAATTTGCAGGCATCGACACAAGCTCCGCAAAATACGCATTTATTTAAATCTATAACGGCAATAGGCTGTTTTTTAGGATGTTCCGGCCTTTCCTGCATCGTAATCGCGCCGAAATTGCATGCTCCGACGCAAATTTTACAGCCTACGCATTTTTCCGCCGATACTAATATTTGGTTTGCCATTTTATCCTCACGAATTCAGAAGTTTAGAGAAGCTTCCAATTTATATTATTCCAATATCCGACATTTTTTTAACCAAAGCTGCTGCCTGCTGCTGAGCGTCTCCGGAAAATTTCTCACCGCCCGTTCTCTGCGGCGGCGTAAAAATTTTCATAACCTGCGTGGGAGAACCGTTAAGACCGATTCTTTTTTCATCTGCGTTTATTGACGGCGCATTAAAAGTTTTAATAACCGCTTTCTTGGCGGCCATCTTTCCTTTCAGCGAAGGAACTCTGGGATTGTTTATTTCTTTAACTACGGTTAAAAGACACGGCGCCGGAGATTCAATCAAATCGTATCCGTCTTCCATCATTCTTTCAACTTTCATGGACTTGTCGTTAATATCTTCTATTTTTTTAACGTAAGCTATATGAGGAATATTAAGCATTTCCGCAATTCCGGGACCTACCTGAGCAGTATCTCCGTCGGTTGCCTGCTTACCGCACAAAATCACGCTGTAATCGCCGAGCTGTTTTATCGCCGAAGAAAGAGCATACGATGTTGCCAAAGTATCCGCTCCGCCGAAAGCTCTGTCGCTTACGAGTACGGCTTCGTCAACTCCTCTTGAAATGGCTTCTCTCAAAGCCGATTCCGCCTGCGGAGGACCCATCGTTACAACGATACACTTGCCGCCCGTCCTTTCTTTAAGTCTTACGCCTTCTTCTATAGCATATTCGTCAAAAGGATTGATTATCGATTCAACGCCTTCCCTTTTTAATCTTCCGGTTTCATGGTCAATTTGAACGTTTGTCGTGTTAGGAACTTGTTTGATACATACTATTATGTTCATTTGCATCCTCTTATGTGTTTGTCATACCCAAAATCCGTAATCTGGTATCCATTTTTTATTTAGTCAGTTAACGTGGATCCCCGATAAAGACACTCGGGGATGACATCCTGCGGATGTCATTTCGCTTTCGCTGATTCTTTTATCAAGTTCAATGCGATTTCATTTTTCTGAATCTGGCTTGTGCCTTCATACAATGTCGTGATTTTCGCGTCTCTCATCATTTTTTCAACGGGATATTCTCTGCAGTATCCGTATCCGCCGAAAATCTGAACGGCATTCGTCGTAACTTTCATCGCTACTTCAGAGCAAAATAATTTTGCCATGGCTGATTCTTTGCTGGTTCTTCCGCCGGTACCTTTATCTATGCTTCTTGCTACCGTGTAAAGAAGGCATCTTGCGGCTTCAACTTCAGTCGCCATGTCAGCAAGCATGTGCTGTATTCCCTGGAATGAAGCTATTGCCTGGCCAAACTGAACCCTTTTTCTTGCGTAATTTACGGCTTCTTCCAATGCTCCCGCCGCAATACCCAAAGCCTGCGCGGCAACTCCCGGTCTTGAATTATCAAGCGTAGCCTGAGCTATCATCAAGCCGTGCCCTTCTTTTCCCAGAAGCTGGTCTTTATGAATTTTGCAGTTATTGAATATCAATTCTCTTGTCGAAGAAGCTTTGATTCCCATCTTTTTTTCTTTTTTGCCGAATTCAAAACCGGGCGTTCCCTTTTCGACAATGAAGCATGAAATTCCTCTTGCTCCTCTTGAAGGATTTGTTTTCGCAAAAATTGTGTAAGTTTCGGCGTCGCCGCCGTTAGTAATAAAGCATTTCGTTCCGTTTAAAATATAATAATCGCCGTCTTTAACCGCGGTTGTTCTCATTCCTGTCGCGTCCGAACCCGCTTCGGCTTCGGTTAAACCGAAAGCGGCAAGTTTTTTGCCTGAAGCTATATCCGGCAAATATTTTTTCTTCTGCTCTTCATTTCCAGCTATAAGAATAGGGAGCGTTCCGAGGGCCGTTGCCGCAAGCGACAAAGCTATTGCTCCGTCAACTTTGCAAAGCTCTTCAACTACCAAAACCAATCCCATGATCCCTTTTCCGAAACCGCCGTACTCTTCTGGAATGTAAACTCCGCAAAGGTCAGCCTGCGCAAATTCTTTTACTATTTCCCACGGAAACTCTTCTTTCTCATCATAATGTTCTCTGACCGGCTTCATCTTTTCCTGGGCAATAGTTCTTGCCGTTTCAATCATCATTTGTTCTTCTTCCGACAAAAAGTAATCCATAGCCATTTTATAAATTCCCCTTTTTAACTACAGAGTGGAAAGTGAAGAGTGGAAAGTGAAGATAACGAGTTTTTGCGAAGCAAAAACATATAATAGGTTTCGGCGAAGCCGAAACACAACATCTCCACTCTACACTCTTCAATCTTCACTCTTTCTTTTTTTTATATTTTTCATAGCTTTCTTCGCTGCTTCCTGCTGGGCTTCTTTTTTTGAATGCCCAGCGCCTTTGCCTAAAAGCTGATCTTTCACGTAAACCGCCACTTCAAAATTCTTATCGTGGTCGGGCCCCATTTCTCTTAAAATTTTATATTCCGGCAAAACTTTATATTCGGACTGCGCGGCTTCCTGCAGTCTGCTTTTATAATCCGTTATAACTATTTGCTGCTGCTTGTCAAGAAACTTCAAAACAATTCTTTTCGCGTTTTCAAAACCGCCGTCCAAATAAACCGCGCAAACTAACGCTTCAAAAGCGTCGCACAGCAAACCTTCCCTCTGCCTCGCTTCTTTTGTGTCTTCGCTTTTACCCAACAGAATAAAATCGCCGAGCTTAATTTCTTTTGCCCATACGCTTAAATTCTGAGACGACACTATTTGGGATTTTAACTGGGAAAGTTTTCCTTCCGTTTCGTCAGAGTATCTGTAGTAAAGGCTTTCTGCGACAATAGCGGACAGAATGCTGTCGCCCAGAAATTCCATCCGCTCATTGTATATTTGTATTCCAGACTCGGCTGCGTATGATTTATGAGTCAAAGCTATCATTAAAACTTCAAGGTTATTGAACTGGTATTCAATAACCTTTTGAAGTTTTTCAAGACTTTTATTTGACATATTTTTTTATAATTATTACGCCGTTATGTCCGCCGAAACCAAGCGAATTTGAAAGAGCGCAGTTTATCTGTTGGTTTCTTACCGTATTCGGAACATAATCAAGGTCGCATTCCGGATCCGGCGTTTCATAATTTATCGTCGGATGGATGAAACCTTCCTGCATTGAAAGAACGATTGCCGCAAGTTCCACAGCGGCGGCTCCGCCTAAAAGATGTCCGGTCATCGATTTTGTCGATGATATCGGAATATTATACGCTCTTTCTCCGAAAACTTTCTTTATAGCCAAAGTTTCGGTTTTGTCATTAAATTCCGTAGACGTGCCGTGCGCGTTAATATAATCGATTTCTTCCTTTGAAATACCGGCGTCCGCGATAGCGTTTTCCATAGCCAAAACCGCACCCTTCCCTTCCGGTTCGGGAGCCGTCATATGGTACGCGTCATTAGACGCTCCGTACCCGGCAAGCTCGGCATATATTTTCGCGCCTCTGTTTAACGCGTGCTCCAAAGTTTCGAGAACGATAATACCCGCACCTTCTCCCATGAGAAAACCGTCGCGATTTTTGTCAAATGGCCTTGAAGCCTTTTGAGGTTCGTCGTTTCTGTGGGATAATGCTTTAATCGAACAAAAACCGGCAAGCCCCAAAGGCGTAATCGCGCCCTCTGCTCCGCCGGAAATTATAACGTCAGCGTCGCCGTAGCGAAGCGCTCTTAAAGCGTCTCCCAAAGCATGATTTCCGGATGAACAGGCGCTTGTAACAGCGTAATTGACGCCCATAAATCCGTACTGAATGGATATCTCACCCGGAAGCATGTTAGTAATAATCATCGGAATAAGAAAAGGACTTACTCTTCTGGGTCCTTTCTCCAAAAGAGTCTTTTCTTCTTCTTCGATTACGTCCAACCCGCCGATTCCCGTGCCAGTGATAACGCCGATTCTGGACATGTCTTCTTTTGAAAGATCGAGTTTTGAATCTTCAATAGCCATTTTCGCCGCAGCCATGCCAAGCTGCGTAAATCTTGCCATTCTTCTTGCTTTTTTCTTGTCAATAAACTCTTCCGGAGAAAAATTTTTGACAGAAGCGGCAAATTTCGTGGAATAAGCGCTTACGTCAAACGTTTCAATATTCGAAGCGCCTGACCTGCCTTCCTTAAGGCCTTTGATAAACTCTTCATTACCTATGCCTATAGGCGTAACTACTCCTATGCCTGTTATAACTATTCTTTTTTTCATTGTAATGCCTTATTAGCCTTAAGAAAAAATTATTTGCCGGCCGCGTGAGCTTTTATATATTCAACCGCGTTTCCGACAGTCTGAATTTTTTCAGCTTCTTCGTCAGGAATTTCAATACCGAACTCTTCTTCAAAAGCCATTACGAGTTCAACGGTATCCAATGAATCGGCGCCTAAGTCGTTAACAAAAGACGCGCCTGTCACTACTTCCGCCGGATCTACGCCTAACTGCTCAACAATAATTTCTTTTACCCTCGCTTCTGTGTCTGCCATTTTTTTACTCCTCCCTTTTGTTAGTTAGTAGTTAGTAGTGAGCAGTGAGTAGTAAACTACACATCCACAAACTCAAACCAATAACTTCTTAACTATTTTTTACTATATTTTGTACTTGCCGTTTACTACTCATTACTAACTACTCACTATTCACTGCCGTTACATATACATTCCGCCGTTCACCGAAAGAACGTGTCCCGTTATATAAGATGAATCATCGCTTGCGAAAAATAAAGCGGCTTTAGCTATGTCTGAAGCTTCGCCAAGTCTTTTAAGCGGTATTATATCCGACATTGCTTTTTTTGCATCGTCGCTTAACACGTCTGTCATTGCCGTGCGTATAAATCCCGGAGCTATTGCGTTAACAAGAATATTTCTTGAAGAAAACTCCTTAGCGCATGTCTTTGTCATAGCTATTACTCCGCCTTTTGAAGCGGAATAATTAATCTGTCCCGCATTGCCCATTTCGCCTACTACGGAAGCAATATTTATTATTCTTCCTTCTCTTTGCTTAAACATAGGCTTTGAAGCGGCTTTTATGCAATTAAACACGCCTTTTAAGTTAACCGCGATAACAGCGTCCCACTCAGCTTCGGTCATTCTCAGGACGAGATTATCCTTTGTTATGCCGGCATTGTTCACTAGTATATCTATTTTGGAAAATTTGTCAAGCGAGGCTTTGACAAGACTTTCGCACTCATCAAGTTTTGCAACGTTTCCGGCGACTGCCAATGTTTCGACTCCGTATTTTGCCTTTATTTCATCGGCGGTTTTTTGCGATAATTCCGCATTAATATCCGATATCACAAGATTTGCGCCTTCCTGCGCGAATGTTTCCGCTATGGATTTTCCTATTCCCTGAGCCGAACCTGTTATTACGGCTGTTTTTCCTTTAAGTCTCATTTACCTAACTCCTGTATAGTTTTTTCAAGCGATGCGGCATCTTCGACATTCAAAGCTTTTTTTGACCTGTCAATCCTTTTTAGGAGACCTGCCAAAACTTTGCCCGGGCCTACTTCGATAAACTTATCAAAACCGTCATTTATTATATTTTGGATACTTTGATCCCATCTGACCGCGCTTTTTATCTGTTTTACTAATTTATCTTTAACAATTGCGGAGTCTTTTGTCAATACGGCGTCGCAGTTTGTGTAAACGCCGAACCCGGGACTTATAAAGTCATATTTTTTAAGCTCTTCGGCCATCATATCGGCTGCCGGAGACATTAAAGAAGAATGAAAAGGACCGGAAACATTTAAAACAACGCATTTCATTGCGCCGGCAGCATTGGCAAGTTCAACGGCTTTATTTACCGCATCAACGGTTCCGGCTATAACAATCTGCCCGGGAGAATTAAAATTAACCGGTTCGCACACGCCTACAATAGATGCTTGTTTGCATATATCTTTAACTACGGCTTCTTCAAGCCCCATTATTGCCGCCATGGTGCCGGGGTTTGATTCGGAAGCTTTTTGTATATATTCGCCTCTGGCTTTTACCATGGATAAACCGTCTTTAAAACTGAAAAAACCGGCAGCGCAGAGAGCGGAATATTCGCCCAAAGAATGGCCTGCGGCAACAAATTCATTTTTGGCAAAATTGATATTTTCTTTTAAAACTTCAAAAGCAGCCATGCTCACCGTAAAAATAGCAGGCTGGGTATATTTTGTCATTTTCAAAGTTTCTTCTGGCCCTTCAAATATGATTTTTTTGAGTTCATCCCCCGCCTGATCTATAATTTCTTTTGCTTGGGGATACTTATCATAAAGCTCTTTTCCCATTCCGACAGTTTGAGAGCCTTGCCCCGGAAACATTAATGCTATTTTCATAAAAAATCCTTTAGAAAAGAGTGAAGATTGAAGAGTGAAGAGTGGAGATAATGTGTTTTCGCTTCGCGAAAACCTATTAATCAGTTTCGGCAAAGCCGAAACACGACATCTTCACTCTTCACTTTTAACTCTTCACTCTGTTGTTAAATTCGTATTACCGCAGCGCCCCAGGTAAAACCGCCGCCGAAAGCGACAATTTCAACCAAATCGCCTTTTGTAAGCTTGCCTGTTTTTATAGCCTCGTCAAGAGCTGTTATTGTTGTGGCGGAAGAAATATTTCCGGTTTTATGGATGTTAACAAATACTCTTTCCATAGAAACATCCAATTTTTTCGCGACCGCTTCAATAATTCTCATATTTGCCTGATGAGGGATATATAATTTTATATCTTCAATTTTCTTTTTTGCCGTCTCGAGCGCTTTTTCGGCTGCCTGTCCCATTTTTGTAACAGCAACCTTAAATACTTCTTTTCCTTCCATTTTCGCGTAATGCATCTTAGCTTTTACGCTTTCCTCAGTGGCAGGGCAGGCGGAGCCGCCCCCCGGCTGTTTAAGTAAATCAGCGTATGACCCGTCCGCTCCGAGACAAACCGATAAAACATCATCATTTTCTTCCGATGCCGACAAGACCATCGCTCCGGCTCCGTCTCCGAACAATACGCATGTATTTCTGTCTTCCCAATCAGTAATTCTGGAAAGCGTTTCAGCGCCTACAAGAAGAATATTTTTGTACATTCCGGATTCAATATACGCTTTCGCTATTGAAAGACCGTATATAAATCCGCTGCATGCGGCAAGCAAGTCAAAAGCCGGAGTATTTTTCAACCCAAGCTTAGTCTGGAGCATGCATGCCGTTGAAGGAAATAACATGTCGGGAGTGATTGTAGCCACAAGAATTAAATCTATTTGCTCGGCGGATATATTCGCGGCCTTTAAAGCATCAATAGAAGCCTGATACGCAAGGTCGGAAGTAACTTCGTCTTTTTCGGCAATATGCCTTTCTTTTATGCCGGTTCTGGTTGTAATCCATTCGTTAGAGGTCTCAACTATCTTTTCCAAATCGGCATTTGTAAGAACTTTTTTCGGAAAATAAGAGCCTGTGCCTAAAATTTTTACGCCTGTTTTTTTATTCATTTTTTAACCGTTTGAAACTGTATTTACTTTCGCTTCGTATTTTGCAATTGCGTCTTTTATTTCATTAGTCAAATCATGCTCGGCGGCGCGCGCCCCGGCAAGAACTGCATTTTTCACGGCAACGCCGTTTGAACTTCCGTGCCCTATTATGCAGACTCCGTCAACGCCGAGAAGCGGAGCTCCGCCAAGCTCCCTGTAATCGACTTTTTTACGCAAATCTTTTAAAGCGGCCCACAAAAAAGGAAGCGAAGCCCATGCTATCGGATGCTTTTTAAGCCCTTTTTTAACAAGGCTGAGCATCGTCTCTGCAAGTCCTTCGCCGAACTTAAGTATTACATTGCCGACAAACCCGTCGCAAACGACTACGTCGGCTTTGCCTTTTGTTATATCGCGGCCTTCAATGTTTCCGATAAAATTTAAATCTGATTTTTTAAGCATTTCATAAGTCGCAAGAGAAAGCTCGTTTCCTTTTGTCGGCTCTTCGCCTACCGAAACAACTCCCACTTTAGGCTTTTCCATTTTAAAAACTTTTTCAAAATATAAACTTGCCATTATTGCGAACTGCATCAAATGTTCGGGCTTACAGTCCATATTTGCCCCGGCGTCGGCTATTATGCAGTGCCCGTCAATTGTCGGAAAAGCGGAAGAAATCGCGGGTCTTAAAACGCCTTCGATTCTTTTCATGTAAAAAAGAGCCGCCGCCATAGCCGCTCCCGAATTTCCCAGGGAAACGCACGCGTCGGCTTTGCCGGACGCAACAAGTTTAGCGCATACCGACAGTGAAGAATCTTTTTTCTGTCTTACGGCTTTTGCGGGATGTTCGCCCATGCTTATGACTTCTGTCGCGTTAACGATTTCAATATCCAAAGACCGCAGATTATACTTTTTATGGTATTTCAGCAGTTCTTCGGCTATTAATTTTTCCGGACCGACAAGCAATACTTTATGCTTTGATTCTTTCGCGGCAAAAATAGCACCTTCCACAGTTGAAGCGGGCGCAAAATCGCCGCCCATCGCATCAAGCGCAATTATCATTATTTTGAAGCCTCTTGTTCCTGGGCTTGGGCCGCTGCTTTTTTCTTAACTTTTTTGGGAATTATAAGTTTTCCGTTATAAAATCCGCAGTCAGGACATACTTTATGCGGCATCTTCGGCGCGCCGCAGTTTGGGCATTTGCTCGAATTCGGGTTTTCCAGTTTGGAATTCGCCGATCTTCTGCAGTCCCTGCGGTGAGGGGTGTGTTTTCTTTTTGGATTTGGCATTTTACTTCCTCCGTTTTAACGACAGATAATAGATAGTAGATATTAGAGTATAGATGTTGTGTTTCGCCTTTGGCGAAACCTATTTAACAGGTTTTTGCAAAGCAAAAACTCTATATCTATACTCTAAACTCTATTCTCTGCCTTTTATTTTTTTTTAAATAAATTTTCCCATCTGTGTTTTATAAATTCTTCGTCATTTTTGCTGCTGCATGAGCATTTGTCGTTCTCGATATTATGTTTGCCGCATTCCGGACAGATGCCAAGACAATCCTGGTCGCATAAAGGTTTTGGCGGCAAATCCAGAACTATGCGCTGCCTTATCTCTTCATCCATGTCGATTTCGCCGTTTAAAAAATCCATCTCGCTTTCAATAAAAAGCTCTACCGGATGACGGTATAAAGAAAGACAGCGCGCGCATTCCATATTAACGTACCCCTCAACCGCGCCGCTGACATATGCTTTATCATCCGATATTTTGATTACTTTAAGACTAACCGCAATGTCCGAAGAATAACCGATATCGCCTTCAAACTTTTCAATTCTTCTTTCAACCGTATCGGATTTGATAAAATCCGAATTATTAAAAATTAACTGCTTCATAATAGATGTTTAGAGGGCTTTGAAGTTTAGAAGTTTGGAGAAGCTGTGTCTGTTTCGTCTTTGTCGTAACCAAACTTCTAAGCTTCCAAACTTCTAAGCTTCTGCCTTTTTCATTATAAAATGTTGGCTATTCGTTTGTCAATACCTTTTTTGACTCACGGGCAATCATCAATTCTTCATTTGTAGGTATTATCATAATTTTAACTTTTGAATTTTCCGTAGAAACAAATCTCTCCGCGCTTGAAGGCTCATTGTTTTTTTCAACATCCATTTCTATGCCCAAAGCAGAAAGATTTTCGCATATAAGCTCTCTTACGGACGGCGAGTTTTCCCCTATTCCCGCGGTAAACACCAATCCGTCAATTCCGTTTAAAATGCCGAAATACGAACTTAGATATTTTTTAATGCTGTAGCAAAGCATGTCAAAAGCAAGTTTCGCTTTTTTATTTCCGGCCGCAACGGCTTTAACTATTGTTCTCATATCGGTCGAAAGGCCGGAAATTCCGAGCAAGCCGCTTTTTTTATTCATCAAAACGTTTAGCGCCGCCGGGCTTGCAAAATCTTTATTTTCATTTATAAGATACGGAATAATCGCCGGGTCTATGTCTCCGCATCTTGAGCCCATCATAACGCCCTGCAAAGGAGTAAATCCCATTGACGTATCGATAACTTTACCGTACTCTATCGCGGCAAGACTGCTGCCGTTGCCCAAATGAGCCGTAATGAGTTTTAATTCATTTCTTGGCTTGCCGAGCATAGCAGCCGCTCTCTGGGAAACATAATCGTGCGATGTTCCGTGAAAACCGTATTTTCTGATATGGTCGTTTTCATAATATTCATAAGGAAGCGCGTACATATATGCATAATCTGGAATTGTCTGGTGAAAAGCCGTGTCAAAAACTAAAACGGAAGGAATTCCCGGAAGCATCTTTTCAACAGCTAAAATACCTTCATAGTGGCCGGGAGTATGCAAAGGAGCTATTGAAAAACAATCTTTCAAGCCTTCTTTTACGTCTTCCGTAACAAGAACGGATTTTGAGAATTTATCTCCTCCGTGAACTATCCTATGGCCTACGACGGCTATTTCTTCTATGCTTTTTATGCTGCCGGTTTCAGGAGATATCAATTCCTTTATTATAAGTTCAACCGCTCCCATATGGTTTGCAACTTTAACGGAATCTTTTTTTTCTTCCGCGCCTACGGACTGCCTTTTATAATAAGCTTCGGGAAGCCCTATGCACTCTATTATTCCCCAGGCAATCTTTTTTTCGGTATCCATCTTAAAAAGCGTATATTTTACCGATGACGAACCGCAGTTGACGACAAGTATTTTCATTATGACATCCCCTTTTTAACGACAGAGTGAAGATTGAAGAATTGAGAGTGAAGATACGGCAGCGACACTAAATATCCGCGCGAAGCGCTCTTTATCTTCACTTTTCACTCTTCAATCTTCACTCTGCCTTACTTCATTGCCAGTCGTTGTAATCATATTCCATAATATCTTCCGGATTGAAGAAAAAAGCAATCTCTTTTTGCGCGTTTTCAACGCTGTCGGAAGCGTGCACCACGTTTCTTCTGTTATCCGTACCGAACATATTTCTTATGGTCCCGGAAGCGGCTTCTTTTGAATTCGTAGAACCTATAATGCCTCTGACTTTAGAAACCGCATTATCGTCTTCCCAAGCCATTACAACCAATGGAGCGGAGCAGACAAAGTCAATCAGAGGCTTAAAAAATTCCCTGTCTTTGTGCACCGAATAAAAACTTTCCATAACCTGTCTTGCAGGCCTGACCATTCTCATCGCGACAAGTTTTAAACCTTCGCCGTCAAACTTTTTTATTATGTCACCCGAAACTTTTTTGCATACTCCGTCGGGTTTAATTATTACACAAGTTTTTTCCATTATTAAAGTCCTTAATGTCTTTAAGGACTTTAAGGTCCTTAGAGGCTTTTACTTAAGTTTATTAATTATCGCCTGCCCCATTTCTTTTGTGCCTGCAACGCCGCCCAAATCATATGTGACATGCTTTTTCTCGGCTATAACGTCCGACACGGCTTTTTCAAGCCTGAAAGCAGCGCCATCTTCGCCGATATGTTCAAGCATAAGTTTTGCCGAAAGTATCAAAGCCGTGGGATTGACTTTGTTCAACCCTTTATATTTCGGAGCAGAACCGTGCACAGCCTCAAAAACGGCTATATCCTTTCCGAAATTCGCTCCGGGAGCAACGCCAAGCCCGCCTGCAAGGCCCGCGCAAAGGTCGGATATAATATCTCCGTAAAGATTGGGCAAAACTAAAACGTCATACAGCTCGGGTTTTTGTACAAGCTGCATGCTCATATTGTCGACCAATCTTTCTTCATACTCGATTTTCCCTTCATAATCTTTAGCCACTTCCCTGGCAACTTTATAAAAAAGCCCGTCAGTGCATTTCATAATATTTGCCTTTGTTACGGCGGTAACTTTTCTTCTGTCATTTTCTACGGCATATTCAAAAGCAAAACGAACTATTCTTTCCGTTCCGAAAGCGGATATCGGCTTTATGGATATAGCGGAATGTTCCCTTATCTTATTTTTAGAAATTTCTATTATTTTTTTGGCTTCTTCCGTATCTTCCGGATACTCAACGCCCGCGTATAAATCTTCGGTATTTTCTCTTACTACAACCAAATCTATGTTATTATACTTTGATTTTACGCCTTCATAAGATTTGCACGGTCTGAGGCATGAATAAAGATCAAGCTCTTTTCTTATAGCTACATTTACTGAACGAAATCCAGTTCCAATCGGTGTTGTAATAGGCCCTTTTAAAGCGATTTTATTTTTTGCTATGGAATCCAATGTGCTTTGCGGAAGAGGCGTGCCTTCTTTTTCCATAATATCAATGCCGGCATGGGCTATTTCCCAATCAATTTTAACTCCGGTAGCTTCAACAACTTTTACTGTAACTTCCGTAATTTCCGGACCTGTCCCGTCTCCCGGGATAAGCGTAATTTTGCGCGCCATGATTATGCTCCTATAATGAAAATATATTTATTTTTCAATGAATTTTAAAACGAGATTGTATCGAATTACGAGAAGAAAGTCAAACTAACAGTTAATAGTTAATAACTAATAGATAATAGTTTCGGTGTTTTTGCAGAGGCAAAGCCTCAGCGAAAACCTATGAATATATTTCGGCTTCGCCGAAATTCAACAACTATTATCTATTAACTCTTAACTATTAACTGCCGTTATTACCATCTTCTGCTTGAACCGCCGCCTCCGCCGCTTCCTCCGCCGAAACTGCTTCTTCCGCTGCCTCCGCCGCTTCTAAAAGAAGAACCGCTTCCGCCTCTGAAACCTCCGCCGCCATGCCCGCCTTTTCCTCCGCCGCGTTTGCCGGTTTTAATAGCATGAATAACTCCTAACAGCCAGAGCAGCACACATATTGCTATAAAAATTTTTAAAAAAAGAGGCATTCCCGGTTCGGAATTTTCATCATCGGCTCTTACCAGCTCATTCAAATTATCGTATTGTAAACCGTACTCTTTTAATACTTCCGATAAAACAGCATTATATCCGCTGACTATTCCTTGGCCGTACTTTCCTTGCCTGAAAAACGGCAGCATGTATTCATCCTGAATTCTTCCTGTTTTTGCATCTGTCAAAGCGCCTTCCAAACCGTATCCTACTTCGATTCTGGACTCTCTGTCTCCTAAGGCAACTAAAATTAAAACCCCGTTGTTAAGATCTTTGTCTCCTATGCCCCACTGCCTTAAAACTTCCAACGCGTAATCTTCTATGGACTCGCCGTTTAATGAGTTTACGGTCACTATAACTATCTGTGCTTTTGAATTATTATAAAGCCATTGGCTGTCCGCGTTTATTTTGTTTATCATATCCGCGGTTAACAGGCCTGCGTGATCCTGAACATAAATACTCTCAGACGGTTTAGGAGGTATTTTTATTTCGGCGCTAAGCGGAATAAATATAAATAAAAACGGTATAATAAATATCAATTTTTTCATAAAAACCCTTTTCAGCTTCCGGCTTTAAAAGCTTACCTGCGGCACATCTTTAACGCTTTCGTCGACTTTAAAATATTCTTTTGCCGTAAACCGAAGCATATCGGCAAAAATACTTGAAGGAAAAGTACGGATTTTTGTGTTAAATATCCGTACGGAATCATTATAATCTCTGCGCGCCGCGGCAATGCGGTTTTCAGTCCCTGAAAGCTCATCCATAAGTCCGGTAAAAGTTTTATCGGCTTTTAAATCAGGATAATTTTCAACAACTGCAAGCAGGCGCCCTATAGCGCCGCCAAGCTCGCCTGAAGCAACGCCTTTTGCTTCAGGACCCGAAGCCCCTGCAAGTTTTGTTCTGGCTACGACAACGTCATGTATCGCTTTTTGTTCGTGCGCAGAATAACCTTGAACGGTATTTACAAGATTCGGTATAAGGTCATTTCTCCTTTGGAGCTGATTATCAATCTGGCTCCATTTCCCGGATACATTTTCGTTCAATGCTATAAGCGAATTATAGATTGATATTGAACCGAATATTACGGCAAAAAACAGAACAGCCAAAACAATTAAACCCTGTTTCATTATACGCCTCCATAATTTATAAACTTACTTTCCTAAGTTTTCGTCATATGCAGCCTTAAATTTGTTATACCTCTCTTGATAGATTAACTGCTCGGGACGAATATTAAGCAGCCTTTCAGCATACTCTAACGCTTTACCGTATTCGCCTTGTAAAAAATATATTCCGCCCGCGCTATATATTGCAATTTCATCGTGCGGGTTCACAGCAATTAACCGTTCAAATATTTCTATTGCTTTGTCATAACTTCCTTCAAGAGAGTAAATATATGCCAGCATTCCATAGTATACAGCGCTATGGGAGCCGTCTTCGCTTTTTATACTCAAAATCTCTTTCTTTGCTTCTTCAAGCATTCCTTTTTCGGCGTAAAACCCCGCGACTTTAGCCCTTAATATTTCGGAATCAGGCTGTTCGTTCAAGGCATTAAAAAAATAAGTTTCTCTATTTTGAAACTTTTTTACCTGCATAAAAGACGTAAATGTAAACAGTACAATAAAAATTATAAGCATAAAATATAAATACTTTTTTGAAAGTTTTATTTTGACGGACACAGCTGTAAAAAATTCTATAAATATAAACATTACACCCAAGGAAGCGGAATAAAGCCTATGCGTAAGCAATAAAAAATTATCATTAGGCGACATAAAAGACGGCGCCAGAAACGCGACAAACCAAAGCAAACCGAACAACACAATCTTTTTGCGTCCTATATTAAAAAATAATGAGGCAACAACCGGAACAAAAAAAATAACGCACGATATTACAGTCAAAAAATCAACCGTCAATTTTTCAGTAACAAGATATATACGCGACGGAATTATAATATATTCCAAATAAACAAAAATAGATTTTGCCGATTTAAAAAAATCAAACGCCATATTTGAAGAAGCTCCGCCAAGAGCAATTGTTCTTGCGACCGTATACATAAAAGCAATAAAAAACATAGTAAGAAAAACCGTAAAATAATCTTTTTTTGAGGTATTTTTACAAAAGAAAAACATAAAGACCGGAATAACAACAAGCATAGCAATAGCGCTTTCTTTTGTAAACAATGCCACAAAAAACATAAACGCAAATATTATAAACTTTGAAATTATTTTTTTATTGTTCTCAAAATAATCGAAAAGAAAAATCACGGATAAAAGGACAAAAATTGTGAGAATGGTATCATTTCTTCCAGGTATCCAGGCAACAGCGCTGAGTAATGCCGGATGCACGGCAAACAAAGAAACAAACAAAAACGTTAAAGTTTCATCAAATTGCATTTTTCTGAAAAAAACAAAAATCAAAAACACGGAAATTATATGAAAAACTATACCGGAAAGATGGTACATGAAAGGCTTTTTACCGGCAATCATGGCGTCAACGAAAAAAGAAAGAGTTAAAATAGGTCTGTAAAAAGAATCGCCGCTTGAATAAAAGACTGATTTACTGAAAAACCTCGGGATGTTTTTATAATTTGAAATAAAATCATAATTGCGCAGAACAAGAGTATCATCGTCCAAATAAGTATAATCATACTTCAAACTTTGCCCGTATACAAAAACAATAAGGATCAGAAAAAAACAAAATGGCAATATTGTTGTATGATTTTTTATAAAATTTATAACTTTCATACACCGCCGTTTGTTCCGTATATTTTTTGTCTGACATCCATATATATGTTTTTATATTTTTCGTTATCGGGATATTTATTAAAAAGTTTTTCAGCGTTTAATAAAGCCTTTTCATATTCATCATGAATTAAATATATGTCGATAAGCGCTTTTATTGCAATCTCATCTCTGTTCATTTCGCTTAATGTCTCAAAAATATTTATTGCTTTGTCGTATTCTTTTTTAAATGTATAAATGTGTCCCAAAATCCTTAAATGATACGTACCGAATTCCTCAGTTTCAATTTTTTTTATTTCATTTTCCGCTTTCGTAAGCATTCCGGATGAAAAATAATATTCAGCGGCTTTACATCTTATCAAATATGGAACAGGATCTTCGCTTAACGCATTGATTATAAATATTGCTCTGTTTTGAAATTTCTTGGCATCAATATAAGATATGAATGCAAAAGACACAGCTATAATAAACAATAACACAACAATATACTTTTCACCTACTTTTATTTTATTTGCAAATGAACTCAAAAATTCAGCAAACATCAATAAAACGCCTATAACCGGAACATACAATCTGTGACAAGAAACAAGGAAGGCAGGCATTACAAATGTTGGAAGTATAAATATGACAAACCAAAACAATCCGAAAAGAATTATTTTAATCCTGCCGATTCTAAAGAAGAAAGAAGCTATTACCGGTGTGAGAAAAAAACACAAAGCGATGAATGTCAGCCAGTCAAAATAAATTTTTCCATCAATAATATTTATTCGTATGGGAATTATTATCTTCTCAATATAACTAAGAAATATAGGCATCGATTTTAAGATGTTTTGTATTACATAGCTTACTGTAAGCGAGACTGCGTTTTCTTTCAATACCACACTTGTTTGCGCAGCAATAAATCCCAAGCACAATAAAAATAAAAGCAAAAACAATGCAATCCGGTCTTTTCTGCCGGCATTGCGACAAAATAGCAGCACAAATAACGGAACCGCAACAATCATTACGACAGCTGTCTCTTTTATAAACAGCGCGGCAACGAAGAAAAATACGAACAGGAACAACTTATATATATTTTTCTTGTTTTCATTGAAGTAGTCAAAAATAAAAATCAAAGACGCCGTCACGGCAACCGCAAGCAAAGTGTCATTTCTCCCGGGAATCCACACAACTGCCTGTACAAATGCCGGATGAGCGGCAAAAAGCAATGCCAAAACAAAAACAATTTTTTTATTAAAGTTCAGCCTGCTCAACAATAAAAAAATTAAAAACACGGACGCAATGTGCAGCAATATATTAGTCAAATGATAGCCGAAAGGTTTTTCCTTCCAAAAAAAAGCGTCGGTAAAAAACGAAATATTAAGCAACGGTCTGTAATAAGGGTCACGTTCTGTATCATGAACCGACTTAGTGAAAAAAAGCGGAACATTTTTATAATTAGAAATATATTCAATTCTATCAACTATTAAAATATCATCGTCAAGATATATAAAATCGTATTTCAAACTTTGCCCGTATACCAAAGCAATAAGAACCAGAAAAAAACAAAACGACAATATTGTTTTATGATTTTTTATAAAATTTATAATTTTCATGCCCGGTGTACTCCTCCATATTATGGCGTTATGTCTTTCGCGGCGTAATATTTGCCTTTGTTATTTACACGCATTTTCGGAGGATTTTCTGTACTTTCAAAGTAATTATAACCCTCGACAAGCTCTTTCCAAAAAGGCATATTCTTATCGCCTTTATGTTTCTCCATATTTTTCTGAGTCATTTTAAACGGAAATATGTGCACGCGTATTTCTTTCTGTCCGCCTTCAAATGCCTTATGCACAATAGTATATATTTCTTCAATTTGAGGATCCGTCATGGCATAACAGCCTATTGAAACATCGCTGCCGTGCACCATTATATGGCTGCCCGTGTAACCTCTGTGCCGTTCATAAGCGTTTGGGTATCCTATATTAAAAGAAAGGTGATAGGAACTTGCCGGATTAAGGCTTTTCGGCGTAATAGCATAAAATCCTTCCGGACTTTTTTGATCGCCCAGTTTTGTTTTTGTTCCAAGTCCGCCGGAATAGTATGCAATCGGATATTCTTTAAAAAGCGTATACTTTTTTCCGTCATTAACCCACGCCTGCAAAACATATTCTTCTTTAAAAATTCTGATAAAAATATTATTTCCGAGCTTAAGTTTTTTGCTTTCAAATTCCGTCTCAAGCTTCGGAGTAACTTTTTTAATAACTCTTTCTGATCTGCCGCTTGACGGAATCTGCGCAGGTAAATTCCCGAAAAACATAAGCACCGCCAAAATAGAAATTGTTATTTGTTTCATCGAATGCTTCCGTAATGCGGATTAAATTTATCCGCTTCATGGGCAGCTTCGGCATATTTCGCGGTATTTTCCGCGTCGCCTTTTAAATTATAGAGATTTGCAAGCCCTGCTTTTATCTGCGCCGAATGCCTGTAGAGTTTTTCGGATTGAAGCTCAAACGCTATCGTATCATCCAAAAAAGATTCTTCCGCCTGATTGTTTAAAGCGTACAGTCTGAAACTGCTGTCGGCAGCCTGATGATAATATTCAGGGTTTTTAGCGTCATATTTTATGGCGCCTAAGTACTGTTTTCGCGCTTCCTCATAATCTTTTTTTGCGGCATACATCTTTCCTTTCTCATAATATCTTTCGGCAATTGCCGGCTGAATTGCAAAATATACGGCTGCCAAAGCCGGAACAATAATAATCAAAGCAAAGAGATTTTTCCTTTTCACGCTGTCCGCATCCCACAAAAATGCGCATAAAACAAAAAATGTCATCATGCAGACAGGCAAATAAAAGCCGTACTCTGCTAAATTAAATATAAGAAAAAATACTATGCTGACAATAACAGCCTGCATGTATGCCGGGTCTATGCTTTTAAGCTTAAAAGACCTGAAAGCTTTTTTTGCTATTACATAAAACGCGGCGAAAAAACACATTATCCCCGCTATTCCCGTCTCGGCAAGCAGCTGAAAAAACACATTGTGTGCAAACAGCGTATTCAACACGGGTTCAGGCCTGTAATAAGAAAATAAAGCGGAGTAATTGCCGAACCCGGCTCCGAAAAAAGGATAGTCTTTAAACATAAGCAACGCGGTTTTCCACCAAATCAGCCTGTCTGAAAAGCTTTTCCAATCCGTTTTTGAATAAAACGCATAAACAAGCCCCGCAAGAACAATTACGGAAATAACGGCGAAAAATATTCTGATGTACTTTTGTTCTTTTAATTTCAGAAAATAAAATATGCTCACCGCATAGGAAAGAGCTATCGCCGTTCTGGATTTAGTCAAAACAATCGCTCCGAATATGATAAAAGCCAAAAGCAAAAATACTTCCGTATTTTTATTTTTTTGCGCAAAAGCGAATGTTAGCGGATAAACAATAAGCAAAAACCCGGCAATAATATTGATGTTTAAAGCCATCTGCTCTATATCATCGCCGCCGGTAAATATTTGCGTAAAAAGAAAAAATGACACCCAAACGCCGATAAACACAATTGCAATCAATATATTTTCTTTGCTTTTTTTGCCGGCGTAAAGCATAATAAAAAAAGCAAGAAGCGCATTTACAAGCCCCAAAGAAGCATTACGGACATTTACCTGAAAATCCGCCCCTAAATACGAAAAAAATACCGCCGCCAAAGGAAGCAATACTATAAAAACGCTTTTGTCGGTAAATGATTTTTTAATAAAATTTAAGCAGAAGAAAAAAACAAGTATTACGGAGATAAGTGTTTGAACAGTGACCGAAAATACAAAACCTCCGCCGGCAGACAAAACTAAAACCGGAAGAAGACAGTAAAAAGACAAATCATTTTTTTTGAGCCTTTCAAAAATTGCAGGCAAAGCGTCCGGCATTTCATAACCTCTTTTTTACCAAATAAACATTATTTTGTCAGTTAATTTTGCAAAATACCATGTTTTTTGTCAAATGATTTTACAAAACAACTTTCAAAATTTTAGAAAACGGCCGGCAACAAATCTTGTTACCGGCCGTTTTCTTATATTTGTTAATTGCCGTTTAAGGGAACCTGAAAATCAAACTCAAGAAATGCGAACCCGTTGACTCCTGCACTTCCAGCGGCAGTCCGAACGCATAATCTATTATCAATGCATATTCTCCAAACTTTATCTCATACCCTGTCCCGAAATTTATCTGCTCTTTCCACCCTCCTATTCTCAACGCCAGCGTGCCCTCTATTACTTTGCTCTCCATTCCTATCTTTAACAAGTCTTCATCCCCGCTTCTCATTTCATAATCCGCCGCTACCGTAAACTTCGGTATCCTTACTATCGGCAGCTCTTCTCTGTAATACGCCGCTCCTATTAC